>CACYUZ010000024.1:0-44999 GCA_902777645.1 uncultured Prevotellaceae bacterium | reverse complement strand
TTAAAGGAACGCCGGCACTAATGCCGGCAATCCTTACGTTCTTTACTGATAAAAAGGCCATCAGATTTTAGATTTTACGGTGTTAAATAAATCTTCCACTGTTTCAGCCTTTTCAATGTCATCGCCTCTAAGAGCGACATCATATTCTTCTACAATCATAGCAAGAATAGAGAGCGCTGTCAAAGAAGACCATTCGTCGATATCTTTGAAAACAGTATCACTTTGAATCTGACTGGGATCTGTATCCTCGAACTGATCCGCAAAATTTTGGATGAATTTCTCTAATTCCATGTTTTTAATGTCTGATAACATATAAACCCCTGAACAACACCAAAATTGCTCAAAAGCTACCATGTCAGAATTTTCATTTCCTTGTGTGGCACCGTAAAAGTCAATAAAACTCCGATTGGCCTTGCAAAGGTAATAAAAATAATGAATGGAGAATTGCTTTTATCTCAAAAATTAACATATTGGGCAGAATAGCCGTTTATCTTGTTCTATGGCTTAACGTTTCTTTGCATCTGAAAGACAAGTATCATAGGTCTATGTGACAATAAAGCTTCCTTTTAGAAAAAAACGAACTAGTTGCCCCTATAACGGATAGTTTCACTTTTTTTGTAATTTTGCGCTTGAATTGCAGAATAACGGATTAATGGACTTTTTTAAATAGATAATGGAGAGCACTTTCAACCCTTTTAGCTTAAGAGGAAAGACCATCCTCGTGACGGGAGCTTCCTCCGGAATAGGACGCGGCAAAGCCGTTTCTTGTTCCAAAATGGGGGCCTGTGTCGTTCTTTCAGGGCGCAATGAAAACCGGCTGTCGGAAACGCTGGCCATGATGGCGGGAGACGGACATTCGACAATGACGGGCGACCTGACCGACCAGCAGCATCTGGCGGATTGGGCCTCCTCCTTGCCTGAATTGGATGGGGTGGTGCATTGTGCCGGGATAGGGCAGCGGATCCTGTGCAGACAGCTTCGTGAGGAAGATGTGAAGAGTGTGATGTCTGTCAATTTCATGGCACCGGTACTGTTGCAGGCGGAGCTGCTGAAACAGCGGAAAATAAAGAAAGGGGCCTCAATTGTCTTTATCGCTTCCATTGCCGCTTCATTGCCAAGTGCTGGAAACGCTGTCTACAGTGCATCAAAAGGGGCCGTCATTTCATATGCCAACTGCCTGAGCCTGGAATTGGCCCCACGCAACGTAAGGGTGAATTGCATCAGCCCGGCTATGGTGTGGACGGATCTGGTGTTTGCCGACGGAACGGATGAGGAGAAACTGAAAGAGGATGAAATGAAATACCCTCTCAAGAGATACGGCACTCCCGAAGATATTGCGAATCTGACCATCTACCTACTGTCGGACGTGCTGCATGGATGACGGGGAGCAACATTAAAATCGCGGGGGAATAGCCTGATTCAGTCTGGCTTACGGCTGCAAAGTCTTTATCATACGATACATGCGGCGCTGCGGATAGGTAATGAAATCGTACCATTCGTGATAGCCGAGTGCACGGTAGAAACCGATGGCTTTGTCGTTGTCATAATAGTCGGTGGTAAGCGAGAGCTGCTTCCCGTTTCTGCTTTCTACTTCTTTTTCCAGTGCCTGCAGCATCTGCTTGCCGGCTCCGGAGCGCTGCACGTCGGGGTCCACGCCGATGGAGAGCAGCTCGGCATAGTCGCCGGTGTCGCCATGGTCGGCGTCTTCCTTGGAGAAATTGAGGAAAAGGCGCCATAGGGCCCGTGGGCGCGTGAAGGCGAGCCGGCCCCCCATCAGGATGTAGTCGGCCAGGCGGTGCTTGACCAGATGCTTGTTGAATCCGGCCGAATGGAGGGCTGCCGCACAGAAACCGATGGTCTGGCCTTGGTTGACGCACTTGAGCAGCACGCCGCCCTGATAGGTGCGCACGGAGTCGTAATAGAGCCGCAGAAAATGCGGTCCGAGCGAAGTAAGGAAGAAGCCCTCGAAGGCCCGAAGATGGATGTCTACTATCTGGGGTATGTCGGAGGGCTGGGCTGTCGTAATCTCCATAGGGATAGGTGCTTGATCGTTGGCTGTACTATTTTACCACATACTTCTTGCCGCCCATGACATACACGCCTTTGGGCAACTGGCCGGGCCGTCGGCTCACAAAGCGACCGTCGAGGGTGTAGACCCGGCGGTCCTGTGCCTTACCGCTGCTGCTCACCTCGCTCACACCGCTGGGGTCGGCCACCACCTTGAGGGTGCCCTTGGTGTAGCGGAAGTCGTAGTTCTGGGCCTCGCCGCCGCTGATGGTGATGGGATACTCGCCCTCGGGCGAGTCGATGGTGGCGGTGGTGGTGGCCACGGGCTGCTGGGTGAGCACATCGGGGGTCTCACCGAGCTTGAAACCGTCGTAGGTAAGCTCGAACTCCGGATTCTCCTGACCCACAAAGCGCTCGTAGTCGCCTACGGAGACTTTCAGCTTGGCTTTCCATACCTTCAGGGTGCCGTCGACGAAGGTGATAATCTCGTCGGTGATGGTGCCGGGCTCCACATGGATTGTATATTCGCCCACGGGAGAGGAGGCAGTGGCCTCGCAGGTGAGCACAGGGATGCCGTTGGGGCGGTCGCCGCTGAACTGATAGCCGAAGGTGGGATTCTCCTCGCCGTAGTCGCGCCCGGCGTTGCGGGCTATGACGGCGGAGCCGAACTCGGTAATATGGTCGTAGTGGCGGCTGAAGTAGCTCCACTCGGAGTGATAGCGGTAGGCATCGGCCGAACCGGCTGGCACGTAGAGGTAGCACACCGAGGAGCGGATGCCTGTGAAGAGGTTGCCGCCGGTGCTGACGGGCTCGCGCGAGTAGCAGCGGATGGACATCATGCTGTTGCTCTGGTAGAAGGCGTAATGGCCTATGTAGGTGAGTGAGCTGGGCAGCACCAGATGGTGCAGGCGGAGGCAGCCGGCCATGGCATAGTCGGCCAGCACGGTGGTGCCGCTCTTCACCTCGAAGATACCGCTCACGGTGGGCGGCACGCAGAGAAGCAGAGTGGGGTCGGCCTTGTCGTAAAGGGCACCGTCTTCCATCACATAGGCTTTGTCGGGACCGGTGGGGATGTAGACGGTGTCGAGGCGGTTGCACAGGGCCAGGGCGCCCTTCTCCATCTTTTTCATGCTCTCCGGCAGGTAGAGCTGGCGCAGGGTGCGGCAGTTGTAGAAGGCCCGCTCGGTAAGCACATCCTTGGCGGTGGTGTAGCGGCGGCCGCCGTCGTCAAGATAGTATTCGCCGCCGGCCACAATCTGGGCGTTGCGCAGGTCGAGCACCTCAAGGTTGCCCCGGGTGCTCTCGCCAAGGGCGTTGCGGCCGCACAGCTCACGCAGCAGGCGCAGGTCGGTGCTGTTGATGGGACCGCTCACGGTGAGCTGGCCGTAGTCGAAGAGATGGTCGGCGTCGAGGGCGGCAGCCAGGGTGCCGGCTTCGTCCAACTGCACCTCAGCGGTGAGCAGGGGGCCGTGAGAGCCGTTGCCCTTGATGTTGATGATGGCGCCTTGCTGCTGGTAGAACGAGTTGGTGAAGGGGTTGAGCAGGGCGATGTTGTAATAGCCGTTCTCGCAGCCGTTCCAGCCCCAGTTCACACTCACCAGGCCCTCCTCGTCGTAGCCGTCGAGCACGAAGGCATGGCCGCCGCCGTCTATCGGGTTGGGGTCGGAGCCAGAATAGTAGACGGGCCAGCCGTTGTTGAACTGCTCAAAGAGAATGTCCATCCATTCGTTCTCAGAGTAGCTGTTGCGGGAGAGGTAGCGGGCTTCGCTGAAGCCAAAATAGCGGTCGAGGGCGTCGGCGGCGTCCTGCGAATAGGCACCGGAGCCTTCAGGGCTGTACTGCATGTCGACAGCGATGCCACAATGATAACAGAGCTGGGCCACGGCATCGGCCTGCTCCTGGGTGTAGGGGATGGCGGCGTAGAAGTCGAGCATGTGGTCATAGTCGTAGGTGGCACTGCCGAAGTCGGCTGTGTAGGTCTTGCCTTCCAGCCACAACGAGTGGGAGCCTTTACCGTGAGCAGGGGTGCGGTGATAGTAGAGTATCTGCGACATGGCGGTGGCCACGCAGCCCACCACGCAGGTGTCGGTGGTGACGGGGCATTGGTTCCAATAGGGGTCGGTCTGGCCCCACTCGGAGCGCATCATCGTGGCGACGGAGGAAGCGTATTTGGTCGTGTCGGGGGCCACCACACGCAGGGGCTTGTTGGCCTTGCGTGTCTGGCGCGACACCTCCTCCACGCACTGCAGCCACCACTGGTAGTGGGGATTGTCGCTCTGCTGCCGGTAGGCCTTGGCTGAGTAGCCCAACACATCGGGCAGCAGGTCGTCGGTGGCCACAATGGCAAAACCGCCGGCCTCAAGGGCGTAGACATGGTATTCGGACGTCTTTTCCACGGGGAGCAGCTGGCTGCCCACGACACGGGCCATGCCGGCGGGGCGGGTGCGGTTCAGGGCTGCGGCTGCGGCAGCCCGCATCTGTGCTTCTGTGCGTGGAGCTGCTTGCAGGAGGGTGCAGACCATCAGTCCGGCTGCAGCCATGAGGAGTCTGTTCTTAGTCATGAGGCGGTCTTTTTTTTGTGGGTTGGATGCTGTTGGGGCTTTCTTGAGAGGGCCATGCTCAAGATAGCTTGGCATGGCCCTTCACACTTGACAATAATGTCAATCTATGTCGCTGATTATTATTTGATTACGATTTTGTGGCCGTTCACCACATACACACCCTTGCTCAGGGTCTGCAAGCTGATGCCCTGGCCCACTCTGATGCCGTCGACGGTGTAGACATCGAAGGTCTTGTCGCTGTTCCGCAGCTCGGTGATGCCGGAGGGGTCGGCGACGACTTTCAGCACACCGGCATGGTAGCGGAATTCATAGTTCTGGGCCTCGCCGCCGCTGATGGTGATGGGATATTCGCCCTCGGGCGAGTCGATGGTGGCGGTGGTGGTGGCAACGGGCTGCCGGGTGAGCACGTCGGGGGTCTCGCCGAGCTTGAAACCGTCGTAGGTAAGCTCGAACTCAGGATTCTCCTGACCCACAAAACGCTCGTAGTCGCCCACGCTCACTTTCAGCTTGGCCTTCCAGATGGTAAGGGTGCCATCGTAGTAGTCGACCACCTCGTCGGTGATGGTGCCGGGCTCCACGTGAATCACATACTTGCCGACGGGTGAGTAGATGTCGGCGTCGCAGCTGAGGGCTGGGGTGCCATTGGGACGGTCGCCGCTGTACTGGTAGCCGAACCTGGGATTCTCCTCGCCATAGTCGCGGCCGGCATTGCGGGCGGTGACGGCGGAGCCGAATTCCTTGATGTTGTCGAGCGGTGCCTTGCCGAACTTGCCCCACTCGCTGTGATACCGGAAATTGTCTTTCATGCCGGCACGCACATAGAGGATGGCATTGTTGAAATTCACTCCCTCCAGGGCGGCGGTGCCAGTCTGGGGAACCTCTTTGTGGGCAAGTTTAAACTCTTTCAGGCCGGAGCAGCCTTGGAAGGCACTGTTGCCTATCTCGGTCACGGTGCTGGGCAGGTGAATCTTGGTTATCTTGCTGCAGCCGGAGAAAGCATAGTCGGCTACGGCGGTGTGGCCTTTCACCACCTCGTAAGCCCCCTTGGCGGTGGGCAGCACCTCGTAGATGGTGTTGGGGTCTGTCTTCAGATAGAGGGTCTGGTCTTCAAGAATGTATTCCTGACTGTCATTGGCCTCAGGCAGAACAAGATTGTTGAGACCGGTACACATGGCAAAGGCACCCTTGCCTATGCTCACAATGTTCTTGGGAAGAATGAGTGTGCCAAGCGAGCGGCAACCGTAGAACGCCAGTTCAGGCAACCGGTTGGCTGCAGTGGAAATCTGCCGGGAGCCTGTGTTGATGAAATGGCCGCCGCCGCCCACGAAGGTGGCCTCGCTGAGGTCGAGGCTGCGGAGCGTGCCCCTGAACATGTTCATCTCCTCGTCGCAGCCGGCCATGGAGCGCAGGGTGAGAAGGTCGGCACCGTTGATGGGGCCGCTCACCTTGAGGCCGGCAATGAGGTTGAGCGAGTCGGCAGGTACGAGCTCCGCCAGTTCATTGAGCAGCTGGCCGGCCTGTTCCATCTGAATGGTGTCATTGCGCGAGGCCCTGGCGTTGAGGTCGCCGTGCACGCCGATAATCATGTCCTGACCGGCGCTGAACTTGTAGCCGGGAGGGTTGAGCAGGGAGATGTCGAAGAAACCGTCGTCGTCGCCGCTCCATCCCCAGTTTACATATACGAGGCCTTCCTCGTTGTAGCCGTGCAGCACAAAGGCATGGCCGGAATAGAGTTGCATGTCAGTGCCGCCGTAATAGAGCGGACCCACAAAGGCCAACTCATTGAAAACCATCTCCATCCATTCGGTGTCGCTGTAACGGTCGCGCTCCTTGCACTCGGCCTCGGGCATGTTGAGATAGGTGCGCAGACCGGAGGCCGCATCCTGTGAGTAGGCACCGCTGCCGCCGTCCCAGGCATTGCCGTAGTTCATGTTGGCGGCCACACCGCAGTCGCGCATGAGCAGGGCCACGGCATTGCCCTCTTCGTCACTGTAGTTGCCACGGTACACATCGAGCATGTTGTCCCAGTCGTAGTAGTCCTCCTCGAAGTTGGCGGTCACTGGGGTACCCTTGGCCTGAATGGTGCGCGTGCCGGTGCCGTGCTCGGGTGCCTTATGGTAGTAGAGCACCTGTGCCATGGCGGTGGCCACGCAACCGGTATAGATGCCGGAGGGAAGCAGGTTGTTGTAGGGGGTGAGCTGATCCCAGAACGAGCTGCAGAGCGGCTCTACGCTGGCGGGGAAAAAGGCTGGGTCGGGGGTGATGATATGGGCGGGCATGTTGTGCTGGACACGGTAGGCAAGCGCACCCGACATGGCTTTGAGCCAAAACTCGAAATTGGCGTTCGCACCGCCAGAGTAGGGGGTCTTCGACACACCAAGCACGGCGGGGAAACGGTCGTCGGCTGCCACCACGGCATAGGGACCGTCATTATAGCCTATCAGGGCCACCTGCTCTTTGGTGAGGATGGCCTTCAGCTCCTTATTGGCACCAAGTGTCCGTGCGTGTGATTTGAGAGCGGCCTGGGCGGCAGCCTTCATTTGCGACAGGGTTCTGGGTGCGGCTATGGATCCCTGCAGGGCGGCAAAAAGCAGCACAAAAAGCAGGGCCATTCGGTTCCGGATTGTCATAACGATGTTTTTGTTAGGGTAGGTGAAAGGAGGTTGTTTCTAAATGTTTATATTCGTTGCAAAGGTAACAAAATATATTGATACTGTGCACTTTCATAGGCAAAAATGTTTGGAAAAACGGCTTTGGTACGCTGTGAGGCCGCAAGATGTCCACCGCTTAGGGTACACATCGGTAGAATTGATAAAAAAGGGCCGCATCCCCTTTGGAATGCGGCCCTTGTTTTAAGAATGACGGCTTGTAAGGTTATTTCTTAGAAACACCCTTCACAGCACCGGTCACATTGTCCTTGATTACATACACACCGGTGCGGAGTGAGTTGAACACACCCTTGCCGCGTGCGATGATGGCACCGTTGGCACCATAGACGGTGATGTCGGCATTCTCCATGCCCTCAGCGGTCTGGAGCTCCTCGATGGCGGTCACCACGGAAACAGTGTTCGACAGCGGCGACTCAACAGTGCCGTAGAGCACGGTCACGTTGTAGGAGTGCAGACCGTCGGTCTCGTTCACGTCAAGATACTCGTTCACATCGGCACCCACGGTAGCGATGAGCTCGCCGTCGCGGTATACGTTGTAACCGGTAATCTCCAGATCAGCACCCTTGACGGCAGCCACAGCGGCGGAAGCCTCATAGGTCACATCGTCGATCATCAGACCGAACACATCGGTCGAGATGTTGCGGATGGCGAAGTACTTGGCACCCTCGGGCAGGTCAATCTCTATCTCTGTCCACTCGGTAGAAGCTTGTCCGTCGTACACCTTGGTGAAGCTCTCAGGATTGGTGTCGGTGGTAGAATAGAGCACCTCGAAGCTCTCGTGGCCGTACTGGTCGGTAATCTCCGTAGCGAAGAAGCTTACGGTCTGTGCATTGCCGGAGAGAGCGGGCGAGATGAGCCAGTCGTCAGTCTGGATGGGAGTTCCGGTCTCGTTGGGAGTAGCATCGTGCGACAGCATGTACTGGTCGCCGGAGTACGGTACGAGTGCATGTGCATTGCCCTCGGTCAGGTCGAAGTAGTTGCTCGGGTTGAATACGATGAAGGCGCGCGGAGTGTTCTGTCCGGGGAAGGTGACACCGTTCCAACCGTATGAGTAGTAGTTGTCGCCGTTGTACACGGTCCAGCCACCGATCATACCGGTCTGGATGTCGAAGTCGATGCCACCATTGTCGCAATCCTGGAATACTTCCTGATCCTCGAAGTCCTCAGTGACGAGAACACCGGTGCCAGGTCCTACGGCAGGTTTCGGAGCGCTCCATGTGAGCTTCACGGCGGGCCAGCCGGTAGTGAAGGCTGCAAGGTCGTTCACAGCGTCGACCTTGTTCTGACGGATATTGACACTGGTCTGTGCAGTGTTGTTGCGCAGGTCGAGGTCTTTCTCGAACACCACCTCAGCAGTGAGGGTGAGCGGGGATGCGTCGACCACACGGGCGGTGTAGCTGGTGTTGAGCACAGCTGTTCCGCTGTAGGCTGCGAGGGCGGGAGTCTCAGTGATCTCGGCCACTTCCTTCTCACCTGCGAACAGCTTCACGGTGTAGTCGCCAGCCTCCACGGCATTGGCGCCGTTGTTGAGCACGGTGATGTTCACAGCGCCGCTCTCACCCACCTGGATGGCCTTCGGTGCGGTGATGGCAACAGCTGCCATATCCTGCTCGTAGACATCGCCGATGCGGATTTCATCAACAAATACCATGGCTTCGGCCTCATTGGCCTTGGCAATCCAGCAGAACACAACAGGTGTGCTGCCCACCAGCGACGAAACGTCGACAATAGCGGTCTGCCAGCCTTCCTCGGTGACGTTCTTGCCGTCGGCCACCTCAGCCAGTTCCACAATACCGTTGCCGTCCTGCTTGTCATAACCGAAGCAGAGCTTGATGTCGTCGCCAGGATACATGAAGTACTTGAACATGGCCACAGGAGCGGCAGCACCGTCCATGCTGATACGCTGGCACATCAAGTTGGCGACCTCACCGGCTCCAGCGGCTGCGAAGTAACCGCACACGCCGTTGTCGTCGCTCGACATATCGGTGGTGATACCCCACTGTGAGGTGCCTTCCGTTGCGGAGACGAACCAGCTCTTCTCAAGAGCACTTCCGTCGGGTGTCAGGTTGAATGCGTCGATGAACGGCAGGCTCACAGGAGCACCGCCCACCAGGGCACCAATGCCATAAGGACTCTGGCCCACGGAGTTGTTGGCGTAGATTACATACTGATGCCAGCCCACGGGCACCTCGTCGATGTTGGCGGCTGCATCCACGAAGGTAGTCTCGCTGGTGGTGGCGATGACATCACCAATGCTGTTGTTCACTACCTCATGAATCTCGTAAACAATCTCGGCGGGATCAACATAACCACCGTTCATACCGACAGTGACAGGCTCCCATGTCAGGGTGACACCCGGCATGTTGTCGACAGCTGTCACAACAGGAGCAGCGGGAATGTCCTTACCCACATACACGCTGGCGTTGACCACCAAACCGGAACCGCTCTCATTGAAGGCCTGGACGGTATAGGTGTAGAGACCAGCCTCGGGCAGCGACTCGTCGATGACCGACAACTCAGCGCCAACGGCGGGATTCTCAATGGTACCAATCAGCTGAGTACCGCGCTTCACCTCAATCTTGGAGATGGCACTGAGGGCATCGCCGCCACTGGTGACGGTAGGAGCGGTGAAGTTGATGGTGGCGCTGAGGGCACCCTGCTCACCGGCCACGGGAATAACGTTGGTAGCAGCACCGGGAGTATCACCGTCGATCAGTGCGAAGTTGCTCACGCAGAGATAGTACATATCGGGATCGGAGATCGAGTGGATACCGATGTTGTAGACACCGTCGGCAGAAACCTCAACCACTGCGGAGAGGGTCTGGGCTGCATCGGAGGTCCAAGTCACATCGGTCGGGTCGATCAGCATGTCATAGCCAAAGACATCCTCGCCCTGGCCTACACCGGCCTCAACGCGCTCAGGATAGTAGGATCCCATGCACCAGGTGTCGAACAAGAGCAGGTACTTCTTGCCTGCCTTGAGCTCGAAGGAGGGTGAGAGCAGCCAGTCGTCGCCAGAGTTGGTGCCACTGTAACGGCAGGCGGCATAGCCGGCATTGAAAAACCAGCTGCTGCCGTCGTTGTTGGAGTCAATCACGGTCCACAGACCGTCCTGGGTGTTGTCGAAGTTGTAGGTGTAGGAAGGTTTCAGCGGGTTGCCCACCTTCACACTGTTGGTTGCTGTGGGCTGGCTGGGCTTGCCCTCATAGAGAGCGGTCACCTCGTACCATACCATACGCATGGGATCGACAGCCACGGTCTCCGTGAAGGTAGTAGCGGCAATACCGTCGGCCACCACCACTTCCTCGGGATAGCGCACCACGCGGTAGGTCACAGCTTCGGGATTCACATAGCCATCATGGATACCCTCGGTGACGGGGGCCCAGGTGACAGTGGCGAGAAGGTTCTCGTCGATGGTGAGGCTGGCGAATTCAGGAGCCTTCACCTCATCGGCACCTACCCAGATCTTGGTCTTGGCGCTGGCACCGTTGCCAACAGCACTGATGGCTCTCACCACAATGTTGTACATACCGGTCTCCAGACCATTGAAGGTGGCGGTCACGGCCTCGCCCGGCTGAGCGTCGGCTGTGGTCACGTTGCCGTTCAGATCGACAGAATACTGCAGGGCACCCAGCAGAGGATCACCGTTCACAGTGGTGCTCGGCATGGTGAAGTTCAGCACGAGCGTGTTGGGGTCGTCGGCGGCCAGAGAGGCTACGAGGTCGCTTACGGCTGCAGGAGCATCGGCGGCTGCATCGGGAGCCATCGACTGCAGGTATTGAATCTCGTTCATCGTGTCGAAGGCGAAAATCTCTGTGGTGGCGGCGGTCTCGGTGTTCACCTGATACAGAGCGGAGTTCACACCATCGAGGAAAGCCCAGTACATGGCACCTGTGGAGGGATCGATAGCGGCCGACTGCAAGTATGCGGGCAGAGCACCGGTGTTGCCCACGAGGGTCTCTGCACCGTTGCTGAGGTCAATCTTGTAGAGGTCGCCATTGCTGTCAATGCCGAAGAGGCTGCCCTTACCGTCGACAGCGCAGGCCAGATAGTTCTTGTTGGTCGTGCCAATCACGGTCTGGGTGGCATTCAGATAGTTGTAGCTGGCGATGGTGTTGGCATAACCTTCCTCATTGTAGAAGATACCGTACGACAGGCCGGTGTTGGCGTCATAGGATGTAACCGTTGCCAAGTCGGTAATGTCGATTTCGGTGTTTTCCAGGGGCACTTGCTCGCCTGTCTCCAGGTCGTAGCACTCGCGGAGCATGAACATCATGCCCCAGAACTCGATGTAATAGTGTACATAGAACTTGTTGTCGATAATGGCACCGCCATTAAAGCCGCCAAGGTAGTCGTGCAGAATCACAGGGGTAATGTTGGCGGGAGCCTGCGGCATAATGGAGTAGATACCAAAGGCTGCGGTCTCTGTGGTCCAGGATGCATCGTATACCAACTGGCCATAGAGCGGATTGAGGGCCGCTGCCTTGATGGCGTTCTTCTGAATGGCCTGTTGCTTGACGAATTTGCCAGTGGGAAGCTCTTTCCGGCTGGGGTTCATCTTCGTGGCATAAGGGTGAATCATTTTCGAAACTCTGCGGTCGAACTTGGAACGGTCCATTACCGCTTGTTTCATGGTCTTTGGATCCGGACGCTTCTGCGCCGAAGCCGGAACTGCGAACAACACCAGCATGGCCAGCATTGTCACAACGATAGATGTAAACTTCTTACTCATATCAATCCTTTTTAGTGAAACAATAAATTATAGATTAAAATTAAAAAAAAGTCTAAACAAAGAATATTCTTCTGCAAATATAGGCAATAAATTTGAAACAAATGTAAATTCGTTGAATTTTTAACGAAAAAAGCACATAATCATTACATTTTTTCGACTTTTTGTGTTGCAGAACATACAATTTGATAGAAAAATAGATTTTTTATGCGGATTTCTGAACAAAAAAGGTGGATGTGCCGATTGGTACATCCACCTTTTTAAATGTATTTAACTAATGTGTGATGATTATCTTACTTCACCATCACTTTGTAGGAGCGTCCGTTGGAAAGCTTCACGATGTTCAGACCGGGCTGGGCCGAGCTGATGCGGCGGCCGTCGATGGTGTAGCGGGCCACCTCTCTCACATTGCTGTTCTCTTCCGACACCGTCTGGATGCCGGTGGGGTCCACACCGCCGAGATAGTACTTGCCGGCATTCATCACATGGCCCTGGCCGTCGAGCACCATGGCTATCACGGCCACGTAGTCGTAGTTAAGGGCGTTGACCAAGGCTGCCTTGGTGGGCATGTCGAGTGTGTAGTTCACGGTCACGCTCTGGCCCTGCTCCAGGTTGTCGAGGCCCATCTCATACTGGCCGCTCTCATAGTAGGTGCCGATGGCCACATCGTTGAACACCCAGAAGAATGAGCTCTGGCCGTTTGCACCACCGGCACCAAACTGTGACATGTCGTCGGGCAGCTGAGAAGCACTGTAGTTGGAGGCATAGTAGTTCTGCTGCTTCCAGGCTGCTGTAGTGCCGGTCAAGCTGTCGGCAATGAGCACGAAGGTGAGCTTCAGACCCGAGAGATTGTCCTGAGCGGTGATGGTGGCGGTGGCGTCGACCGTGGTCTTGCCCTCACCATAGGCGCCGGTTACCTCTACCGATGCCATGGCACCCTCGTTCATGGCTGCCTCAAAGTCGTGGCAGATGTCGATATTGTCGGTACCGTAGTAGGGGTCGGTCATTGTGGTACGGTTGATGGTGCAGGAGGGAGCACCGCTGAAACCGAGGTTCTTGTAGCGGGTGGGATACATGGGGTCGGAAGAGTTGTACTGGTGGATGCCCACGCCCACGAAGCGGTCGCCGTAGACATTGCGCATTCTCTCCATGCCCACGAGTCCGCGCGGACACCAGCCGCAGCCTGTGCCAGTGAATTCCTCCACCACCACATTGCGTTTCACCTTCACGCCGAGTATGCGGTCGTTGTCGCCGGGAACGGCATCCTCGCCGCCTTCAATGCGTGATACTGTCACCGTGATGGGTTTGTCAAAACCCACACCGTCGGGCACATCGTTCATCACCACCTTGACTTCTTTTGCCAGGGCGGGAGCCGGCACCTCACTGACGGTAGCCACATAGCTGAAACCTTCGGCTGTGAAGGTAAGGTCGAAGTTGGCGGGAGTCACCTGACCGTTGTTGGTCACGGTGAGGGTAGCGCTCATCACGCCCGGGCTCTCGAGCATACCCTTGGCGCCGTCGAGACGCAGGTCATACTGCGGCATGCTCTCGCCGTCGATGAGCATCTCCAAGCTGATGTTGCCCTTGTTGCTGGCATCTTCCCACTCGCCGAGTGCGCCGCGCTTCACATAGGTGCGGTTCTCGTCGGCGCTGCCCACGAATGAGAGGGCCTCGCACTTGTAGCGCTGGTAGAACATAAAGCCGATGAACAGCTCTTGTCCCTCGGTGATGGCGACGGCATTGTCGAGGGGAATGTTGTTCCAACCGTCGGCGGGGCGCTTGCTTGAATCGGCATCCTTACGGGTGATGAAACCGGTGGCAAGATACTCGCCATCGAGGCTGTTGGACACAAACACACGGATGGAGTCGCAATAGCGCGAGTCGATGATACCCACTGCCAGACCGCGTATCTCATTGCCCACATAGGGGGCGGTGAGCTCGGGAGAAATCCTGGTGGCGGCACCCACGGCGCCTTTGCCGTTTACGACGTAGTCGCTCGAACCGGCTATCTGTCCCTTGGAGTAGCCCACGGGAATCTCCACGGCGTAGGCCATGGCTGCGGTGGCGACGCAAATCAAAGAAAGTAAAATTTTTCTCATAACAGTTTATGTTTTAAGATGAATGTCTCTTGTTCATTATTTCACAGCCACCTTGCGCACGCTGCCGTCGGAGTAGCGCACTACCTGGATGCCCTTCTGGGTGGCGGTGGCGGTACGTCCGTCGAGGGTGTAGCGCTCCACGGGGGTTACTGTCTTGCCGGCGGCCTCGCTGATGCCGGCGGGGTCGGGATTGTTGAACTCAACGGTAATCTTCGGACCGTATTCCAGGAAGGTGAAAGTGCCGAAGCCCACGATCTCGCCCACCTCCATCTGCATCTCCACAATGCACTTGCCGTATTCGAAGGCATACCACTCGGTGAGCAGGTCGCCGCTGGCGGCACCCATATCGAGCTTCTGAGCAGAGGTAAAGAGTTCACCGACTTCCGATTTGGGGGGAATGCAGTTGCCCAGGGCGCAAGTGGAGAACTCACCGTTGTCTATACGGGTGATGTTCATGCACAGGCGCACGGCCTCGCCGAAAGAGTTGGAAACGTTTTTCACCTGGAAGTCAGCGGGCACCTTGTAGGTGATTTCACCGGTACCGGGGTCTACTTCTGTCTCCACGTTCTGCATCACGATGGTGCTGCCGTTTTCGATAATCTCGCCGGCGGCATTGATGAACTGGTAGGAGTCGTTCACTTCCTCTTCTTCCTGTGCCATGGCAAAGCCGCAGCACCCTGCGAGGGCGAACATAAGGGTAAAGATTTTTTTCATATTCTGGGATTTTTAGTTGTTGTTGCTTGGTTACTCTTCTTCAGCTGTCGGTTCTTCGGCGGGAATGACGGTGCAGGTGGTCACCTGCTGCACACCGCTGTCGTTGTAGACAAAGGCCACCATGTGCATGTTTTCGGGTTTCCAACCGCCTTTCAGCTTGCAGGTGTAGGGAAGAGTCTTCTCTTCGCCCTCCTTGATGCTGAAATCGTCGCCCCACAGGCCGTTCACGGCCATGCGGTATACATGGTTGTGCACGTACTCACGGTTCACCGATCCGTCGAGCATGTACTGGAAGTCGGTGATGCCGTCTTCTGTTATCCATAGCTGCAAATGGCCGGTGGTGGTGCCGTCGGTGCCCTGCGCATACACCTCGAAGGTGCACAGCGAGTCGGCGGCACTGTAGGCGGTGGCCTTGGCGGTCAGTTTCAGCGAGGCCGGCTTCTGCAGCTCGTCGCGCACCAGGGTGGGCCATGCGGTGGTGGTCTCGTTGAGCGTCACACGGTCTATAAAGATGGAGGGCTGGTTCTCCACCTTCCAGTGGTTGTAGTAGTCTTCGCCGTCCTGGGTCCACAGCGCATAGGGCACACGGCGCACCGACTTGGCCAGGGGACCCGAGTGGAAGCCCACCACGATGACGGTGTCGGCACCGTACTGTTCCTGCAGGGCATGCAGCTGGTCGTTGCCGGTGGGGCAGTTCACACAGCGCTGGCCGGTATAGTCCTCAATGAGGATATTGCGACCCACAGCGGCGGGTTTCACATACACATAGCGGTCGGCCTCGTCCACTTCGTCGCAGCCGGTGAGCAGAAGCAGTGCGGGAGCCGCTATAATATATATAATAAGGTGTAGCAGAATTCTCTTCATAATCAGAAATTGTAATTGTACGACAGGGTGAAACCGCGTTGCGACGGCACATAGCGGCACACACCGCCCGAGCAGTTGTAGCCGTCGCTGGTGCGGCCGTAGCCGGCCTGGATGCGGTGGCTGCCCAAATTGTAGGTCACGAGGGCCTGATAGTAGTGTGTGTTGGTCACACCACAGTTCCATTCATCGGCGATGGTGAACATCCAGTGGGGCAGGAAGCTGAGCTCGAGCAGTCCGAAAGCCCAATCGTGGTCGTCTTCGCCGGTGGTGAGGTATTGCAGCTCGCCGCGCAGGGTGAGCTTGTTGTTGATGCGGTATTTGCCTTCGGCCACGTAGATGTTGGAGTGGACCATGCCGCCCTCGCCTTCCACAACCGTCATGTTGTAGAATTGGTTCATGAGCATGAGGTTGAGTTTGAAGTCCTTGGTGAGCTTCTTCTCTATCTGGATGTTCATGTCCTGATAGTACATGCCGCCGCCCCACTTCCAGAAGGCGGAGCCATAGCCCTTGGTGCCACGGAGGGTGGTGGAGCCGTCGAGCAGCGGAGCCGGCTCATTCTTGTCGATGCCATGTACATACGAGTAGTTGAGCTTGATGCTGGTGCCGTATTTGCCGCCAAGGAAGGTCTTGCGCTTGAAGGTATAGCCGAACTCGGCCTGGTAGGCCCATTCGCCCAGGGGCTGCGTGGCATAGGGATACATGGCTGCCAGCGCATAGGTGTGGTCCATCGTAAAGGCGGGCAGGTGGTTGATAAACGACGAGGTGCCCACCATGCCGCGGTCGCTGCGGAACGACATGTTGTCGCTGCGCTTGGCCTGCAGCAGCAGGCTCATGCCGCGCTTCGAATAAGAGGCGGAGAGCATGGCCACATTGCCTTTACGGTAGATATAGCCGTTGTCGAAAGAGGGGTCTTGCGACTTCTGGGCATATTCGGCCAGAATGTTCACGTTGCCGTGCTGGAAACGGGCACGCACGTCGAAGGCGTTCACGTTTTCAGGCATATTGAGCTTATGGGTGGCGTCGGCGAAAATCTCGTCGGCCTTCTCGTGCTTGTTCACAAACGAGGCGCCCAGGGTGATGTGGGTGCCGTGCTCCTGCAGTTTCTTCGACCATTCGTCGAGGTTCAGCTCCAAGTCGCCGCCGGTTATCCAGGAGTCGTTGTGGGCCCAGTAGCGGCGCTGCTCGCCGGTGAGGGCTTTTACTGTTACACCCTTGAACGGACGGTACACCACGCGGCCGCCCAGCAGCGAGTTGTCGATGCCGAGGCTGCGCTCCTCGTAGGTGCGCAGGATGAAGCCGGAGCCGAACTGCTCGTAGAAGTTACCGGCCGTCACCTCGATGTTCTTGTAGTGGCCTTTCACGAATACATAAGGCACACCCCATCCTTTGATGTCGTTCTCATAACCAGGGAGGGGGTGTTTCAGAAATTCGAATCGGGCACCGGCGTCGATGTACTCACTGTTCAGATTGAGGTCGGCATAAGTGTTGGTCAGTGCCCAGTCGTTGTATTTCTTGGCACCGATGGCCTCGTCTTCCTCAGGGATGAGCACATCGCTCTGAATACTTCCGCTCAGCGTAAGCTTCCGTTGCTCCTCCTGTGCCGACAGCGAGGCCGACAGGCACAGAAGGGCCAGCAGACAAATATGTTTTCTCATTACTTCACCAGTTCACGTACTTTCTGAATGAGTTCTTCCTCAGCGCCCTCGGTGTAGCCGTTGTGCTTGTAGACGATGTTGCCGTCGCCGTCCACTATCAGCACATAGGGTATCATCTGTATACCTAAAGCGCGCTTGAAGTCGCTGTTTGGGTCGAGCAGCACCTCATAGGGCCAGCCGTGGTTGTCGACGAGCGGTTTCACTTTATTGATATTCTGGGCTTGGTCAATGGAGACGGCTATCAGTTTCACGCCGGTCTCTTCCTGCCAGTCTTCGTACACTTCGCTGATGGCGGTGAGCTCGCGGTTGCAGGGCTTGCACCAAGTGGCAAAGAAGTCGATGATGATAGGCTTTCCGTTGTTGGAAAGGGTGTCGGTGCTGACGGTCTTGCCGTCCATGCTTTTCAGTGTGACTGCCGGAAGCTTGGACTGGGCCATACCCGCAAAAGCCATGAGTGTGCAGATGAGGGTGACAAATAATTTTTTCATCATAATATGCATGATTTAGGTTATGTATTATTCCGTCTGCAAATTTAAGTAATAATAATTGCTATCACCCGTAATCTGTTGTTAAAAGTTGTTTATTTCGATAAAAAAACGGATAAAAATTCGTGCTTGACCCGTTTTAAAACGAATCAAGCACGAAACGTGGAAATAATTGTATATGTTAGGGTTGCACCTTCACCACTACGAAAGAGCGCTTGGGCATCTTCACGTTGAGCACATTGCCCTCGGGCTGGGCCTTCACGGTCTGCGGCACGATGGCCTTGTCGTTGGCCAGGGTGTTCTCGGCCTCGTCGTTGCGGGCGGTGAGCAGGATGGTCTCAGCCTTCGACAGCTGTTTCATGCCCTTGAACTGAAGGCTCACCTGCTGCTCGGTTGTCAAGGCATTGGCTATCTTCACATAGTAGGCACCGGCGTTCTTGTCGTAAACGGCGCTGGCATAGAGCCCGTCGGCTCCCTCCACGGCCTTGCCGTTCTCGGTCAAGCCTATCACATGGGTGCCTTTATACACACCGTAGAGCATCTGCACATACCAGTTGGCGGAGCGGACGGTCTTCAGGTTGTCGAACCAGATGAGGTCGGGCTTCCACTGCCATCCCTCCACATGGGCGAAGAGAGGGGCATAGGTGGCCTGATACACCACATCGGCGTTGCGCTCCAGACCGGTCATGAAAGCGGCCTCGGAGAGAGCGGCCTCCCAGTTGTTGAACTCACCCTTTCCGTGGGCGGCATACTCGCCGGCAAACACCTTCGGACCCTTGCGGTCGTAGGAATCGTAGCGGCCGGCATTGTCGAAGAACCACTGCGGCGGTTTGTAGTAGTGCTCGTCGACGAGGTCCAGTTTCAGACGTTTCATCTCCTTCCAACCATAGTCGAAGTCCTTGCCGTCGGCCGAGGGGCCGCTGGTGCCGCAGATTTTCATCTTGGGATACTTGGCACGGATAGCTTTGATAAACTTCTCCAGACGCGGGGGATAGAGCTCGCCCCACTGCTCGTTGCCCACACCGATCTGCTTCATGTTGAAGGGTGCGGGATGGCCCATTTCTGCACGTACCTTGCCCCACTTCGTGGTCACGTCGCCGTTGGCGAACTCGATGAGGTCGAGGGCATCGTCGATGTACGACTGCAGGTCGTCGACCGGCACATGGGCATCGTCGGTACGGTTCTGGAACTGGCAGGCCAGACCGCAGCTCACCACGGGCAGCGGCTCGGCACCGATTTTCTCGGAGAGGAGGAAGAACTCGTAGAATCCCATGCCGTAGCTCTGATAGTAGGTGGGATACATGCGGTGGGCGAAGGTGTAGTTCCAGCGGTTCTCGTTGAGCGGGCGGTTCTCCACCTGGCCCACGGAATTCTTCCACTGGTAGCGGGTCTCCAGATCGGTGCCCTCAACGATGCAGCCGCCGGGGAAGCGGAAGATGCCGGGATGAAGGTCTTCCAGGTCCTTCACCAAGTCGGCACGCAGGCCGTGCCAGTTGTCGGAGGGGAAGAGCGACACATGGTCCATGTCGACCCCTTCGGCCGTCTCGAGGAACACACGCATCAGGGCCTTGCCGTCGGTCACCTTCGGCTCGAGCGAGGCGGTGTATTTCTGCCAGTCGCCGCTGCTCACGGTGATGCGCTGGCGGGCCACTATCTCATTGCGCGAGTCGACGAGTTCCACGCGTATGCGGGCATTGGCCGACGAGGCCACATGCTTGCGGGCATAGACGGAGAAGTCGTAGCGCAGCCCTTTCTTGATGCCCATGCCGAAGAAGCCGCGGTTCTCCAGACCGGTGCGCTTCTCGATGTGGCCGGAGTCGCCGAGCACCACATAGTGGGGGTTGCGGTCGAAGGCGGGGCGTACGTCGCTCACCGTCACATTGCCGAAGGAGTTCCATCCCATCAGGGTCTGCGGAAACTCGAACGAGCGGTTGATTACCATCTCAGCATAAAGACCGCCGTCGGCACCGAAGTTGATGTCCTCAAAGAAGATGCCATACATGGTGGGCTGGATGGGAGCCCCCATCTTCTTGGTCTGCACAGTAAGCTGTCGCTGTGCGGCGACACCTCCGCTCAAGGTAAGGAGAGCGAGGAGGAGGGTCGTAATAGACAGTTTTCTCATTGTTTGTAGTTGTTTATGAAATGTTGTTGATGGTTATGAGTCATGTTGATGCTATTTCACCGGTGATGAGGCACTGACCGGGGCGAGCGTGAAGGTGAAGGAGCGCGGACCGTAGTTCACACGGTAGGGAGGCAGGGCGAAACCGTCGAAGCCCCAGCTGTTGATGCCGCCCAGACCGGCCATCTCGCCATAGAGATGCAGATTGGTGTAGGGCGACTGCTCCAGCTGCTGAGGATGACGCTGGTGCTTGTCGAGGCCTTCGTCGAGCTCGTCAATGTCGTAATGCAGGGCCGATGCCATGAAGGGACGCTCCAGGGTGCTGACCATCAGGCCAAAACCGGTCTGGTCGGTCTGGCGCCACCAGCGTATGTCGGTCTTGGTGCCGGTCTCCTGCGGACGTATGTAGGGATAGAACTGCTCATCGGCGGTCTGCGTGTACAGGCCGAGATGCTGCGAGTACTTGCGGTCGGGGTAGTTCTCCACGGGGCCGCGGCCATAGAAGTGGCTCACGTCCAGTCCGTAGGGCATCTGCAGCACCATGCCGTAGCTGAGCATGTCGGGCACTTTCTCGTCACCGTCGGCAGTAAGGGTCTGCGTCACCTCTATCTCTCCGTCACCTTTTACAAGATAGGAAAGGGTGAGGTGCGATTTCACCTCAGGCATGGCGTAGGTGGCGGTGACCATGGTGGAGCGGGCATGTTTGTTGGGCTGCACCTGGAAGCTTTCCAACTGCAGCGAGGGGTTCTTCCACACTTGGTACATGCGCTGCACGCCAGCACCCATGTCGTTGTCGGTCACGGCACGCCAGAAATTGGGCTTCAGGGTGCCGCCTTTGGCCATCAGCGGACGGCCTGCGGCCTCATAGCGGGTGAGCCATCCTGTCTGCTTGTCGAATTCCACCACACACTCGTCGGCGGTGATGGTGAGCAGGCGGTGCTTCTTGTCGTCTTTCACCTTCTGCTTGGGAGGAATATGTGTGGCCCTGTCGGGCACGCCCTGGAAGTAATCGCCGGAAACGGCCAACTGCTGGTGGGCCACCGTCTGTCCGGCTGCCATGAGGGGCTCGGCCCGTTTCAGGCGGAATTCCACGTTGAGCAGCAGCTCCCTGACGTTTTCGTATTGTGCGGCGTCGTAATCCAACTTGTAGTCCTTGCGCTGCTGCGCTCCTACCTTCAGGTCGTCTACCACGCCGTGCTGCACCTCGGTGCCGTCGGCGAGAAGACGCCAGAAGAGCTGGTAGTTGTCGATACCGCGGAAGAAGTGCTCGTTGAACACGCGTATGCGTCCGCTTAGGAGGTCAACAGGCTCCACCCACACGTTTTGGTAGTAATAGCCCACCTCATAGAGCTGCGGATTGGGCACCCGGTCGGGGCTTACCAAGCCGTTGCAGTTGAAGTTGTTGTCGCTGGGGTCGTAATTGTTGTAGTCGCCACCGTAGGTGATGATGTTGCGTCCCTGGGCATCCTTGCCGTGCAGGCCCTGGTCGACGAAGTCCCAGATGAATCCGCCCTGATATTTGGGTGCCTTCCTCACGGCGTCCCAATACTCCTTGAATCCACCGCTCGAGTTGCCCATGGCATGGCTGTACTCGCACTGTATGAGAGGCTTGGTGGCCTTGGGGTCGGATCCATACTTCTCGCAGTATTCCTGCGAGGCATACATGGGGCAGTAGATATCGGTGTTGTCGCCCAGACCGGCACGCTCATACTGTACGGGGCGGCTCAGGTCCTGGCTCTTTATCCACTTGTAGGCCTCGGCGAAGTTGGGACCGTCGACGGTTTCGTTGCCCATCGACCAGGTGATGATGCTCGGATGGTTGAAGTTGACCGCCACATTGTGCTGGTTGCGCTCCAGAATCTGCTTGGCAAACTGCGGTTTCTTGGCCTCTGAGGTGTCGTCGTAGCCGAATCCGTGGCTCTCCTGGTTGGCCTCGGCACAGAGGTAGATGCCGTACTCGTCGCACAGGTCATACCACACGGGGTCGTCGGGATAGTGGCAGGTGCGCACGGCGTTGATGTTGAAGCGCTTCATAATCTGTATGTCTTCTATCATGCGCTCGCGGCTCACCACATAGCCGCCGTCGGGGTCCATCTCATGACGGTCGGCTCCCTTTATGTATATCGGCTGGCCGTTTACGAGCAGTTGGCCGTTGCGTATCTCCACACGGCGGAAGCCCACCCGCTGATGGACCACCTCGACGGGTGCTTTCGATGCCTTGCCGTACATCTTGGCCACGAGGGTGTAGAGGTAGGGGGTCTCGGCTGTCCATTTCTGCACAAAGGGCATCTTTATCTGCCGTTTGAACCAGTCGCCGCCTTTGGTCTGCGGCACGGCCGAGGCGTTGGCCACCACTTGCCCGTTCTGGTCGAGCAGCTGGTAGTCGATACGCGACACGCCCGTGGTCTTGGTGCAAATCTGCAGCACACCGTCGGTATAGGTGTCGTCGAGGTCGCCGTCCAGGCGTATGTCGTCGAGGTGGCAGCCGCGGTCGCGGCTGTAGAGATAGCTGTCGCGGGCTACACCCGACAGGCGCCAGAAGTCCTGGTCCTCGCAGTAGGAACCGTCGCACCAGCGGAAGGTCTGGAAAGCGAACAGGTTGTCGCCGGCGTGCACGTAGGGTGTCACGTCGAACTCGGCGGCAGCCTTGCTGTCTTCGGTATAACCCACAAACTGTCCGTTCACCCAGAGGTACATGTTTGAGGTGACACTACCGAAGTGGGCTATCACCTGACGGCCGTCCCAGGTGTCGGGCACCTGCACCACCTTGCGGTAGCTGCCCACATGGTTGTCCTTCACAGGCACCTCGGGCGGGTTGTTCTTGAAGTGTCCGCGCCAGGCGAAACCGATGTTCACATAGACAGGGTCGCCGAAACCGTTCAATTCCCAAATGCCCGGCACGGGCATCATGCGCCACGCCGTGTCGTCGTACGACTCCTCGTAGAAGTTGGCGGGTCGCAGGTCGGCATTCTCCACCCAGTGGAATTTCCAGTAGCCCTCGAGCGTCAGGTAGCGGTCGCTGGCCGAAAGCTTGTCTTTCTGGGCTCTTTCCTCGTTTTCATAGGCGAAGAAGGAGGTGTGCATGGGGAAGCGGTTCACCTCGTTCACCTGCATGTCGTGCCATTCTTTGAAGGTGGGCGCAGCCGCCTTGACGGGTGCTGCAGCCTTGTTCTTGGCAGTGGCTTTGTTCTGTGCGGCGGCCTGCATACAGGGCAGGGCGAGCAGGACCGCGGCGATGAGTAGGTTTTTCATATCTTGTTAAGGTTTTATGTTTTCAGTCTTATGATATCAGTCTTCCAGTCCGCTGAGCGATTTGGCGAGCCACACGTCCATATAGCCGGCACCGCGGTGGTTCCAGGCGTAATAGGGGATAAGGGTGAGCGTCACGTTCTTCACTTGCAGACCGTCACGTTGTTGCGACAATTCCTGCGCCTGTGCTTTCAGGGCTGTCACTTCAAACGTCTTTCCGTCGGCCTCGGTGTTGCGGATGCCGAAGTTCTCCACCACCGTGAAGTCGGGATTTGCTTTGAGCAATATGTGGTGCAGGTTGAAGCCGGTGTTGTCGGGCCATTCGGCACAGTAGACCAGCGGGCCGCGCTCCACCGACACCTTGCCGCGGTCGTCGGCCACCCGGCTGTTGGCGGTGACCATCCTGGGTGCCATGTCGAAATGCAGCCTCACGGCATCGCCTTTCTTCCAATTGCGCTCTATCACGAAGTAGCCGTCCTGCAGCTCGCCCTTCACCTCCTGGCCGTTCACACTCACTGTGTAGCCCAGTTGGCGGCCGTCGGCAAAGGCATAAAGGTCGCTCGGCACCACCTGTCCCCTTACCCAACCGGGAATGCGGAGCATGAGGCGGAAGTTGCCGGCCTTGTTCTTCTTGATGCGCAGGGCGATATCGCCGTTCCATGGGTATTCGGTCTGCTGCTCGACGACTACGTCGCGGCCGTCCACCTGCATGGTGGCTGTGTTGCCGGCGAAGAGGTTCACATAGAGGTCCCTGCCGCGAACAGCATAGAAGTAGCCGGGCAGCGAGGGGATGAAGCGGCTCAGGTTGCTGGGACAGCAGGCACAGCCGAACCAGGGCTGCCGGGTGGTGGTGCCGTCGGCGTTGAATTTGTACTTGCCGTCGCTGGCCAGCGGGTTGGGATAGAAGAACTTGCCTCCGTCTACGCTCATGCCGCTGATGAGTCCGTTGTAGAGAGTGCGCTCCAGGCAGTCGATGTATTTGGCATCGCCGTGGAGCAGGAACATGCGGTGGTTGAGGTAAACCTGGGCAATGGCGGCGCAGGTCTCATTGTAGGCGGTCAGGTTGGGCAACTCGTAGTCGGCACCGAACGCCTCGCCGGCATGGCGCGCTCCCACACCGCCGGTGATGTAGTACTTGCGGCTCACGATATTCTGCCAGATGGCGTCGATGGCCTTGATGTAGGCGGAGTCGCCGAGCAGGGCTGCCACATCGGCCATTCCGGCATACATATAGCCGGCACGCACGGCATGTCCCCATGCCTCTGTCTGTTCGGTGATGGGCTTGTGGCTCTGCGAGTAGATGTCGTGGATGGTGGTCTTGCCGCGGTAGTCGAGGAAGAACTTGGCCTCGTCGAGATAACGACGGTCGCCGGTGAGCACATAGAGTCGGGCCAGTGCCATCTCGGCTATCTGGTGTCCGGGCACTACACAGGCCTGTCCGGGGTTGGGACCCACTTCCTTTATCACACACTCGGCATAGCGCTTGGCTATGTTGAGGAATTTGTCGGAGCCTGTGGCCTGGTAGTGGGCGCAGGCGGCGTCGACCATGTGCCCCAGGTTGTAGAGCTCATGGCTCAGTACTTCCTCCTTCACCCAACGCCGGTCGCCAGACCACTGATGGGGCTTCTTGGGGTTGATGGTGCGGGCGGTATACAGATAGCCGTCGGGTTCCTGGGCGGCGGCCACCACGTCGAGCACGCTGTCGATGTAGTTCTGCAGTTTCTTGTCGGGGTAGGTCTGCAGTACATAGCTGGCGCCTTCTATCGTCTTGTACACATCGGTGTCGTCGAACGAGAATCCCATGAAAGTGCTCACGTCGTAGGCATCGCTGGGATGGGCGGCCTTGACGAAATTCTCGTAGCGTCCTTCGCTCTCGCACTTGCTGAAGGCGAGTGGGATGGTCACTTCGCGGGCGGCCTTGATGCGCTGTCCCAGAAAGGTGTTCTCATTCACCTTTACAGCCGTGAACGGCACCTGCGAGTAGGGATAGCCCGCAGTCTGTGCTTTGGCATGCTGCCCAATGGCCAACAGAGTGGCGCACAAAACGAGTGACTTATAAATCTTCTTCATATTCTTTTGTTTATTGCTGTTCTGTCCAGTGAGACGGCTTTTATCCGCATATCCGAACATGTCGGCACAGATTGCCGATTGCGGCATATAGGCTATTTGGGTACAAATTTAAACAAAAAAGCGAATTAATACAAATGTGGCACAAAGAAATTAATACGGCCAGCGTGCTCCTTCTTGCTTTTTCCCGATAATCACACCTTCATGCCTTTCGGCTCCGGCAATGATGGCATCAGTGACAATTTTCAGATTGCTTTCCCTGGAGAGGTGGACCTTGGCATAGGAGAATGCCGACGCACCCATCTGCCGAAGTGCTGATTCAGACATTTCTGAAAGGCTGACAATGGCTTCGCGTAATTGGTCCTCATCATCAGGTTCCACCACGATTCCACAACCGGTACTTCTAATGATGTCGGCACAGTCGGAATCGGTGTCCACACTGGCTACAATAGGACGTCCTGTCAGCATATAGGCAGTCAACTTGGAGGGTGTGGCCGTTTGGGCCACACCTTTCTTCAGGCACAGTACCAAAATGTCAGCTTCCGACTGTTTAGCCGCCACTTCCGAGGGGGTAACGGTTCCAAAAGCAATACCTATTCCGGCCTCTTCGTCCATCTTCCGGCAGATTTCTCTGTCTGGTCCGTTGCCGATAATAGACAAGTGGAATTTATTTCGGTCCAGTTTAGATACAGCACTCACAAGCATGGTCACATTGGCGGTTGGATTAATGTTGCCAAGATACATGATTTCACAGACGGCGCCTTTTCCTGAAAGCGGCTTGTAGCTGGAGATGAAAGTATCATCATTTTGCCAATTTCGGGCAAGGACATATCGCTCCGACGATATTCTCCTCGACTTGGAGAGATAGGGTATCATGGCTGGAGAAATGGCGAATATCTTGGTCGCAGTTCGCTGCACATAAGCGTCAATGGGCAACAACAACTTGTAAACAGCAGCACCCAGCCAACCAGGCAACTTAGCACAGTACGATTCTGGATAAATATCCTGTTCGTGAATGAAAAAAGGAATTCCTCTCTTTCGGGCCGATTTGGCGGTCGAACGCTGGGAGAACAGAGGCCATGTATTGGCATAAACCGCATCTATAGGATGCGGATAATGCTTAAAAAAACGCTCCACAGCCTTTCCGAAGCTGTAACTTTCCCGCGTGCGACCCAAAATTCTTGATTCAGGATAGACATAGCTGTCTAACACCACCTGTTCGAACGGATAATCTTTTTTGCTCTCATCGAATGCATAGTTAAGCGGACGGGAGGGCCTTGGACAAACCACCACGACTTCCTTGCCCAAAGCACATAAACGCATGGCAATATCATACGACAACGTGGCCGAGACGACCGGCTCCGGCGGAAAAACACACGAAACAATGACTATCTTACCCATTTACAATAGCAGTTTTTAATGTAATCCATGTATCCCCAAACAGTTAGAAAACCCTAAATCACTGATTATCAAATAAAACAAAAAATAATGGATGACAAGAGATAGCGGAAGAGGTAGTCCCACCGAGAATCGAACTCGGATCTAATCTTTAGGAGAGACTTGTTCTATCCATTGAACTATGGGACCGCATCTTAAATTTTGCGGTGCAAAGGTAGTCAATAGCCAGTGAAAAACCAAATTATCGGCTCTTTTTTTCTAAATTCGAAGCAAAACGATTATTTTTGCAAATTGATTCCATCAACACGGTATGAAAACAAAAATTCTTTTCGTTTGCCTCGGCAATATCTGCCGCTCACCGGCCGCCGAGGGCATCATGCGCCACCTCACTGAACTGAGAGGCGTGGAGCAGCTCTTCCATATCGACTCGGCAGGCATAGGCAACTGGCATGTGGGCCAACTGCCCGACAGCAGGATGCGCCGACACGGACTCCGCCACGGCTACCACTTCGACCACCACGCCCGCCAGATATGCCGCGACGACTTCGAACGATTCGACCTGCTCGTGGGCATGGACGGGGAAAACCTGCACGACATGGCCCTGCTCGCACCCGACAAGGCCTCGCGCGAGAAAATAATCGACATAGCACAGTTTCTGCGCCACCATCCCCACTTCCGCACCGTGCCCGACCCCTACTACGGCGGCGAGAAAGACTTCGAGACGGTGATAGAACTGCTCGAGGATGCCTGCGAGGGACTCCTCGACCACCTGATGAAACATTAACCTCAA
This sequence comes from uncultured Prevotellaceae bacterium, assembly GCA_902777645.1. Taxonomy (GTDB): domain Bacteria; phylum Bacteroidota; class Bacteroidia; order Bacteroidales; family Bacteroidaceae; genus Prevotella. The sequence goes on along the minus strand of CACYUZ010000024.1, from coordinate 17,593 downwards.
GACCCTACAGAAAAAAAACATGAAAAAGACCCTCTCAGCGCTGCTGTGGCTCATGCTGGCCGTGAGCATGCAGGCAGCCAACACCAAAACACTACCCGCCAGCGACAAAGGCGTGACCTACATAGGGCGAATAGCCGTCAATGCCGACCAAAGCGTGAGCTACGACTGGGTAGGCACCTACCTGGAAACCGACTTCACCGGCGGATGGATAGCCGCCGACATCTCCGAGGCCGGCACCAGCTACCACAATGTGTTCATCGACGGACAACTGAAAGAGAAAATATGCATCACCGGCAGCGAAAAGCAACGCATCGTGCTGGCACAGAACCTGAGCAAGGGCACACACCGCCTGCGCCTGCAGAAATGCACCGAGGGCGAGAACGGCTGCACCACCATACATGCCATCGCCGTCAAGCCGAACGGCACCCTCTCGCCGGTGGCACGCCCCGAACGCATGATAGAGGTCTACGGCGACTCCTACACCTGCGGCTACGGCACGGAGAGCGAGAAAGCCAGCGACCACTTCCTGCTGGAGACAGAAAACTGCAACAAAGCCTACGGATGCATCATAGCCCGCTACTTTGGTGCCGACTATGCCCTCGTGGCCCACTCGGGGCAGGGCATGGTGCGCGACTACGGCGACAAAGAGCAGCTCTCCAAAGTGAACATGTCGACCCGCTACACACAGGTGTTCGACGCCCACGGCACGCAGCCTTACTCCTTCAGCGCCTACACCCCGCAGCTCGTCATCATCAACCTGGGCACCAACGACTTCTCGCCCACCGCCATCCCTACCGACGAGCAGTATGTGGGGGCCTACCAGCGCATGATACAGCACATCAAGGAGATGTACAAGGGGGTGAAGATACTGTGCGTGACGCCACACTCGGCCAACCGCTATCTCACAGCCTGTATAGACCTGCTGGCCAAACGCGTCTACGGCGACCCTGATGTGTTCATGGCCAATCCGCTCACCGACATCGTGACCGAAGCGCGCGACATGGGGGCCGACTGGCACCCCAACTACCAGGGACAGAAAAAGATAGCCATGTGCCTCATTCCGCAGATATCGGCCATCATGGGATGGAACCTCACCGACAAGTCTGTGGAATGAACGTCAACATCCATCCGCTCCACACATCCACACAACCTCCTGAGAGGCTGAACAATCCGTTCGGCTATATGCCCCATCCCCTCTGCCTGCAGGCTGCCCGACTGACGGAGGACTACCTGCAGACACAGACGGCATGGCGCGACGAACTGGAGCAGGGCAAGATGTTCGGGGTGCTGGTGGTGGAACAGAAAGACGGGACGACCGGTTTCCTGGCCGCCTACTCCGGACTGCTGGCCAACCGCAACGACTGGCCCTTTTTCGTGCCGCCCGTGTTCGACTTCCTTCAGCCCGAGAGCTACTTCAAGCAGGAGGAGGCCCGCATCACCGATATCAACCGGCAGATGAAAGCGATCAAGGAGAGCCGCCTGCTGGAGGAGAGCGAGAATCGGCTCCAGGCACTGCAAAAGGAGAAGGCGGCGACCGTGGAGGCCTACCGCCTGAAGATGGAGGCCGCCAAGAAGGAGCGCGACCGCATACGGACCGACATACAGCAGGGCCTTCTGCCCGAAAGCGAGGAGCAGAGGCTCATCGGCGAGAGCCAGTTTATGAAAGCCCAACTGCACCGCATCAAGAAAAGTTTCGCCCCCTTGCTGCAACAGGAAGAGGAAACGCTGCTACGCACCCGAAATTTGTTGCAAGGTTTGCAACAAGAACGCCACCGACGGTCGGACGCCCTGCAGCGGTGGCTCTTCGACCGATTCGTGGTGCTCAACGCAAGAGGCGAGCGTGCCACGCTCACCCAACTTTTTGCCGACACACCGCAAGGCACACCTCCGGCAGGGGCGGGAGAGTGCTGCGCGCCCAAACTGCTGCAGGCCGCCTACCTGCTGCAGGTGCGACCGCTCTGCATGGCCGAGTTCTGGTGGGGTGCCTCGCCCGTGGGCGAGATACGCCACCACCGGCAGTTCTACCCGGCCTGCACCGGCAAGTGCCGCCCCATACTCCACTTCATGCTACAAGGACTGGACGTGGACCCGCTCTCCACCCCCGAAGACCAGGGTTCGCTGCAGCCCACCGTGCTTTACGAAGACGACTGCATCGTGGTGGTGGACAAGCCGGCCGGTCTGCTCTCCGTGCCCGGCAAGAACACCGGCCACTCCGTGCAGCAATTCCTGACCCGGCGGTATCCGCAGGCCGAAGGTCCGCTCATCGTGCACCGGCTCGACATGGACACCTCGGGCATCATGGTGGCCGCCCTCAACCTACCGGCCTATCACCACTTGCAGCGGCAGTTTGCCGCCCACAGCATAGAGAAGCGCTATGTGGCCCTGCTCGACGGGACGCTGCCTGCGGGCACACCGAGAGCGGGCACTATACGGCTGCCCCTCGCGCCCGACCTGACCGACCGTCCCCGCCAGCGGGTTGACTTCGACCATGGCAAGGCGGCCGAAACACGCTATCAGGTGGTGGAGGAACGCGGCCACGAAACCCGCATCCTGCTATGGCCGCTGACGGGCAGGACGCATCAGCTGCGGGTACACTGTGCCCACAGCCAGGGCCTGGGCACGCCTATTGTGGGCGACCCGCTCTACGGACGGCAGGCGGAACGGTTGTTCCTGCATGCGCAGTGGATAAAAATAGTGCATCCGGCCACGGGCCGGCAAATGGAGTTCTCTACGGAGCCGGCATTCTAACCAGCATGCGGCGGCTCTATCCCCCTATCACACTCAGATAATTCTCCAACGGAATGCCACGGTTCTTGTCGGCATTGTCCTTGTTCTTCTCTATGAGCTGGGCCACGGCATCCATGGCGCGGCGGGTGGCCGGCTGCAGCTGCACGCCGTTGAGCAGATGGCCGATGAGCACCGCCGAGAAGATGTCGCCGGTGCCGGGGAAATGTACCGGTATCTCCTCGTAGGGCAGTGCGAAGTAGGCATCCTCATCGGCATGGTAGCCCACCACCGAGGTCTGTCCGTCGACACGGATGCTGGTGATGAGCACCGAGCGGGCACCGATGCGGCGCAGCTGGTCGATGAGCGTGCGGGCCCCCGCAGCGTCCACGCCGTTTTCACGGTAGGGGGTGTCGGTGAGATAGCAGGCCTCGGTATAGTTGGGATAGGTGAGATGGGCCACGGCCACCATCTCGCGCATGCTGTTGATGGTGGCGGGGGTCACGCCATTGTACAGGTGTCCTTCATCACCCATGATGGGGTCTACAAACACCGTGGTGCCTTGCGAGGCCTGCTCCAGGCAGTAGTCGGCCACGATGCGTGCCTGACGCTCCGACACGATGAACCCCGTGGCGATGGCGTCGAAGCGGAAGCCCAGTTCCTTCCACACAGGAAAAACGCCCGTGATATAGTCGGTAGTGTCCAAAATGTTGAACTTGCCATAGTCGAGTGTGTTCGACACAAGCGCCGTGGGCAGGTTGTAGACGGGCAGTCCCATATAAGAGAGAATAGGCAGCATGGCAGCCGTGGCCACCTTGCCATAACCCGCCATATCATTGATAAGAAGTATCTGTTTGGACATACACGATAATTTTTGGCGGCAAAATTAGACAAAAAAAGGCAGAAAAGACCCGTTTTCCGTTTTTTTTCGCTAAGTTTGCCACACATAGTCAACAACCATCATGAAAAGAACCTGTCTGCTACTCCTTTTATGCCTCGCCGCGGCGCTCTCACAGGCACAGCCCATAGACCGCAAGGCGGTGGTGATGCGCAACAACCCGTTTGTAAAAAGCATGGACCCGCTCTCCTCGCTCACCGTGGGCAACGGAGGCTTCGCCTTCACCGTCGACGCCACTGGCCTGCAGACCTTTCCCACGGCTTATGCCAAGGGGGTGCCCCTGGGCACCATGAGCGACTGGGGATGGCACTCTTTCGACAACCCGGAGCAGTACCGGCCGGAGGAGGCGCTGAAAGCTTACGACTTCGGCCACGGCCATCAGGAACTCTACGCCACACAGTTCAAGGAGGAGGGACGTGCCAAGGGGGCTTCTGAATGGTACCGGCAGAACCCGCACCGACTGCACCTGGGATGCCTGGGACTCGGACTCGCCGACCCAGCACGGGTGACCGGCATAGAGCAGGTGCTCAACCTGTGGACAGGCATCATAGACAGCCGATTCACCTACGAGGGCGTGGCCTACCACGTGCAGACCGTGTGTCATCCCACCCGCGACATGGTGGCCGTACGCATAGAGGCCGACGGCCCCAAGACCATACGCCTGCAGTTTCCCTACCCCACCGGCCAGCACAGCGACGATGCGTGCAACTGGGAGGAATGGGAGAAGAACATGAGCAGCTTCGAGGGCAGGAGCAGCGCCGACTGCGACACGCTGAAGCGGGTGCTCGACGGCAAGTCGCGCTTCGACGAGGCCGACTATTATGTTGCCCTGCACTGGGAGGGCAACCACCACTATGTGAACCTGTGCGGCGAGCATCCGCTGTGGAACATGCAGGAGTGGACCTGCGCCGACCGGAGCGTGGCCCTCACCTGCGAGTTCCTGCCCGACAAGGGACACGGCGACAAGCCGCTCACCTTCGACGAGGTGGCAGAGGCATCGGCCGAGCACTGGCGTGACTACTGGCTGCAGGGAGGCATCATCGACTTTGGCCACTGCACCGACCCCCGTGCGCCCGAACTGGAGCGCCGCATCGTGCTGAGCCAGTATCTCCTGGCTGTGAACGACGCCGGCGACACCCCGCCGCAGGAGACCGGACTCACCTACAACTCATGGTTCGGAAAATTTCACCTCGAGATGATATGGTGGCACCAGGCGCAGTTTGCCCTCTGGGGACATCCTGAACTGCTGGAGCACACCCTCGACTGGTACTTCCAGGCGGCACCCAAGGCTCGCGAGATAGCACGCCGGCAGGGATTCAAGGGCCTGCGCTGGATGAAGATGACCGACCCCAGCGCCACCGAGGCGCCCTCGAAGGTGGGCAGCTTCCTCATCTGGCAGCAACCGCACCTCATCTATCTGGCGGAGCTGCTCTACCGCGCCGGCAGCGAGGACGACCGGCAGCGCCTCGTCGACAAGTTCGGCCCGCTGGTGGAGGAGACGGCCGCCTTCATGCACTCCTTCGCCACCTACGACAGCGCCCACGACCGCTATGTGCTGAAAGGGTGCATCCCCGCCCAGGAGACGCTGCGCGCCGACGAGACCGTGAACCCGCCCTTCGAACTGTCCTACTGGCGCTACGCCATGCTCACCGCACAGCAGTGGCGCGAGCGCGGCGGCAAGGCGCGGTGGACAGAGTGGGACCGCCTCATCGACCGCCTCTCACCGCTCGCCGCCAAAGACAGCCTCTACCTGGCGGCCGAGTCGGCACCGCAGACCTACTCCGACATACGCTTCACCAGTGACCACATGGCCGTGCTGGGCAGCGTGGGCATACTGCCCATGACACCGCAGGCCGACAGCTGCATCATGCGCAACACGCTGGCATGGATATGGGACAACTGGAACTGGAACAAGACCTGGGGATGGGACTACCCCATGACGGCCATGAACGCCGCACGCATGGGAGAACCGGAAAAGGCCGTCGACGCCCTGCTCATGGACAAACGCACCAACACCTATCTGGTGAACGGTCACAACTACCAGGACGACCGCCTGCGCATCTACCTGCCCGGCAACGGCGGCCTGCTCACCGCCGTGGCCATGATGTGCGCCGGATGGGACGGCACCACCACAGGAAATCCGGGATTCCCCAAAAACGGACAGTGGGATGTGAGATGGGAAAATCTGCTTCCACTACCCTGACACACCTGACAGCATGAAGAGAAAACACATCTGCCTCTGGTGCCTGGCCGCCGTGCTGCTCGTGGCCGCGGCTGTGCTGCTGTACAGGGCGTGCCGGAAGAGCGGCAGCACCGCCCACTCCATCCTGCCCCCCACCGTGCAACTGCGTGAGGGCGATGTGGTGTTCCGCCGCGGCGGAGGGATGACCAGCCAGGCCGTGCTCCTGGCCGACAAGAACGGCTACTACTCGCACTGCGGCATCGTGGTCGACTCGGCGGGCTGCAAGCTCATCGTGCACGCCGTGCCGGGAGAGCCCGACTATGAAGGCGACCCCGACCGGGTGAAGGCCGACCGGCCGGCCACCTTCTTCAGCAGTGTCTATGCCAATGCCGGCGAGGTGTGCCGTGCCGACAACGACTCCACAGCGCACAGGGCGGCCCGCACGGCCTGGGAGATTTACCGCAGGCGAGTGCTCTTCGACCACGACTACAACAGCACCGACACCACCCTGCTCTACTGCACCGAACTGGTGCACCTGGTCTACAGCGAGGCGGGCTGCACACTCTGCGGCGCCCCCACCCACCGGTTCGACCTGCCGGGACTGCACTGCGTGTGCTGGCTGCCCTCCGACCTGCATGCATCGGAGCATCTGCACTCCATCGCAAAGTTCTGAATATCACCCTTTTATAAAAATAACAGATTATCCAACAAAAACAGTTACAACGATGAGAAAGTATGTATCAATAGCCCTTTTCTGCCTGATGGCACTCATCATGGCCTCGTGCAGCAAGAACACCCCCTCGGGGGCCGTGGAGAAAGCGCTCACCGCCCTGCAGAAGGAAGACTTCAAAGGTTATGTAGACCAGCTCTATGAGCGGAAGACCAACAAGACACCGGAGGCCATAGAGCAGGAGAAAGAGCAGTTTGCCCAACTGCTCAAGGATAAATACGCCCAGAACCCCAACGGCAAGATGTCGGGCTTCAAGGTGCTGAGCGAGGAAATGATCAACGACTCCACCGCCAAGGTGCAGGTGGAACTGAGCTTTGAGAAAGGCAAGAAGGAGACGGAGAACTTCACCTGCCGCACCGACGAAAACGGCAAATGGAGGTTGCAGCAAAACAAGTGAGCACACCAGGAGCCATACTCGCGCTCCAGCAGCAACGCATGCTGCTGGAGTTTGAATACCAACACGAAAGAGAGGCTTTCCGCCAACAGACGGAGAGCATGGGCGTGGAGCGCAAGGTGAAACGGGGCGATGCCTGGTATCCCGTGCGCACCGGACGCTCTTATTACAACTCGCTCAACCAGCTGGTCATGGAACTGTACCGCACCGACGACGAGGAGATAGAACACAACTTCGAGTACGGACGGCCCGTGTGCTTCTTCCAGATGCGCGACGACGGGCACGGACGACTGGTGCCCAAATACTTCAACTTCAACGCTACCGTGAGCTTCGTCGACGGCGACCGCATGGTGGTGATGCTCGACAATGGTGACCAGGCCGTCACCCTGCAGAATGCCGAGCGGCTGGGCGTGCAGCTCTTCTTCGACGAGACCACCTACCGCCTCATGTTCGACGCCCTGGACCGCACCATGCGGGCCAAGAACAACCGGCTGGCCACCCTGCGTGACCTCTTCTACTCGCACACGCCCTGCGCCTGCTTCACCTTCCCGCCCATCCGATTCCCGTGGCTCAACAGCACGCAGGAGAAAGCGGTGAACGAGGTGCTCCGGGCCAAAGACGTGATGGTGGTGCACGGCCCTCCCGGCACCGGAAAGACCACCACCCTGGTGGAGGCCATCTGCGAGACACTGCGCCGGGAGAACCAGGTGCTGGTGTGCGCACAGAGCAACATGGCAGTAGACTGGATTTCGGAGCAGCTGGTGGACCGAGGCGTGAACGTGCTGCGCATCGGCAACCCCACCCGCGTGAACGACAAGATGCTCTCCTTCACCTACGAACGACGCTTCGAGGCGCATCCCGACTATCCACAGCTGTGGAGCATACGCAAGGCCATACGCCAACTGCGGTCGCAACGCAAGCGCGGCGAGTCGTACCACCAGCAGCTCGACCGCCTGCAGGGCCGCGCCGCCGAACTGGAGATACGCATCAACAGCCAGCTCTTCGGCGAGGCGCGCGTCATCGCCTCCACCCTCACCGGGTCGGCCAACCGGCTGCTCGACGGACAGAAATATGCCACCCTCTTCATCGACGAGGCGGCACAGGCCCTCGAGGCAGCCTGTTGGATAGCGGTGCGGAAGGCATCGAGGGTGGTGCTGGCCGGCGACCACTGCCAACTGCCGCCCACCGTGAAGAGCATGGCGGCGCTGAAGGGCGGCCTTGGCACCACACTGATGGAGCGCATCGTGGGCAACCACCCCGAGGCCGTGGTGCTGCTACGCACACAGTACAGGATGAACGACCGCATCATGCGCTTCTCGTCCGACTGGTTCTACGGCGGCCTGCTGGAGAGCGCGCCGCAGATCAGGCACCGCGGCATACTCGACTACGACAATCCTATGGTGTGGATAGACACCTCGCAGATAGAGGGCGACGAGGTGTACCAAGAGCAGTTTGTGGGCGAATCGTTCGGCCGCGTGAACAAGGCGGAGGCCGACCTCACCCTGCAGACACTCGAGGACTACTTCCGGAAAATAGGCCGACAGCGCATTCTCGACGAGCGCATCGACGTGGGGGTCATCTCTCCCTACCGCGCCCAGGTGCAGTATCTGAGGAGTCAACTGCGCAAGAAGGAGTTTTTCAAGCCTTACCGCCACTGCATCACAGTGAACACCGTCGACGGGTTCCAGGGCCAGGAGCGCGACATCATCCTCATCTCGCTCGTTCGTGCCAACACCGAGGGGCAGATAGGATTCCTGCGCGATCTGCGCCGCATGAACGTGGCCATCACCCGGGCCCGCATGAAGCTCTTCATCCTGGGCGACGCCCCCACCCTGACCCGCCACCCCTTCTACCGCAAGCTCTACGAGTTTGTCTGCGAGGGGGAGAACGATTTCTAATCCACCAGCTATCAACAAGAACATATCATCCGACAGAAAAAATGTTGCAACGAGACTATATCATGCGGCTCATAGCCGAGTTTTTCAAGACATTGGAGCGCCTGCTGCATAAACGGGAGCCGGAAAAGCGGCGCGAGGCGCTCGAAGACATGTACCGGCAGTATGTGGGCGACTACTCCTTCTTCCACACCGCCGACATCGACTCCATCATGCATGAGATGGAGCGCTTTGCGGCCGACGAGCGCATCTACCGTCTGGAGATGCTGGCCGAACTGCTGTATGTTGACGCCGACCTCTCGCCTTACCCCTTCAACCAGGACCTACTGCAGAAAGCGCTCATCCTGTTCCGCTATATCGACGCCAACGGACGCACCTACTCGCTGCAGCGCATCCAAAAAATAGCCGACATAGAGAAAAGGCTCTCTGCCGCCGAACGGCCCTCATGACCGCCACCCACGACATGACCACGGGGAGGCCCTCACGCAGCATACTACGCTTTGCCCTCCCCCTGACGGCCGGCTACCTGCTGCAACAGCTCTACACCGTGGCCGACGCGGCCATCGTGGGGCAGCAGCTCGGTGTGCAGGCACTGGCGGCCATCGGCGCCTCATGGTCGGTCATCTTCCTCATCATGGGATTCTGCAACGGGGCCTGCGCGGGATTCGCCATACCCGTGGCACAGGCCTTCGGAGCCGGCGACAGCAGGCTGATGCGGCGCTATGCGGCCACGGCGGTGCGCATGGCGGCCTATGTGGCCGCTGCGCTCACCTTGGTCACCTCGCTCGCCTGCGCCCCCATCCTCAGGATGGTGAGCACCCCGCACGACATCTTCCATGATGCCTATGTGTTTCTGCTGCTCCAACTGCTGGCCATCCCCTTCACCATGGCCTACAACCTGCTGGCCAGTCTGATCAGGGCACTGGGCAACGCCCAGCAGCCGTTCTACTACCTCATCGCGGCCTCCCTGCTCAACATAGCGCTCGACCTGCTTCTCATCGTGGGCATAGGCATGGGGGTGGCGGGCGCCGGCATTGCCACCCTGTTATCGCAGGCGGTGGCAGCGGTGCTCTGCCTGCGGTTCATACACCGAAGCATGCGCCAGCTGGTACCGCAGAAGGGGGAGTGGAAGGCTGAGCGGCGGCTCACCGCCCATCTGCTGGCCAACGGCATCCCCATGGGACTGCAGTTTTCCATCACGGGGGTGGGCATCATCATGCTGCAGCGGGCCAACAACGCCCTGGGCACGGTGTGCGTGGCGGCCTTCACCGCCTCCATGCGAGTGAAATATCTCTTCACCTGCGTGTTCGAGAACATCGGGGCCACCATGGCGGTCTACTGCGGGCAGAACATCGGGGCACGCCGGCTGGACCGCATCACCGCCGGTCTGCGCGATGCCCTGCTCATCTCAATGGCCTACTTCCTCATTACGGCCCTCATCATCCAACCGCTGGCTCCCCGCCTCATGCTCCTCTTCGTGAAACCCGGCGAGACGGAAATCATCGCCCAGGCGGCCCTCCTCATCCGCATCAACTGCTGGTTCTACCCCGCACTGGGGGTGCTCACCGTGCTGCGCTACAGTCTGCAGGGACTGGGGTACGCCCGCCTGTCGGTATTCTCGGGGGTGATGGAGATGCTGGCACGCGGCGGGGTGAGTCTGCTGCTGGTGCCGGCGCTTCACTTCCTGGGCGTGTGCTACGGCGATCCGGTGGCATGGCTCGCCGCCGACGCTTTCCTGCTGCCAGCCCTGCTCATCGCCCTGCAACGGGAGCGAAAGCGATAAAAGCACTGTCAATCGACAGAGGTTTCATTTTTTATCCCTATTTTTGCATATCGAAACATCAACACCGGCACAACCATGAAGAAGCTGTTCCCCCTCCTCTGGATGCTTTGCATCCTGACCGCCCATGCACAGACGCCCGACTCGCTGGTGAGCGTCAGGGCCCGCTGGTGCAAGGGCGACACCATGCGCTACCAGTATGAGCAGGCGCAATTCCAGGTCAGCCACCGCGACACACTCTGCACCGACTATTCCTGCCAGACGATGACCTTCGTGGTGTGCGACTCCACCGACAGGGGATATCTGCTGGAATATGTGCCCGAACTGACAGCATCGAAGTCGCCTGCCGATACCGCAAGGCAGGCGCTGCGCAGCCAGTTCGTCGGCGAGTTCAACCGCCTGCACGTGCGCTTCAGAACCGACCGCAACGGCACTGTGGAGCACATAGACAACTGGCGCCAGCTGCGCGACTCGCTGCAGGCCTGCCTGGGCAGGACGCTCGACCAGACCTATGACGCAGGGGCCGGCGCCCTGATGCCCCGCAACCGGCTGGAGGCACTGCTGCGCATGGAGTTCGCCACCGAGGAGAACCTGCGCAACAGTCTGGAGGAGCTCGACCTGCTGTTCGGACTGCACGGCATAGCGGCCCCCGTGGGACAGCAGGCCCTGCATCCTACCGCCGACTACCCCACCGAAGGCACCATCACCGCCTCCTACGGCCCCTACGGACGGCAGGGCTATGCCCGCGACTACAGCCTGCTCATACAGTCGCGCACGCAGGTGCCGGCCGCCGAGGCCAAGGGCATGGCCGACCAGATGATGGACATCGTGATGGCTGACGACCTGATAGGCCGTGTGAACCACCTGCTGGGCGGAAGCAACGACGACCTGCTGCTCAACAACACCGAGGAGTATCACTATTTCTTCAACGGATGGCCCTGCATGGTGATGCGCCAGCAAAACATCACATACGGGACGGCCAAAACCATCAAGATGAAACGGGTGGAATGGACCCGCCGCTCCTGGACCGAACCATCCACCTCCCTGCAGCAGGAGAAAAACATGTAGGCCGAAAGGGCTGAAACAGAAAAAATTGTGTACCTTTGCAGCCAAATTGCAAAAAATCAATCACAACGGTTATGAATATCGAGACAGGACTACGCAACTCGGCCATCAAGGCCATTGAGCAACTATACGGACAGACCGTAACGGAACAGACGGTACAGTTTCAGAAAACACGCGCCGGCTTTGAGGGTCACCTCACACTGGTGGTCTTCCCCTTCCTCAAAATCTCGCGCAAGCTCCCCGATGAGACGGCCCGCGAGATAGGCGAATGGATGAAGGCCAACGACGATGCTGTGGCCGACTACAACGCCGTGGGCGGTTTCCTCAATCTCATCCTGGGCCCGGCAGTATGGACCGGACTGCTCAACAGCATACACACCGACCCCCACTATGGCGAGCGCCAGGCCGACAGCCAGTCGCCCCTCGTCATGATAGAATATTCCTCGCCCAACACCAACAAGCCGCTGCACCTTGGCCATGTGCGCAACAACCTGCTGGGCTGGTCGCTGGCACAGATCATGGCCGCCAACGGCAACAAGGTGGTGAAGACCAACATCGTGAACGACCGCGGCATTCACATCTGCAAGTCGATGCTGGCATGGCTGAAATGGGGCAACGGCGAGACCCCTGAGAGCAGCGGCAAGAAAGGCGACCACCTGATAGGCGACTACTATGTGGCCTTCGACAAGCACTACCGCGAGGAGGTGCGCCAGCTCACCGAGCAGTTCACCACCCAAGGCATGGATGCCGAGCAGGCGGAGAAAAAGGCCAAGGAGGAGGCACCCCTCATACGCGAGGCCCACGACATGCTGGTGAAATGGGAGCAGGGCGATGCCGAGGTGCGCGCCCTCTGGGAGAAGATGAACAGCTGGGTGTATGCCGGTTTCGACCAGACCTACAAGGCTCTCGGCGTGTCGTTCGACAAAATCTACTATGAGAGCGAGACCTATCTCGAAGGCAAGGCCAAGGTGGAGGAAGGACTGGCCAAGGGCCTCTTCTTCCGCAAGGACGACAACAGCGTGTGGGCCGACTTGACCGATGCCGGACTGGACCAGAAACTGCTGCTCCGCTCCGACGGCACCTCCGTCTACATGACCCAGGACATCGGCACCGCCGACATGCGGTTCAAAGACTTCCCCATCGACAAGATGATTTATGTGGTGGGCAACGAGCAGAACTACCACTTCCAGGTGCTCTCACTGCTGCTCGACCGCCTCGGATTCAAATGGGGCAAGGAACTGGTACACTTCTCCTACGGCATGGTGGAGCTGCCCAACGGCAAGATGAAGAGCCGCGAGGGCACCGTGGTGGACGCCGACGACCTGATAGCCACCATGATAGCCGACGCCCGCCGGCTGAGCGAGGACAAGGTAAACAAACTGGAGAACATCAGTGAGGAGGAGAAAGAAGAGATAGCACGCATCGTGGGAATGGGTGCCCTGAAATACTTCATCCTGAAAGTGGACGCCCGCAAGAACATGCTCTTCAATCCGGAGGAAAGCATCGACTTCAACGGCAACACCGGACCCTTCATCCAGTACACCCACGCACGCATTCGCAGCATCCTGCGCAAGGCGGCTGCCGAAGGCATCACGCTGCCCGCCGAGGTGCCCGCCGCCACTCCCGTGGATGCCAAGGAGATAGAGCTGATACAGAAGTTGAGCGACTACGGCAACGCCGTGAGCCAGGCCGGCAAGGACTACTCGCCCAGCGGCATCGCCAACTACTGCTACGAGCTCACCAAAGCCTTCAACCAGTTCTACCACGACTTCAGCATCCTGAAGGCTGAGAGCGAGGAGAAAAAGGTGCTGCGACTGGTGCTGGCCGCCAATGTGGCCAAGATAATCAAGAACGGTATGGCCCTGCTGGGCATCGAAGTGCCTGAACGCATGTAAACCTGACCATTATGGCCAAACGACAGACGCTGACCAATCCGCCCGACTACCGCCACGACACCGTACTTCCGCTGCCTGCGGAGGTACGGGCCGATGCGTGGGCGGTGGATGCCGCGTGCTCGGGCAATCCCGGGATAATGGAATACCAGGCCATCGACTTGGCCACAGGTGCCCGGGTGTTTCACTTCGGCCCTGTCTTCGGCACGAACAACATCGGTGAGTTTCTGGCCATCGTCCATGCCCTTGCCTTGATGGAGCGCCAGGGAATACAGAAAGTCATATACTCCGACAGCTACAACGCCATCACCTGGGTGAACAAGAAAAAATGCAAGACCACCCTGGAACGCTCGCCCCGCACCGAACAGCTCTACCAAATCATAGCGCGGGCCGAGAACTGGCTCCGCACCCATGGGGTGCGCACCCCCATCATCAAATGGGAGACGCAGCAGTGGGGAGAGATTCCTGCCGATTTCGGCCGGAAAAAATAAATTTGCAGAAAAAGCGTTTCCCTAACGACGGGCGAAACGCTCTATTCTATTACCGTCGACCACTTCTTCCGACAAAAGCACCGCCGCTGAGGGAACTTCCGGAGCAGGGGTTCCACCACCGACACGGCAGCAGTTCGTCTCCACCCTGATTTCATCCCAAAGGCCCGCATCGATAAACGAGCGCAGGGTGATGCCTCCACCTTCCACCATCAACGACTGCAGCCCCTGCTCCCGGCAGGCAGCTATCACCTGCTCCATGCCGAAGGAGCGGGAGAGCACCATCTTCACCGGATTGGGACCGCTCCAATAGCGCACATTGAGCTGCGGGTGCTCGCGTTCTTCTGTCACACGGCCCACCACAATGGCCTCATACTCCGCCCGCAACTGATGCACCAGCATGCGCGTGAGCGGTGTCGAGACAGCAACAGCTTGGCCGTGGTCGTCTAAAAATCCGTCGGCCGTCTGTGCCCACTTCAGCAGAATATACGGACGCTGGTGCTGATGGAAAGTGAAGAAACGGCGGTTGAGCCAACGGCATTCCGCTTCCAGCACACCTACCGTCACCTCTATACCGGCATCGCGCAGCATCTGTATGCCCTTGCCCTGCACCTTGGCAAAGGGGTCAACACATCCTACCACCACACGGGGCACCCCTTTCTTGATAATCAGTTCGGCACAAGGCGGCGTCTTGCCGTAATGGGCACAGGGCTCCAGGCTCACATACATGGTGGCTGAGGGCAAGAGCGCCTCATCTTGCTCACTTACCGACGCAAAGGCATTTACCTCGGCATGCCCCTCGCCACACAGCACGTGATAGCCTTCGCCTATGATACGGCCACCGGTCACAATCACCGCACCCACCATTGGGTTGGGGCGGGCTCCGTAAAAGCCGCAACGTGCCAGCTGCAGACACCGCCGCATATACCATTCATCTTTCTCTCGCTGTTGCATACCGCATTTTTTTTGCAAATTTAAGGCAAAAAACATGATTTCCAAACCACTACAACTAAGAAAATCCTGCCTCAAAAATTAAAACAAAAATACATTTTTACATTATTCCGCATATTTCACATTTTTCACGCCATCTAAAGTGCTGATAAACAGCACTTAAGCAATGTGTAAAAAGTGAAATGAAGATTTTCCATTTTCTTTACATTATTTATTTAGTTTTTCTTTATATTTGCAATCAGAATATAAAAATCTTCATTTATGAAAAGATTAATTCTCACCAGCAACTACAGCTACAATGCCCATGCATGGGTGATTGACGGATGCTACACGAACAGCCGTACAAGAAGAGTGTACGGAATAGACAATCTGACATATACCACTTTTTTAGACAAGGAGTTTTTCGTTCATTGCAACTGGGGATGGAGAGACAATGGTAACGGGAACAGCAATGGATATTATCACTATGGGGTATTTCAAGTCCGCAACTACTATTTTGTCAAAAACTGGAAGGTATATATCAACATTCAGCCAAGTGAATAGTAAAAACCAAATAATCATGTGCTATGACAAAACGATATGCTTTCATCATTATAATGGCCGTTTGCTCTGTGGCGGCGAGCGCCCAAAACACATGCAGAAAAGACGGCGCCCGAACATCGCTTCACGTACAACAAATGGAGGGCCACAACGGATTTAGGCTCATACAATACTGCAACGGAAAGAAAATTCTCCTGGCCTTCTCCGATGAGAATCCTGCCGACACGAACCTGATACACGGACTGGCTGGAAGCGGGGGCCTGACAGTACAGCACGGTAATGAAGCAACCGAAACGGAAAGCACTGATGAGGGTGAGGACACGTTCATGGAGATTGAGCCGATGATATCCTCCCAATGGACCGGTTTTTACCCGTACAACACCCAACTGCCGGGACGCTCTGATGCGGGCTCACTGGGAACAGCCCTGGCACAGCTCATGAGATACCACCGATACCCTGATACCTGCAACGGCTGCCCCGGATACCAGGGCGCCTTCTCAGACCGTACGGTCGATGCCCTGCCGCCTGTTTCCTTCAACTGGGACATGATGCCCGACAAGCTTGGAGATGCCTCAACCGAAGCGGAAATTTCTGCCGTAGCGGAACTCATGAGATATGCCGCACAAGCCGTCAGCACCGATTTTTACTATTACACGGCAGCATCCTTCACCTCCGTTCCCCTTGCCATGGTGAAATACATGGGCTACGACCCCGGAATGAGATTCATGAACAGAATCAACGAGGGAGTGGACGACTGGTATGCGGCCCTGCACGAGAGTCTGGAAAGCGGAAATCCAGTACTCTACTTTGCCGCCGGTATGCAGGGCGGAATGGCGTTCCTCATCGACGGCTACAGGCACGGAGGCTTCTTCCATATCAACTGGGGGCGGGGCGGTGTAGCGGACGGGTGGTACCGGCTGCAGCATCTCGACGCTTTCGGGCCAGAACCTGAAAAATGCCTTTACCAGTCGCACAGCATGGTGACCGGCATCAGACCGCACACAGGTGGGGAACAACAGACTGAGGACACAAGGATGGAAAGTCTGTACCTCGATGTGTGGAACAGGACCTACACACCGGGGGAGTATTATTATTACAAGGACATTCCTATCTCCTATCAGGTGGAAAACGCGCTCCAGGACATCTATGACATCGACTATGGCCTGGGAATGTATCTGGACGACAGCCTGGCCCTCGTAATCGACTCGGTGTACTGCGAACAGATGGCTCCTAGGACATACAGTCGCGATGCGCTTGTAAACATATCCTACAAGACCCCCGACGGTGACTATACCGTGAAGACCATCAGCAAACTGCACGGTGACTCCGAATGGCGGCCATGCCGCCACAACGGGGGATACGACGTGGGCATCAGCATCAGCAAGCGCGTGCTCAACACCACACTGAGGGGATATCCGGGCAAGGACATCATCACTCACGGTATCTATGCCACAGGAAAAAATGTCGGGATTAAACAGTATGAGTGCCTCTTCGACATCACAAACGAGGGACCGGACTACTCGGGTGAAATCTACGTCTGGTATGTGCAAGGAGGTGGCTTCCCGAATTTTGTACCCTCATTCCTTGAGATAAGAAGGGGCGAGCGGAGGATGGTTCCCTTTACGCTGCCGGTACAGGGTGATGATTATTACGTCTTTGTCACACCCATCTTTGACGAATTCTACGACCCTATCATCCAAGGTCCACTGCAGGACGAGGCCGCTTGCAAAGAACTGGCGGCAGACGAGAAAGCTGACCCCAACATCTACGACCTCCAGGGCCGAAGGCTGAGCAAAGTACCCGCCAAAGGGCTCTACATCCGCGGTGGAAAGAAATATCTCGTGAGGTAAGGCCTTGCGGTTTACAAGACACCTCAAAAAAAAGGAAAACTCCAAATCCCCGGCGGCATCTTTCACCGTTGAGTAACCATTACTTCTATTTAATATTCTTTAACAAAAACATTCTTCACTAATGAAAACACTGACATCATTGATATTTAGCTTGCTCCTCATTTCCACAACTGCCGAAAAAGCGGTCGCCTCAGAGACACTGCT
>CACYUZ010000023.1:0-47988 GCA_902777645.1 uncultured Prevotellaceae bacterium | reverse complement strand
CAAGTCTCGCGAGGATGTAATCGATCGTGTTACCGTCTTTCTGCTTTCCGCGCTGCTCACCGTGAGCCAGCTGCTGTGGGCCCAGCGCCCCACCGACTATGTAGACCCCTTCATTGGCACCACCAACTTCAGTGTGTGCCATCCCGGGAGCGTGATGCCCCATGCCATGATGTCGGTAGTGCCCTTCAATGTGATGGGCTCCGACCTGAACGAGTTTGACAAGGACGCCCGCTGGTGGTCGGCCCCCTACGAATACCACAACCGCTACTTCACCGGATTCGCCCATGTCACCCTCAACGGTGTGGGCTGTCCCGAGCTGGGCACGCTGCTCACCATGCCCACCACGGGCGAGCTGGACGTGGACTACCGCCACTACGGCAGTGAATACGCCCACGAGGTGTCGCGTGCCGGCTACTATGCTGTAGACCTGCAGAAATACGGCATCCACTGCGAGGTGACCTCCACGCTCCGCACGGCCGCCGAGCGCTACACCTTTCCCGAGGGGAAGGGCCACGTGCTGCTGAACCTGGGCGAGGGCCTCACCAATGAGAGCGGCGCCATGGTGCGCCGTGTGAGCGACACCGAGATAGAAGGCTACCGCCTGTGCGGCACCTTCTGCTACAACTCGCAGGCCGTGTTTCCCATCTACTTCGTGCTGCGTGTGAACAAAGCCCCCCAGAGCAGCGGCTACTGGAAGAAACAGCCCCCCATGCAGGGTGTGGAGGCCCAGTGGGACAACGACAACGGCCGCTACAAGCTTTACACCCGCTACGGGCGCGAGTTGGCCGGCAACGATGTGGGCTACTACTTCAGCTACGACCTCGCGGCCGGCGAGCAGGTGGAGGTGCAGATGGGCGTCTCGTTCGTCTCCGTCGCCAACGCCCGCGAGAACCTGCAGGCCGAGCAGCCCACGTTCGACTTCGACGGTATCAGCCGCCGCGCCGCCGCCGAGTGGGACAAGGCGCTGAGCACCATCACCGTAGAAGGCGGCAGCGAGCAGCAGAAGCGCGTGTTCTACACCGCCCTGTACCACACACAGCTGCACCCCAACATCCTTCAGGACGTGAACGGCGACTATCCCCTGATGGAGAGCGGCGGCACCGGCCATACCGACGGCACCCGCTACACCGTATTCTCGCTGTGGGACACCTACCGCAACCTGCACCAGTTGCTCACCCTGCTCTACCCCCGGGAGCAGACCGCCATGGTGCGCTCCATGATAGACATGCAGAAAGAATGGGGCTGGATGCCCAAATGGGAGCTCTACGGCCGCGAGACCTGGACCATGGAGGGCGACCCCTCGATACCCGTGATAGCCGACACCTATCTGAAGGGCCTGCGCGACTATGACATCGCCGCCGCCTACGATGCCTTCGTCCACTCGGCCACCTGCCCCGGCAAGGACAACAAGATGCGTCCCGACATAGACCCCTATCTGGCGAAAGGCTACGTGCCCATGGGCCAGTACAGCGCCGACGCCTCGGGCGACAACTCCGTTTCGCACGCCCTGGAATACTACATCGCCGACTACGCCCTCTCCAATCTGGCCGAGGCGCTCGGCCATACCCAGGACGCCCGCCGTTTCTACAAGCAGAGCCTCGGCTACCGCCACTACTACTCGAAGGAGAGCGGCACCCTGCGTCCCCTGCTGGCCGACGGTAGTTTTCTTACCCCCTTCAATCCTGAAGACGGTGCCAACTTCAGCAATGCCCCCGGATTCCACGAGGGCAGTGCCTGGAACTACACCTTCTATGTGCCCCACGACGTGAAGGGGCTGGCCCGGCTGATGGGCGGCGACAAGCAGTTTGTGGCCAAGTTGCAGAAAGTGTTCGACGAGGGCCTCTACGACCCCGCCAACGAGCCCGACATCGCCTATCCCTACCTCTTCAGCTACTTCAAGGGCGAGGAATGGCGCACCCAGAAAGAAGTGGCCCGCCTGCTGAGCCGCTACTACACCGACAAGCCCGACGGCATACCCGGCAACGACGACTGCGGCACCATGTCGGCATGGGCCGTCTTCTCCATGATAGGCCTCTACCCCGACTGTCCCGGCTCACCCTACTATACACTCACCTCGCCCGTCTTCGACCGGGTGACCCTGCACATGGACCCCGCCTTCTATCCCGGCGACATCGTGATAGAAGCCAGCGGCGACGGCAGCGGCGAACGCTACATACGACAGATGACGCTGGGCGGCCAACCGCTGAAGAGCCACCGCATCAGCCACGACGCCCTGGTGAAAGGCAAGACCCTGCGCCTGCAACTGGGCCAAAAGCGATAAAACCCACATGAAGAAACGATTATTCCCTCTTTTCCTGCTGGCCCTGCTGAGCCAGTGGAGCCCCCTGTGTGTGGCCCAGACCGCCCACAAGGGCAATCCACAAACCGGCGACTACGGCTATCTTTACTGCCACATGAACGACCGCGGCCGCGCCTGGACCGCCTATGCGCTGAGCCGCGACGGTCTGCACTACCACGACCTACTGAACGGCGACTCCGTGTTCAGCGACGCCCGTGTGGCCCGCATCGAAGGCGCCACGCGCGACGCCTACCTGTGCCGCAAGCACGACCTGAGCGGCTACCTCATGGTGTGCACCGACATGAATGTGGGTGCCAAGGAACGCCTGGGCAAGAAAGAGACCTGGGACAACTACGGCATCGACCTGCTGACGAGCGACGACCTGCTGCACTGGCAGTCGAAGACCTTCGACTTCAGGCAGGGCACGCAACTTTTCAGCAACCCCGATGCGGAGAGCGTGTACCGCGACTGGAGCACGGTGAACCGTGTGTGGGCACCGCAGGTGCAGTGGGACGCCGACTACGAATGGCCCGACGGCCGCCGCGGCGGCTATTTCGTGTACTTCTCGATGTGGAACCGCACTGAGGAAGCCTACGACCGCATGTACTACAGCTACGCCGACGAGACCTTCACCCATCTCACCCAGCCCCGTCTGCTCTTCGACTGGGGCTATGCCACCATCGACGCCGACATCAACTGGGTGGAGGCCGACCAGCGCTGGCACATGATGATAAAGAAAGAGGGCGGCAAGCCCGGTCTCTTCACCGCCACGGCCCCCACGCTGCAAGGTCCTTGGAGCGAGCCCGTGGAAGACGACTATGTGAACTTTGAAGGCAACAAGAAGTGCGAGGGTGTATCCGCCTTCCAGTTGGCCGGCGACAGCGCCTGGCACATCGGCTACATAGAATACTCCTCCAATCCCAAGAACTACCGCATCTGCCAGGCCGACCGCTACATGCGCAACTTCCGTTCGCCCCGCAACATAGAAGGTGTGAATCGTCCGCAGCACGGCAGTTTCCTGCGCATCACGAAAGAGGAGTACGACCGCCTGCAGGCCTGGAGCGACGGCTACGAGCAGGCCACCCTGGCCCCCAACCGCCAGAACCCCGTGATAGAAGGCTATTATGCCGACCCCGAGATACTCTACTCCGAGCGCGACGGGCAGTACTACCTCTACCCCACCACCGACGGACAGGAGCACTGGGAGAACCACGACTTCAGCTGCTACTCGAGTCCCGACCTGGTTCACTGGAAAGAGGAAGGCGTGATATTCGACCTGGAGAAAGACTGTCCCTGGGCCGACCGCCGCGCCTGGGCCCCCTGCATCATAGAGCGCAAGACCGGCAAGGGCAAACGCGCCCGCTACCGCTACTACTTCTACTTCGTGGCCGACAACAGCATCGGCGTGGCCGTGGCCGACAAGCCCACCGGTCCCTTCCGCTGCGCCACGAAAGAGCCCCTCATCACCCGCAGCCATCCGGCGCTGGCCAAGGGCGGCGCCCCCATCGACCCCGACGTGCTGCACGACCCCGTGAGCGGCAAGTACTACCTCTACTGGGGCAACGGCACGCTGGTGTGCAGCGAGTTGGGCGACGACATGACCAGCATAAAGCGCGACTATGTGCTGCTGCCCCGTCAGGACAAGCAGCGCTATCACTACAACGAGGCCACCTACGTGTTCTACCGCGACGGGAAATACTACTTCACCTGGTCGGAGAACGACACCCGCTCCAAGAACTACCGCGTGCGCTACCTAATGAGCGACTCGCCCACCGCCTTCACCCTCAACGGCCAGCCCTCGACGACCGAAAAGACCGTGGTGCTGCAGAAAGACGATGCGAAACAGATATTCGGCACCGGCCACCATGCCGTGGTGCAGAACCCCGCCACCGGCGAGTGGTACATCGTATACCACCGCTTTGCACGCCCCGAGGCCGTGAAGCGCGACTGGAGCGCCGGCTACTACCGCGAGGTATGCATCGACCCCCTGCGGTTCGACGCAGAGGGCCGCATCATCCCCGTGGAACCTGAATTATAGCAACTGACAAATACAAAGAGAGGAGATGCTTCATCGCATCTCCTCTCTTTGTGTAATATTGGCAGCCAACTACTTGTTTTTCTTGTAATAATCCAGTCCGCGCTTCACATTGGTGCGTACGGCATTGGATGAGAGGGTGGCACCCGTCACCCCGTCGACCTTGGCCTTTGCGGCCTTGCTGACGGTCATGCCCTGGTATTTGGCGAACATCTCCTTCTTTACGCGGGCGAAATATTTGGGCGTTTCCTGGTTGCGGAGCGCCTCAATCTTCTCAATCTTGTTGTTCTTGACATAAATCTTGAGCGGTGTGGGGCCCATATAACCCTCCACATCCGTGGCGAGCGAGGTGGTATTGATAACCGTCATGCCGTCGACCTTGGAGATAACGCCGTCGCCAGGCATGGCACTCATCAGGAAAGCGGCGACAGCCGCCATGGCCATAGAGCGGAAAATTCTGTTTTTCTTCATTTTGTTTCTATCTTGTTAATAATGATTTTCTATTTCACACCCTCAACGGTGAAGCCAGCCTTGCGGAGCTGGGCAAGGAGACCTTTCTCCCCCACCAGATGGGCGGCACCTACGGCCACCAGCGTGGGCGAAGCCTTGAAGAGGGCGGGCAGCTTCTTCATCCAGGCGTCGTTGCGGTTGTCCACCAAGATGCTCTTTTCCTCATCAGTGGCGTCGCAGTCGTTATTGAGCGTCTCGTCGTTCACCCGCTGCACCTCGTCAAGATTCTGCGAGAAATAAGCCTTTATCATATCGTCCATCTGCTGCTCCATCCATGCCCGATTGTCGACGAGGCACATGAGCAGTGTCTTCTGCCGGCTATAGGGAATACCCTTGTAGAGCGCCTTTATCTGGTCGTCAATGGTTTCGAGCCCACCCACTTTTTTCTTCTTGTCGCGCGCAAGGGTCTGGATATGACTGTCGAGTTGGCTGCTGGCATCGAAATTGGGTGTCCGCTTCAGGAACATGAGCATGGTGAGCTGCGTGACCATTGCCTGCGGCGACAGTTTGTTCATCTGCTGGGCCAGCACGGGATGGGTGAGGTCGGCGCCAAAGAGTTCTTTCATGAGCGCATTGAGCCGGTTCATCTCGTCGGGCGAGAGCAGTTTGTCGAGTGTGGTGCCGTCGGTCATGTCCATGGCCTGCCTCACCTTATTCACATTGGCCGGCTGCAACATGACCGCCATGTCCAACTCGCCATAGACCTGTGCCACCTCGTCGATTGCCTTTTTCAGTCCGGTGATGGAGTCGGCGAAGGCGGGCGGAGCCAAGTGATAGGTACCCACGACATAGGAGGGAGCCTTGAGGCCTCCACCGGTGATGCGGTAGAGCAGCTGTGCCTGGGCAGCCACACAAGCCGTGATGAGCGCGGCGATGAAGAGCACTGTACGTTTCATTTGCATGCTAATTGGATTAATCGAGTGCAAAAATAATAGAAATCGCCTTTCGGGCAAAACTTTTTATTCTTAATTCACATTTGTAAGCAAGATATAAGGTGCGCGCTCCTGGGAAAGAGGCGCAATGAGAGCACACAAAAAATGTGCTACTTTCCCAAGCAGCACATTTTTGCAGTTTGTATTATTATCAGATTTGATCGGAATCAGATTGCTTTTGGTTTTGACTTGTGAATTAACTTTTCGATTCCATAGGGATTATTATCACTCTTAAAACGAAGAGGGTGTGAAGACCTTGCACGGGAAAAGTGATTTTTTTGAAAAAAATATCGTTTTGTACACAAAATGTGTGCGTGCGGCCACAAAATCACAATTTTTAGGTATTGTGCGAACCACGCCGAGTGACTATCTTTGCAAACGGAAACAAGGATGAACTTTAGTTTGCACAATCAATTCATAATGTTTTTGTATCATTCAGTGTGAAAATACCGCAACTGTGACAGTTGCGGTATTTTTTTGCGTTTTGATTTCATGCAGTCCGCCCCCGGGGAGGGGGCGGTATGAGAGGCACTATGCGTAGTAGTAGTCGCGTAGTGTGGGATTCTTGCTGAGCTGGCTCTTCACCACATTGTATACCTTCTTGAGATAGGCCTCGGTGGTCTGGCGCTTCTCGATGAGCGCGTTGATTTTGACGGTAGAGCCCTCGCACATGACGAAGAACACCTCCAGGTCGTCGGGGTTCTTGATGGTGCGCCAAATCTCGTGGCGGATGACCTCCTCATCGACGTGGTGCTGAGCCAAGGAGTCGGTTGCGGGCACGTCGGCGGTCATGGTGTCGGCGAAGGTGACCGACTCGTTGTCGTCGGCCGCCACATGCTCGTCGCAGGAGAAGACCGAGGCGTTGAGTCGGCGCAGTTCCTTGATAACCTCGGCATCGATGCCCATCATGTCGGCAATTTCCTCGTCGGAAGGCTGACGCAGAAACTCGTGCTCGAACTTGGTGACAGCCTTGCGTAGCTTTGCCATTTTCTTCTGGTGCGAGTCGGGCAAGTGTACAGCGTGCGCTCTCTGGTCGAGATACTCCACAATCTCCTTCTGCACCCAGGAGACGGCATAGGTGATGAAGCGGTGGCCCTTGCGCTCGTCGAAGCGTTCGGCAGCCTTGCAGAGTCCGGAGAATCCGGCTGAGCAGAGTTCGTTGAGGGAGAAGGTAGGCTGGACATAGGTTTTGGCCACGCTCACCACAAAGAGCAGGTTGTGTTTCACCAGCTTGTGGCGGCTTGCCAGGTCGTTGAGTTCACGGGCGCGCCATGCACACTTGAACTCCTCCTCCTGAGAGAGGGGGCGGCATTTCTTGATATCGGCCAAGACGCGCTTGGTCTCCTCACTATTGTCGGTAAATCGAACGATGTTCGTTTGGTACTTCTTCATAAAGACAGTATTGATTGTTTTTGGTAATTAGTAGAGTTATATCGGTGATAGGCTTTGTCCACATCCATGGAATGCGGATACGAGATCGTTCAGTTAAGTTATGATTGTTATCCAAATACGCTCTTGATAAACTCAGTAAGTTATATCAGCGGAGTGTCCCCATAGTCCAGCAATCGCAAGCGAAAACTGTGTGTTCATTTCGTAAGTTTTAGGAGTTTGTTTCACCTCTCTCTCTTCAAGCATCTGATTCATGCCTATTTGGCCACAAATATAGTAAACAAATAATGAAAATGCAAATAATATGCAGGATTTCTTAGTGAATTAACTTTAATTAACTATTCAGCGGTATTTTAGCAAGATTATAAAGGTGTTTAAAAGCGCAGCCTGCCTTTTGGGAAGGCAGGCTGCGGCGTATTTGCGGTCTATTCGTCGAGACAGTTGTCGAGAGCTCTTTTGATGAAGTTTTTGTCGAGGTGCTGTCCGATGAATACGAGTTTCTGCATGCGGTCGCCATACTTCTCGTTCCAGTCTTCGCGCAGTCTCGGCTCGCGCGCCATGAGCTGCATGAGTTCCTCTTCGGGCATGGTGGCATACCACTGTCCGGCGTTGCGCAGGGAGAACTGCTTGCCGGCCTGTTCGAAGACATAGCAGATGTCAGACTCCTCCTTGAACCAGCAGATGCCCTTGGCACGTATGATGGCAGCCGGCCACTGCCGGGCCAGGAACTCATCGAATCGCGACAGGCTGAGCGGCTCACGGCGGTAGTAGACATAGGTGCCGATGCCGTACTCCTCCACCTCACCACCCTCGTGGTCATGGTGATGGTGGTGGTGATGGCCGTGATGGTGGTCATGATGCTCATGGTCATGGTCGTCGTCGTCATCATCATCATCATCGTCATCATCGTCGTCATGGTCGTGGTGATGGTCATGGTGATGGTGCTCATGCTCATCGTCGTCGTCGTCATCATCCACCTCCTCATCCTCCTCCTCATGCGGTTTCTCCACCTCGTGAATCCATGCAGCCGAGGTGGCCACCCGGTCGAAGTCGAACATACCCGTGTTGATGATTTTGGAGAGGTCTACATCTCCGTAGTCGCACTCTATAATCTCTGCCACGGGCTGTATGGCCTTGAGAATGCGCTTGATGCGCTCCCTCTCTTTAGGCTCCACCTCAGAAGCCTTGTTGAGGAGAATGATGTTGCAGAACTCAATCTGCTGGATAATAAGGTTTTCGATATCCTCCTCGCCGATATTGTCTTTCACGAGGTCGTCGCCGGCCCCGAACTCATCTTTCATGCGCAGTGCGTCGACCACGGTGACGATGCTGTCGATGACGGGCACCCCGTAGTGAACGAACTGCGGTCCCATGGTGGGAATGGAGCAGATGGTCTGTGCGATGGGAGCCGGTTCGCAGATGCCGCTGGCCTCGATGACGATATAGTCGAAGCGCTGCATCTTCATGATATCCTGCAGTTGCTGCACGAGATCCATTTTAAGTGTGCAGCAGATGCATCCGTTCTGCAGTGCCACGAGGCTGTCGTCTTTCTGGTCTACGATACCCCCCTTTTGTATAAGGTCCGCATCAATGTTCACTTCGCCGATATCATTCACGATGACGGCGAATTTTATGCCGCGCTCATTGGAGAGAATGCGGTTGAGAAGCGTTGTCTTTCCGCTGCCCAGATAACCGGTGAGCAGCAATACAGGTACATTTTTGCTTGTCATACTATTATAGAAAAAACATGTTGATTCGAAAAGTCGTGCAAAGGTAAGAAATAATCCAGAAAAAGCGTATCCATCCGACACAAAAAAAGGATTTTGGATTCGGCACACAGAGATAAAAAAGCGGTGAAAAAGGGGCAAAAAAAAATTGATTGTCTCACGACAACCAATCTTTATTAACCTTAATAATCTAATACCATGAAAAACACGATGCAAAGGTACGACTATTTTCGGCTCCTGCAAAAATAAGAGCACGAAAAGCACCTTTTATAACATTATTTATACATTTCGCCCGTCCATTTCACTTTTCTTTGCATCATAACAGCCTCCAAACGTTCTCTGTCGAAGCGGGAGGTGAGCGGTGTGGCCAAGGAGAAGGTGAGCGAGAAGTCGGCAGGGTCGAGCCCCACCTGTATCATTTTCGGTTCGAAGAAGCTGCACAGCACGGCGAAATCCTCCTCGCTGAGGCTGTCGGGTCGGTGCAGCAGGCTGGAGCAGGAAACAGCGGGCAGGAACCGCTCTGCATCGAGGCGTTTCCAATTTGTATCGAAAAAATCCACCCTACTTTCGGATGCAGGAGCAGAGAAAGTGACGACCCTGCAGAGCAGCGTGTCGCCCTGAGCCGTGGGCAGGAGCGCCAGTTGTACCGACTGTGCCCCGGAGAGCGTGACCCGTGCATACTGTGTGGAGAGGGTGTCCATGACCGATGTGCCCTGCAGTTCATGCGTCACCTCTGCCGTCTCGCCCATTTCATAATAGTCGACCATCGCCCTTCTCTTGTCGGCTTTGAGGTAGGCCGGTGCGAGTGAGTCGGGCATGGAGGTCCACATCTTCGCCATGGTGGTTTGGGCATGGGCTGCTGCGACGGCCATACAAGCCCATGCGATAAAGACAATGCGTTTTAACATGGTGCAATATTAGTGAAAAAAACAGAGATAGCCAACACAAAAGTGTGAAAAAAGGTGTTTTAGGCATAC
Source organism: uncultured Prevotellaceae bacterium (assembly GCA_902777645.1). Lineage (GTDB taxonomy): Bacteria > Bacteroidota > Bacteroidia > Bacteroidales > Bacteroidaceae > Prevotella. The sequence goes on along the minus strand of CACYUZ010000023.1, from coordinate 38,119 downwards.
AATAGCATTTAAAAGCACTCACGAAAGAAAAAAAAATATTACTTTTGCAGCGATAATCCGGCAAATTCAAAAAAATACCCATACGAAACCGATTACATTATAATAAAACGAGAAAAGATGAAGCGACTTTTCACCACATTGTTATGCCAGTTGGCCCTTGCAGCCCTTTGGGCTGCCCCAGCCGACCCGTTTCCCGTTGAAGTGACGCAACCCGACGGCACCCGTCTCACCATCGTCCAGCATGGCGACGAGGACTTCCATTACATCACCACCATCGATGGTGTGCTGCTCTGCCAGGAGGGCTCAGCCTACTACATAGCCCAGACCGATGCCCTCGGCCAGCTATCGGCCACCACCCTTTTGGCCCACAACGCCGGAGCCAGGAGCGATGCCGAGCTTGCCGTCATCCAGCGTCAGGACATGGTGAAGTTTCAGGCTCAGGGTGAGCGTGAGCAAAAAGTCCGCCGCGTGATGCGCGAGCCCGTCATCACCACCCAGTATGAGTTTCCGCACACAGGCAGTCCGAAAGCCGTGGTGATACTGGTGGAATTTTCCGACTCCATCTTTACCATTTCCGACCCCCGCCGCTCCTTCAACCAGTATCTCAACGGTGAGGGCGACCCGGAGGAGTTCGGATTCGGCGAGCACAACAACTACGAGAGTGTGAGAGACTACTTCAAGTCGGCCAGTTTCGGTCAGTTCACCCCCCAGTTCGACGTCTACGGCCCTGTGACATTGAGCAGTCCGCTGAAGACCTACGGCGGCACCTCTTCGACCGGCGACGGCGAGGACATGAACAAGCTGCTTCGCGAGGCCTGCCAGCAAATGGACGACAGTCTCGACTTCTCGCAGTACGACAGCAACGGCGACGGCTATGCCGACCTGGTAGTGGTGATTTACGCCGGCTACTCGCAGGCCGTGAACGGCAACAGCAACGAATGCATCTGGCCCAAGTCGGGCTATACGGCCGGCGGCACCTACGACGGGGTGTCCGTGTACCGCTATGCCGTGAGTGCCGAGCTGAACGGTTTCCCCAACTGCTACAGCCGAGAGCCCTTCAAGCGCATCAACGGCATCGGCGTGTTCTGCCATGAGTTCAGCCACTGTCTCGGTCTGCCCGACCTCTATCCCACCAAGTCGTCGGTGAAGGGCGACAACCAGGCCATGGAGTTCTGGAGTCTGATGGACAGCGGCTGCTATCTGATCAACGGCACCGCCCCCGTGGCCTATACCGCCTGGGAGCGCGAGGCCCTGGGATGGTTTGACATTGAGACGCTGACTGAGGACGGCGAGTACGCCATCACCCCGATAGACGAGGGCGGCAAGGCCTACCGCATCCTGAACGACAACGATGCGACCCAGCATGAGTATTTTGTGGTGGAGAACATACAAGACCGCGGCGTGAACATCCGCCAGAAGGGTCACGGACTCCTTGTGACACACGTGAACTACAACGAGACCGCCTTTTCGCTGAGCAGCAACAGCGTGAACAACATCAAGGGTCAGCCCCGCATGACGGTGGTGCCCGCCGACGGCCTGCTCTTCGCCCAGTACAACATAGACGGCGTGCACTACAGGAACCAGGACTTCTACGACGAGCTGGCCGGCGACCCCTACCCCGGCACCTCGAATGTGACCGCGCTGAACGACACGACGGGCATCGTGAACTTCCAGGTATACACAGGCGAGAGTCTGAACAAGGCCCTTGCAGACATCAGCGAGAGTGAAGACGGCACCGTGACCTTCCGCTTCATCTCCGACTTCAGCCAGGAACTGGGCATCAACGACCTGCCGGCAGCACGCCAGGCAGCCAGCCGTCTGGTCTACAGTCTCGACGGCCGCTGTGTGGGCACCTCCGATGCCGACCTGCCCAAGGGAGTCTACATCATGAACGGCAAGAAGGTGGTGAAGCGGTAACAAATACCCGCACACACCCCTACCCTATATGCAAGCATGCGGGGGAGCAGCCGAATGGCTACTCCCCCGCATGATATTTATTGTAAGGATCCTTAATACTTTCTGGGTCCGAAGATGCGTGTTCCCACCCTTATCATGTTGCTTCGGCACTGCAGTGCGATGGGAAAATCGTCGCTCATGCCCCAGCTGCGCAGGGCAAAGGCCTCGTCGTCGGCGAAATAATCGCGCTTCACCTCGTCGAAGAAGTCGGCCGCCGTGGTCATCTCCCGCCGTATCTGCTGTTCATCGTCGGTGAACGACGCCATCATCATGAGTCCGCGTATTCTCACATGGCTCATGGTACGCCACTCGCCGTCGTGGAGCAGTTGCCGGCAGTCGTCGAGTGAGAGTCCATACTTGGTGGCCTCCTCGGCGATATGCAGTTCGAGCAGGCAGTCGACCACCTTGTCGCAGCGTGCCGCCTGTTTCTCGATTTCCTTCATGAGCCGGAGCGAGTCGACCGCCTCGATCATCGAGATATAAGGCACGATAAACCTCACCTTGTTGGTCTGCAAATGTCCGATGAAATGCCACTCAATATCCTTGGGCAGCTTTTCATGCTTTCTCGAGAGCTCCTGCTCATGGCTCTCGCCGAAGATGCGCTGTCCCTCGGCATACGCCTCCATGATATCCTCTTCGGGATGGAACTTGCTCACGGCCACGAGCCGCACCCCCTCGGGCAGGCAGTCGGTTATTTCGTGCAGATGTTTCTTTATATCGCTCATAGCAACATAGATATTACCGTTATATTATTAAGGTACGCGCGCACTACTCGCCCGCCTCGGGCACAGCAGCCGGTTTGGTGGTTTTCACCTTGTGCTCGAAGACATCCATCAGCGGTGACTCGGCCACCGATGCGATGGTGTAGTCGATCATGGTGCCTCCCATCATCTCGTCGATATGCTTCACGGCCACGGGCAGCGAAGCGGCCTGCACGAGATAATAGACATTGGAGCGTTTTTCCTTGGCCGTTTTCTCATCGATGGTGATAAACTGCAATTTTGCCTTGAACCAGCGGTCGTCGCTGTTGAGGTCGCTGAAGAAGACCTCCTTGTAGGCAGCCTTTTTGATATCTGTGACCTCAAACTCGCCGCTGATGTACGACGACATTTCCTCAGTGATGGAATTTTCTGCCTCAGTGAAACTTAGGGCATCTACGGTGTAAGCCTCGGTCACTTTTTTCTGGAGTCCGTCCTCCATGGTTTTCTCATAACGAATTTTGGTTTCAAACCAAAGAGCTGTTCTTGATCTCATATTATATTGAAGTGTAATAATTGTTTCGGTCGGCAAAAGTAGGAAAAAAAAATCATTTAACCCTGACATAACAAAAAAAACTTAGAATAATACTGCTTGTTCATTTTGCCATGCGGTCAGTTTTAATTACCTTTGCATGCGCAAGCAAACGGCCATGCCTTCATGGCCCCAATAGAAAGAAACGACCGCCATCATGCCAAAAATATCAATACGCGGGCTGGAGATGCCCGAATCGCCCATCAGGAAGCTGGCTCCTCTTGCAGCCAAGGCCAAAGCACGCGGCATCCATGTTTATCATCTGAACATCGGCCAGCCCGACCTGCCCACACCGCAGGCCGGCCTTGATGCGCTGAAGCACATCGACAGGACCATTTTGGAATACTCGCCCTCTCAGGGCTATCTGAGCTACCGCCAGAAGTTGGTGTCATACTACAAGAAGTATCAGATAGACGTGACGGCCGACGACATCATCATCACCTCGGGCGGCAGCGAGGCTGTGCTTTTCGCCTTCATGTCGTGTCTGAATCCTGGCGACGAGATTATCGTTCCCGAGCCCGCCTATGCCAACTACATGGCGTTTGCCATCTCAGCGGGTGCTGTGATACGCACCATCTCGACCACGATAGAAGAAGGTTTCTCTCTGCCGAAGGTGGAGAAGTTTGAGGAGCTGATCAACGAGCGCACCCGTGCCATCATGATCTGCAACCCCAACAATCCCACCGGCTACCTGTACACGCGGCGCGAGATGAACCAGATACGCGACCTGGTGAAGAAGTACGACCTTTATCTCTTCTCCGACGAGGTGTACCGCGAATACATCTACACCGGCTCTCCCTACATCAGCGCCTGCCATCTGGAAGGCATCGAGCAGAACGTGATACTGATTGACTCGGTGTCGAAGCGCTATTCAGAATGCGGCATCCGCATCGGCGCCCTCATCACGAAGAACAAGGAGGTGCAGAAAGCCGTGATGAAATTCTGTCAGGCCCGCCTCTCCCCTCCCCTTATCGGCCAGATAGTGGCCGAGGCCTCTCTCGACACCCCCGAGGAATACATGCGCGATGTGTACGACGAGTATGTGGACCGCCGCAAGTGTCTGATTGACGGTCTGAACCGCATACCCGGTGTCTACTCGCCCATCCCCATGGGCGCCTTCTACACCGTGGCCCGTCTGCCGGTGGACAATGCCGAGGATTTCTGCCGCTGGTGTCTGGAAGAGTTCGAATATGAGGGTGCCACGGTGATGATGGCCCCTGCCGCCGGTTTCTACACCACCCCCGGTGCCGGTCTCGACGAGGTGCGTATAGCCTATGTGCTGAAGAAAGCCGACCTTGAGCAGGCCCTCATTGTGCTGCGTAAAGCCCTTGAGGCCTATCCCGGCCGTAAAATCTCCGAGCAGCAGTCATGAGTTTCCCCCTGTTCATCGCCCGCCGCATCTATCAGGACCCTGAAGGCCGCCGCCAGGTGAGCCGTCCTGCCATCCGTATCGCCACGCTCGGTGTGGCGATTGGTCTGGCCGTGATGATAGTGTCGGTGTGTGTGGTGATAGGGTTCAAACACACCATCCGCGACAAGGTGACAGGTTTTGGCAGCCACATCATCGTGTCGGAATTCAAGTCTATCCAGAACGACCTACCCACCCCCGTGTGCATGGACGACAGCATGATGGAGCGCCTCGGCAAGATAGAAGGTGTGCGCCATGTGCAGCGTTATGCCATGAAGCAAGGCATTCTGAAGACCGACAGCGACTTTCTGGGCGTGACGCTGAAAGGCGTGGGTCCAGAGTTCGACACCGCCTTCATCAGCAGCCATATGGTGGAAGGCAGCCTACCCCGTTTCAGCGACGAGAAGAGCAGCAACAAGGTGGTGCTGTCGAAGCTGATAGCCGACAAGCTGTGTCTGAAGGCAGGCGACAAGGTATTTGCCTATTTTCTGGGCGACGACAATGTGCGCACCCGCCGCTTCACCATCGCCGGTATCTACAACACCAATCTGAAGCACTACGACGAGCAGCTCTGTCTGACCGACCTCTACACCGTGGTGAAGCTGAACGGCTGGGAGGCCGACCAGGCCGGCGGTGCCGAGCTCACGCTGAACGACTTTGAGCAGCTTGAGCAAGCCGACATGCTCATGAACCAGCTTGTGGACCGCACCACCGACCACTACGGCAACACCTACTTCACGATGACCATCAAGCACTCCTATCCCCAGATATTCGCCTGGCTCGACCTGCTCGACCTGAACGTATGGATTATCCTGGCGCTGATGGTGGCGGTGGCCGGTGTGACCATGATATCGGGTCTGCTCATCATCATTCTGGAGCGCACCAACATGATAGGCATCCTGAAGGCGCTGGGCGCCCGCAACAAGACGATACGCCACACCTTTCTCTGGTTTGCCGTGTTCATCATCGGCAAGGGCATGCTGTGGGGCAACCTGCTCGGGCTGGGCATCTGCCTGCTGCAGAAAGCCACGGGACTGGTAAAGCTCGATGCCGAGACCTATTATGTAGACGTGGTGCCCGTAGAGATCAACATTGTCCTGATTGTGCTGCTCAATATGGCCACCCTGCTGGTGAGCGTGACGATGCTGCTGGCACCGAGCTACCTGATTTCGCACATCCACCCCGCCAAGTCGATGAAATACGACTGACCTTAATAAATATTCGAATAATATAGAAATCGACCCGTTGAGAGCGGCTCATTGCTCTATTTTTCCTTTTTTTTCACTGATTTTTCTACAAACATCCTCTTTTCAGTCATATCGGCAGAAAAAACGGCAAATATTGCACATTTTTTTTTGCTTTGTGCAACTTTTATATTACCTTTGCACAATCTACTGAAAATTGTGCAATGGATAGTTTACCCAGCTTCAACAAATTCATAGAAGACAGCATTGTAAAAAACTGGAACAACGACGCCTTGACCGATTATCAAGGCGCTACCCTGCAATACAATGATGTGGCACGCAAGATAGCCAAGATACATATCATGTATGAACACATAGGGATACAGCGAGGCGACAAGATAGCCATGTGCGGCCGTAACAGTTCGCACTGGGGCGTAGCCTTTCTGGCCACCCTCACCTATGGTGCCGTGGCCGTTCCCATCCTTCATGAGTTCAACAGCGAGCAGATACACAACATCGTGAACCACAGCGGAGCGAAGATACTGTTTGTGGGCGACTTTGTGGCCAAGCAGATTACTCCCGACGCCATGCCCGACCTGATGGGCATCATCTACCTGCCCGACCTGTCGGTGAGTGTATCGCGCTCCGAGGCTCTCACTTACGGCCGTGCCCACCTGAACGAGATGTTCGGCAAAAAATATCCCATGGCCTTCCGTTCCGAGAACGTGCACTATCACCAGGACCAGCCGGAGGAGCTGGCCGTGATCAACTACACGAGCGGCACCACGGGTCATTCCAAGGGTGTGATGCTTCCCTACCGTGCGCTGTGGGGCAACACCGACTACATCCTGCGTGAGTTGGCCCCCAAGGTGAAGAGCGGCACCAATATGCTCTCCATTCTTCCTATGGCCCACATGTATGGTCTGGCGATAGAGTTTCTTTTCGGCTTTGCCCACGGCATGCACATCTACTTCCTGAACCGTCTGCCCTCTCCCGCCATCATTGCCCAGGCGCTGAGCACGGTGAAGCCCTCCATCATCATCGCCGTTCCGCTGATACTTGAGAAGATTATCCGCAAGCGTGTTTTCCCCAAGATTCAGACCCACCCCATGCGCCTGCTCATGAGCATGCCTGTGATCAGCAAGAAGGTGAAGCAGAAGATATGCGAGCAGGTTTACGAGGCTTTAGGCGGCAACGCCTACGAGGTGATTATAGGCGGTGCTGCGCTGAACCAGGAGGTGGAGGACTTCCTGATGAGCATCGACTTCCCCCTCACGGTGGGCTACGGCGCCACGGAGTGCGCCCCCCTGATATCCTACTGCGACTACAAGGAGCACCGAGCCGGCAGCTGCGGCAGGGCCGTAGACGGCATGGAGGTGAAGATACTGAGCAGCGACCCTGAGCACAGGGCCGGTGAGATAGTGACCCGCGGCACCAATGTGATGCTGGGTTACTACAAGGACGAGGCCAGCACCCGCGCCACCATCGACAAGGACGGCTGGTACCACACCGGCGACCTTGGCACGATGGATGCCGGCGGCCATATCTTCATCCGCGGCCGCAGCAAGAACATGCTATTGGGCGCCAACGGCCAGAATGTGTATCCCGAAGAGATAGAAGACAAGCTCAACAACATGCTGATGGTGAGCGAGAGCCTTGTCATCCAGAAAGGCGACAAGTTTATCGGGCTGGTACACCCTGACCTTGAAGAGGCCAAGAACATGGGTTTCACGGAGGAAGACCTGAACAACATCATGGAGGAGAACCGCAAGAAGCTGAACGCCACCCTTCCCTCCTACAGCAATCTCTCCGCCATCGTGCTTCACGATGAGGAGTTTGCCAAGACCCCGAAAAAGAGCATTAAGAGATATCTATACCAAAACGTCTGACACCCCCCTTTCGTTATGGAATCAATACCACAATTCAATAGTCTCATTGAGAAGAGCATCATCGACAACTGGAATGCCGATGCGCTTACCGACTACAAAGGCATCACTCTTCAGTACCACGATGTGGCCCGCAAGATAGAGAAGCTACACATCATGTTTGAGAGCAGCGGTGTGAAACGCGGCGACAAGATAGCCCTGTGCGGCCGCAACAGCGCCGGATGGGCCTCCGCCTTCCTGGCTACGCTGACCTATGGTGCCGTGGCGGTGCCCATTCTGCATGAATTCACAGCCGACCAGATACACAACATCGTGAACCACAGCGGTGCGAAGCTACTGTTCACGGGCGATGTGGTGTCGACCCAAGTAGATGCCACCAAGATGCCCTACATCGAAGGCATCATCTACATACCCGACTACTCACTCCGTTTCTCCCGCTCCGAGAAGCTCACCTATGCCCGCGAGCATCTCAACGAGATGTTCGGCCGGAAATATCCCAAATACTTCCGCCCCGAGCATGTGAAGTACTACAAGGAGCAGAGTCCCGACGAGTTGGCGCTGATCAACTATACGAGCGGCACCACCGGTTTTTCGAAGGGCGTGATGATACCCTACCGTGCGTTATGGAGCAACTTCGACTTTGCCGGTGTGGCCATGGGCAAGAACGTGAAGAAGGGCGACAATGTGCTGAGCATCCTTCCGATGGCCCATATGTACGGTCTGGCTTTCGAGTTCATCTACGAGTTTCTGAACGGCTGCCACATCTACTATCTGTCGCGCCTTCCGTCGCCGGCAGTGATTGCGCAGGCCTTTGCCGACATCAAGCCGGCCATCATCATCGCCGTTCCGCTGGTGATAGAGAAGATTATCCGCAAGAAGGTGTTCCCCAAGGTGCAGACTCCCCGCATGAACCTCCTTCTCAACATGCCCGGCATCAACAAGAAGGTGCGTCATGCCATCTGCGAGCAGGTGAAGAAAGCCTTCGGCGGCAATTTCTACGAGGTGATTATCGGCGGTGCTGCTTTCAACCAGGAGGTGGAGCAGTTCCTGCACCGCATCAATTTTCCCTACACGGTGGGCTACGGCGCCACAGAGTGCGCTCCCATCATCTGCTATGCCGGCTACGAGGATTTTGTGCCTGGCAGTTGCGGCAGGGCTGTGGTGCACAATGAGGTACGCATAGCCAGCAGCGACCCAGCCAACATACCCGGTGAAATTCTGGTGCGCGGTCTGAACGTGATGCTGGGCTACTACAAGAACGAGGAGGCCACCCGTCTGGCCCTGGATTCAGAAGGCTGGTACCACACGGGCGACCTTGGTGTGATGGACGAGGACGGCAATGTGTTTATCAAGGGCCGCAGCAAATACATGCTGCTGGGCGCCAGCGGCCAGAACATCTATCCTGAGGAGATAGAGGACAAGCTCAACTCGATGAATCTGGTGAGTGAGAGCATCGTGATACAGGAGGGCGAGAAGCTCGTGGGCCTGGTATACCCCGATATGGACGAGGCCAAGCAAATAGGCTTGAGCATGGAAGACCTGAAGAATGTGATGGAGGAGAACCGCAAGAAGCTGAATGCCGTGCTCCCCTCCTACTGCAAACTTGTCTCGATACGTCTGCACGACGAGGAATTTGAGAAGACCCCGAAAAAGAGTATCAAGCGCTTCCTCTATCTCAACATGAAATAGACCCATCTATAGGCAGTCAATGGCGAAGGGGCATGTGTGGATTACACCATACATGCCCCTTCGCTTTGCCGGCCGTCTGGTCGTGCGGTTCAGTCGTCGTCGGCACAGCCTTTGTTGGCCATAATCACACCCACCAGTATGAGGGCGCTGCCAATATAGGCGATGGTGGTCATCGGCTCCTCCAGGAAGATGGCACTGAAGATGACGGTGGCCACGGGAATGAAGTAGACATAATTGGAGCAAGTGACGGCCCCCAGTTTGTTGATAGCGATATTGAAGAGTGCGAAACAGGCGCACGAGGCCACGATACCCAGGAAGAGGAGGTTGGCCATGACCGACGGCTCCATCATCTTGGCAACGGGAAACTGCCACGGGTCAAAACAAAGAATGGGCAACGAGGTGAGCAGTCCGTAGACGAACACTTTGCGGGTGAGGAACACGGAATCGTATTTGTCGCCAAGTATTTTGGTGAGATAGCAGTACACACCGAAGCATAGCGAGGCCACCACCGAGAGCAGGTCGCCTGCCGGGTTGAGGTGGAGCACCACCTGCCCGTTGAAGATCACAACCCCCACGCCGAGCAATGCAAGCACGGTGCCTATGATGAGTATACGCTTCACTTTGAGGTATCTGTAGGTGAGCAGCACGAAGATCATGGTGAAGATGGGTGATGTGCTCACGATGAAGCTCACATTGTTGACATAGGTGAGCCCCACGGCCAGGTTTTCGGTGATGAAATAGAGCGACCCGCCCGTTATGCCGAGCGCCACCATGAGCAGTTCATCTTTCCAGTTGTCGGCCCATAGTTTTTTTCTTGCGAAGAAAAGCACCCCGACATAAGCCAGAAGAAACCTCACATAGAATATTTCATCAGGACGCATACCCACTTGGATCAGTTTTTTTGTACTGACCAAGGTGCTACCCCATACGGCCACGATAGCCGCCACGACAACATGAAACAATAGAGTGTTGGTTTTTCTTGTCATTGCCATAGTATTAGATATAGGAGACCGCCTAAATAAAAATAGGAAATCCATGCAAATTTACGTCAAATCACCGGTATTTGCAAATATTTCGGTAACTTTATTTAAGTTTCCATATACATACCCATCTGTAGTGTTCCTGTGCAGAACCGTATGAAAAAGCGAGGGGCTGCCGTGCTGGCAGCCCCTCCATCGGACAGTAGTATGCGGAGAATTACTTTTCGTTGAGGATGCTCACATCCATACGTGCGCGCGGGAACATGAACTGGCTGTTTCTGAGTTTCTGATACACCGTCTCGTTCATATAGAAATAGACGGTCCAATAGTCCTCTCCCTTGCACCAAGTGCGGGTGTTCACCACCACGCCCCTTTCGCCGAGCGATGTGATGCCGGCCCAAGGCGCCTCTACCACGTCAGAGTCGGCCACCTTCTCCTGGATGATGAGCGGGCTTCCGGCCTGCACCTCGCGTATGGCCTTCTTCACCTCATCGAGGTCGGCGCCGTATACGAACTGGAAATCGAGGTCCACCCTGCGGTATTTCTCGCTCGAGTAGTTTTTCATGCTGCCGGTAGAGAGTCCGCCATTGGGAATGATGATGGTCTGTGCGTCGACGGTACGGATGATGGTGTTGAAGATCTGAATCTCCTTCACCGTTCCGGCGAAGCCCTGTGCCTCGATGTAGTCGCCCACCTTGAAAGGTTTGAAGAGCAGTATCATCACGCCTCCGGCAAAGTTCTGCAATGTGCCGCTCAGGGCCATGCCGATAGCGACACCGGCCGATGCGAAGAGTGCGATGAACGAAGAAGTCTCGATGCCCAGAATGGAAATGATGACGATGAGGAGGCATAGCCACAGCACCACATTGACGATGCTGGTGAGGAAGGTAAAGAGCGAGGGGTCTACCTTGCTCTTCTTGAGCAGTTTTCTCACGAATTTGGTAATCGCGTTGATGATAAACTTACCAACCAGATACACCACAATGGCAATGACGAGGTTTTTGCAGAACGTCATGGCCCACGTGCCCAACATGGAATAGGTCTCGGGGTTGAAGATTTTTTCCAACATAGTGTTTGATATATTAAGGTGAAACGTAAAAAAAGACTACTCTTCCTTGAGCGATGCTGTCCGCACCCTGCTCAGTGTCTCGGGCGTCATCTGCAGGTAATTGGCGATGTAGACGAGCGGGGCGCGCTGCACCACCTTTGGCATGAGTTTGCAGAACTTTCTGTACCGGTCTTGTGAGGTCTCAAACCGCACGAGGTCGGCATGCACCTGTGAGAGGATGAGCGACTCCTCGAGTATTTTTCTGTATAGAATCTGGATATTGACGTTATGCAATGCCACCTCCTCGAGCCGGTGTTTGGGCAGCGCGTAGAGCACCGTATTCTCAAGTGCCTGTATCTGCAATTTTGTGGGTTCTTCGCGGAAGAGGCTTTCTATGCACATCACGATAGTGCCGTCGACACCGAAGTGCTCGGTCACCATCTTGTTTTTCTTATAGTAGAACTGTCTCACCAGTCCGGTGTGGATATAGTAGATGTTACGGCAAATCTCTCCGGCAGAGAGAATTTTCTCACCACGTGCGAACTTCATGGGCACGAGGATGCTCTCGAGGCTGTCGAGTTCCTCGTGGGTCATGGTACTGTATTTTCTTGCCAGTTCGCGTGCTATGTCGCGCGTTGAGAGTGCAGGTTCTTTCATTTCAGTATGGGGTTATGGGGTTTTAGGGCTTTGTCAGTCGAGTTTGAGCACAGCGAGGAAAGCTTTCTGCGGCACCTCCACATTGCCTATCTGCTTCATACGTTTCTTGCCCCTCTTCTGTTTTTCGAGCAGTTTGCGCTTTCGGCTCACATCGCCTCCGTAGCACTTGGCTGTAACGTCTTTTCGTACACATTTCACGGTTTCGCGAGCCACGATTTTGGCACCGATGGCAGCCTGTATAGCAATGTCGAACTGCTGTCTTGGTATGAGTTCCTTCAGTTTTTCGCACATGCGTCTTCCGAAGGCTACGGCATTGTCCTGGTGTGTAAGTGTGGAGAGCGCGTCAACAGGTTCGCCGTTGAGCAGGATATCGAGTTTGGCCAGCCTGGAAGGCCGGTAGCCGCACACATAATAGTCGAAGGAGGCATATCCTTTGGAGATGCTCTTGAGTTTGTCGTAGAAGTCGATTACGATTTCGCCGAGCGGGATGTAGAAGTGGAGTTCCACGCGGTTTCCGGTGACGAATTCCTGGTTGATGAGCTCGCCCCGCTTGTCGAGGCAGAGTTTCATGATGGGGCCGATAAACTGCGCATTGGTGATGATGGAAGCCTTGATATAAGGCTCCTCGATGTGCTCTATCATGGTGAGGTCGGGCAGCCCGGAGGGGTTGTGTACCTCTTTCACCCCACCCTGCTTGTCGTAGACCATGTACGACACATTGGGCACGGTGGTGATGACATCCATGTCGAACTCACGGTCGAGCCGTTCCTGGACGATTTCCATATGGAGCAGTCCTAGGAAACCGCATCTGAATCCGAAGCCGAGTGCCACCGACGACTCGGGGAAGAAGGAAAGCGACGCATCGTTGAGCTGCAGTTTCTCGAGCGAGGAGCGCAGGTTCTCGTAGTCGTTGGGGTCAATGGGATAGACACCGGCGAAGACCATAGGCTTCACCTCCTGGAATCCCTCGATGGCCTTGTCGCAGGGCCGTGCTATATGGGTGATGGTATCGCCCACCTTCACCTCCTTGGCATCCTTGATGCCGCTGATGATGTATCCCACCTCGCCGGTACTGAGCTGCTGCCGTGGTATCATGTCCATTTTGAGCACGCCCACCTCATCGGCGTCATATTCCATGCCCGTGTTGAAGAACTTCACCTTGTCGCCCTTCTTGATGGAGCCGTTCACGATTTTGAAATAAGCGATGATGCCACGGAAGGAATTGAACACCGAGTCGAAGATAAGCGCCTGCAGCGGTGCGTCGGGGTCGCCCACCGGATGAGGTATGCGCTCCACCACGGCCTCCAGGATTTCGGGCACTCCCTCGCCGGTTTTTCCCGATGCGCGCAGGATGTCGCTCCGTTCGCATCCGAGGAGGTCGATGATTTCGTCCTCCACCTCGTCGGGCATGGCCGAGGGCATGTCGATTTTGTTGATGACGGGAATAATCTCGAGATTGTTGTCGATGGCCATATAGAGGTTGGAGATGGTCTGCGCCTGCACGCCCTGCGTGGCGTCGACGATGAGGATGGCCCCCTCGCAGGCGGCGATACTTCTGGACACCTCGTAGGAGAAGTCAACATGTCCCGGAGTGTCGATAAGGTTGAGGATGTATTTCTCGCCCTTGTGGGTATACTCCATCTGTATGGCATGGCTCTTGATGGTGATGCCCCTCTCCCGTTCCAGATCCATATCGTCGAGCATCTGCCCTTCCGTGACCTGTATGGTGTTGGTATACTCAAGCAGTCGGTCGGCGATGGTCGACTTACCGTGGTCAATGTGGGCGATGATGCAGAAATTTCTAATATTCTTCATAGACAGTGAAAATGCTGTTGCAGCTGTTTTAGCGAAAGTGCGGCGGTACAGGTTGAACCATGTTCTTGAGCGCAAAGTTCCGCCAATTTGCAAATATACAAAAAATACGTTGATGTCTGCGTGTTACAAACGGTCAACGTATTTTTTTTAAATAATTTTAAATACTTACTTGAGGTTGAAAACGTTGCCTTCGCTCAAAATTTTGTCTTCGCGGAGCAGCCATCCCAGTCCCAGGTACAGGTCTTTTTCGTTTTCTTTGGTCATTTTCTTGAGCGCCTTGATATCGAGTGCTCCATTCTCATTGAGGGTGTTCCAGATTTCGCCTGCAATCACACCAGCTTTTTCTTTCAACATAACTGTATAAATCTTAATACCTTAATAATCATTTTTATACGGCAAATTTAGCACAATAAAACGATATGTCCAAATAATTGCCGATTTCTTGACTTATGTCAAACAAAATAGCTATTTTTGCAGCATGAAACGAGAAAAAGAAGTAAAACAGATGAAAAGTAATCGCAGAACCATCCGTCGGGCCCATTGGTTTCTTTCTCTGGGCTTGGCATTTACCCTTTCGGCAGGCCTGCAGTCGTGCCAGGAGTCGCTTGAGCAGCGTGCCGCCCGCGAGGCCGCCGAGTTTACACAGAAGTCGTGTCCCACGCCTGAGCGCGACAACATGATAACCGACAGTATGACCTTCGACATACCCACGCACACCTTTGTGTATTACTATTCCGTCACGGGTCCGGCCGATAATGCGGCCAACTTTGTGGGTCGTGAAGGCCCCTTGCACGAAGTGCTGGCGAATGCCGTCCGCAACGACACACAGACGAAGCGCTACAAAGACGCCGGCTACACCTTCCGCTATGTGTACCGCAGCCAGAAGGAGAAGCGTGTGCTCTTCGACACCACGGTGAAGGCCGAGGAGTATCGATAGAGTGATTCTTCCCTGCCGTTAACAGTTCGCCCGGCTTTCCTCCATATTTGGATGAAAGCCGGGCGAAAACATTTATTAGCGGCTTACGCAGTTCAGCCTACAAGTTGCCGTAGAGCTCTGGTGAGCTGGTCGGGGCAGCTGGTGGGCTTCATGCCGCAGCGAATGCCCTCGAGACGGCTGATGGCGTCTTCGGCCTTCATGCCCCTTACGAGCGATGCGATGCCCTGCAGGTTGCCGTTGCATCCCCCGAGGAATTCGACAGAGAGGATACGGTTGTCGTCGTCGATTTCTACGGTGATGAGCTGGCTGCAGGTGCCCGTTGTGGGATAGGTGATTTTGCGTGCAGCCATTACTCAGCAGGTTTCATGTTGGTGTAGACGGTCTGCACGTCGTCGAAGTCCTCGAGTCGCTCCACCATTTTGTCGATGGTCTCGCGCTGTTCCTCGGTCACTTCCTTGAGGTCGTTGGGAATGCGTGTGAACTCGGCTCCTGTCACCTCAAAGCCTTCGCTCTCGAGGTGTTTCTGTATTTCGCCGAAGCTCTTGGGGTCGCCGTAAATGGTGATTTCGCCAGCCTCGTCGTCCTCGTCGAACTCATCCTCCACGCCATAGTCGATGAGGTCGAGAATGATTTCGTCCATGTCCATATCGTCTTTTTTCTTGAAGGTGAACACGCACTTGTGGTCGAAGAGGAAGGAGAGCGAGCCCTGTGTGCCGAGGTTGCCGTTGAACTTGTTGAACACTGAGCGCACGTCACCCACGGTGCGTGTGGTGTTGTCGGTCAGTGTATCCACGAAGATGGCCACACCGTGAGGTCCGTATCCCTCATAGGTCACCTCCTTGTAGTCGCTCTGGTCTTTGCCCATTGCGTTTTTGATAGCCCTCTCGATATTGTCTTTGGGCATGTTCTCTCTCTTGGCGTTTGCGATGATGGCACGCAGCGTAGGATTGTTTTCCGGTTCAGGTCCGCCTGCTTTCACGGCAATGGCAATCTGCTTGCCAATTTTGGTGAACGTACGGGCCATGTGTCCCCATCTCTTGAGTTTGGTCGCTTTGCGGTATTCAAATGCTCTTCCCATTGTAGTTATGAATTATTGTTCTTATTTTGATTTGTGTTACGTTTTTATCTCAGTTCGGCGTCGAGGTTTTTCTTCAGATTGGCTATCAGTTTGTTCATGATAGCGTCTATCTGCTTGTCGTTGAGTGTCTTCTGCTCATCCTGCAGGATGAAGTTCACGGCATAGCTCTTCTTGCCGGCGGGCAGGTTTTTGCCTTCATAGACATCGAAGAGCGCCACGCTCTTGAGCAGTTTTTTCTCGGTTGCCTTGGCCACGCGCTCCACCTCGCTGAAGGGCACGCTCTTGTCGATGAGCAGTGCGAGGTCGCGGCTCACTGCGGGATACTTGCACACCTCGGTGAAGGTGACCTTGTTTTTCCTTACCGCCTTCATGAGCTGTGTCCAGTTTACTTCAGCGTAGTACACCTCCTGCTCAATGCCTTCGAGGTGGAGCAGGCGTTTGGCCACCACACCCATCTCGAGGAGGAGTTTGCCTCCACGCGTTTCGAGCGCCACCCCCTCGGCGAAGATATCGTTGTCAGAATTCTTCACCACGGTGGCTCCCATCTGGAGTCCCACTCTTGCCAGCAGGTTCTCCACATAAGCCTTCAGCTCGTAGAAGGAGCTCTGCTCGTCGGGGTGCGCCCAGTTGCCGGCTACGCGTTTTCCGGTCACCCAGAGTCCGAGGTGTTTTTCCTCGTGGTAGGCCTGCATGGGGTCATCGTCATTTTTGCGCTCCGGGTCGTGCTGGTAGCAGTTGCCGAACTCGAAGAATCTCAGATTGGGCGCCTTTCGCTTCACGTTGTGTGCGATGCTCTCCAGTCCGCCGAAGAGCAGTGTCTGCCTCATCACGTTGAGGTCGCTGCTCAGGGGGTTCATGATGCTCACGAGCAGGCGGGCGGGGAATCCTTTCAGATTCTCATAGTAGGCCGCCTTGGTGAGTGAGTTGTTCATAATCTCGGTGAATCCAGCTCCCACGAGTTGTTCGGCCACGAGGTTCTGCATCTTGTGTTTCTGGTCCTCCTCGCCTTTGATGACAAGCGAGCTCTTGAGCTGTGTGGGAATCTCCACATTGTTGTAGCCGTAGATGCGGAGGATCTCCTCGACCACGTCGCACGGCCGCTGCACATCTACGCGGTAGGGCGGCACATCGAGCAGGAGTCCATTTTCGTCTTCGCTCACGATGCGCATGTCAAGATATCCCACGATATCGCGTATGGTGTCGTGACCTATCTTCTTTCCGATGAGGCGGTCCACATAGTCGTATTGCAGGTCGACGCGGAAGTCGGGCATGGGTTCGGGATATACATCCACGATATCCGACGCCACCTTACCGCCTGCGAGCTGCTGGCAGAGCATAGTAGCCTGCTTCAAGGCATAGATGGTGCCGTTGGGGTCGACGCCTCTTTCGAAGCGGAAGGAAGCGTCGGTGCTCAGTCCGTGTCGGCGAGCGCTCTTTCTGATCCAGGTGGGATGGAAATAGGCGCTCTCGAGCACCACGCTGTGTGTGGTCTCATAGGTGCCGCTGCCTTTTCCTCCGAACACGCCGGCTATGCACATGGGGTCCTGCTCGTTGCAGATGGCCAGGTCGTGCGGTCCCAGTTTGTGCTCCACACCGTCGAGTGTGACGAAGGGCGTGCCTTCGGGCAGCGTCTTCACCACGATATGGTGACCTTTCACCATGTCGGCGTCGAAGCAGTGGAGGGGTTGTCCGTAGGCCATCATCACATAGTTGGTGATGTCTACGATATTGTTGATGGGTCTGAGTCCCACTGTATTGAGCCGGTTCTTGAGCCATTCGGGCGACTCTTTCACCTCGCAACCGGTGATGCTCACGCAGGCATAGCGCTTGCAGGCCTCCTGGTTCTCGATGGTCACCCTAACGGGCAGGTCATGGTTGTCTACTTTGAAATCCTCGCAGCCAGGACGATGCAGCGCCGTCTCATAGCCGTTGGTCTTGAGCCACGCATAGAGGTCGCGTGCCACTCCCCAGTGAGAGAGGGCGTCGGCACGGTTGGCGGTGATGTCCACCTCGATGAGCCAGTCGCTCTCCAGGTTATAGTATTCAGCAGCCGGTGTGCCCACCTTTGCGTCGTCGGGCAGTACGATGATGCCGGCGTGGTCGTGACCGATACCGATTTCGTCTTCGGCACAGATCATGCCGCACGACTCCACGCCTCTGAGTTTCGACTTCTTGATGACGAACTCTTTGTCGCCGTCGTAGAGCACGCAACCCAGGTCGGCCACGATGACTTTCTGTCCGGCGGCCACGTTGGGAGCACCGCAGACAATCTGCGACGGCGTTTCGCGGCCCAGGTCGACGGTAGTGACATGCAGGTGGTCGCTGTTGGGATGAGGCTCGCAGGTGAGCACTTGTCCCACATACAATCCTTTTAAACCTCCTTTGATACTTTGAACTTCCTCGAGTGCGCCCACTTCGAGACCCGATGCGGTAAGTGCAGCACTCACTTCTTCGGCCGAAAGTGTGAAGTCGACATACTCTTTCAGCCACTTATATGAGATATTCATCTACTTAGAAAAATAGTTATGTTTCGAAAATCGTGCAAAAATACACAATTTCCGTCAGTCTGCAAAAGGTTTTTCCCAAAACTTGCATTTCGCATCGGCTAAAAGCCGGCCGCATGGCGGGCCGGCCGTTTAATCGCCAATCATCTTCATGATATAGTCGACGGTACCGTTCACCCCGAATCGGCTCACATCGAGCGAGAGGTTGTAGTTTCGGGCATCGTACCACTCGCTTCCGGTGTAGGTCTTGGTATAGAGCTCGCGGGTGTAGTCGTTGTCTACAATCATGAGTTTGGCATCCGCTTCCGAAACGCCATAGCGTTCCACCACGCGGCGTATGCGTGTCTCGATAGGGCTATGGATGAAAATTTTCAACACATTGGGATGGTCGCGGAAGATATCGAAGGCACACCGTCCGATGATGACGCACGACTCCTGCTCGGCCAGTTTTTTGATTACCGCGGCCTGCGCGTCGAAGAGTTCCTGCGTGGTGAGCTCGCGTCCGGTCTCATGATATTCGTGATCGGCCACATAGTCGCGGTAGAACTGTGCGAAGTCGTCGCGCCAGGAGGGGATGCGCGTTTCGGTCTTGTCCACCACCTCGGCTCCGATATTGAACTCGCGGGCCACTTCCTGCAAGATTTGCTTATCAAAAAGCTTTACATTGAGTCGTCGTGCTATCTCGGCTCCTATTTCGTGTCCACCCGTACCGAACTGTCGGTTGATGGTGATGATGAATTGCTCTTGTCTGTTCATGGTATCGTATTGGTTAGGTTACGTTGCGAAGATAGTGATTTTTTTTGTAAATGCAAAACAAAATGTTCAAAAAATGCGGTTTTGAGTGACAATTGCGGTGTACCATTTCGCTCAAAAGCAACAAGAAGGGCCTCGCCTGGCAGTTATTTGTAAAAAAACGCAGTATTTTTTTGCAAAACGGTGTGAAATTTGCCATAAAATATATATTTTTGCAAGCAAATGAACCAAAGCCAACTGTTAGGAAATCATCAAAACAAAGCAATAAGACCATGAAACTTGACGGAAGAAGAGAAAGTGAGAATTTTGAGGACCGCCGCGGCATGAGTGGCGGCCAGATGGCCGGTCTGGGTATCGGCGGTATGATTATTGTGGGCCTTATCACCCTGCTCATGGGCGGCAATCCCCTTGAGGTGGTGCAGCAGATGGGCGGCATGCAAGGCGGTGAGGAGCAGCAGCAGGAAGTGACGTTCTCGCCCGAGGAAGAGGCACAGGCCAAGTTCTGCCGCCAGATTCTGGCCAGTACGGAAGACGTGTGGAGTGCCGTATTCCGCCAGATGGGCAAGACCTACACGCCCCCTACCCTCGTGCTTTTCAGCGGCCAAGTGCAGACCAACTGCGGCGGTGCCACCTCGGCAGTGGGTCCCTTCTACTGCTCGGCCGACCAGAAGCTCTACATCGACCTGTCGTTCTTCAAACAGATGGAGACCGACCTGAAATCGCCGGGTGAGTTTCCCCGTGCCTATGTGATAGCGCATGAGGTGGGCCACCATGTGGAGAACCTGCTGGGCATTCTGCCCCAGGTGCACGCCAAGATGAGCCAGGCTGGCAAGGTACAGGCCAACCAGCTGAGTGTGCGCTTGGAGCTGCTGGCCGACTACTATGCCGGTGTCTGGGCCCACTATGAGGACCAGGCCTTCGGTTCGCTGGAGAGCGGCGACCTGCAGAAAGCCATCAACTGCGCACAGCACATCGGCGACAACTACCTGCAGGAGCGCGCCCAGGGTTACAGCCAGCCCGAGTCGTTCACGCATGGTACCTCCGACCAGCGCATGCGTTGGCTGAAGCGTGGCTACCAGACGGGCGACATGAACACCACCACGTTTACCGGCAGTTACGAGAGCCTGTAGTATTATAAGGTGTGCAACTGACAACACCAAAAATGCGGGGATATGCCTTTTTAGACATATCCCCGCAAATATTTTCATGTCAACCCTTTACATAGGTGTCACCTCTCCACGATAGAGGTCATCGGCCATGTGCAGGAGCAGGTCAAGCATCTCCACATCGTTCTTGTAGAACTGCGGTATGGCTTCATATCCGATGGCGGCGCCGAGGATGTTGCCGGCTATGGCACCGGTGCTGTCGCTGTCGCCTCCATGGTTGACCGATGCTATCATGGCCTCCTCAAAATTGTCAAAATATTTCAAGGCGCAGTAGAGTCCCACGGCAAGCGCCTCCTCACCTACCCATCCTTGTCCGAGGCGGGACAGATTGTCCAGGTCAGGTCTGTCATTGCCTGACAGTTCGATAGCCAGCTCGGCCTGTAGGGTCATCTCTTCCACATAGCCTGAATGATTACCATACAATTGGCGCATGGCATCGTTGCCCTCGAGGATATACCTTTTCATGGCCTCGCGTGTGGGAGCGGTGTCGATTGCCAAGCGGTAGATGACATGGACCATCAGAGCAGCGGAGATAAATCCCAAAGGATGCTTGTGGGTGATTTCAGCAGCGTCTCCTGCCAGCCGGTCAGCCTGCAAGATGTCCATTCTGTCGTTCACCACTGCATAGAGCGCTACCGGTGCTACGCGCATCACTCCTCCACAGCCTTTGCTGTTGTTGAACGGCTTCACCCCTCTTTTGATGTCCTCGAGTGCCGACAAGCAGGTGATGCCGGGAGCGCGGCGGTTGTTGAGCTCCGGCACATCACGAATCCAGCACTCCGCATCGCCTCTCTTTCCGCTACGCTGTGTCTCGCACCACTCCAGGTAGGCGCGGCAGATGCCCTCTATGGGTTCCATGCCCAATCGAGGAGCATTGAGCAGGCCGTTGGCTGTGAAGAGCGTCATCTGCGTGTCGTCAGAAAACACCGCCTTGGCTTCACCCTCTCTTTTGGAGGCGAAGCAGCACTCTGTGTCAAGCCGGGTGATGCCCCGATTGCCATACTGAAGTTGTATTTCCCTGAAAGAACCGATAAACTCAACAGGATATCCCAATGCATCGCCGATGGCGCCACCGACGAGCGAACCGCGCAGTCTGTCTTGAAGTGTATTCATATTTGTTTTTCTTAGATTATTGCTTTTCATGATAACGGGAGGCACCCCATTCCTCTCTGACAGGATGGATGCCCCATCATTTTAGATGTCTTATAATTTTTCCACCATCACACCCCATTCTCTCAGCCGTAGCAAGGTGCTGCAGAGCGACATTCGTATCCATCAAATGCACTTTCAGGACCGAGGAGTTGGGATAGTGCTCGAAGTAGATGTCGTTGCTCATGTAGAGCTTGACTTCCTGCGTCTTGCAGTTTCTCATAAAGGCATTGTAGCAAGGGTGTGGAAGGCACTAACGCTGCCGCATTGCCAATTTAGGGCCGTGCCAGCCGAGCTGCCTCTGCGGTGAGGAAAGGCTTGGCCGCCTCGTAGGGAATTACTATTTCCTGTGAGCCCATATGCCAAAAGCTGATTTCCAAAGGCGCATACTCCAAGTGCACACCGTCAGGGGCCAGATAGATACTATTGCCAGGCAGATGCAGCCATTCCCGATTGCCGTAATTGGCTTCCAGAAAATCACCTATTTCCTGGGCGAATTCCTTTGCGTCACCTTCTTCATTTGAATCAGCAAGGTATTTCCACAAAACGCCCTGCATCCGTTCGGTCACATCCTCATCCTCAACAAAGATGTCTACGGCGGCACCATCCGACTTTCTGAAAGTTTTGGCCTTAGACCCACGGTTGTCATGTGCCCCACCGAAAAACTCCCCGTCATAGCAGGCATAGCTCACATAGCGGTCGGTCTCGGCCACTTTCAGGATAGAAAAGTTCCGAAACCAAGACACCTCATAGATTATCCCCGACTCTGCGCAAGAGGCGGCATACTCTTGCTGGTCTATGGCACAGGCATGAGAGACGGAGTCGGTGTAACTGTCAAGAAAGGTCTTGAATTCTTCCTCATCGCAAGTGTCCGACGGGTAGTCGATGTCGGCATTCGAAAATGAGAGCATGCATTGAAAGATATAACTGATGACAGCTCTCCGCACCGGACTGTCGGCATCAACGGGGAAATGCACCCACACATGAGCGGAGCCACCCTTCTGCTCTTTCTCCACTTCTATTTGCACGATGTTCAGACCATTGTCGGCCATCGTGCCCATGCTTATAGCCAGCATCCATATTAGGGCTATGAATATTTTCTCCATTCTCATTGTCT
Source organism: uncultured Prevotellaceae bacterium (assembly GCA_902777645.1). Taxonomy (GTDB): domain Bacteria; phylum Bacteroidota; class Bacteroidia; order Bacteroidales; family Bacteroidaceae; genus Prevotella. The sequence goes on along the minus strand of CACYUZ010000023.1, from coordinate 15,502 downwards.
TTTTAGGATTCCTAAATGCAAAAATAGAAAAATTGGACGAATTGTCCGCGCATGAAGCTAACTATTTCGTTCTTTTCTTAAACAAAAAACATTTGCTGTAGGTATTGCACCTTTCGTTTCACTAAATAAATTTGCACATAAAAACAAAAAATAGTTAATGAGACAAAAAAGCCGAACACTTCTAAAAAGAAAACGTATATTTGCGGTACCAAAACGAACAACTATGGAAAAGTATGAGAAAATAATTGTTGCGGGCATCGTGGCTGTCGGTCTTCTGATGCTCGGACTCTGCATCAAAGCAGGTATTGACAATTTCACCAACAAAGACCGCCGTGTGACTGTGAAAGGCCTCGCCGAGAAAGTGGTGGAGGCGGACAAAGTGGTGTGGACTATGTCTTTGCAAGAATCTGGCAACGAGTTGCAACCCCTCTTCGGCCAAATCGATAATAAAGTCAAGATTATTAAAAAATTTCTCATGGAGAAGGGTCTCAATGACAAGGGCGCCTTCCAACAGTCTACCTTCAACGTGACTGACAATTTGGCCAATGCGTGGGGAGACAACAAGCCACGCTACAACTACAGCGTGAGCCGTTCCGTCATCGTCACCTCCAAAGACACGAAATTCATCAATGAACTGAGGTCGAAAGTTGACGAGCTGGTAGAGCGTAATGTCATTCTGGATTCAGACTATGCCGAATATGAGTACACCCAGTTTCAGCAGTTGAAACCTGAGATGATGGCGGACGCCATTACCGCCGCGGAGAAAACGGCAAAGCAGTTTGCTGAGAACAGTCACTCCAAAATCAACAAGATTGTGGAGGCTGGACAGGGTGAGTTTTCCATCGACGACGGCGACCTTCCCTATGAGAAAAAAGTACGGGTAGTGTCTACCATCACCTATTCGCTCAAAGACTGATTGGCTTATGGCGAAATCGATTACCAAGCGGGTGTGTCAAAAGAAAAATTGACACACCCGCTTGCTTTGATACGCATTGGGGACCTCACCCCACATTATCCTTGCGCTGTCTATTGCACTTATTTTTTCCTGATTCGCTTGGTCAGACCGATGGCCCCCGTGGGACAGACCAGGCGGCAGAGATGGCAGCCCACGCACTTGGTGCCGATGATACGAGGCTGACGGGTCTCTGCATCGAAACTGATGGCCTGGTGTCCGCCGTCCATACAGGAAGTATAGCAGCGGCCGCATCCCATGCACCTCTCCCGGTCTATCTTCGGGTAGACGACTGTGTCGCGGTCAAGGTCGGACGGCAGGACGAAGTTGGGCAACTGCTCGCCGACGAGTGTATCCAGACGTTCCACACCCCTTTCCGCCATATAGTTCTGCAGGCCGAGCAGGAGGTCGTCGATGATGCGGTAGCCGTACTCCATCACCGCTGTGCACACCTGCACGTTTCGACAGCCCAGCTGTATGAACTCCAGCGCATCGCGCCACGTCTCTATGCCTCCGATACCGCTGAACTCCACATTTTTCATGATTTTGTTGGATGTCATCTCGTAGATAAACCTGAGGGCGATGGGCTTGACGGCCCGTCCTGAATAGCCCGAGACGGTCAGTTTGTCGCTCACCGCCGCCATGGGCGACATAGTGACGCTCTTGATGGTGTTGATGGCCGAGATAGCATCCACCCCCGCGAAATAGGAGCCCATGGCGGGTTTGTTGATCTGCGTGATGTTGGGCGTCATCTTCGCTATGACGGGAATTTTCACGTTGCGCTTCACATAGCTCGTGTAGAACGTGACCAACTCCGAATTCTGCCCCACATCACTGCCCATGCCGGCCAAGCGCATCTGCGGGCACGAGAAGTTCAGCTCCACGGCGTCCACGCCGGCCTCCTCGGCCATTTTGGCCAGTTCTATCCATTGTTCCTCGGTCTGGCCCATGATGCTGGCCACGACCACCTTGGTGGGGTAGTTTTCCTTCAGCCGCCGGAGGATATCGAAGTCCATCTCCACCGGGTTTTCCGACAACTGCTCCATATTGCGGAAGCCGGCAAACGAGGTGCCTCCCTTCACGGCATCGAAGCGTGGAGACACCTCGCGTATCTCCTGCATGCAGATGGTCTTGTAGAAGACGCCTGCCCAGCCCGCCTCAAAGGCGCGCGCCACCATCTCATAGTTGGTGCACACGGCAGAGGATGCGAGGAAGAAAGGATTCTCGCACGTTATGCCGCAGAAATCGATGGCAAGCGAGGGTGTGCTGCCGCTGACGGTTTCATTTCCACTGTCGGCGGAGCGGAGGAGTTCTCTTATTCTTACAGGTTGGTCGTAGTGGATACAAGCCGCCTCGGCCTGCTCCAGTTCCTCGTCAGTACACTCGGCGACCCAGCGTCCGGCCAATTTCTCATTGCCGAACCGGATGGCGCGGATGGCGCGGGCAGGGTCACCCTTTTTGCAAACTCGGCTGCAGGGAGCGTCTACGCAGAACAGACAGCGGGCAGCCTCTTCGTGGACATGTATCATATTATTATGTTTTTGGGGTATTATACAATCAATTCAAATAGAAACTTTCACAACATCAGGCTGACAGCAAGTCGCTTACTCATTGTCAACCGTCATTTTACACGCAATACAGTGATAAAACGCAGAAAGGAGAAAGAAGCCGCCGCCTCTTATCCTCCCGACCACAAAGATAAAGAAAAAAATCCGAAAAACCTATTGGACAGGAAAGAAAAAACTTTCCTCTGAAACATTACAGGATTTCATCCAAATCGACAGACAGTCCTATGCTATAGGAAATGCCCGTTGTGAGCGGAGAACTATAGAAATACGACTTAGGCTTGTAGTTGAAAAGATTGTCTACAGCCGTATTGATATTGATGCCCTTCCAGATATGGTGCTGCAGCATCAGCTTACAGATGGTATAGCCCTGGTCAACATCCTTCCGGCCCGACTGCGGTTTGCCCTGACTGCGCCCGGAGAAAGCCGCATCGAGCGCATAATGCCGTGAGAACCGATGGTTGTAGCCCACCCGCCATGTCAAAGAATGAGAGCGGGGCTGTGAGAACTGCGAGAAGAAGACGTTGCCCGTCTCATGCATCCAAGCGTAGTTCAACTTGAACGACAGGCCATAATCAAAAATGTGACCGACACTGACATCGACGCCCCATACCTTGATGCCCTCCTCATTCCAGTAGAGCGCGCTTTCCATCCCCTCGTACAATCCGCCGTCGACGGTGGTGATGCGTTTGTCGAAGATATTGCAATAGCCCATGAGAGTGAAGTTGTAGCGTCCGTCGAGGATTCCCCCGCCATTGATGCGCCGGGTCCGTTCGAAGGCGATGTTGAAATTGTGGCTCCTCTCCGGCTCCAGGTCAGGATTACCGATAATCATAAATCCCATATTCCCCATGTCGAAGTGCATGTACATCTCCTTGAGCGAAGGAGCCCGGAAGCCGCTGGCATAATTGGCGCGGAAAGTCATCCACGGCATCTTGTAGACGACGGCGAGACGCTCTGTGAGCGCCTTCTGCGCAGAAGCGGAGAAGTAATCGTATCTTACGCTTCCCACCACGTTCAGCCGGTCGGTGATGTTCCAGTCGAACTGTGCGAATCCGTCGATATTGTTCTGCGAGTGGCTGGCGTTGTCGACGAACTGATAGGTTGTGAGAAAGTCGTGCATGAAGTCGGCACCCACTATCAGACTGTTTCTGCCAAAAGCATGGCTGTAGAGGGCATGGAGCACATGCTGCCGGTTGCTGTAGTCATGGTCATGGGTTCGCGCGCCGCCGGGCAGGAAATTGGCCTTGTCATACTGGTCGTAAGCGTATGACAGTTCTAAATGGCGGTCTTTTTCCCAATTATACCTGCCCTTCAGTCCGGCGCTGTAGGCATTGAAATGATAGTCGTGGGTGTCGCGCTCGCTGCTGCGGAAGAAATAGCTGCCCCTACCCACCAGCGTGAGCTGCTCCGTGGGGCGCCACGTCAGCCGTTCCTTCACGTTGTAGGTTTTCTGCCCGTAGAGACGGCTCAGGTTGGAATCGTCCTCCAGCACCGACTCATCATAGGGCAATCCCTGCGCCTTCTTCATCAGCTCTATGGCTATTTCCTCTGATGAGTGTGCCTTCGGCAAGTCGACAGGGTCTATGGCAGTATGTTGGAAACTCGTCTGCGAGTTCCATTTCTTAGTGTTGAAAGAGAAGTTAGCCCCATGGCGCCATTCATTTCCGAAAGAATTGAAGCGCGAGTTCACGTTGGCCGTCCAGGGCTCCCTATTTTCCCGGCTGATGATGTTGACCACCCCGCCTACAGCATTGGAGCCATAGAGGGCCGACGAGGCCCCCTTCACAATCTCGATACGGCCTACGTTGTCGAGATTCATGCGGTTGTAGTCGACATTGTCCATGGTCTCGCCTGCCATCCGCTCTCCGTCGACCAGGAAGAGGACGGCATTGCCGCCGAATCCGCTCATATTGAGCGAGGTCTCCTGCCCCATAGCAAAACCGAACTCCAGTCCCGGCAACTCCTGGATGAGCATGTCCTGGATATTGGTGGCATCGGTTATTCTGATGTCATGGAGGCTGATGAGCCGGGTGACCACGGGTGCGTCCTTCAGCGCTTTCGGCGTGTGTGACGCCGTCACGACGACAGGTTCCAAATCGACAGAATCGCGGACAGCCTGGGCATACAGCACATCAGCCTGCATGAACAGTATCATGCAGACTATGAAAGTGTGAAAGAATCTGCTCCTCAACAACTCCGCCACCACTTACTTCTTTGTGCCAGAGAAAGTAGTGACCATTTCAAAAGGCATATTGCCAAATTTCAACGAGAAAGTGGCTACAACGGCCTTCTCTTTGAATATGACCGTCACATTACTGATGGTATATGCCTTCTCGTCGCCGTTGGCCGTCTTTACCGTCCCGGCATACGATGCCAGTCTTCCCGTAACGGTGTTGCCGCTTTGTGTCAGCGGTATGTTCTTCACTGTGAGTGCGGGAATAGACATGGGACCCATGCCGCCCGCCTCAGGCACCGTCATGTCGACAGACGTGTCGGATGCCTTGACAAACCCATAGGTAGCGGTGCCGTTCGACGACTCTTCGCCCATGACTTTGATGACTTCATTGCCCGTATATGAACCCGCCACTTGTTCTGCCACGGCCACCACGGGGTCATCATCGTCATCACCGCAGGAGCACATGCCCAATACAATGGCGACAGCCGCCGTCACCACTGTCAAAAAACTTTTTATTTTCATGTAATTATCTGTTTGAAGGAATTATAATAGAAAAGTTTATAAATGCAGTGCCTCAATCACTTTGCCGTGCCCAACTGCTGCGTGGTATAGTCATACTCCGACCCGAAGGCACTGTGTGGAATGGTGAAGATGGCTATCATGAACAGCACAGCCAGACAGACCACCCACTTGTTGTGCTTCCATTTCAGCGTGGCAAGGGCCGCCAGGAAGAAGAGGAAGGAAAGAAGTGTCTTGTTGTCGGTCAGATCCGTCCCGAACGGGAAACCAGTCCACCAGGGGCCGAAAGCCGCATGCTGCACGAGCGGCCCGAAGATGAATCCGCCTATGAACAGGGTGGCCACCGTGATTTTCAGCCATTTGCTGTACTCCCTGCGGGCTATCACCAGCAAGAGCGTATAGACGGCAAAGAGCATGGCCGCAAACATCAGCAAAATGTGCGGTATCAGTATGCCGGCCGGCACATCATTCCGGAACCGTATCACGGGCGGCTCATCGCCGGGATAGTCGATACCATCGAACGTGACATAATACTGCAGTTTGCCGCCGACAGGCTGCACCGGCAGCACCGCCTCCCACTGCTCGTCTTTCCATTCGAAATCCACCGTGGTGTATTCATCTGCAGTCGGGAAACGGCGGTAATGCAGTTGGCCATTCACATCAGCGGGAGCGTCTTTGAGCACCACTTTCACATCTTGCCGCACACCGCTTCTGGGCAGTTTCATCTTATACCCCAAATCATTCAACTCCACGGTAATCGTTTTGGGATGAGTAGGCCCCGTCATGCGCTGGTAGATGCTCAATACCAGCGTGACGACAACAGCTAAGAACCAAAATAAGAACTTTTTCATCTCACGGGGGGTGTTAAGTGAACTTGAAACACGATAGTCTCTTCGCCGCGGAGCACTTTCACCGGGATGGTGGTACCCGCTTTCAGCTCCGACAGGCGTTCCATATATTCATTGATGTCCTTGAGAGGCTTACCGTCGATTTCCTGGATGATGTCGCCACTCCTGATGCCGGCATTGTGTGCAGGCTTTCCCGCCACCACGATATCGGCCCTGAGGCCGGGTATGCTGCTTGCGCCCATCACATCGGGCATAAGGCCCAAGGTCACCTTAAACTTGGCATGGCTCATTCTATTGCTGCTCGGCACATTGATATAATCGGGTGTCTCAGGCATGTCGGCCAGGCGGGCTATCAGCTGTTTCGAGAACTCCAAGGTCTGCTGCATGCCGTCATAATTCAGGGTAGAGGGCACATCGGCAGGGGTATGGTATTCCATGTGCCCCCCTGTGGTGAGGAAGAGCACCGGTATCTCCTGTGCCACGAACGAGGCATGGTCGCTCGGCCCATATCCATCCGGAATGCAGGCGATGTTCAGATGTTGCTGCCCACCTATCTCCTCCACCATGGCCTTGAAGCTGCTGCTTGTCCCTGTGCCCGACACACTCATGGCATCGCCGCGCATACGTCCCACCATATCCAGGTTCACCATGGCGACAAAACCTTTGTTGCCGGCCGGGAGGTTGATGCGGCGGGCGTCGTCCTGCTTCATCCAGTCCAAGAAGAACTTTGAACCCACAAGGCCCTGCTCTTCTGCTCCGAAGAATGCGAAGACGATGCTTCGCTTTGAGCCCACCTTTTTAAAATACTTGGCCAACTGGAGCACCACGGCATCACCGCTGGCGTTATCGTCGGCACCGGGATGAACGCCGAGGGTGTCGGGGCGGCGCGAACCGGAGTCTTTGCCTCCCATGCCCAGGTGGTCATAATGCGAACCCACGACGATGTATTCGTTTTTCAGCTTTTTGTCATTTCCGGGAAGGACAGCGATGATATTATGGGTGGTTCTCTTCTCCGTTTTTCCATACGTGAAGTCATGGAAGAATGCCTTTTTCTTCTTTGCCTTCACGATAGGTTTCAACTTAAGTGCCCGAAGTTGGCCGACAATGAACTCAGAGGCGAGCGTATCGCCGGCCGTGCCCGGGTATCTGCCCCCGAGTTCCTGCGATGCCAGGAATTCCACCGCCTGTTTCATTTCCTCCTGCTTTTGTGCAAAAGTCTGCGAGACAAAGGCCAAAGCCAGGAGCAATGCAAAATATTTTATCCTCATGAATGATGCGCAATATATTTGGCTACAAAGTTACTACAAACTTTTCAAAATCCTTTTCCTAATTTATTAGGATTTCTTAATTGGGGGCCAATAAGGTAAAAAACGCTATCATTATCTTATTGGGGGATGACCGAATTTCGGCAGAAATTTTGTAACTTTGTACCCATGCAATGTGATAGGGAACTGAGAGAAGAAAACTCATATGTACATACGTCGCCATATTATAAACCTTTTCAATGACGGAGAGATAACCAGAGATAATAACGTGCAAAAAATACACGTTATTGGTGTGAAGAAACCAGTTCCTATTTATGACCTCGATGCCATTATTCTGTAGGTTATCGTGTTCATAGCAAACGTGGTGTTGCATTCCGCATCTGGGCTCGGAAAATCATAAAGGATTACTTAATCAAAGGCTATGCCGTCAACGAACGGATACGCAAAGAACAGATAGGCGAATTGCGTCAGCTGGTGGGTATGCTTGGGCGCACCATCCAGAACCAAACGATATTATCGAATGACGAGACTAATGCCCTGTTCGAGGTGGTGACAGACAACACTTACGCCCTCGACAGCTACGACTACGAGCGACTTTCTATCAATAAGACCACAAAAGAGGAACCATTCCATGCCACCTATGAGAATGCGATGGAGGCCATCAACGGCCTATGTGAGAAATTCGGCGGCAGCACACTTTTTGGCAATGAGAAAGACGTCTCTTTCAAAGTTTGACGTATTTTGCTATCTCTGCCGTCAATAACGGCTGGGATTCAACCTTTATAAATTAGGTTTTCTTAATTGATGTCAGCAGCCTTGCTAAAAGAGAGCGAAATGACCAAATTTGCTGGATAGAAAGCAATAATATTGCAGAAGAGGAAAACTTCAAGTATTATTAAATTCCAGGCCATGACATCAGTTAAGATTAAATTCAGAGTATCAACAGTAAATGGAAGCCCCGGCAGCATCTATTTCCAAATCATCCACAACAGGGTAGTCAGACAATTACACACCGACTACAAAATCTATCCCCATGAATGGGATGCCGACACAGAATCTATCATCGTATCGGGTGAAAGACAAGTTGTATTAGCTTCAATAAGAGAACGACTGCACTGGGATTTACTCCGTTTAGAAAAAGTTATAAAAAACATTGAGACAGAAAGGAATCGTTATACCACAGATGATGTGATTTTTTCATTCCGTCAACTCACTACTGAATCATCCCTATTCTTCTTTATGGAGGGTATCATCTTGCAACTTAAGCAACTTGGCCGTGAACGGACCTCAGAAACCTATACCGCCACTCTCCGCAGTTTCATGTCATTTCGAGATGGAGAAGACATTCCCCTGGACAGCATATCCGCCGACCTCATGGAGCGCTATGAAGCATGGCTGAAATCCCGGGGAGTGCGCATGAACACCGTTTCGTTTTATATGCGCATCCTCCGTGCTGTCTACAACCGGGCCGTTGAAAAAGACCTGACAGAGCAGCGCCACCCCTTTCGCCATGTTTATACGGGTCTTGAAAAGACGGCAAAGCGAGCCGTTCCCGTCAAAGTCATCAAGGCATTGAAAGACATGGATTTATCTATGAAACCATCGTTGGATTTAGCCCGAGACCTTTTCCTTTTCAGTTTCTACACCCGTGGTATGTCATTTGTTGATATGGCCTATCTGAAGAGGAGCGATTTGTGCAATGGTATCCTGACCTACCGACGCAGAAAGACAGGACAGACACTCACCATCAAATGGGAAAAGTGTATGGAGGAGATTATATCCAAACATACTATTCCGACTTCCGACTACATGCTGCCACTGATAACAGGAAGCGATGACACCCGCAGACAATATGAGAATGCCCTTCATCTGGTGAACTGCAGGCTGAAGAAACTATCTGAAATGCTTAGTCTTCAACGCCCTCTTACCATGTATGTAGCCCGCCATTCATGGGCAAGTATAGCAAAGGCTCGAAACATACCCTTGTCGGTCATTAGCGAGGGCATGGGTCATGACTCAGAAGCCACCACACAAATATATCTTGCCTCACTTGAGACCTCAGTGGTGGACAAGGCTAATAAGATGATATTGTCGCTGCTGTAACCGAAGAAAAACGAGCAATTGATTAGCCTTTTGGATGTTTAGCAAATTGCTTCGTCTCCTTTTAGGAGACCTATAGTGCTTGCAAAAGTAAGTTTTTTTTCGCAAAAACCACCATTATTGAGAACAAAATAATAAGAATAGATAGCCATTTTTGCTTTTTGTTTTACAAAAAAGGCTAAATCCGCCTATAAATGATTAGCCATAAGATAATTATCTCCCCCTTCATCTCCTAAAAGGAGACGGATTTTTTTCGGAGCAGGCCATAAAGCCATCAACAATTTTAACCAAAAGCCCTGAATCAAAGTAAAAGAATTTGGCCTATACCGATACGAAGTAATGCATATAACCTAAAACATCAATAACATGGCAAGGATTTACGACAATATTGAAACCAAGTTTACGGAAGGGTTACAAGGAATCATCTCCAATGTCGGAGTGCGACGTGTAGACTTTTGCGTAGGATATTTTAATCTCCGCGGTTGGGATTTAATCGTAAGCCAAATAGACCAATTGCCAGGAGACTATGTTTACGAGAAAGACAAACGCATATTTCGCACATGTCGTTTGCTCATTGGCATGCACCGACCTGACGAAGATCTAATTAGAGCACTATATACCAAGGGCGACAAACTGCCAGATGCAGACTTTGTTTTTCAATGCAAGCTCAAAATCGCTCATGATTTCAAGCGACAGCTCCTGCTCGGACTTCCGACAAAGAAAGATGAAATGACCTTGCGCCGTCTTTCCCAACAATTGAAAGATGACAAAGTGTGTGTGCGTTTGTACCTGCGTGAACCTCTTCATGCCAAGCTTTATCTGGCACACCGTCCAGAGGATAATTTCAACAAGATTCAAGCTATCATGGGAAGTTCCAATCTTACCTACAGCGGGCTAACAGGAAATGGCGAACTTAATGCGGAATTTGGCGACAGTGACAGTGCCGAGAAACTAAGCCGCTGGTTTGATGCTCGCTGGGAAGACCGCTTTTGTGTAGACATCACCAAAGAGCTCATCGAAGTGATAGACCATAGTTGGGCCGGCATGGAAGATATTCCACCATATTACATATACTTGAAAACTGCCTACCATCTATCACAAGAGGCTCGTACGGGCATTAAGGAGTTTACACTTCCAGCGGAATTTCATCACGACCTCTTTGAATTTCAGGAGAATGCGGTGAAGATTGCAGCCAAGCATTTAGCCAATGACAAACGCGGAGGCGCCATGATTGGCGACGTAGTAGGTTTGGGGAAAACCATAACGGCCTGTGCTATCGCCAAAATGTGGGAAATGACTTATGCCAGCAGCACACTTATCATTTGTCCTGCCAACTTGCAGGAAATGTGGCATAAATACGTCAAGAAGTACGATTTGAAAGCTGATGTCATGTCAATGGCAAAGCCTATCGATGTGGACAATGCTCGTTACTATCGTCTGATAATCGTAGATGAGAGTCACAACCTGCGTAACCCCCAAGGTCGCCGCTATCACAATATCAAGGACCTTATCCAAAAACAAGACTCTAAGGTGTTGCTGCTTACGGCAACCCCATATAACAAAGACTTTACAGACCTTGGTGCACAGTTGCGTCTCTTCCTTGGAGAAGACCTTGATCTCGGTATCCGACCGGAGGAATACATTCGTGCCCTTGGGGGAGAACGTGCTTTTATGCAAAAGCACAGTGAGATTCCCATCCGCAGCATCGCAGCTTTCGAGCAGAGTACAAGTACAGAGGATTGGAGTGAACTGATGAAATTATTCCTTGTCCGTCGTACGCGTACGTTCATCAAAAACAACTTTGCCAAGCTTGATGAGGATAATGGCCGTCGTTACCTACAGTTCCCTGACGGAACAAAATCATACTTTCCCGAACGTATTCCTCGCTCCATTAAGTTTCCGACTGTCGAGGGTGACCAGTTCTCACGGCTGTATAGCGATAGCATGATTAGTCTCATGGAAGAGCTTCAGCTTCCGCGTTATGGATTAAGTAAATATTTGAGCGAGGCACAGACCGCTAATGCTCCCTTGCAAGACAAGCAGGTGTTTGAAAACCTTTCACGTGCTGGTGCTCGCATGATGGGATTCTGTAAAAGTACATTCTTCAAGCGCATGGATTCATGCGGATTTGCATTTCTGATGACGCTGTACCGCCACATTGTTCGCAATGCGGTTTTTATCTATGCAATCGAGAATAAACTGGACCTGCCCATCGGAGATGAGAATCCAATGTATGGCGATACTCCAGAAGATATGGAAGGGTTCTTCACAGATGAGAATGGTGCAGGTGAAGAAGACAATATCAAGCGCACATTACGCATTCCCACCGACATGGAGCACTATATCCACAAAGCACAGGAATATTACGAGATGCTCATCCAGAAAAACAACGTCACATGGATTGCATCAAAATATTTCAAGCGGACTCTGAAACAGCACCTAAAAGCAGATAGCTTGCAGATCATAGAGATGATTAAGCTCTGTGGCGACTGGAGACCTACAGAAGACAAGAAGTTGGATGAGTTGCAGACATTGCTTACGGGTACCCATGCACAAGATAAAGTAATCATATTCACTCAATACAGCGATACAGCCGATTATGTTTATCGCCAGTTGAAGGATAGAGGAATAACAAATATCGACAAAGCTACTGGAGCAACGCAGAATCCAACTGCTGTTGTTGACCATTTCTCTCCAAAATCAAATGGAGCGAACTATACAGAAGAGCAGCAAACACGCATTCTAATTGCTACCGATGTACTATCTGAAGGTCAGAATCTTCAAGATGCACACGTCATAGTAAACTTTGATTTACCCTGGGCTATCATCCGTCTTATTCAACGTGCCGGACGTGTGGATCGTATCGGTCAGGAGGCAGACCATATCGATTGTTATTCGTTTTTCCCTGCTGAAGGCATAGAAAGAATAATATCCTTAAAACGCCGATTAAACCAACGTATCAACGAGAATGCACAGATTGTTGGCTCTGATGAACTCTTCTTTGAGGGCAATGAGCAAAACCTTCGTGACATGTACAACGAAAAGAGCGGTGTCTTAGATGACGATGACGACAACGATGTGGACCTTGGTTCAATGGCTTATCAAATCTGGAAAAACGCCACCGATGCCAATCCCGAACTGAAGCGCATCATACCAGATCTCAATAATGTAGTGTATAGTACCAAGAGGGCCAACGACACTTTGGGTGAGGGTGTCATTACATACGCCAGGACCTATAACGATTACGATGTGTTAGTATGGCTCGATAAAGAGGGTAACGAGATAACCCGTTCGCAGAAACGCATTCTTCAAGCTCTTGAATGTTCAATCAATGAACCATGCATTGCAGCACATGACAACCACCACGAATTAGTTAGCAAGGCCATAGAGAACATAAGCCAAGAAACCACTACAAGTATAGGCGGCATATTGGGAAACCGTTTCTCTACACGCTATCGAATTATCCAGTTGTTGGAACATTATTACGCGGAGCCTGCTACACTTTTCTTCGATGAGGACAAGAAACAACAACTGAAATACGCCATCGACGATATTTACAATTATCCCTTATTGGAGAACTCCAAGTTCATGCTGGGCAGGCTGCTCCGCACCGCCACCAGCGACGACATTGTGGAATCAATTCTCGAAATGAGGTCAACGGGCAACTTGTGCCGTATTGACGAAGACAAGGTGAAAACAAAAGACCCAAGTGTAATTTGCTCCATGGGCATCAGAAAACTTTAAAAAGCATAAACCCGATATGAGAAGGCAAACATTCAACGAATTGATTGAAAGCAACCAGTTCCGTGAACTCTTTATCATGGAAATGGGATGGAACAACGTGCATGGAAATGCACAGTTACCTGCTTATGCTATCGACGAAAAAGAAATCTGCATAACTGCTATTGCCGAACGCAACGGTTTTCAAGTGCTGAAGTGTAAGGTCGAGGAGATTCCTTCGTCTTCATTCTGCAAGAAGCTTGACCTGAAGTTGCGGAAGCAAGCTGATAGTTATATTTTGATTTTCTATCAGCCACATAGTTTGCATCACCTTTGGGTCGCTCCAGTTAAGAAGACGGAGAAACGCGACCTTGTCTTTGTAGAATACGAGACACTGAATCAAGCAGATTTTCTCTTTTCCAAGATTGATGGACTGACCTTCGACGTGGACGAGAACACCACTATCATGGATGTGAAAGAGCGCATCCAAACTGCCTTTGTGGTGAACTCAGAGAGACTGACGAAGGATTTCTACCAAGGTTTCCGTAAGCAACATTCTTCTTTCGTGAAGTTTATATCGGGTATTGACGACGAAATCGAAGAGAAGAGCAACGGCAACAAACAGTGGTATGCCAGTATCATGCTCAACCGTCTGATGTTCTGTTATTTCATCCAAAAGAAAGGATTTCTAGATAATAACACCAACTATCTCCGTGATAAGTTGGCGTGGGTACGCCGTGAACAAGGCGAAGACCGATTCTTTCATTCTTTCTATCGTGGATTTCTTACCCATCTTTTTCATGATGGTCTAAATGACCCGCGCCACTCTCAGGATTTTGAGAATACGTACGGACGCATCCCCTATCTCAATGGTGGCATGTTTGACGAGCACACATTGGAACAGCAGTATGACAACATCGACATTTCCGATGAAGCCTTTGAGAGCCTGTTTGCGTTCTTCGACCAGTGGCACTGGCATCTTGATGACCGCCATACTGCGACAGGTAAGGACATCAACCCTGATGTCTTGGGCTATATATTCGAACAGTATATCAACGACCGTGCTGCGATGGGAGCCTATTATACGAAGGAAGATATTACTGAGTATATAGGCAAGAACTGCATCCTTCCCTTCCTTATAGATAAGGTTCGTACTGCTACAAAGGATAGTGAAAAGTACTTCCGCCCCAATGGTTATGTCTGGCAAACACTCGCACAGAGTGGCGACTGTTACATTTACGATGCTGTAAAAAAGGGCTATACCGATGACTGGCAAGAGCGCATACCAACTTATATAAGCGAGGGCATAGACACTTCGAGACCAAACCTTCTGGAGCGTCGCGCGCGTTGGAATGAAAAGACCTCAGAAGAGTTTGCCTTGCCCACAGAGATTTGGCGTGAAACCGTGGAACGATTGCAACGATGTGGTACGTTGCTCGGAAAGATATATGCTGGTGACATTTCAGAAATCAACGACTTCATCACGTACAATCTTGACATACGTCAGTTTGTCTATGACCTCCTGCTCAATGCCGATGATCATCGCTTTGTGGCACATTTCTATCATGCCATGCTGAACATAACTATTCTTGACCCCACCTGTGGCTCTGGAGCTTTCCTTTTTGCTGCCATGAATATCCTCGAACCACTTTATGAAATCTGCATTGAGCGCATGGAGCAGTGGAATGAGGAGAATCCGAATTTATTTAAGGACGAGATAGAAGAGATAAATCGCAAATATCGCTCCAATCGCCAATACTTCATCTACAAAAGCATTATCCTACGCAACCTCTACGGAGTTGATATTATGACAGAGGCCACAGAGATTGCCAAGTTACGTTTGTTCTTAAAGATGGTAGCTGTAGTAGAAGTCAACCTCCGTGAACCAAATCTCGGCCTTGACCCTCTGCCCGACATAGACTTTAATATTCGATGTGGTAATACCTTAGTAGGATATGCGACAGAAGCGGAGTTGGAAAAAGACCTCCAATATGGCGATATGTTTGCCAACCTTGAATTTAAGGCTCACGTCGAAGACGGGATGGATAAGGCAGCCAGAGCTTTCAACATCTTTAAGCAAGTGCAGTTCCGTCAAGATGAGGATATGGCAGCATACAAGGAGGCCAAGCAAGAACTTAGGAAACGGCTAACAGTTCTTAACGATGCGCTTAATCAAAGATTATTTGCCTCTACTGGCGACGGAAAACCCGAACATTTTAAAGTCTGGGAAAAAAGCCACAAACCTTTCCATTGGCTGATACTGTCCCAAGAAGTGTGTCTGTATAAGAGGGATTAAAAAAGGGACCTATCATCCCTGACCGGTCCCTAAAAGTTTGTACCTTTGCGGTGCGTTA
>CACYUZ010000022.1:0-48195 GCA_902777645.1 uncultured Prevotellaceae bacterium | reverse complement strand
GGCTACGTCACCTTCGCCGCCGACGGAACGCCGCAGTACCACTTCTACCTCCGCGACCACCTGGGCAACATCCGCGTGGTCTTCGACCAGACGGGCGCCTTGGAGCAGGTGACGCACTACTATCCCTTCGGCGGCGTGATGCGGGAGTCGACGAATCCCGGCCTGCAGCCCTACAAGTACGGCGGCAAGGAGCTGGACCGCACCTCCGGCCTCGACGCCTACGACTTCGGGGCCAGGATGTATTTCGCCGACCGACTGCAGTGGGGACAGATGGACCCCTTCTGCGAGAAATATTATGATGTTAGCCCGTATAATTACTGTATAAACAAGCCGGTAAATGCTTTTGACCCGGATGGAAGAAAAACGTACTTGTTTGTTACTACACTTCCATATGCAAAATGGTTCCCTTTCAAATTATCGTCTCCTTCCCATTCTTTTATCGTAGTTAGGAATGAAGAAGGAACTAACTATTATGCTTTTGGCTCTGATAGTCCCCATGGATTAGGAGGGAATTTAGTCCGTGCATCCTATACTCAAGATAAAAAAATATTCGCAAACTATTTTAATGATGTTCAGAATTCCAATTTGAAAAATGTCTTTGAAATTCCAACACCTGATGGCGTAACAGAGAAGGATTTTGATAATAGAGTGATAGATATTGCAGAGTCTTTTTATGAAGGTAGCAATAATCAAATGAATTATGCTTTAGATCCCGGATATTCTAATGACCAAGGTAATTGCAACACTAGTACTTCTACTATTCTTTTTAAGGCAGGAATAGGCAACAATGAATTGATGAAAATGAAAGATGAAATGAAAGGTTTAACCTGGGGGTTTGGTAAAATACGTCCTTGGACAAAAGAAGAACAAGAAAAAGCAGCTCAAGAAAATGAAAGGGAAAAAGATAAAATAGAATGCTATCAGAAAGAGGGATGGTGAAAAAAAGTAATCGAAGAACAATAGACATGATGGTCTGCTCATATGCGATGAATGTAGGCACAGCATACCTCCTAACCCGCATCTACGGCCATTTCGACATATATGCTTATTTGCTCTACTACATGGATTCTTTCGTTTCCCTGTTCATTCCCATTAATACCATATTGGCAATCTTATTACATAAGGCCAAAATCTACATGGTTATGAATTCCATTTGGAAATTGTGGTAGCGTACCATTCAGTGTGTCTGAAGTCAACAGACTTCAGACACACTGAATGGTACGCTACCTCTTCTATCGTTCGGTGATGGTCTTTGGATAGTTTCACGCAGGGCTTGCCACGGACAATCCCCGTTGGGCCTGAAAGAGCCGTTCTAACCATGGAAGGCTCACTACATTCAGAAGGGCACGTCCGCTAAGAAAACCTTTCCGCCGCAGGCGGAACACTCCACAATTCGGCTATGTTTTGCAGTATAATCCCGCCTTATTTGCATGTTGTCGCCAGAAGACGGGGTGTTAGCACTTGCATACATAGTAACTCTGATACATTTTAATTGTCATAAGTCAGCCTCGTATCAGGGGAACGTCGTATCAAATTCCCCGTTCCCATGATACAAGCGAGAGGCAAACAACTTACTATATTCTAATGATCCATATTTGTTTAGGTGCGCGTTGTCATAAAACCATTCCTGATGCCCCAAAAACAAACTATCTTGAGTATCGTAATAATAAGGAATTCTTTTGTCCTTGCAAATGCGCTCTAACTCTTTGACAGTTCCTGTCTTTTCTTTAAACTTTGTATACATAGGTGGAGAATAGACCACCAGTTTAATACCGCGTTGTTTGCACTTACGAACGATATCATAGAGTATCCTTACTTTTATTTCAGATAAGTCTTGACTACCCACGGAATTTGTCAAATAAGGTGGGATTATTGGTTTCTCAAGTCCAGAAAAACCTTTATTATTGTCATTGTGGCCTCCCATGAAATGGTATAATAAAATTCGGAACCAAATAGTATTGTAGCGATATAGGTTTGATTTCAAGAGATATTTCTCTCGACCATCTTTGCTCTCTAATACAGAATCAATTTCGTTATAGCCTGTATTATAATATGGGACGAGCAAATGATATCTGAGCATACCATCACCATACAATTCGTCAGGTCTTAATCCAAGAATAATCATCTTGGGAGTATATCTTTGAAGGACGCAGTTCAATATTGTATGGAAATACTGCATTGTTTGACCATTCGCACCTGCGTTATAACAGGACATTCCAAGACTGTCTTCAAGAACAGAGGGCATTAAGCTATTAATCACCACACTACTTCCAATAAACAACACCTCATCTTCACATTTCTTTATAATATGCTCAATGGGCTGATAATCTCCACGCAGACCATATTTCTTTATGTATGTTTCCGCTGAATAGCCAAATAAGAAATCTATGACTATCAATAGAGTAGTTATCGTAATAAAAAAAAATAGGAACTTCTTCATAACAAATCAAAATTGAAAATATATAAACTGTCCCCCATCGAATTGTCCACACAGAAGAATTATTACAACCATCAAAGCCGTACACAAAATGCTTATAAAATGATTTTTATTGTGCATAAAAGAGATTGGTTTTTCAAAATATTCATCTTTTATCTCTTTCACCATTAAGAGGGCAATGAGAATGAGCGGGAGTACAATTGCTGGATACCCAGCACCTTTAAATAGTAATCCGGGTTGAGTGCATATTTTATTAAAAGCCATAATAGCATTGCTCAAATTGTTAGCTCTAAAGAATATCAAGCATAACATTACCATTATAAAAGTTCCAAAAACTTCTATAAAGCCTATCCACTTTATGTTACTTGATCCAAAGTATTTCCTTTTTAGATTATTAAGGCATAAGAACACCCCGTGAATAGCACCCCATAAGATAAAAGTCCAGTTGGCACCATGCCATACACCACTTATAAGCATTGTAAGAAACAAATTGCGTTGGTGTTTTAGTGTTGAACATCTACTGCCACCCATAGGAATATAAATATAATCACCGAACCAAGAAGATAGAGATATATGCCATCTACGCCAAAAATCACGTGGAGAACGCGCTAGATACGGATGATTGAAGTTCTGCATAAGTTTGAAACCAAGGCAGCGTGCTGCGCCTATTGCAATCAGTGAGTAACCACTAAAGTCACAGAAAATCTGAAAAGTAAAGAAGAATGTTGCAAGTAATACACTTGTTCCATTATGGTTAGGCAAATTATTATAAACTGCATCTACATAAGAAGCCACATTTTCGGCAATACATAACTTCATGAAAAAACCCCATACCATCTGTTTAAATCCTTCAATGAAATTATCTGGATCAAAATAATGAGAAGTGTGGAATTGTGGTAATAAGTTTTTTGCTCTCTCAATAGGGCCTGCAACTAGCTGTGGGAAAAACGAAACAAATAAAGCATAAGTGGGAAAGTCTTTCTCAACTTTTACCGTTCCTCGATATACATCAATAGAATAGCCTAATGCCTGAAATGTGTAAAACGATATACCAACAGGTAACAGTAGCTCAAACTTTGGTATATCAATACCAAGACCACTTGCTTGTAAAGCTGTCTCTATATTTGCTGCAAAAAAATTAAAATATTTGAATAAAAAAAGAATAGCAAGATTTAAAACCAAACTACTTACAAAACAAAATTTCTTTTTCCGCTCTTCTTTGAAATATCCTATACCAAGTGCAGCAAGATAAGTTACCGCAGTACTCGTTAAGAGCAATAAAGCATAAGCCGGTTCCCAATTCATATAGAAATAATAGCTGGCTGCAAGCAGAAATAGATTGCGCATTCTCAATTGTGAGGTGGGAATACAAAAATAAAATACGCAAACTATTGGAAAGAACAATAGAAAATCAATGGAATTAAACAACATCTCTCTCTGACTTTTTGGTTTTTATCGTCCGAGATATACCCAAATTCGGACAAATTCCTTATTGTTAAATTGACCACAAGAGAAAAGCAGGGACTAAACACCAAAGGAGAATACCTTTAGACACTGAAAATCAGTCAGTCGACAAGAAACAAGTTTTCTAAATAAGCAGATCCTTTCATTCCTTTGTCCAACATTTCTCGCAATCCTTTAGTCTTTTGCTAGCAGCCTTCTCGTTCTCATTTAACTGCCTTGGCATGTTTGACGGAAAGATGCCCGAATCTCTTTAGAATACTCAGGTGTCATCCGTTCTCTTGGTGAATTAACTCTTAACATCAATCAGCCTCCTAATCGTTATTATTCAACTTTTCACTGCAAATTTACTATTTATTTCTGAATCAGCAATTCTTTTGCTAAGAATTATACCATTATTATGAATTTAAGTATCAGGGGGACGGGGAAATTGATACGTTTTCCCAATTCCCTTTTTGATACCACGATAGTATATTGCCTTGATGAGCATGGCTACTTTTGTGTTTTCAATTACGGCAATACAGGAAAGAACAAAATTATCGGAATGACCCCTGGTGAACAGGGCATAGACACCCTCGACGGCGTAATGCACACAATTCCGATGACTATAGTCAGGAAAGAAATGAATAGAAAATGTCGGTTTCAAATTGTTAGTAAGTTTTTTGAATTTTTGACAAAAATTGATTGATATTCATCAAGATTAGGGAACACCACGGGAACACGCTGCCCCATATTTAAGTGTATTCAGAAATTCTCACTGATTGCGGCTAAAACGCCAACTCATTGAGTACCAGTATAATCGAATATTCATAGATAATCACAAATAATCGCCAAAAACGACTATTAATCAGGGGGTCGTTGGTTCAAGCCCATCCTGAAGCGCACCAAAATGGAGGCTGTGTCAAAAGTAACAGACACGGCCTCTTTTGTTTTAATCCATCACCTTACCATTGTAAGGGCACGTTTTTAGGCGGCGAATCCATAACTGCGATTTTTCGGCTTAAGAAGAGCTGTATGCGGCCTATTAGGCTTGCATAGGCGTAATAAATGTGCGGAAAACCTCTCCATAATCTCATTTTGGGCTTTCCGCATGAGTTTTCTCAGATTATGCGCCATGGCGAGTATGGCAAAGTCCATATAGACCTTGTCTTTGCCCTTGTGGCGGAAGCGCCTGTAGTGCCAGTCGAATTTGATTTGTCCGAAAACGGCCTCCGGCTCTATCGGTCTCCGGCTTCTGTGCCTCAGTCCTTCCTCCGAGGTGAGCATCTCCCTTGCCTTTCGTCTGTGCCCGTTGAGATTGTGGTTCACCTCTATCGTCCTTTGTTCCTCCTTTGACTTGTAGCATTGTGACCTCAGCGGACATCCTGTACATCGCTGTGCGCGGTACTTATGTGAGTAGGATGCAAAGCCATTATCAGAAACCGTCCTTGTCACTCCCGCCAGTGTCATGTGCTGCCCCATCGGGCACACTTAATAGTCATCCTCCTTGTTGTAATACAGGTTTTCCTGACGGAACGGATCATCTCGGAATGGACGGTGCTGCACCTTGTGGAACCAGTTGTACTTCACATAGGCTGCGATGTCGTTCCGCTGCATGAATTCATAGTTCTCCTCGCTGCCGTAGCCCGAATCCGCGATACAGTCCTTCGGCATGACGCCTGTCAGCTTCCTGCCGTGCAGGAGAAAATCAGGAAGCGTTGTCGTATCCGTCGGGTTCCAGTACATCTGCATGTTCACTATATACTGGTTCTCTGTCGCTATCTGCACGTTGTATCCCGGCTTCGTCTGGCCGTTGTTCATCGCATCCTCCTTCATGCGCATGAATGTGGCATCGGTATCCGTCTTGGAATAGCTGTTGCGGGGACCGAGCGTTTCGAGATGCCGCTCGTATTCCTCCAGCTTCTCCCGGTGCCTCTCCAGTTCCTTTGCCGCTTTCTCCTTTGCCCTGGCTGCCAGCTTCTCTTCCTTGGTCTCATGAGGCAGCTGCCTGTTCTGCTCATTCAGCTCCTCTATCTTTCTGGCAAGCAGCCTGCTGTCTATGGCATCGGGCATGGTGTCGGCATCCGGAGCGGTGTCCTGTGCTATGCCTTCATCTATCTGCGAGAGTATGTTCCTTATCTTCTCTTCAAGCTTTGCCCTGTTCTTCTCTACGGACTTCTTCCAGACAAAGGTGTATTTATTGGCTGCGCTCTCTATCTTCGTGCCGTCGATGTACTGCTCCTCAAGGGTTATCTGGCCCATGTCGACAAGAAGGGTCACCACCTGGGAGAAAAGCCTGTTCACCGCATCCTTCATGTGCTCACTGCGAAAGCGGTTGATGGTACTGAATGAGGGTGTCTGGCTGCCGCTGAGCCACATGTAGTGGACGTGGTACTTCAGGACATCCTCTATCTTGCGGCATGAATAGACGTTGTTCATGTAGGCATAGAAGACCACCTTGAGCAACATGCGTGGATGATACGCAGGACAGCCGAAGGACTTGTACGTTTTCAGCAAATCGGTAATGTCAAGAGCGTCAACTATGCCGCTCAAAAGACGGACATGATGCGTTTGAGGGATTTTTTCACCCAGAAAAGAAGGAAACAGCTCCCCCTGTGCTTGATTGTAGAATTTAAATTGTAACTTTGCCATACGTGTAAAACTATGTCCAAAGATACAAAAAATCTGGGACATGACAAAGCCCTGGCTTGGGAAAGTCGGGGCTTTGTTTCATAAAAAAACAAAAAAGAGGCCGTGTCTGTTACTTTTGACACAGCCTCTTTTGTTTTTCTCCGTCTGAACAAATTTTGGGCTTGAGGTACATCTTTATATTCATAAGACGACACAAAACGTATCAAATTCCCCGTTCCCCCCTAATACGTGAAGACCGATTCGCTGTGGTTCCGGTTCTGATTCTAATTGTTAAAAAATGCGAATCATACATTTTTTGTAGAATATTTATCAACTATTTTCTAATTGATGGCGGATTTTAACCATATTGTATTATTTTTGTAAAACGATTGTAATAGTGCGACTATAATGTGAGAAAATTTGATAGTAACTAAAAAAACATAGATTAGAATTATGAACGATCTTTCAAGCTTAAAGTTTTTGAGTTTTATCGCTCTTTTTTGGGCTTTCTGCAATACGGTGGCTGCGCAGGATGAAACCCCGAGCCAGTTTGAGCAGGACATCGCACGGTTGGGATTCGACTCCGACGAGCTTACCGACTTGAGCGACCAGAAAAAAGTCACTATCGGCATGCCCACCTGCGCCTATGTCAATATCAGCGGCATCAACAAACTTCCTCCGGGAAAGACCTCCAACTATCATGCATGGGTGGAGTTCTACGACGGGCAGGGCAATTACTTCAAGAAGCGTGTCCTTCTCAATCTCCAGGGCAAGAGCTCCACAAACTGGCCCAAGAAAAACTATGCCCTTGATTTCTGTGAGGATGAGTGGATAGGCGACAAGACCCCGGACATCAAAATCGGTGACTGGGTGAAACAGGATGCCTTCCACATAAAGGCTTACTACCTGGACAAATTCCGCGGTACAGGCGCCATCGGCTATAAGGTATACGACATGATTATAGCCGGACGCGGTGAGAAACCCTGGAACAGGGCCGATATTGCCAAGCCCGATGCCGAGGCCCGCTGCACCCCCGACGGATTCCCCGCCATTGTGTATGTGAACGGCGATTTCTACGGCGTATACTCCTGGCAACTGAAGAAACACCGCAAAAACTATAATCTCGATAAGAACAACCCCCAGCATATACATATCGACGGCAATATCAACAGCACGTATTTGTTTGCCACCTCCGACATCAATTGGACGGCTTTCGAAGTAAGGGCACCCAAGACGCTCTACAACATGGATGGCACTGAATACAATGGTGACGTTCCCAAAGAACTGATGGACGAGACCTCGCCTTACTACGACCTTGATACCGACGATGAGAGTGTGAAGGAGGCCAAGCAGATTACCGCCGCCACGAAGCACGGCATAGAGCAGCTCCGCGACCACTGGTTCGACCTCAAAGCCCTGATTGAATCGGGTGCAAGCAAGGAAACCATCAGGGCGGAGGTCGCCAAGCGCTTCGATGTGCCGAGCATTATCGACTATATCATCCACAACCTGCTCATCAACAATCTTGACGGTCTCAACCGCAACTGGCAGTGGTTCACCTACGACGGCTACAAATGGTTCGTCGCCCCCTACGACCTGGATGCCACCTTCGGCTATCATACCAACTATTTCACGCAGTTCCCGCCAGAGAACTATGCTGCCGGTTATCTGTCGGGAAAGAACTGGAAAACCGCTAAAAATCCCTTGTCGTTTGTGAACAACTATTTTCTGGAAGATATCTATGCCTATTATGCCGATATCCGCAACCGGGGTCTGCTTACAGCCGACGGTGTGGTGTCGCTTTTCGACAACTGGTATTACAATGTGGGCGAGGACAACTATAACCGGGAGTTTGAGAAGTGGTCGGGCACTCCCTTCACGCAGGAGACCGTGTGCAATCCTAACTGGCAGCCGCACGAATGGAAAAATTCCGTCTATTCGAAGGCAAAGGACTACGATGCCAATACCACCTATGAGGCAGGCGACATCTGCAGGTCGGCTCTCAGACTTTGGGAGGCCACCGGCACTACTACCGGCGTGAGACCCTACGTTCAATACGGCTGTCCCGACGGCATAGATCGTATACACACCTGGGTGCCCGAACATCTGAAGTATCTTGATCGGTGGATGCAATATACCCCCGCTGCCGAGATGGCATCGTTCAGTCTGGAAGTTCCCGAACCGGGGTGGGCCACGGTGTGCGTCCCCTTCCAGTTTGAAATACCCGATGGAATAGAATTGTTCAATGTTACGGGCTTCGTGGCAGAGACCGGCCAGGCTAAGTTGACGGCTGTGACAAGCGTAGAGGCCAACAAGCCCTACCTTGTAAAGGGCACCCCCGGCAGGTATCTGCTCATCGGTGAGAAAGTGGAGGGTGATGAAACCGCTCCCGACTATCTTGTCAATGGCCTGCTCCACGGCACCTATACTGCCCTCAGCACATCAAGCGAGAAGTATCTGTTGCAGACACACCAGTCGGAATCGGGATTCTATACATCTGAGGGCAACCTGCAGACCTCGATAGCTCCCAACACCGCCTATCTTGTGCTCAACACCACACTTTCGGCTCCTGAGGTCGTCTATCTGACTACCGACGACACCATGCCCGACTTTGTGACGGTCAACATCTCTTCGGCCGGTTTCGCTACCTATTGCTCCAATTTCGACCTCAACTTTGAGGAAGTGGAGGGATTCAAGGCCTTCATCATCTGCGGCTACAACAATGCGACAGGCAAGATAAAGGCTGTCAGGGTGGAAGACGCCCCGTCAGAAACGGGCCTGTTCATCATGGGCAATCCCGGGTCTTATCAGATTCCCACCACCGTCTCCTCCAATTTCCTGGTCAATATGCTTGTGGGTACCACAGAGGAAATTTTCCTGACCAAGACGGAGGGTGATATGACCAATCTTATCCTGACCTCGTCGGGTGGGCTGCCCAATTTCTCAAGGCTCTCGAAGGACGGACCCTTTGCTGCCAACAAAGCCTACCTGCAGCTGCCGTCCAGTCTGTTCAGCGCAGGCGCCAACACATTCAAGATCAGTTTTGAGGGCGATGACACCGACGGCATAGAGACCGTGGACGACGGCGAACAGCAGTCGGACACCTACTATACCCTTACCGGCATCAAGACGAAGAAGCCCCAGAGAGGCGTCTACATCCAGAAGGGAAAGAAAGTGGTGAAGTACTAATCACCATATTTCGAACCTTCCTGAAAAGGTGTGCCACCGACTTTGGCAGTCGGCGGCACACCTTGTTTTTTATGATGGCGGGGGCTCTCATCCAAAATGCATCAACTTTTACACTATAGGACAGAAAAAGGCTACGGCTGCTTTTGTCGCGGAATCAGCATGGTGAGCATGAAGCCCACCCGGCATCCAGACAAAGGCTTTTCGGCCAGTTCGAGCAGGCCGCCCTGCTGTATCATCATGCGGCGGCTCAGTGAAAGGCCGATGCCGCTGCCGCCGCGCTTGGTGGTGAAGAAGGGGACAAAGAGCGACTGGCGGTTCTCTGCGGGTATGGGCAGTCCGTCGTTGCCTATGTAAAGCATCAATTGGTGATGGTTTGAGGAATCCTCCATCTGCTGTATCACCATCCTCTTGGCCTGCGCCTCCACCGCATTCTTTGCCAGATTCATCAGCACTTGCCGCAACATGCCTGCATCAGCACGCACCCTCATGCCTGTGTCGGCATTGACCTGCCATGTCAGTTGCGGGTAGGATTTGCAGATATCATCGAGCAGGGGGCGGAGAAGCACGTCGGCCAGCACCGGCTTCTCCAACTGCGACATCTTGCGGTAGTTCACCACGAAGTTGTTCAGGTGGCGGCTGGTGTCGAAGATAGCCTGGATGCCGGGCTCGAGGGGCGTGCCCTTCACGTCGTCGCGGCCGAGCAGTGACTGACTGATGCTGGTGATGGGGGCGGTGGCATTCATCATCTCATGGGTAAGCACCCGCGTGAGGCGCTCCCATGACTCCACTTCATTCTGACTCATTTGCTGGCGGATGGTCTCCCCCAGTTTGTTCAGTGCTTGCTGCATGGCCCGTTCGCCAGGCAGGAGGCCGTCGACAGGAAGTCGGAAAGTGAAATCGTGATTGCGGATGGCCTCTTGCATCAGATGCGCACGAAGTTTCAACTTGCGTTGATGTTGTACGAGCCACCATACGAACGCCACAGCGCCTAAACTTATAGTAAAAACTGCCACCATATTATTTTATAACAAACTATCCATATCGTAAGAAAGACTATCTACTCCCCTCTCCCCTTGGAGAGGGGCCGGGGGTGAGGCTTCTAATCTTGTTGTAGAGCGTCTGCCTGGTGATGCCCAGCATCTCGGCGGCCCGGCTCAGATTGCCGTGGCAGTGGTCGATGGCACGGCGTATATGCTGTGCTTCCATCTCGTTGAGCGTGACAATCTCGCTCTGCATGTCGAGCACGTCTTTCAGTTTGCGCACCAGCTCATCATTGTCCCACGGCTTGGTGATGAAGTCCGATGCGCCGTTTTTCAGTCCCTTCACCGCCAGACCGATATCAGCATAGGCGGTCAGCAGCACCACGGGAGTCTGGGGGTGGTGCTTACGGATGATGCGCAGCCAGAACAGTCCTTCGCTGCCATTGTTCACGCCGAGTGTGAAGTTCATATCTAGCAATACTATGTCGACGGGATGCTGGGCCATCATCTTCAGTATGTCGTCGGGCTGCGATGTGGTCAGTATCTGTTCAAATGTGGCATCGAGCAGATAGCGCATGGCCGTGAGCACAGCGCTGTTGTCATCGGCTATCAATATGGTTCCATACTTTTTCATGGCGGCTAAGGTACGAATAAACCGTCAAAGAATCATACGCGCGGGTGTATAATTTTTAGACAATCAGCTTTCCGCCCGACCGGAAAAGCATGCTTACACCGTGGAAGTGCCGTACCTTTGCCGTGTGAAAAAAAGGAAAAGGGTATGAGAACAATCATCTGTGTCATCCTGGCAATCTATGCCGCTCAGGCGGAGGCCCAGCCGGGCTGGACGGTGCTGCAGTGCATGCAGTATGCCGTGGAGCACAACCACGAGGTGCGGCGGGCGGAATGGGAACTCGACAACTACAAGACAGCCCAAACCAGTGCCGCCGGACGCTTCCTTCCCGCCGTCGACGCCAATGTCGGGGCGCAGTACAATTTCGGAAGGGCAATCGACCCCGAGACCAACGGCTATACCGACGTGAGCACCTTTTATAATGGCTATTCCATCCAGGCGTCACTGCCGCTGTTCGACGGCTTCAGTCGCCTGCATGCCCTGAAGGCCGCCAAGGCCAGTGTGCTGATGGGGCATCAGGCGCTCAGACAGCAGCAGGACCAGACGGCGCTCCGTGTGCTGCAGGCCTACGTCGATGTGGCGTATGGCGAGGGCATGGTCTGTATGGCCCGGGAGAAACTGCAGGAAACGGCACTGCTGCTGCGGCAGACGCGCTTGCTGGAGGAGGTGGGGCGCAAGAGTGCCGCCGATGTGGCTTTGGTGGAGTCGCAGCAGGCCGAGGCCGACTATGAACTGACCCACCAGCAAAACCGCCTTTCCGCCGCCTTGCTGGAGTTGAAAAATGAAATGGCATATCCGTTGACCGACAGTCTCGCTGTCGTTGTGCCGGCGGATGATGCCCAGTATGACATGCAGCCCTTCTGCTCACCGTCGCACCCGGCGTTGAGGCAGGCGCAATATCAGGTAGAAACCTCCAAACATGAGTGGGGCCAGGCCCGTGCCTCCCTTTTCCCTACACTCTCACTTAGTGCGGGCCTGAGCACCACTTATTACAAAACCTTGCATGCACAGACGGCCTCGTCCTTTGGAAAGCAGTTCAGCAATAATATGGGCGAGTATGTGGGAGTGACGCTGAGCATACCCCTCTTCAATCGCCTGCAGACATTGGGAAACATACGCAGAGCGAAGAACAACTACCGGATGGCCTGCGAGGCTTATGAGCAGAAACAAGCCGAACTGGAGAAACTCAGTCGCGAGGCATGGCTCGACTGGCAGGGGTATCTGAAGCAGACGGCGCAGATGGAGAAGAAAGTGGAGGCCGACAGCCTGGCCTACTGTCTCACTGCCCATCAGTATGAGGAGGGTCTGAGCTCCGCCATCGACCTGCGCACTACCTCGGCACAACTTCTGCAATCGAAAGCCACGCTGCTGCAGTGCCGCCTGATGGCCATGGTCAAGCGACAATTGGTGAGATATTATCAAGGAATAGCTATATGGACAGAAAAATAGAAAAATCCACAACCCGGCGGTTGATGAAATATTGGCCATATATGGTAGGAGGCGGCTTGCTGTTGCTCATGCTGGGTGGGCTCCTCCTCGGCCGTCATGCCTCGACACTGAAGGTCAGTGGCGACGAGCTGACCATCAGCGAGGTGAAACGCGCCGAATTCAAAGACTATGTGCGCACCAATGGTCAGGTCATGCCCATCCAAGTGGTGCAGATATCGCCTGAGGAGGGCGGCATTGTGATGGAGAAGGTAGTAGAGGAAGGTACGATGGTGCATAAAGGCGACGTCATCGTGCGACTGAGCAACTCCAACCTCGACTTGCAGATTCTGAATGCGGAATCTGAACTGGCGGAGAAGCAAAACCTGCTGCGCAACACGCAGGTGGCCATGCAGCAAGACCGGCTCAACAACCTGACCGAGCAGGCACAGCTCGATATGGACACCCACCGCAAACAGCGTACCTTCGAGCAGAACAAGCGTCTCTATGAGGCAAAGCTGATCAACCGCGAAGATTACGTGCAGTCTGAGGAGGACTACCAACTGTCGGCCAAAAAGCGCACGCTGGTGGGCCGCCGGCTGATACAGGACAGCCTCTACCGGACCGTACAGATGGACCAGATGGAGGACAATCTGCAGAACATGCGCCGCAACGTCATGCTCGTGAGGCAACGCAAGGGCAAACTCGAGGTGAGGGCTACCGCCACCGGCGAACTCGGACTGCTCGACGTGGAGTTGGGGCAGAGCATACAGCCCGGACAGAAGATAGGTCAGCTGAACGATCTCTCCGACTACAAGGTGCAGGCACAGATTGACGAGCACTATATCGACCGCGTGCGCCAGGGGCTTACGGCCACTTTTTCGCGAGGCGACAAACAATACCGGCTGCAGGTGCGCAAGGTATATCCGGAAGTGCGTGAGGGAAAGTTCCGCTGCGACTTCGTATTCCGCGGTGAGCGGCCGGAGAATATCCGTACCGGCCAGACCTACTATATCGACCTCGAGCTGGGCCAGTCCGAGCAGGCCGTCCTCATTCCCCGCGGCACCTTCTTCCAGACCACGGGCGGACAGTGGATTTTCGTGCTCGACAAAAGTGGCGGCAAGGCCTATCGCCGCAACATCCGCATAGGCCGCCAGAATCCGCAGTATTATGAAGTGCTCGAGGGGTTGGAGCCCGGCGAGCGGGTCATCACCAGCGGTTACGAGGCTTTTAAGGATAGTGAGGTATTGGTGATTAAGTAGGCCGGCAGTGTCCAATAATCATACACCCCAAAGTCTAATTATTAGACAATCCATATCCGCCGGCATTAAAAACGCTGGCGGATATGTTTTTATGGCGTATCTTTGTGCTGTCAAAATAATAATAGGTAAATGAAGAGTTTTTTCAGATTCCTGTCTCGCAACAAGCTGTATACATTGGTCAATATAGCCGGACTGGTGGTGTCGTTCATGTTCATCATCCTCATAGGCGACTACACCTGGCGGCAGTACAGCATAGACTCGTGGCACAAGCATGCCGACCGCATCTACCTGATGGGTGAGGAGAATAATTTCTTCCTTTGGCCGCAGGCGGCGGAGGGCATCAAGCGGCTGTGTCCCGATGTGGAGCAGACCTGCTGCGTGATGAGTCAGCGGGGCCGTATCAAGTATGGTGACAAAGAGGTGAAGGATGCCGACGATGAGAACGGCATCATCATGCTGGCCGACTCGACGTTCTTCCAGCTCTTTGATTTCCCATTGGTGGAGGGTGACCGCCAGTCGGCCCTCGATGCACCCGACAAGTGCGTCATCACAGAGCGGTTGGCCCATCGCCTCTTTGGCGGTAAAAACGCTGTCGGTGAGCCGCTGCAGATTGTGGGCGAGCGTCATGTGTACATCAACCATACCGACCCCTACGACACCACGCTGGTCTACACTGTCAGCGGCGTGATGAAGGATATGGACCGCACGGTGCTGCCCAATGAGACACAAATCATCGTCAGCATGCAGCGCTATCCGCAAGTGATGGGCTATAAACTGGACGACACATCCTTTGCCAGCGGAGGTACGGGCGGAGCCAAGGCGTTCTTCTTGATGAAGCCAGGCACCCATGTCGATGGCACAAGGGAAATAGCCTCCAAATACATCGACGAGCACCATCATGGCGTTTGGCGCGACAGCAAACCTGTGATGACACCGCTCACCGACATCATTTTTACGCCGCAGAACACCGGCGCCGGCATGCAGAAGGGCGACAAGACCCGGCTGCGCATCCTGTTGGCCGCCGTGCTCGCCATCCTCTTCTTTGCCATCAGCAACTACATCAACCTGACTGTAGCCAATACCGGCTTCCGTGCCAAAGAGATGGCCACACGGCGGCTCTTCGGCAGCAGCCAGACGGAGATTTCGCTGAAATTGATTGTCGAGTCAACGTTGATGGTGGCATTCTGCTTTGCCATCGGGCTGGCTCTGGCCTTTTACTTCCAAGATGCCGCCTCCGAACTGTTCAGAGGTAAAATCAGCCTGAAGAACGACGTCAGCGTGGGCAGCGTCAGCCTCTGCCTCGGTTTTATCCTGTTTCTGGGCTTCGTTTCGGGCATCCTGCCCTCATGGCATATCTCCAGCTATCAGCCCATCGACATCGTGAAGGGCTCGTTCCGCTTCCATTCCAAGATGGTGCTGGGCCGTCTGTTTATTATTGTGCAGAATGTGGTCACCATCATCATGCTCACCGCGGCCCTCGTTATCTGGCTGCAGCTCAACCACCTCATCCATGCGCCGCTGGGTTTCAATACCGAGAATCTTTTCTATGTGGAAAGTCCGTCAGGAAAGAGCCAGACGGTGAGAAATATGTTGGAGAAGATGCCCTTCGTAGAGCGTGTCGGCTGTTATCAGGGCAGCACCTTCACCGGCTATAACTTCTCTGGAAGGAGTGTGAAGAACAGCGAGGGCGACTACGAAATGCTGATGTCAACCGATTTGGACAAAGAAGCCTTCGACCTCTTGGGATTGAAAATAATCCGCGACAATGGAGCCACCAACAATGGCTACTATCTGAACGGCGAGGCCCTGCGCCTGTTGGGCTATACGGGTGAGGAAAAGGAGTTTGGCTGGGGTGATGGTGACAAAGAACTCATTGCCGGGATACTGCAGGATTTCCGCATCATCAATGTGCTGGAGGATGTGCGGCCTATGGCAATCCGGAAATTGGAAACAGTGGAAAATCCCAATTTCCTGGTGAAGACGAATGGCGACCGTCAAGCCCAGAATGCTTTCAGGTCTATGCTCCAGGAACAAGGCGTTCCGGAAAAAGTCCTGCAGTATTATGCCCTCAGTATGGAGGAGAATATCGCCGAGACCTTTGAGGAGCATCAGAATACGCTTCACATCGTGACGCTCTTCACCCTCATCGCCATCGTCATCTCCGTCATGGGCTATATGGGTCTCTCGCTCTTCTTCATCCGCCAGCGCAAGAAGGAGATAGCCATCCGAAAGGTGATGGGCTCCACATCGGGCGAAGTGCTGCTGTTGATGCTCCGCACTTTCTCTATCCCTATGCTTGTCTCGTTTGTCATTGCCGTGCCTCTCTCCTGGCACATCATGAGCGACTGGCTCAGCAATTTCAGTTACCGCATCGCGCTCAGCCCATGGATATTCGTTGCCGCCGGGCTTACCTGCTTCATCTTGTCCCTGCTCACCGTTATCGTCCAGGGCTGGCGCGCTGCTTCTGAGAATCCGGTAAAGAATATCAAGACCGAATAGGATGTGGGCGAAATCTGTCTTATTAAGACGGATTTCGCCCAGAATATTTGTTTGTTTCGTTTATTTTACATAACTTTGTTGCGATTTTTGTTTACCATGTTTAACAAAAAGCAGAGAAAAGTGTTTAGGCGGGTAAACACTTTTGAGTAAAAAATGTTAGTCATCTTAACCGAAGATAGGGACTGTTCGCGAAACTTTCATTGCCAATCAGTTGTCTTCAACAAATCATACCATAGAATATGCTGGGTATAAGAAAGGCGACTTTCGTATTGACGGTGACATTATTATAGAAGTTGGTGGTCAGGACAAAGGATTCAGTCAGGTAGCCGGTCAGGAAAAGGCTTATGTGGCTGCTGATGACATAGAGTTTGCCTTCAAACGCAAGATTCCCCTTTGGGCATTCGGATTCCTTTACTGATGCGCCATAAGTGTCAAAGAATCATACACCCCGCAGTCTAATTATTAGACAATCAGCATCCGCCAGAGCTTTCGGCTCTGGCGGATTCGTTTTATTGATGTATTTTTGCATCAGAAAAAATCAAACGTATGAAAAGTCATCTTAAGTGGCAAGGAACCTTTATCAAAGTCGTCTCGCTGGCCATCGGCCTGACTGTCGGCCTGGTGCTCATAGCCAAGGTGCATCTGGAAATGAATTACGACCGTTGCATTGCTGACAAGGAACGTGTCTACAATCTTTCGGAGCAGTTCAAGAAGAAAGGCGAAGACGCCAACGAGTTTTCAAAGACCCCAGGCGGTGCCATCCCGGCGCTGTGCCGCTACATACCCGAGATAGAAGTGGGCACACGATGGACCTACCAGTTTGAAGACGACAAGCTCTTGCTCGAGGACGGCAGCCGTTGGGCCTTTGGCACCGCCATACTGGCCGACTCCTGCTTTTTCGACATCTTTGCCACACGCATCCAGCAGGGCGATGCGAAGGCCATCCTTGCAACAAAGGGACAGTGCTTCATCAGCCGAAGGCTCAATGAGCGGTTGGGAGGCAACATGGTGGGAAAATCGTTCTGTTATCTGGCCTATCCCAACCATCCCATGACAGTGGCCGGCGTGTTCGACGACTATGAGGAGAACTCCACATTCTATCAACTCGACATTGTTATGTCGCTCTCCAGCATCGGCCTGTATGCCTTCGACGGCACCAGTCAACTGGTGGGCAACGACCGCTATCGATCCTACGTCAGGCTGCGCCCCGGTACAGACCTGAAGATGGTGGAGGAGAAGATGGACAAAATGCTGAAGGAACTGATTCCGTGGGATGATCTCCATGTTGCGGGCGTTGAGGATTTCCGGTTCAAGTTCAACCCTGTGAGCGGGAGCCGTATGAAGGACGAGACGGTCCGCACCACCTGCATCATCCTCTCGATAGTGGCTTTTGTGATGCTCTTCACGGCAGTGATGAACTATATCCTCGTCGTTGTCAGCACGATGGTGAGACGGGCCCGTTTGGTGGCCATCCGCAAGGTGCTGGGAGCACCCAGGCACGAGTTCTTCCTGACCACGATGAAAGAGGCCGCTTCCCTTCTGGTGCTTGCGCTGCTTATCATGGGCCTGTCGCTTGTGGCCGGTCAAGACTGGATAAGCGATTTGATAGGCGTCAGCGTCACTACGCTCTTCTCGGCCCAGACCTGTCTTGTGCTGGCTGCGGTCTGTCTCATCGTGCTCGTCTGTTGCGGCCTGTTGCCCGGCTATATCTATTCGCGCATACCGATGGTCTATGCCTACCGCTTGTTTTCTGAGAACAAACGTGTCTGGAAACTGTCGCTGCTCGCTTTCCAGTTCGTGCTGAGCACCATGCTGCTTTGTCTCCTCAGCACCATCTACCGCCAGTACGACTATATGCTCAACCGCAACCTGGGCTATCCGTACAAGGACGTGGCCTATATAGAGATGCCTCAGCAGACGGACACCACTTTCACACTGGCCCGTGAGATAGAGAAATTGCCCTGTGTGAAGTCGGCCTCCACCGCTTATTCGCTTTTCCTGCAGCACCAAAGCGGCAACAATGTGATGCTGCCGGGCAAACCGGAGATGTTGTTCAATTTTGGTTGTCTCTACTTTATGGAACCCAACATAGTAGAGACCATGGGCCTTAAGGTGGTGCAGGGCAAGTTGCCCGAACGTTTGGAACATCCAGGATGGACCCCGGAAGTAATTGTGGATCAGCGGTTCGCCGAGCGGCTGAAGGCCCATACTGGTTGGGAGAGCGTAGTAGGGCAGCGCATCCTCAGCACAGAATGGGGCGATGAAATAGTCTTCACCATCGCTGCTGTAGTCGGCAATTTCACCCTTGGCACGCTCACCGACATCGACGACCGCCCGGCCATGATGATCTGCGGCAACATCCACGCCAAGTATATCCTTGTCCGGTTGCATCATCTCACACCCGAGAGTCTGGCCCAGGTGCAGCAGCTTTGTGACAGTCGCTTTCCTGATGCCGAACTTCAGGTGAAACGCTATTCCGACGAGCTGGCCGATAGCTATAGTGAGACGAAGCACACCCGCGACCTCATCATGATAGGTTGCCTGGCGTCGTTGCTCATTACGCTCATCGGCCTCATCGGCTATGTGCGCGACGAGGTGCAGCGCCGCTCCCGCGAACTGGCTATCCGCAAGGTGATGGGGTCCACGGTGGCCCAACTACAGGCTCTTTTTCTGCGCAGCATAGCTTTCATTGCGCTGCCGTCGGTCATCATAGGCGTGGCCTTGGGTTGGTACTTCAGTGCGCTGCTGTTGGAGCAGTTTGCGGAAAAGGCACCGCTGTTGTGGTATGTCTTCGCTCTCGACGCCGTCATCGTGCTGCTTGTCATAGGCATGGTGGTGCTTCTGCAGACGCGGCGTGTGGCAAACAATAATCCCGTAGACTATCTCAAGACAGAATAAGAAAAACAGTGATAATAATAATAGAAAGATAAAAAGTTATGATTAAGTTGGAAAACATTCAGAAGGTGTTCCGCACGGAAGAGGTGGAGACCGTAGCCTTGGGCGGTGTGTCGATTGAAGTGAAGAAAGGCGAGTTTGTGGCCGTCATGGGACCCTCGGGTTGCGGCAAGTCAACCCTGCTCAACATCCTGGGCCTGCTCGACAATCCCACCAGCGGCACCTACTGGCTCGATGGCGAGGAAGTGGGCAGGCTGAAGGAGATCCAGCGCACAAAGGTGCGCAAGGGGCAGATAGGCTTTGTGTTCCAGAGCTTCAACCTCATCGACGAGCTCAATGTGGAGGAGAATGTGGAGTTGCCCCTTACCTATCTCGGCGTGCCCAAGAAGGAGCGCAGGCAGCGTGTGGAAGAGGTGCTGCGCCGCATGGCCATCTCGCACCGTGCCCACCACTTCCCCCAGCAGCTCTCCGGCGGTCAGCAGCAGCGTGTGGCCATAGCCCGTGCCGTGGTGATGAATCCCAAACTGATTCTCGCCGATGAGCCGACGGGAAATCTTGACTCCAAAAATGGCCTGGAGGTGATGCAGCTCCTCACCCAGCTCAACCAGGAAGGCACCACCGTGGTGATGGTGACCCACTCCGAGCGCGATGCCGGCTATGCCCAGCGCATCATCAACCTGTTCGACGGACAGGTGGTGCCGGAGGTGAAATTGTAAGAAATCCTTGCTCATTTAAGAAAGCCTGCAAGGCTCTGATATCGACTTTTATGCGACATCAGAGCCTTGCTGCCGTTAATTATCCCTAATAATCCTGCAAATATCGGTTGAAATGCGGAAAATTTCAGTTTTTTTTACTTACATTTGCAGAAATCACCAAATTACTAAAACTTATGGGTTTATTAAAGTCTCTTCTCAACATGGCTGTCAAGGCGGCTGCCGACAGCCTCACCCAGAAATTGGAGAACCAGTCTACGGCCGATGAGGCACCCGCCTCACCCCGTTTCGAGCCCGAACCACAGCCGCAGCGTGAGGAAATAACCGATTGGAACGCCTATTTTGAGGATATACTCAAGACCGACTTTCCGCAGTATACCCTTTCGCGCAATGTCGCGGTGACCGACCTGACAGGAAACGCCGCCGACCAGTTCCAACTCTACAAGACACGCCCTGTGCAGACCTACAAGGCAGAGTGGGGTGTGCCATACACCTTCGTGCTCAACAATGAGGCAGGCAAGCCCGTGGGCATTGTGATGCTGGGGTCCGGCCACAGCCACACCCAGAATGTGAAGTATCTGATATCCAGGATGTATGCCAAGAAATTGGGACTTCCCTATATCAATTTCTATACACAGTACCCCAACGAGCGGCAGTATGTCGTAGGCCGTATCAGGAAATTCTTGAACAGTTAGCTATCTAATAGGAAAAGGGGATGCAATCTTTTGCGCCTGCGAAGGACCAAGCGGTGCTCTCAACAACAGTCTTGCAGGCGGCTGGGTGCCGTGACGTCTCGTGATCCGCAATTTTGCGGATTCAAACCGCCCTCCCCTTTTCCTCTTTCTATGGACAGTATTCTCAGCCTTCTTTCAGAGCAGCGCGTATGGGAGGATTTTCTCGCCTACCGCCTGATGAAAGGCCGCTTCAACTGGTATGAGTTTGAAGAGGCCGACACCTATGTGGCTGAGGAGCAGTATCTCGATGTCGTGGAGCGCCTGCGCCGCGGCGAGGGCCTTTCGGTGCCCACCCGCCATTTGGTCAACAAGATGGGCAGCGGGAAGAAACGGGTGGTCTACAGCTTTCCTCCGGAGGAGATGACCGTGCTGAAGGCCATCGCCTTCCTGCTCTACCGCTACGACAGCCAGTTTGCCCCCAACTGCTATTCCTTCCGGCGGGGGCTTACGGCGCAGGATGCCGTTGTCCACCTGCTGCGGACTATCGGCAACCGGCCCATGTGGGCCTACAAGCTCGATATACACAACTACTTCAACTCCATCCCCCCGGAACTGCTCCTGCCGCAGTTGCGCAGCGTGCTGGCCGACGACCCGCCGCTGTATGCCTTCTTCGAGCGGATGCTCACCGACCGGCGTGCCCTGAGCGGAGGCCATACCGTGGTGGAGGAGCATGGCGTGATGGCCGGCACCCCCACCTCGCCGTTTCTCGCCAATATCTACCTGCGCGAGGTGGACCGCCACTTTGCCGAGGCCGGTGTAGTCTATGCCCGCTATTCCGACGACATCATCCTTTTCGCCCCCAGCGAGGCGGAGCTCCGCGGCCACATCAGCCGGTTGGCCGACTTCTTGGCGCAATACCGCCTCGAGGTGAATCCCGACAAGGTGCGTGTGTTCCAGCCCAGAGAGGCGTTCGACTTCTTAGGGTTCAAGTGCCTGGGCAGCCGCATTGACATCGCCGATGCCACCCGGCGCAAGATGAAGGAGAAAATCAGGCGTAAGGCCCATGCCGTGAACCGTTGGCGCAGCAAACATTCCATCCCGGCCGACAAGGCCATGAAAGGGCTTATCAACTATTTCAACAGGAAATTCTACGAGAGCGACGACCCCGGCACACTGACCTGGTCGAGGTGGTTCTTCCCCATGATCAACCAGACGGAGGGCCTGCGGGAGATAGACCGCTACCTGCAGTACAACCTGCGCTATGTGGCCACCGGGCGGCACAACAAGGCCAACTACCGCATTCGCTACAGCCAGCTGAAAGCCCTCGGCTACCGCAGTCTGGTCCATGAGTTCTACAGCGGGGAATATCCAGCCTGTAGAAACGAAAAAAAAGCCGCACAGGCTTGATTTCAATAATTATTTGTATCTTTACGGCCGAAAACATTCGTTCCACCTATTCAAAAAGCAAGCGTAAGAACATGAAGAAGTTAATAGGCGTAGTCATCATTCTGGGTGTGGCCATCCTGATGACACTCACCGTGCCCGACAAGAAAGCCCACAAGGAAGCCATGATGAAGGCCATCAAGGAGTATGTCGACGAGGAGGCCGCCAATATGGGCATCGGCGACAACGGACTGGCCCGCGCCGGCAAGAACGTGGTGACCAAGGCCATCGAGACCGTGCTCTCCTCCAAACTCAAGGAGTCCAACTACCTGCTGTTCAATACCACCCACATACAGATGAAGGAGAAAGACCAGCTCCTCTCGGTGGGACTCTTCGGACAGGTCATCACCTTCAACAAAGATATGCTGCGCAAGGCCCTTGAGGAAGCCGCCGAGGAAAAGGCGGAGGCCAAGGCCGAGAAGAAACGTGAGAAAGCCGAGGCCAAGGCCGAGAAGAAACGCCTCAAGGAGGAGGCCAAGGCCGAGAAGAAGCGGCAGCGCGAACAGGAGAAGGCGCAGCGCAAGGCCGAGAAAGAACAGCGCAAGGCCGAGAAGAAACGGCAGCGCGAATTGGAAAAACAGCAGAAAGAAAACAAAGACTGATACTATTCTGCCCTTAATCATCAAAAACGATAGTGAACATGAAAACCTATTTTGTCAGCATCCTGTTCCTGCTCTTGGGCCTGCAGGCCCTGCAGGCCAACGACGGTGTCTATTACGCCAACGGCAACCAACTTGTTCCCATCCGCGAGACCGATATCAGTGTACAGAAAGAGGTGCTCACCATCAGCCTCTGCGACGACGGCTATGCCAGGGTGGAGGTAGACTATGAGTTTCTGAACCATGGAGCCGCCAAGACCGTGCAGATGGGTTTCGAGGCAGAGAACCCCTATAATACCGACGACCCCATGCGCAAAGACGGCGTGCACCCCTATATTCACGACTTCACCGTGCAGATGAACGGTGCCGTGCTGCCCTACCGCAACGCCGTGGTGGAGCCGGGAACACTCGACACCCCCTACACCGGACCGCACGACGACACCCCAGAGGAGTTTGCACGCTACGCCTATGCCTACTGCTTCGACGCTCCCTTCCATGAGGGCGTGAACAAGGTGCGCCACACCTACCGCTACCGCATGTCGTACGGCGTGGGCCGCTGTTTCGAGGTGCCCTATTGGCTCAAGCCCGCCGCACGGTGGAAGGGCGGCCGCATAGGCGACTTCACCCTGCGCATCAAGGCGCCCGGCACCGCCAAGCACTTCCTCGTGGTCGACTCGCTCTTCACCGGCTCCGAGTTCAAGGTGACCGAGGGCACGGGCAAGGTGCGCCACACCCGCTACGGATGGTGCAGCTTCGTGGAGGTGGCTCTGCGCGACGGTACCGTGGAGTGGCATGGCCGCAACTACAATCCCATTGAGGACCTCAACATCCAGTCGGCCGACACCTACATCAGTTTCGACGAGAAATACCCTGTAGGCTCCTTCTACGACCGCAGCGACCTCTACGTGATATGGCCCATGGAGGCCAAGGTGCCCGACTACCTGGCCCGCAACCTGCCTTATGCCAGCCGCGGCTATGTGTTCAAGAAAAAGAATCTGCGTGAGCTCTTCAGCAAGTTTTGGTGGTACATGCCCGACCCGTCGTATGTGCCGTCGACCGACGACTTCACACCCCGTGAGTGGCGTCTGCTGAATGAAGGACGCTGAGAAAGTCTTTATGGTTACTTCTCTTTCGCCAGACTGAAAAAGCGGCCGTAGGTGAGCATGCGCCATATCCACTCCAGCGGACCGAAACGGAAGTGTTTCAGCCACCACCGGCTCACGGCTATCTGCAACAGGAAGACGCACAGTGCCGTGATTTCCGCATGTATCAGTCCGAAACGGGTGCCCAGTCCGAAACCGAGGCCGTAGAAGAGCACGATGCCGATGATGGAGTGCCCGATGTAGTTGGTCAGGGCCATGCGTCCCGGTGCCGCCAGCAGTTGCCACACAGGCAGGGTGGGGCGGGCGAGATAGAGCAGGCAGAGGGCGGCCACGAAGCTCAGGGCGAGCGGTATCACACTCACGGCATAGAGCAGCGAGTGGACGGTGAGTCCCCAGCAGTGGCCGTGGGTGGCGCTCCAGGCGTAAAGCAGCGAGCCCGGCACGCTCGGCAGGCTGGTCCACAGCAGCATGCGCTGCAGAGGGCGCTTCTCCAGACGGGCATAGAGGCGGTGCTTGCCTATCAGATAGCCCATCAGGAAGATGGCCACCACTTTGGGCAGCCGGTGGCCGTCGACAAACTCCCACATGCGCTCTATGGCTCCCTGTTTCAGGAAGGCCAGCATCTCAGGGTAGGTGCGGGCGTCGCGCAGCCACGAGGCGAAGTTGTCCTCGTTGATGCCCTGCCGTGCGGCCTCCGCCCACCATGCATCGTAGAGGGGGCGGGCAAACTCGATGCCGGCAAACTGGGTCAGCGCGTCGAGTCCCACCGGCAGCAGGATGAGCAGTGCGGCGGTCCACAGCAGCACCTTGTCCTTCAGTCGGATGAAGAGTGGCAGCAGCAGTCCGCCGGTGGCGTAGAGCAGCAGGATGTCGCCGTTCCAGATAAAGAGCAGGTGGCAGAGTCCGATGAGCAGCAGCACGGTCATGCGGCGTGCGAAGAGGCGGGTGCTGTGCCGTTGCAGGATGAGCGAGAAGCCCACGCCGAAGAGCAGGGAGAAGAGGGTGTAGAACTTGCCGTCTACGACCAGGTATTGCAGGTAGCGCACCACCTTGTCGACCGCTGCCGTGGGCAGGGCCTCCTGCTCGGCGGCCGAGAGGAAAGTCCATAAGGCAAACTCGGGATAGTTGGCCAGTGCGATGCCGGCCAGTCCCAGTCCGCGCAGGGCGTCGAGAATCAGATAGCGCTCTTTTTCTGTTGTAGGTCCGCTGTTCATGGTGGGCTGTTGAATTATTCTCTAATCTACGTGCAAAGGTAATTGTTTTTCCGCAACTGCCGCCGTCAAAGGCCGCTTCTTTCTTCACTTTGTTGATTATTGCACCGCCAAATGAACACTTTTCCATAAATATTGTTTATTTTTGCAGCATGAGAAATACACAGACATCATGAGTCGGAAATCGGCCAATAGTTTCGATACGCTACGGGCTTGGGCAGACAAGGAAGGCATGCGCGAGTTTATCCGTTTCTGCATCGTGGGCCTCATTGCCACGGGTGTCGACGCCGCCATCTTCTATACCGTGAGGTGTTTCACCCCCTATCAGGTGGCTCTCGCCAGCGGCTATCTCATCAGTCTGGTGTTCAATTATTTCTTCACCGTGCGGTGGACCTTCAAGGCGCGCACCACGGTGAAGAATGCGGTGGGAGTGCTGTTTGCCCATCTCTTCAACCTCTTCGTGGTGAGGATGAGCCTGATGTATATCTTCATCCACGGATGCTCGCTCACCGACAAGGTGGCCTACCTGCCCACCCTGGCCATATCGATGTTCACCAATTTCCTGGTGGTGAAGTTTGTTGTAAAAAGATTCAGCTGATGGAAGCAAGAAGATGGTTGCATGGAATAAGAATGGAGCATGGCCTGCTGGCGGTGCTCTATCTGGCCGTGTGGCTCATAGGTGGCCATCTCACGGGCGAGCCGGTGCCCAAGCGGTGCTATGTCTATGCCCTATTGTTGGCGCCCCTGCTGGCCGCTCTCCAAATCCATACCCGCTATGCCTCCCGCCGCATGCGGGCTGCCTCGTGGGTGCTCGCCCTCTTCTTTGCCCTATGCAGCACATGGGGCTACAGCCTGCATGAGACCTGCAGTCTGAGTCTGTGCTGGGCCACCCTGTCGCTTTTTGTGCTGTGGGTAGTCAAGATGGGTGTCTATGCCTGTGTGTTCCACACGGTCGTGCTCTGTGCTTTCTCGCGCCTGCCACGCCGCAATGAGACATGCAATAAGCCCGTCAGGTGGAGTATCTCCGGCCTGCGGCTGTTCCTGCTCTTCTTCTGCTGCCGGCTGCCCTATCTCATAGCCTATTATCCCTGCCTCTTCGACTACGACGGAGCCGTGTCGCTCAGCAGTTTCGGACAGGGCCGCGAACTCTACGACCATCACCCCTTCCTGGTCAGTTGTCTGCAGAAGTCGTTCTTCGACATCGGTCAGTGGCTGGGCGATGCCTCCTTGGGCATGGCGCTCCTCTCGCTCCTGTTCATGGCCTTCGCCTCGCTCGTGCTGGTCTATATGGTCAGGGTGTGCGGCCGTCTGGGAGCCAGTGTGGCGGCGCAAAAGGTGCTGGTGGGTGTCTATGCCGTGCTGCCCCTCTTCCCGCTGGTCAGCATCTACGTCACGAAAGACGGGTTCTTCACCTATTTCATCCTTTTGTATGTGCTGTCGCTGCTCCACCTGCTCATCGCACTCCGCAGCGACGGGCGTCTGCCGCGCCGCATCCTCCTGCTCCATGGCGTGGCGGCCCTGCTGCTGTGTCTCTCCCGCCACCAGGGCATCTATTTCGTTGTGGCGCAGTATGTGGTGTGCCTTCTGGCCTTCCGCCGCTCCTGGCGGTCGTGGACCGCTGCCTATCTGCCGGTCGTAGGTGCCTACCTGCTGGTGGTGCGGGGCCTCTATCCCGCCGTGGGGGTGGCGCCGTCGAGCAAGCACGAGATGCTGGGCACCCTCTTCCAGCAGTCGGCCCTCTGTTTCATCGAGTATCCCGGCGAGGTGACCCGTGAGGAGCGCGATGCCCTTGAGGGCGTGCTCGACATGGAGACCGACACCCTGACGCTGCAGGGCTACGACTACCATGTGACGGATGCCGTGAAGGGCCACTACCGCTACAAGCCGGTGGTCGACTGGTCGGTGCGCAACCGTTTCGACCCCGATGAGGAGCGGCAGGCTGTGGGCCGCTATCTCCACTCTTATGCCACCACGCTCATGCGCCGTCCCGGCACCTGCGCCCTGGCCAGTCTCAATCTCATGAACGGATTTTTCTACAATACCGGCGGTCTCTTCGGCATCGAGTCGTGGCACGACTGTCCCTATCTCCTGCCCGAGTACCGCTTTGCCCGGCGCGATGCCCTCTACAGCCCCACCAACCGTCTTTTCGACTGGCTGTCGCGTCTGCCGCTGTTGGAGTTTCTCTTTGCCAAGTGCTATTACACCTGGTTATATCTCTTCTGTTTCGCCGTGCTGCTCTACCGGCGCGATGCCGTGTGCCTCACGGCCTTTCTTCCGCTCTTTCTCAGCGTGGCGCTCTTTCTGGTCAGTCCCACGGCCACCTACCGCTATACGCTGCCCCTTGTGGCCTGCGCTGCAGTCATCATCCTCTATCTAAAACACCCATTCTATGCAGGAAAACAAAAGTAAAATAGCTGTGCTCGTGCCTTGCTACAACGAGAGCAAGACCATTGCAAAAGTAGTGGCCGACTTCAAGGCCGCGTTGCCCGAGGCCACCGTCTATGTGTACGACAACAACTCGACCGACGGCACCGACGAGATAGCGCGCGGTGCGGGCGCCGAGGTGCGCTATGAGCGCCGCCAGGGCAAGGGCAATGTGATACGCTCCATGTTCAGGGATATCGATGCCGACTGCTACCTGATGATCGACGGTGACGACACCTATCCCGCCGACCATGCCCGCGAGATGTGCCGGCTGGTGCTGGAGGATGGGTGCGACATGGTGATAGGCGACCGCCTCTCGGGCACCTATTTCCAGGAGAACAAGCGTCCTTTCCACAATTTCGGCAATGTGCTGGTGAGGCGCCTTATCAACTATATCTTCCACAGCGACGTGAAAGACATCATGACGGGCTACAGGGCCTTCAGCCGTCCCTTTGTGAAACATTTTCCCGTGCTCTCAAAGGGATTTGAGATAGAGACGGAGATGACCATCCATGCGCTCGACAAGAATTTCTATCTGCGCGAGATACCGGTCATGTACCGCGACCGGCCGGCGGGCAGTGTGTCGAAGCTCAACACCTACAAGGACGGTTTCAAGGTGCTGCTCACCATCATGCGGCTCTTCCGCGACTACAAACCGCTGGCTTTCTTCTCCATCTTCGCCCTGCTCTTCCTGCTGGTGGGCGTGGCGCTGTTCGTGCCCGTGCTGGCCGACTATCTGCACACCGGCCTGGTGCCCCGTTTCCCCACGCTCATCGCCTCCGGCTTCCTGGTGGTGGTGGGCCTGCTCTTCTTCTTCACGGGCGTGGTGCTCGAGGTCATCGGCAAGAAGCACCGGCAGCTCTTCGAGATACTGATGAACAAGCAGTAGCCGTCTTAGCGTTCCCTTAGCAGTCGTTCCACCAAGGGCAGGTCTTCCTTGAAGGTCACCTTGATGTTGCCGGCCTCGCCCTCCACCACGTAGATGGGCTCCTGAGGCAGGTAACGGCTCACCACCCCGCAGTCGTCGGTGGTGGTGAAGAGAGGGTCTTGCAGGGCCAGACGGTAGGCCTGGCTGATGGTGCCGCGACTGAAGCCCTGCGGGGTCTGTGCGTTGCGCAGGGTGCTGCGGGGCGGAATAGCACGTATGCAGCCCTCGTCGTCCACCTGGTAGATGGTGTCGGTGGTC
Source organism: uncultured Prevotellaceae bacterium (assembly GCA_902777645.1). GTDB lineage: Bacteria > Bacteroidota > Bacteroidia > Bacteroidales > Bacteroidaceae > Prevotella. The sequence continues at coordinate 19,453 of CACYUZ010000022.1, read as the reverse complement.
TTCACGGCCACGGCCACGGCCCGGTAGCGGTCGAGTGCGGCCAGGCAGTCGCTGATGATGCGCTGGCTCACCAGGGGGCGCACGGCATCGTGCAGCAGCAGCCGGTCGTCGTCGTCGGTATAGGCCCTGATGGCCGCCAGGCTCGAGTCGTGCCGCTCCTTGCCGCCGGGCAGTATCTTTCTCACCTTGCGGTAGCGGTTGCGCTCCACGATGGCCTCCACCTCTGCTATATAGTCTTTTCTTATCACCACGGCTATCTCGTCGATGCCGGGGTGGTGCTCAAAGGCCTCGATGCTGTGCTCCAGGAGGGTCTTGCCCGCCGCTTGCAGAAATTGTTTGGGCAGGGCACCGCCCAGTCGGGTGCCGCTGCCGCCTGCCAGAATCACGGCTATGTTCATGGTTTTCTATGTTTTTCTTTGTGTTTTTCTAAGGTTTCAGCGCCGGCTTCAGTTCGTCGGGCGAGTCTTTCGTGAAGAGGTTGGCCGGTGGTGCCACTTTCTCGAACAGGTGCTGCACGGTGCTCAGCGCTATCTCGGTGGTGGGGCGGAAGGCCATGCTCCGCATATAGGTGAGCAGTGAGGTGCGCAGTTGGCGTGCCGCCACGCGGCGGTGCAGGTCGGTGCTGATGTCGAGGGTGGTCATGAGCAGGCTGCCCTGGCCCACGCGGGCCTCGAAGAGCATGCCCAGTTTGCGGCTCAGGTGCCAGGTGTCGATGGGCTGCACGATGGGCTGGAAGTCTTCCGGAAACTCGCTCATGTTCATCACCTGCGCGCGGTTCACCAGTTCCCACCACTGCACGTCCTGCCACTGCTCGGTGGGGAAGAGGTTGAAGGCCGGGTGTCCTTTCTCTATGTAGCAGCCGGTGGTGTGGGGCGGGCGCATCTTAAACCAGCTTGTGTTCCAGAACACCGGCAGGTAGTGGTGCTTCACGTCGTTGCCGTAGGTCACCTTGCCGGCGGCGCAGAGCAGCACCTTGCCGCCGCTGTCCAGGCGGGCTATGGCGGTGGAGTCGAGCTCATGGCACACATAGATGCCGGTGGTGTCGTCGCGGGTGGCCTTCTCGGGATAAACGTAGAAGTCCCAGCTGTTGCGGTGGCCGTCTATTTCGGCCGTCAGGGTGAGCCTGCAGGGCGCTTTCACCGTGCGCAGGCTCTGCCGCACGGTCACCAGGTCGGCCGTCTTGCCTATGGGGAAGGTGGCCTGCAGGGTGCGGCCGGTGAATCCTTCCACCTGGCAGGTGAGCTCACCGTTCTCTATCTCGTGGCCGGTGGCGTTGTAGAGGTCGATGGGCACTTCGAGGGTCTCGTCGGTGGTATAGACGAACTTGGGGAATTTGGCCAGCGGCACCAGTTCGCTGCAGAAGCTGCGCCAAGTGGCGGCGTCGCAGTAGCCCTTTTCCCGCCAGTGCACGTTGAGCACGCCCACCAGGGCGGTTCCCTGTCCGCTGTAGTCGTTCAGTCCCAGCAGTTCGAATCCGGCATAGTCGGGGGTGCGCAGGTTGCGCTCAATGTCGTATTTGTAGGCCAGGGTCTGCAGGCGTCCGCTGGCGTCGAGAAACTGCCGTGCCCTGCTTCCCATGCCGTTTTCCTGCAGCAGGTCCTCGAAGATGTCGAAGTTGCGCGGTTTGTATACTCCTGTGTAGTCGGCCCGTTCGTCCAGGTCGGGAAAGGCGCACCACTGTCCCACCTCGTGTCCCAGGATGGGCGTGTTGTTCTCCGTCTCTCCGCGTGTGGGCTTGTAGTTGCGCGGCTCCAGCATCTGGCTGTAGAAGTCGTCGTCGCTGTGCGGGGCATGGCTGTCCCAGTCGAGTCCGCGTGCGCCGCCTTTCACGTGAAACTCGCTGCCGTCGTCCCATGCCCATCCGCCGCCCACCGAGGCGGCGCAGTAGAGGCGTGTGCTGTCATGGCGGTGCATCGTCTTCACGAAGTCGTTGCCCCAGGCCACCCATCCTCCGGCGGGCTCGTTGCCTGCCGCCATGAGCACGAACGAGGGGTGGTGTCCGTAGCGGTCCACGATGTCCTTACATTCCTGCAGCAGGTAGTCGTCGATGGGCATCTTGTTGCGCAGCTTCACCCCGTGGTTGGGCCAGGAGGGTCCCTCGGGCTGCAGGTAGAATCCCACCCGGTCGGCGGCGGTGAAGGCGGCCTCGGGAGGGCAGTAAGAGTGGAATCGCATCAGGTTGAGGCCATAGTTGCGGCACTGCTTGAAGATGTCTTCCCAGGCTTCCACATCGGTGGGAGGATAGCCGGTTTCGGGGAAACAGCAGTTGCCCACGGTGCCCCGCATCCACACGGGGGTGCCGTTCAGCACCAGCTGGCGCCCTTCGGCCTTTATCTCTCTGATACCGAAGTCGATACGGGTGGTGTCGTCGCCGATGACGGCGGCCAGTCGGTAGAGGTTGGGGTGGAATTCATCCCAGGTCAGCATATGGCCGTGCAGGTCTATCTCCACGGTCAGGGCCGAGTCGGTCCTGGTCAGCGTGCGTGGGGTGGGGGCGGGCACCGGCTGGCCGTCGGGGCCGGTGAGTTCGAAGTGCAGATCGCGGTGGGCGGGCACCGGCGTCTTCGCCTTTTTCTTGAGCGGGTTGGAGCCGCCCAGGTCGCCCAGGGTGAGGGCCACGCTCACGGTGCTGTCGGCCAGGTGGGGCACCACGCGGTATCGCAGGATGCCGTGCGCAGGGCGCGACTGCAGCTCTATCTTTCCCACGATGCCGTTCCAGTTGCCTTGTGTCTGGTCGGTCACGCTATGCGAGTCTTGTCCCACGCACACATTCTCTATGCCGTTGTACACCTTGATGGCTATCGTGTTGTGTCGGCCGAAACGCACATAGTCGGTGATGTCGTACTCATGTGCCGTGCTCAGGCTCATGCGGTGTCCCACCTCCAGCCCGTTCACGTAGAGGGTGGTTTCTATGTGGGGGCGCTCCAGGTAGAGCACCACGCGGCGCTTGCGCCAGTGCTTGGGTATGTTCACGCTCTTTCGGTACCATGCGTTGCCCACGTAGTAGCGGTCGGGCGTCAGGCAGAAGGGCAGTTTCACCTGTCCTGCCTTGCGGTAGCGCTCCATGTGGGGGTTGAAGAAGAACGACGAGTCGTAGATGCTCGCCGTCCAGCGGGTGTCTGTGGTCACCGGGTCGCCCTGGCGGTTGGTGAGCATGGAGCCTGGCAGTTTCACCCTTTGGTGCAGCGGTGCGTCGGGTGTCCCTGTGCCCTCACGGTCTATGCCGAAGTGCCAGGAGCCGCTCAGGTCGATGTGCTGCGCACAGAGTGGGCGGCAAGCGAAGAAAAAGAGCATGAGGAGCCCTGCCGTGCGGAGCCGGCAGAGACTGAAAGTGTTTTTTTCCATATCATCCGCAAAATTACAGATTTTTATGCATAAATTCACTTTTCTTCATGCTCGTTTGGATTATTTTAAGTATTTTTGCAGCATAAACGATTGTGTCCGATGCTGTCGGCGCATTAACCTTTAATCAAATTCTTTTCAGCATGCAAAAGCGAATACTTTTCTTGGTAGCCTCGTTGCTGGTAATCACCATGCAAGTGATGGCTCAGGTCACCACGTCATCCATGAGTGGTAAGATCACCCTCATGAGCAGCGGTGAGACGGCTATCGGCGCCACCGTCATTGCCGTGCACGAGCCTTCAGGCACACAGTATGCTTCCGTCTCCAATGTCGACGGACGATTCAATATCCAAGGTATGCGTGTAGGCGGCCCCTACCGCATCACCGTCTCCTACATCGGTTATGCCACACGCAATTTCTCCGGCATCCAGCTCGCCCTCGGCGAGAACTACAGCCTCAACGTCACCCTGGCCGAAGACGAGTCCATGCTCGACGAGGTGGTGGTGAGCGGCAGGGCCTCACGCTTTGCCGGTGAGAAGACAGGCGCCTCCACCAACCTCACCAACGCGCAGATTATGGAGATGCCCACCGTGAGCCGCAGCCTGACCGACTTTGTGCGTATGTCGCCCTATGCCAACGGCATGAGCATGGCCGGCGGCGACGGACGCTCCACCAACTTCCGTCTCGACGGTGCCGACTTCAACAACAACTTCGGTCTCTCCTCCAGCCTGCCCGGCGGCGGCACCCCCATCTCAATGGATGCCATCGAGGAGATGCAGATGTCTGTCTCGCCCTTCGACGTGCGGGAGACCAACTTTGTGGGCGGTACCATCCACGCCGTCACCAAGTCGGGTACCAACACCTTCAAGGGCACGGCCTACATTTACTACAACAATGAGAACATGCACGGCAACCGTGTGGACGGCACCACCATGGCCGACCCGGGCCGCGACCGCCTCACCACCTATGGTTTTACCCTGGGTGGCCCCATCCTCAAGGACAAGCTTTTCTTCTTCGCCAACTATGAGCACACCTTCAAGCCCACTGTGGTGACCCGCTGGCGTGCCTCCGACGATGGTGTGGCCAACCCCACCGAGTATATCTCGCGCACCAAGAAGAGCGACATGGAGACCGTGCGCAACTTCCTGGCCCAGAACTACGGCTACGACACCGGTTCCTACACCGACTTCCCCGCCGACGAGAACAACGACAAGTATCTGATGCGCCTCGACTGGAACATCACCAACAACCACCACCTGGCCCTGCGCTTCAGCCATACCATCAATGAGGTGTGGATGACCTGCAACAACAGTTCGGCCGATGTGGGCACACGCTTCACCGGCAACCGCATCTCGCAGTACTCCATGGCCTTCGCCAACAACTTCTACTCCATGGACAACAAGATTACCTCGTTCTCCGCCGACCTCAACAGCCGCTTCAACAACAACATGAGCAACCAGCTCATCGTCACCTATTCAGACATCCGCGACGAGCGCGGCAGCAACTCGGCCCCCTTCCCCCATATCGACATCATGGCCGGCTACGAGACCTCGGCCGACGGCACCGTCACCCAGACCCTCGAGCCCTACATGAGCCTCGGCTATGAGCTCTTCACCTGGAAAAACGCTGTGAAGAACCAGGTGTTTACCATCAACGAAAACTTCACCTACTACCTGGGTGCCCACAAACTCACCGCCGGTCTCAACTTCGAGCACCAGATGGCCCTCAACGCCTACATGCGCAACGGTACCGGCTACTACCGCTACCGCTCGCTCGACGATTTCCTCAGCGGCGCAGCCCCTGAGTCGGTGGCCCTCACCTACGGCTATTTCGGCGACAAGAATCCCGCTGCCGAGGTGAACCGCAACCAGTATGGCCTCTATGTGCAGGATGAGTGGAACCCCCTGAGCAATCTGAAGATTACGGGCGGCATCCGCTTCGACAATATCTCCTACGACAACGACGACATCATGCGCAACAATGCCATCTACGACGTCGACTTCAACGGTCGCCGTGTGGATACCGGCAAGTGGCCCGACACCAGCATCCAGGTGTCGCCCCGTCTGGGCTTCAACTGGGATGTCTTCGGCGACAAGTCGCTCACCGTGCGCGGCGGTACCGGTCTCTTCACCGGCCGTCTGCCCCTCGTGTTCTTCACCAACATGCCCACCGGCTCGGGTATGGTGCAGAACCTCGTGAGCGCCACCACCCGCTATAAGAACGGCGTGGTCACCTCGCGCGACCCGCGCCTCGACCAGTTTGCCGGCGGCATCGTCACCGATGTAGACCGCATGATAGAACTCCTCGGCACCCCCACCACCATCACTCCGGCCGACGGCGTGAAGCCCAGTGCCATCGTGGGTGTCGACAAGAACTTCAAGATGTCGCAGGAGTGGAAGAGCTCGCTGGCAGTCGACTACCAGTTCCCCGTCTCCTTCCCCCTCTCCCTCACCGCCGAAGTCATCTACACCGACATGCTCAAGGACGTGTGCCTGAAGAACTGGAACATCAAGGATCCCGACGGCTGGCAGCACCTGCAGGGAGCCGACGACCGCATGATCTATCCCAAGGACTATATGTACTACTCCGACGTGACCACCGCCTGCGTGCTCTCCAACACCAGCAAGGGCTACGGATGGATAGCCAACCTCACCCTCAACGCCGAGCCGCTGAAGAACCTGCGCCTCATGGCCTCCTACACCCACACCGTGCGCAAGGAGGTGAGCGGCATGCCCGGTTCCAACGCCAGCTCCGCCTGGTCGAGCCTCTACACGGTCAATGGTCCCAACTTCTCCACCCCGCACAACACCAGCAACGCCATACCCGACCGCGTTATCGCCTCCATCAGCTATAAGTACGGCAAGGACCACTACTCCTTGTTCTACAGCGGATACAGTCCGTCGGGTTACAGCTTCTTCTACAACGGCGACATCAACGGCGACGGTATCGCTTACGACCTGATGTACATTCCGCGCGATGACAGCGAGATTCACTTCACCAACGAGGCCGACCGTCCCAAGTTCTGGGCCTTCGTCGACCAGGACAAGTATCTGCGCTCCCACCGCGGCCAGTATGCCGAGGCCTACAGTGCCCGCGCTCCCTTCGTGCACCGTTTCGACGTGCACTATGCCCACGACTTCACCCTCAAGGTGGGCAATACCCGCCACACGCTGCAGCTCATTGCCGATATCGACAATGTGGGCAACCTGTTCAACTCGAAGTGGGGTGTCAACTCCAATATGTCGACCTGCCAGAATGGTTCCTTCCTCAAGGTGGACAAGGTAGATGCCAACGGTGTGCCCTGGTTCTCCATGCGCAAGAATACCGACGGCACCGACATCACCAAGACCTGGGACTACAACCACTCCTATGGTCAGTGCTGGAAACTCCAGATAGGTGTGAAATATTACTTCAACTAAAAATCAGAAAAACAGACACTGTATAAAAACGAGATGAAAAAAATACTTATGGCCACGGCTGTGGCCGCACTCTGCCTCACCTCCTGCACCAAGGACAAATTCCAAGTCAGCGGCCAAATCAGCCAGGCCGCCGACTCTACCCTCTATTTCGAGAACATGGCCCTCGACGGCCCACAGGTGGTCGACTCCGTCAAGCTCGATGCCGAAGGACAATTCTCCTTCAGTGGCGTCACCCCCGGTGCCCCTGAGTTCTACCGTCTGCGCATTGCCGGTGAGATTATCAACCTCTCGGTCGACAGCACCGAGCACATCACTGTGCGCGCCCAGTATCCCGCCATGGCCTCACAGTATGAGGTGGAAGGCAGCGACGACTGCCTCAAGATCAAGGAACTTGCCCTCAAGCAGATGGACCTGCAGGCCCGCGCCCAGCGCATCCTGCAGGCGCCCGACCTCAATGCGCAGGCCGTGCAGGACAGCATAGAGCGCGTCATGGCAGCCTATAAGGAAGACGTGTGCCGCAACTATATCTACCGCGAGCCCATGCGCTCCTACAGCTATTTCGCCCTCTTCCAGGGCATCGTGGTGGGCAACAGCTACCTCATGGTGTTCAATCCCCGCCGCTATGCCGACGACGTGAAAGCCTTTGCTGCCGTGGCCACCTGTTGGGACCAGTTCCACCCGGGCTCCACCCGTGGCGAGAACCTGCACAACATCGCCATCGAGGGACAGAAGACACAGCGCATCGTCCAGGCTCAGGACACCGAGTGGGAACTCGACCCTGAGAAGGTGACCGTGGCCAATCTTATCGACATCGACCTGCCCGACAACAAGGGCCAGGTGCGCCGTCTCACCGATCTGCAGGGCAAGGTGGTGCTGCTCGACTTCCATGTCTTCGCCGCTGAGGGCAGCGCTGCACGTATCCTCGCCCTGCGAGAGCTCTACAACAAATATCACGACCGCGGACTGGAAATCTACCAGGTGAGCCTCGACGACGACGCCCACTTCTGGAAGACACAGACCGCCGCCCTGCCCTGGATATGCGTGCGCGACGACCAAGGCGCCAGCCAGTCGTACCTGCTGCAGGTGCAGCGCCTGCCCGCCGACTATATCATCAACCGCGACAACAGCGTGGTGATGGGGCCAGCGCAAATCAAGGACCTCGATGCCGATATCGCACGCTATCTGTAGAACACTACTGCTTGCCGGCCTTGCGCTGGCTGCTATACAGGAGGCTGCCGCACAGCGCTTCAACGTGCGCACTGTGTGCGACAGCCTCTCTTACATCGAACTGCACACCGACAGTACCACCGACTGCTGGCCCCTGCGGTTCCCCGTGTACAGGTGGTGCACGGGCGATGTGGACGGCGACGGCACCGACGAGGTGCTCGTGGGGGTGACCAAGACCACCCGCTTCGACCCCAACCTGGCGCGCCGCCTCTTCATCTTCAAGAACCTCGACGGCATGATACGTCCCATGTGGATGGGAAGCCAGTTGGGAGGCATTCTGCAGGACTTCCGCTTCACCGGCGGCAAAGTGTGGACCCTCCAGACCTCCGCCGACGGCCAGTATGCCGTGCTGCAGCACCGCTGGAGGGCCTTCGGGCTCGGTGCCGACGGTTTCATCGTGCGCAATGTGGACCGCGACGAGGCGATGCGCGTCTTCCAGGCCGGGCGCCGGCCGTGATGGGCGCGCCGCTCTCCCTGGTACTTCTCATAGGCCCTTCCGGCCTTTCCTGTCTGATATCCGAAACAACCTATCAACCCCTAATTCTTTACAGCCATGAGAAAATTGATTGCCTTTTTCTTCCTGCTCGCCTGTGCCGCCACACTGTATGCACAGTACGACGAGTACGACAACAGGCCCGTGAAGCCCTTCGTCTTGCCGGGCAAGGGAAAAATCAATGTCGAGACACTCAACAAGAAAATCGACTTCAACATGGACATCTCGCAGCTCAACGTGGCAGAGCTTAGGGTGCTCCGCAATGCCATTCCCGCCCGCAAGGGCTATCTCTTCGACAGCGCCGAACTGCGAGGAATCTTCAACACCACCTCGTGGTATGAGAAACTGTGCTGGGAAAAGTTCGACTGGGACACTGAGGACACGGGTCCTGTGACCTACACCGCCAAGGAGACCGCCTTCATGAACCGCCTTCAAGCCCGTGAGAAGGAACTGCTCAAGAAAAACTTCCAGAGCTCCGAGGGCATCGTCAACCTCGACAACCTGGTCAACCCCTACCAGATGGACAAAATCACCCCCGCCATGCGCACCCTGCTGGCCAAGCAGGGCTTCGGCATCGTGGAGACCAACGAGGAGCAGCTCTTCCAGATCTACGAGGCCAACGACTACTCCATGTTCCCCAGCTTTGTCACCACCGACCTCTACCTGCAGCTCTACCACCTCTTCTTCGACACCATGCTGCGCAAGGTGGAGGAGACCACGCTGGGCAAGAAAATGGCCGACCTCAACCTCTTCCTCTATAAGGAGATGATGGGCCGTGCCGCCAATACGAAGAACAAAGACATCAAGGCAGCCGCAGAGTGGGACGCCGCCTTCTTCGCCGTTGCCCACGCACTCTTCACCGACGGCCCCCTGCCCGAGGTGGCACCCCAGCTTAAGGATATGGCCCAGGATGAGTTGACCAAGTGCAAGGCCTCCGAGAACGACATGTCCGAATTCCTCGACCAGCCGAATGTGCAGTTCCCCTACAGCCTCTTCCGTCCGCGCGGCCATTACACCCGCAGCGAGATGTGCCAGCGCTACTTCCGCGGCATGATGTGGCTCCAGACCGCCCCCTTCCGCACCGATTTCCCCCACCACATGCTCCGTGCCGCCGTCATAGCCGATGCTGTGGCCAACAATGCCTCGCTGCTCGCCGAATATAAGTCGGTCGACGAGGTTGTCGCCTATCTCATGGGCACCCCCGACAATATCACCATCCTGCAGGTGGCCGACGTCATGCAGAAGGGAGGCTACACGCTCGACAAACTGGCTGCCAAGAAGAAGACCCTCCAGGCCTTCGCCGACGAGGTGGATGCCGTGGCCGAGAAGCAGATACGCATACGGCCCGCCTTCGAGAGAAGCGGGCGCAACAAGGTCAACTTCATGCCGCAGCGCTACATGCCCGATGCCGAGGTGCTGCAGGAGATGTGCGACTATGAGAACGAAGTGACCAAGCGCGATGTGCCCAAGGGCCTCGACGTGATGGCCGCCTTCGGCAGCAGCGCCGCCGAGCGCATCCTGCTCCAGGAACTCAAAGAGGGCGAGCGCTGGGAGAAATATGTGCCCAACCTCAACAAGATGAAGGACACGATGAAGGGCGCCGACTGGCTCACCTCCATCGCCACCCGCTGGATGGATGTCCTCAACACGCTCAACAACAGCAAGGACAACCGCTATCCTTACTTTATGAATACCCAGGCCTGGGACAAGAAGAACCTCAACGCCACCCTGGCCAGCTGGGCCGAGCTCAAGCACGACGCCATCCTCTATGCCAAGCAGCCCTTCGCCGCCGAGTGTGGCGACGGCTCGCTCCCCGCACCCATGGTGAAAGGCTATGTGGAGCCCAATGTGGGCTTCTGGCGCAAGGCCGTGAGCCTCTTCGACGATACCCAGGCGCTCTTCCGCCGCAACGGTCTCCTCACTGAGGACATCAGCAATGTGTGCGACCCCATGCGCGAGGAGGCTGAGTTCCTGCTCAAGGTGAGCGAGAAGGAATTGGCCGGCACTCCGCTCGATGCGGGCGAGTACGACCACATACGCTACATCGGCGCCACCTTCGAGAACCTCTCCCTCGGCCTGCTCAAGGAGCCCGACCAGTATCTTTCCGGTTGGAGCGATGTGCAGGGCACCGACAAGAGCATGGCCATCGTGGCCGATGTATACACCGCCAACGGCTTCAACAACCCTGAGCAGTCGGTGCTCTTCGAGGGCGTGGGACCGGCCAACGAACTCTATGTGGTGGTGGAAATCGACGGCTATCTCTACCTCATGCGCGGTGCCGTGTTCTCCTACCGCGAGTTCAAGCGTCCCATCGACGAACAGCGCATGACCGACGAGGAGTGGCAGCAGTATCTGCAGCAGTATCCCGAGACCGGCAAGCCTTCCTGGATGAAGGAAATCATCATCCCCTCGGGCGAGAAACCCGTACCCAATGAGCGCATCTTCTACAGCACGGGCTGCTAAGTGCCTCCTCCTGGCATGGCTGCTCCTGGCCCCACGGCCGGGAGCAGTTGCTAATGGGGCTACTCTTTCGGGGGCTCCCGGCGATACGCTGAGCGTGGTCTTCACGGGCGATGTGCTGCTCGACAGGGGTGTGCGCGAGTTTATCGGCCACAAGGGGGTCGACGCCCTCTTCAGCCCCAGTGTCGACTCGCTCTTCCGGGCCTCCGACATTGTGGTGGCCAATCTGGAGTGTCCGGTCACCAAGATAAAGGCTCCCGTGCAGAAAATCTATATCTTCCGCGGCGAGCCGGAATGGCTCCCCGCCTTGCGGCGCCACGGCATCACCCACCTCAACCTGGCCAACAACCACAGCATCGATCAGGGCCGCGAGGGACTCGCCGACACCTGGCAGCAGGTGCGCCAGGCCGGCATGGTGCCTGTAGGGGCCGCTCCCACCATGGACCAGGCCGCCGAGCCGGTGCTTCTGGCCTCCCACCCACGGCCGGTCTATTTGGTGCCCACCCTGCAGTTGGCGCTGGAGAATTTCGCCTATCTTCCCCACCGCCCCAGTGTGAGCAATGAGAGCATGGACAGTCTGGTGGCGCGTGTGGCGCGGTTGCGGCAGCAGTGCCCCACGGCCTATATCATTGTGTCGCCCCATTGGGGCGGCGAGCACACGCTGCGTCCGCTTCTGCAGCAGAAGCACGATGCCAAGCGGCTCATCGACGCCGGTGCCGATGTGCTCATCGGCCACCACACCCATACCCTGCAGCCCGTCGACCTCTACCGCGGCCACTCCATCTACTACAGCATCGGCAATTTCATCTTCGACCAACGCCGTCCCATCAACACGTCGGCCTGCGCCGTGCAGATAAAAATAACCGGCACGGGAGCGGAAGTGCTCACCTTGCCGGTCACGATAAAAAGCTGTGTACCGATAATAGATGAAAGATGAAAATTTTCATCTTTCATTTTTCCTAATAATCGTATAGCTTCACGTGCAAAATCTTGTAGTCGCCCACGCTGATGCGGGCGTGGCGGCCCTGGTGGTCCTGGTCGCCGTTCTCGTGGCGCAGGTAGCGTAGGGTGCCGTCGGACTGGATGGCCACCTCGTCTACATAGCCTATGCCGAGGCGCTTGCCCTTGAATCTCGTAGCGCGGACCTGTGCCGCGGCCTGTCCTTGCTCGGCGAAACCGTCCTCGCCCAACTTCCGCTGTTCGGTCTGTTCCTTCTCGCTTGCCGTCTGAAACACCACCACCACACCGGTGCCCGCTATCAGATAGTCGTGCTCGCCCAGCTTCATCACCACGGCGCCTCCCTCGGGCCATGTGGTGCCGTCGGTGGCACGCGGGTCCCAGGGCAGGGTGAAGTAGTGGCGGCACGTCAGGCGCACCTCGCCGTCGCTGATAACCGTCTCACGGTCTTCCTGGTCCAGCAGCAGCCCCCATGTCAGGGCTTTTTTCCCCTGCCGGCCATAGAGCAGCGGCTGCAGTTGGCGCAGCAGGTCGTAGCTTTTCTGTAGCGGCTGCCACTCCTGGGGTGCCGCCTGGTCGATGGCGAAGGCGCTGAAGCCCACCGCCTGGTGAGCCCCCATGGTGTAGAGGGCGCGTGGGCCGCTGTTGGCGCAGCAGCGCGACTCCGGTATGAAGAGCGGGTTGTCAGGCAGTGCGTATTGGTCGGCCCATCCTTTGAATCCCGTGTCGTAGATGTCGGGTGCCAGCAGGTCGATGTGGGGTGCCGCGCAGTGCCAGATGTCCTTCAGATGCGCCAGCGGTCCTGCCGAGGGATATTCGCCCGGTTGGCGTCCGCGGCTGTTCATGGCGGCGTTGACGAAGAGCGGCAGGTCGTAGACGGCGCGTGCTCCGGTGGCCAGCCGCTCCACATACGAGGCGTAGTGCCACGCCATGAAAATCTCGTCGGTGTACAGTCCTTCGCCGAACACCTCCGTCCAGGTGCCCTTTCCGCCCTTGAAGCGTTGCGCCATGAGCGGATGCAGCGTGCTGCGGTGCGCCTTCAGGTAGCTGAGCAGTTGTTGCGGAACAGGCTGCGCAAACTGCCTGTCGGCTTCGGGCGAGTGGTCGCGGGCCTCCTCCAGCATGCCTATTTCGTTCTCCACCTGCACCATCACCACCGTGTGTTCTTGTGCGTCGGTGGCTGCCAGGTGCGCCATCAGTCGGTTGAAGGCTTTCTGGTCGGCCTGGAACACCTTTTCCGAGAAGGCGCTCGCTATCTCCAGCGGTTTCCCGTTGCGGGTCATGGAGCGTGGGAACCGCCGCGTGTCTTGTTTGAACCACAGCGGTGCATAGCAGCTCATGGAGTTTTTCCAGGCGCCGAACCACAGCAGTATCACCTTCAGTCCGTTTTTCCGGGCCTCCTGCAGGGTGCAGTCGATGAGCGAGAAGTCAAACTGTCCCTCCTCGGGCTCTATGAGGTCCCATGGTGCCGGTACCAGCACCGTGTTCAGGCCCATCTGCGCCATGCGGGGCATCACCTCGGCGATGTCTTCGGGGCAGGTGGCGGCCGAGTTGCTCAGTTCGCCGCCCAGCACCAGCATGGGTTGTCCGTCGATGGTGAGGCGGGCGTATCGGCCGTCGTTCACCAGCCGCACCTGTGCCTGCAGCGAGAGCGTGGCAGCGGTGAGCAGCAGTAGAGTATAGTGTCGTAGTGTCATATTTAAGCAGGCACACTAATAATTGGTTCCCCTAAAGCCAATGAAATACTTGCCAGAGTCTTTGTAGTGAAATTGTGCCTTCCTGTCAGCCACTTTGAAATTTCAGACTCCCGTTTGCCCATCATTACGGCCAATTCCTTTTGGGTAATACCTTTTTTCTTGAGTAAGGAGTCGATACGTTCTGCAATCTCAAATGAGAGATTGAACTCTGCCCGGGTCTCATCGGAAACCTTTGCCAGGCATTCACGGAATAATGGATTGGTAATCATATCTCAAACACTTTGTTGTCAATTCCAACAATCATATTCTTTTCTATGGTGATGCTACCGTTTTGCTGTGCTTGTTTCAGCAACTCATCAAAACGCTGCAAGTCCATTACATAGCCACTCAGGATTTCGTCTTCCTGATAAGTTCTTGTTGTCTTTATGCCACCATTTCCTACAATGAGAATTTGGTCAGATATACGAAGGCAGTAGAGACGCAGTTTTCGTGAGTCGATAGCCAAAGCGGAAACTCGGTCATTCATTTTGCCTTCAACACGGAAGAAACGCTCCAATGCTCCACGGTCTATTATCTTCTCCAAAGCAAGGAGTATACGCTGGAAGTCTTGGTTCAACGTTGAGTTGTCCTTGAACTTCATAAGAAAGTTTTCATATTCCGACAAGTCGTTGCCATTGAAACATATAGAGTACAGGCTAACGTTGTCGTTCTGCTCGATAGTCTTAAGATTTACAGTTTTCATAGAGATTCCCTTTTTACAACGCAAAGATACATATTTATTTTAATAATTCACTTAAAAGTGAAGTTTTTTCTCTGTTGTTGTGCGAAAAAAGTTTCTTTCTTTTGTTTGTAATCTATATCTTCATGTCCTCAAGTGTCAGAATGATACAGATTCTAATATTCTAGTAACTTTTTCATTTGTATTTGTGGAAAACCTTTTCTATTTTTGCAGTGATGAAAACAAAGAACAGTATTTTATTCCGCGGCATCCTGACAGCAAGCCTGTCGTTGTGCTGCGGCTTGGTGTGTGCACAGTCAGAGCAGTGGGTTGGCACATGGGCCTCCGCAGCCGAGTATACCGGTAAGGGCGACATGCCCGCGGCACCCCTCACCAACCGCACCTTGCGCGAGGTGATACAGGTGTCGGTAGGCGGCGACCGCATCCGCCTGCGGCTTTCCAACGAGTTCAGCGACGAGCCGGTGGAGATACGCGGCCTCTATGTGGCCGACGCCCTCGACAGTTGCGATATCCGCAAGGGCACGGCGCGCTTCCTCACCTTCAGCGGCCGCAAGAGTGTCACCATCCCGGCCCGCCAGGCCGTCGTGAGCGATGTGTGCCGCTATAGCCTGCAGCCTCTGCAGCGCCTCTCCGTCACCATCCAGTATGGTGCTACGCCCGAGCACGCCACCTCACACCGCGGCAGCCGCACCACCTCTTTTCTGGCGCCCGGTGCTGTGAAGCCCGGTGCCCGCTTCGTGGCCAACGAGCGGGTGGACCACTGGTACAACATCGCCGCCCTCGAGGTGCCCGCCGCCTCGCAGCAGTGTGTGGTGGTGCTGGGCAACTCCATCACCGACGGCCGCGGCAGCACCACCAACCACCAGAACCGCTGGCCCGACCAGATGGCGGCCGCCCTTGGTGGTAATGTGGGTGTGCTCAACCTGGGCATCGGCGGCAACTGTGTGCTGCAGGGCGGACTGAGCGAACCGGCCGTGAAGCGGTTCTCGCGCGATATCCTGGGGCAGAACGGTGTAACCGCCGCCATCATCTTCCAGGGCACCAACGACATCGGTGGTAGCAAGGGCAACTATGAGCAGGTGGCCCAGCGCCTGAAGGATGCCTACAAGAGTTTCGTCGACCAGCTCCACGCCCGCGGCGTGAAGGTGTTCGGCGCCACCATCACCCCCTTCAAGGGCAACGGCTGGTACAGCTTCTACCATGAGGCGGTGCGCCGCGATGTGAACGAGTGGATACGCACCTCGGGCACCTTCGACGGCGTGATCGACTTCGACACCCTCATCCGTGATGAGAAAGACCCTGAGAGCATCCGTCCGGGCTGGCACGAGGACGGTCTGCACCCCAATGTCGCCGGCTACGAGCGCATGGGCCAGTATGCTGCCCAGGTACTGCAGAAGGCCGGTATCCGCTGACCGCCCCTTTAATCCGATAGCAGTACACTATAATCTGATAACAGTAAAAACAAAACCATATCTATGAACGCAACAAACAGCAATCAGGAATCCAAGGGATTCTACAAACTCAATTGGGTGCAGCGCATCGGATTCGGATCCGGTGACCTGGCTCAGAACCTGATTTTCCAGGTCATCTGCACTTACCTGCTCTTCTTCTATACCGACATCTACGGCCTCACCCCGTCGGCCGTGGCCGTGATGTTCCTGGTGGGCAATGTGGCCAACGTGGTCTGGGACCCCATCGTGGGCGCCCTGATCGACAAGAGCAACCCCCGCTACGGCAAATACCGCTCCTATCTGCTCTATGTGGGCATTCCGCTCTCGGGCTTTGCCATTCTGTGCTTCTACAACGGTTTCGCTCCGTCGCTGATATACGCCTATGTCACGTATATCTCCATGCAGCTGCTCTATACGTTTATCAATGTGCCCTACGGTGCCCTGAACTCCTCGCTCACCCGCGACACCAACGAGATTACCATCCTCACCTCGGTGCGTATGTTCATGGCCAACCTGGGCGGTCTGGCCGTCAATTCCGGTCTGCCGCTCTTCATTGCCCTCATTGCGGGCGCACCCTCCGACAGTCTGCCGAAAGACCCCTCCGC
The DNA here is from genome assembly GCA_902777645.1 of uncultured Prevotellaceae bacterium. Taxonomy (GTDB): domain Bacteria; phylum Bacteroidota; class Bacteroidia; order Bacteroidales; family Bacteroidaceae; genus Prevotella. Next base: position 3,063 of record CACYUZ010000022.1, on the reverse strand, counting down.
ATGGTTCACCACCATGACCATCTATGCCATTGTGGGTTTCTGTCTCCTCGTGTTCTGCTTCAGCCAGTGCAAGGAGCGCGTGGTGATGGACGCCAAGGCCACTGAGACCGTGAAGGTGAGCGACCTCTGGATGGAGTTCATGCGCAACCGTCCGCTTCGCATCATCGCATTCTTCTTCATCACGGCCTTTGCCATGATGTCGGTGGGCAATGCCGCCGGTGCCTATTTTGTGAACAGCAATCTGCACGGCTCTGCCCAGGAGTTGTCGGTGTTTATGGCGCTCGGTTCTGCTCCGGCCTTCATCTTCATGCCGCTTGTGCCCTGGTTCAAGCGCATGGTGGGTAAGAAAAACATGTTCTATATCTTCCTCGGAACGGCCATCGTGGGTATGGCCATGCTCTATTTCATCTCCAAGATGGAGCATGTGAACATGATGTGGATTTATGTGGCACAGTTTATCAAGAGCACCGGTGTGATTGTGGCCACCGGCTATATGTGGGCACTGGTGCCCGAGGTCATCTCCTATGGTGAGTATACCACGGGCCGTCGTATCTCCGGCATCGTCAATGCCCTCACAGGTCTGTTCTTCAAGGCCGGTATGACCTTCGGCAGCATCGTGGGACCGGCCGTGCTGGCTTATGTGGGCTACAAGAGCGAGGTGATCGACCAGACCCCGTTTGCCGAGGAGGGCATCCTCTGGCTCGTCTGCGTCATCCCCGCCATCCTGCTCTTGCTTGCCATGTTCATCATCTCCAAGTATGAGCTCTCCGACGAGCGCATCGACGAAATCAATAAGGAGATTGAGCGCCGTCACAACGCATAACAAGACCATCCGTATGAAAAAGATTTTTCTATTTACCGCCACCCTGGCAGCCCTTCTCACGGGCTGTCAGCGGGTGTCGGATCCTGAGACACCCACGCTCAAGAGCGTGCTCGGACAGTATTTTCTCGTGGGCGTGGCCATGAACACCGACCAGGTGAGCGGCGCCGACTCGCTGGCGCAGCAGGTGGTGCTGCAGAACTTCAACTCGGTGGTGGCCGAGAACTGCATGAAGCAGGAGGTGCTGGCACCCGAGCCCGGAAAATACGACTTCACCGAGGCCGACCGCCTGGTGAAGTGGGGCAACGACAACGGCCTCAAGGTCGTGGGCCATACCCTGGTGTGGCACTCGCAGCCCGCCCCCTGGTTCTTCACCGACGACAAGGGCCAGCCCCTCACCCGCGAGGCGCTTCTCGACCGCATGCACCAGTACATCAGCACCGTGATGGGCCGCTACAAGGGCAAGATCTACGGCTGGGACGTGGTGAACGAGGCCTTCGAGGACGACGGCTCGCTGCGCCAGACGCCCTACCTGCGCATCATCGGTCCCGACTACATCGAGAAGGCGTTCCAGTTTGCCCATGAGGCCGACCCCGACGCCCAACTCTACTACAACGACTACTCCATGGCCAAGCCCGGCAAGCGCAAGGCCGTGTGCCAGCTCGTCGACTCACTCAAGGCCAAGGGCCTGCGCATCGATGCTGTGGGCATGCAGAGCCACAACGGGGTAGACTATCCCGAACTGGCCGAGTATGAGACCACCATGGACTCGCTCTTCGCCCACGGTGTGAAGATCAACATCTCCGAGCTCGACCTCAACCTGCTGCCCAATCCCGACAACTTCGGCGGTGCCGAGGTGAGCCAGGATTTCGCTTATCAGGAGAAGATGAACCCCTACCGCAACGGGCTCGACAGCATAGGACAGAAAAACTTCGACGACCGCTACATGGCCTTCTTCGACATCTACCGCCGCCACAAGGCCCAGATAGAGCGTGTCACCCTCTGGGGCGTGGCCGACCACAACTCGTGGCTCAACGACTGGCCCATCAAGGGGCGCACCAGCTATCCGCTTCTCTTCGACCGCCACTACCAGCCCAAACCGGTGGTGGGACGCATTCTCCGCCTCTTCGAGCAGGAGAAATAAGTCAACCGAAAGATTACACCTTATCTATATAATAAGAACCATAGCTATATCATCAGAAACAATGAGCAAAGAACGTTATCTATTCCCGAAAGACTATATGGCCGACCCCTCGGCCAATGTGTTCAACGGCCGCCTGTATATCTACCCCTCGCACGACTGGGACAGCGGTGAGTGCTTCGACGATGACGGCGGGCACTTCCAGATGCGCGACTACCATGTGCTCTCGCTCGACGATGTGATGGAGGGCGAGGTGACCGACCACGGCGTGATTCTCGACGTGGAGCAGGTGCCCTGGGCCGAGAAACAGATGTGGGACAACGATGTGGTGGAGAAAAACGGCAAGTACTACCTCATCTTCTCCGCCAAGGACTATACCGGCGTGTTCCACCTCGGCGTGGCCGTGGCCGACCGTCCCGAAGGTCCGTTCATCCCCGAGCCGGCACCCATCATCGGCTCCTATTCCATAGACCCCTGCGTGTTTAAAGACGACGACGGCGAGGTATACTGCTACTTCGGCGGCATCTGGGGCGGACAGCTGCAGTGGTACCGCGACAACAAGCTCAAACCCGCCGCCTCGGTAGGCCAGGAGGCATCGTTCCGCGCCTCCATGCTGCCCGAGGGCAAGGAAGAGGCGCTGCCCTCGCGCGTGGCCCGCATGACCGACGACGTGCTGCAGTTTGCCGAGGCTCCGCGCCCCGTGCTCGTGGTCGACGCCGAGGGCCGTCCGCTCACGGCCGACGACCCGCACCGCTTCTTCGAGGCCTCTTGGATGCACAAGATGAACGGCAAGTACTATTTCTCCTACAGCACCGGCGACAGCCATCTGCTCTGCTATGCCGTGGGCGACAACCCCTACGGCCCCTTCACTTACCAAGGCGTCATTCTGAAGCCCGTTGTGGGATGGACCACCCACCACAGTATCGTGCAGTACAAGGGCCAGTGGTATCTCTTCCACCACGACTGCGTGCCCTCCAACGATGTCACCTGGCTGCGCTCGCTCAAGGTGCGCCCGCTGCAGGTAGATGCCGACGGCACCATCCACACGCTGGAATAATAAACACCTTATCCATACAAATAGAGAGGGCTGCACATCGGTGCA
>CACYUZ010000021.1:0-49257 GCA_902777645.1 uncultured Prevotellaceae bacterium | reverse complement strand
AAATCGTCAAAATATGAGATTGTTCAAAATAAAATATTAACTTTGCGACATCACCGTGAAGTCAACAGACTTCAGACACACTGAATGGTACACTACCCCTGCTCCAGGCTATTGCCCTCAGCGATGGAAGAATTTTGTGAAAGATCACGACTTCGTTGAGATGAAGCTTGAGGACAGGACCCTTTTCTTCGACGCAAGTCTGTACGACTTCAATCTGGATTGTACCACCGCGACAAACAATTCTTAGCATTTTACTAACAAACTTCTTACTAACAAACTTCTTACTTTTTTTCTCCCCGGCCATCCTCCTCAAGTCTCCCCGCCAAGAAAAAAGCCGTGGAATCCCGCGGCTTTTCGCCGTCTTATTTGTACCTTTACCCCCGAAACAAGAAGACCTCATCTTCTGGTGACAAATAAGACGATGACAAACCAAAACATACCCGAAAAAGGAAAAATACAGTGGCTGGCCATTCTACAGGGCCTCTGCATGGTGATGGTGGTGATAGACCATATCCGCCTGTGCCAGGGGGAGATAATGCCCTGGTCGGCGGCTTTGAACAATGTGATTGAATCGTACGCCATGGAGCTGTTCATGTTCATCTCCGGATGGCTTTTCTACCACACCTGCATCCGCAAGGAGAAGTCTTATAAAGAGGTGCTGCGCTCCAAGTTCATACGGCTCGGCATTCCTTTCTTCGCCTTTACTGTGGCGGCCACACTGGTCAAGCTGCCGCTGCCTTTCCTCATGCACAGACCGGTCGATGCCGAGGAGCTGGTCAAGACGTATATCCTGTTCCGGTCGAACCCGCTGAAGGAAATGTGGTTTATCAACACGCTGCTTGAAATCATGCTCCTCTATCCGCTGTTCCGCCTGGCCGTGAAAAACCGATGGACCGCACTGGTAGCCTTGCTGGTGGGACTGGCCATGTATTACTTCTTCCCGAAGGATATTTACAATTTCCGGCTCAATTATGTGCGGTGGATGCTGGTCTACTTCACTGCAGGTATCCTGGCTTGCAGATACCGCATCCTTGAGCGGCTGAACGGCTGGTGGTGCATCATCGTGAGCGGTGCCCTCTTCGCGGCATTGTATTATATCGAACTGGTTCCCCACCGAAGCGACCTGCCGCTCTCCTTCGCGGGGATTGCCTTCACGGTGGCTGTATGCAGGAAAATAGCGGAGCATTGCCCGTCGCTTTTCTCCAGTTTTCGCGACTATACCTATCAGATTTTCCTGATGGCCATCTTCTTGCAGATGCCGATACGCTGGCTCTTCGGTGCCCTGCATCAGAACTGGCTCTACATCCCGCTGTATATCGCCAGTCTGCTCATAGGCATCTATGTGCCTACCATGATAGCGAAGGCCTTGAAGAAAAAGGCGCCGCGATACGTAAAAGTCTGTTTCGGACTCTCCTAATCCTGACAACTTTCACCACGAAATAACACCTGAGACATGAGAAAATGCTTCACGATAGCGCTCTTGCTCACCGCTGCCATGGCGGTGCGGGCGCAGATGGAAAATGACTTCAAAAACCCACCCGCCGAAATGTGCAGCCACGTGATTCTGGGGTGGGACGGAGAAATCATCCCCGAGGTCATCGGCCGCGACCTCAGCGAGATTCAGGCCAAGGGCTTCCGCAATGTCATCATCGAACCGGGCTATCACATGGGGGCCGACTACCTCAGTCCGCTGTGGTTCGCCAATGTGCGCATGATGGCCGATTCGGTGGAACGCCGCGGCATGCACATGTGGATTATCGATGAGGGGAAATATCCCAGCGGCATGGCCGGGGGAAAGTTCTCCAAAGAGCGGCCCGACCTGTGCATGCAGGCGCTGGTGGCCGACGGCGATACGGTAAAGGCGGTACGGAGGTCGTCGCAGACGCGCTGCGTGAACAACCCCACCGGCGGAAAGGACGAGACCAACTCGCTCTGCGACTACCTCGACACGGCGGCCGTGAGCCAGTTTATCAGTTGGACGCACGAGGAGTACCGCCGGACGCTGGGACATCACTTCGGCACCACCGTACTGGGATTCCGCGGCGATGAGCCGGCCTTCCAGCGGGTGCCGTGGACGGGCGACATTCTCGAGGTGTTCCGACGGGAGAAGGGCTACGACCCCTCGCGCTGGCTCGGCGCACTGGTCAAGAGCGACCGCACCTCGGTGCACAGCGATGCGCTGGGCGACGTGGAGCGCCGCGTGAAGGCGGATTTCTGGGATGTGTGGAGCCGGCTCTTCGCCGACCGCTATTTCCTGGCGCAGGCGCAGTGGTGCGAGGCCAACGGCGTGCGCCACATCACCCACATGGACAAGGATGATATGCTGCCCTGGTGCGTGAAGATGGAGGGCGACCCCTTCCGCTGCCTGAGCCGGGTGCAGGTGCCGGGCATCGATGTCATCTGGTCGCAGATTTGGTACGGCAGCTATACGGAGTTTCCGCGTCTGGCTTCGTCCACGGCGCATGTCTACGGCTGCCAGCGGGCTTTCAGCGAGAGCTTCGCGGCTTACAACAAACCGCTCTCGGTGGCGTCGGCGCGCTATATCGTCGACTACCAGCTGGCGCGGGGCATCAACTTCTTCGAGTTCATGTTTTGGGCCAGCAAGAAGGGGGCTCGGGGCTTCATGGCCGAACCAGGCATGAGGCAGCTCAACGACTATGTGAACCGGGCGGGATACCTCCTCTCGCAGGGCCGGCCCACGGCGCGCGTGGCGGTCTATGCGCCCATCCCCTCACTGTGGCTGGGCAACAACCGGGCCGACGACTTCATGAAGGCGGCGGCGCACATGCTGGCGGCGCATCAGTATGACTTCGACTTCATCACCGACGACGGCATCATTGAGGCGACCACACCGCGCAACGGGGCGCTCGTCAACCGCAGCGGACAGGCGTACACCACACTCGTCATCCCGGCTGCCGAGGCCATCCGCGAGGCGGCGTGGGAGAAGATTCGCGAGTTCGCGGCCCGTGGGGGTAGGGTAGTGTATCTGGGCGGTACGCCGCAGAGCACTTTTGCCAGCACACTCACGCAGACGAGACCCATTGAGCCGATTGGTGGGGCGCTGCTCGTGGCCGACAGCACCTGGACGGCCGAACTGGACGCCTATCTGCCGGCGCGCGACATGTTGGTGAGCGAGGGACGGGCCGACAGCCTGGTGTGCTGCGCACGCCAGACAGCCGACAGCCGCATCTTCTTCCTCCTCAACCAAAAGGGCGAGGCGAAGGACGTGACGCTCGACCTCGACGCCATGGGCGAGGCGCAGCTGTGGGACGCTGCCACCGGCGAGATTCACGTGCTGCCTTTCACCGTGGCCGACGGACGCACACGGGTGCGCCTGCACTTCGAAGCGTGGCAGTCGCACATCGTGGTGGTGCGTAAGCGCACGGCGGCTTACGATGCGCGCCGCTTCAAGACCATACAGGCGGCCATAGACCGCGCCCACAGCGAGGGCGGCGGCACGGTGGTGCTCCGGAAGGGGCGCCACCGCACGGGGGCGCTATTCTTCCCGCGGGGCGTTGACCTGCACTTGGACCGCGGCGCCACCCTGGTGAGCATTGTCGACACCACACTCTATCCGCTCATCACCACGCGCTGGGAGGGACGAGTCAAAAAGGCGCGAGCAGCCTTGCTCAACTTCGACCACAACGAGGGCTGCCGGCTCTCGGGCGAGGGCACCATCGACGCACAGGGCCTGGAATGGAAACGACTGAGCCTGCCCTTCGCCGGAAGACCCAAGACGGTCTGTTTCTACCATTGCGACGGGGGCACCATCAGCGGGGTGCACATCCGCAACCAGGCGTTCTGGTGCGTGCACATCCTTTTCACCAACGGTTTTACAGTAGACGGCATTGACATCTGTGCCGAAGACTATATCCCCAGCAGTGATGGTATCGACATCGACTCGTCGACGGGGGTGACGGTGCGCAACACGCATATCCAGGCGCACGACGACTGCATCTCCATCAAGAGCGGACGCGACACCGACGGCCGCAGGGTGAACCAGGCCTCACAGGACATCCTGATAGAGCACTGCCACTTCGACTATGGTCACGGGGGCGTGGCCATTGGAAGCGAGGTGAGCGGCGGCGTGCGCAATGTGACGGTGCGCCATTGCGACATGGCGGGAGAGAACTGGAATCCTATCCGATTCAAGAGCCAGCCCTCGCGTGGCGGCGTGGTGGAGAACATCCTTTTCGAGGACATCGACATAGCCAAGGCACGTAATGTGGTGGAGGTGAACATGACATGGCGCATGAAGGGGGCTGACGAGCCGCCTTACTCGCCACGCACGGTGCTGCGCAACATCAGGCTGCGCAACATACGTGCTCACGCCGAGCGGGGCGGCATCATACAGGGTTTTGAGGAGCAGCCCATACCGCGCGGGGCTATCTCGTTCGAGAACTGCCTCTTCGATACCGGCGCGCCCCTCCAGATAAGCCATGCCGATGTGGACCTCAGCGGGGTGGTGATGGATAAATTCTGAGGCGTTGGTGCAATAAATCGCCGTCGGGTGGGTTTATATCATAGTACCAACATTACAGAAAAATGAAAAGATTCCTGATTTGCTGTTTCCTCGCAGTGGCTGCCCTGGGCCTCCATGCCCAACAGCCGGTGGGCAAGTTCTCACTCATTCCCAGAGCGGGCCTCTCCATCGCCAACCTTACCAACAATGAGATTTTATATGTTTTAGACAGCAAGGTGTCGTCGCGCTACAACGCACGCTTTGCGGGAGGATTGGAGGGGGAGTATCAGATGCTGCCTGCAACGAGCCTCTCGCTGGGGGTCTACTATGCGCAGATGGGATGCCGTTTTCCCGATTTCGTGGGTACGCCGGTAGGGGACATTGCGCCCGTGACACAGTCGTCAGGCATGTCGCACCTGCGTCAGAAAATGGACTATGTGCAGGTGCCGCTGCTGGTGAACCAGTATATCCTGCCGGGACTGGCCCTGAAGGCGGGTGTGCAGCTGGGCTTTCTCACCTCGGCCGAATTCTCCTACGATGAGACCCTCATCACACACAAGAAGGATGGTACCGACGAGTATGGAGAGAAGAAACACTACAGTGGCGATTTGAAGGAGGTGACGAACAAGGTGGATGTCTCCATCCCCATCGGCGTGTCCTATGAGTATGAGCGTGTGATTCTCGACTTCCGCTACCACATCGGTCTGAAAAATATCTCCAAGATAGAGGGCATCAAAGAGAAGAATAAGTTCTTCACCTTCACTGTGGGCTACCGCCTCTTCTAATCAGGCAAATGCCAAAAAGAGCCGCTTCGCGGGAAATTATTCAAAATTAAATCCAAAATTAAACAAATTAAGAGCCCCTTGATAAAGGGCGGCTATAAAGCGGGTCTAAATGAAATATTTCTGCGCATTACGAGAATTTCTGTTCATTCCCCGCACCGCAGGTGCCCATTAATTTCCCATCTTTCAATTTTAATCTTTAATCTTTAATTTTTCATTTTTCATTTATCTTCCCCCTCCATAGCGCCCTAACTTCGCTCCAGCGGTAGTAAGGCGCTTTTTCGCTGTCCAGCGGCAGCGTGGCCTCCCGCTCATTGAGCAGTATCTTCACCCATACGTCGGTGTCGGCGGCATCGGAGCGGTAGAATACCACCTGCACATTGCCGGCCATGGGATACAGGTGATAGTTGCGCCATCCGGCGGCTTCCAGTTCGTCGGCGGTGGCCCAGTCGTGGTCCAGATTGTCGATTCCCATGAGGCATATCAGCGGCAGCAGCACACTCTCGTGGCCGAAGCGCAGGTGGGCCGCTGTCTCTCCGCCGGCTATGGCCGCGTCGGCATCGTCGGTCATGCGCTGCAGCAGGGCCTTGGCCGTGGTGCCTTTGTGGTAACTGTTGTAGGCTTTCACATTCATCCTTCGCCAGCCCTCATACAGTTCCTCGTCGGTGAAGATGTCGTAGAGCGTGAGGCTGTCGCCTATCTCGCTGTTCTGCACCGACGACACCACCTCCAGCAGGGCGTTGAAGAGGGTGGCGGTGTCTACCTGCTGGGCGATGTAGGCACTGTCACTAATCAACTGGCTGGCCACACGGCGGCTGTTCACCTTTGGCACGGGCACGGCCTTCGCGGTCGCCTGGCTGTGGCGGGGCGCCGTGCGGTGCTCGGGGGCACCGCTGCTGGGCTTGTAATAGCCAGAGAGCAGGAAGGGCATGTCGCGCACGCTGGTTTGCGCCGAAGTCTGCAACTGGGGGTTGAAGGCTTTCAGTTCGCCGAGCAGTCCTGTCATCGACAGGATGCAGCGCGAGTAGATGGTGCTGCGGGCGTCCACCCGCTTTGTGCCGGCGAAGACCTCAGGAAAAATGCGCGTCATCCGCCGTCCTATCTCCTGCCATTGGCGCAGCCCCACGGGGGTCAGTTCCTCGTAGCGGTCGGCGGCGTCGTCGGCGATGGCCTGCAGGTCGGCCAGCACCTTACGGCCGAAGGGACTGAGCACGCCGGCGCTCTCGGCGGCCTGGAGGGGCGCGATGGGAGCGTTGTAGGTGTCGGCGTTGTTCATCCAGCGCGAGCCGTGGCGGCCGTAATGGCTGATGTAGAAGGGGATCTTGCCGGCGGGAGGCGAGGTGAGGGTGTCCTGCAGCGGACCGGGATAGGCGGTGAGGTAGTAGCCGGAGAGGGTCACGTCGGCGGCTATCTCCTCGCGTGCGGTCTGGCTGCGCAGGGACTGTGTGCCGGCCACCATCATGACCAGCAGCCACAGGAGACTGTATGGGTAGGCTTTGTGCATGCTATTGGGCGGTTTTCTGGCCGTTTGTGATGTAGATGCCGTGGGGCGGCTGGCTGCCGTGGGGCAATCGGGTGCCGTTGATGTGATAGGTGGTGCCGGAGGCGGTTTCCTCACGGGCGGAGGGAATGGACGTGATGCCGGTGGTGTCGGTGTGGATGGGCACCAGGGCGGGACCGGCCGCATCGTCGGTGGTGAGATGGCAGCGGAAGGCATTCACCGTTCCGGCGGGGGTGAGAACAAAGGCGTCGCCGGAGGCGTTCAGCACGTAGCCGCTCACCGTGTGGCGGTGCAGCGTGCCGTGCAGGGTGTAGGGATACCACGTGCGGCACATGGCGGGGGTGGCGCGGACGGTGGTGTGGCGGGCGGCAAACTGCAGCGGCTTGCCACGGAGGTCGTAGAAGTCGCCCCAGGTGTCAGCGGGCACGGCCAGCAGATAGGGCTCGTTGGCCTCCCAGGTGGCGGCGTCGGCAAAGAGGAGGCCGCCCGTGCCGTCGGTGCCGGCAAAGCGGCGCAGCCAAAACCGGTGGCCGTAGTCGTCAGGACCCTGCCGCCAGGCTATCTGCTCGCCGGCCTCCACATCGGTCACTTCCTCCACACCGAAGGGCAGCACGATGCTGTCCCAGCCGCCGTGGCCGTCGGTGCCCAGGGTGGGGGTGCGGGTGTAGAGGGCCTCGTCGGCTTCCACATCGAAGGGCACGAAGATGTCGTGGCCGTCGGTCAGCGTCAGGCGGTCGGCGTGGCCGTCCACCACCACGTTGCGGTCGGCAAGCGGGGCGGGCACTGCTGCCGTGCGGCTCAACACATAGAGGGTGTTGGGGTTGCTGTTGGGGCGGATGTCGGCGTCGGGGCAACTGGTAAGGTCAGCGCACACGGCTTCCTCGGGCACCTGGATGGTGCCGCCGGCCTCACGCAGTGTCATCAGTCCGTCGGCGCTCCACACGGCATACTGCCCGTTCTTCTCCAGTATTACGCGGATGGCCATGCCGCGCCGCGCTTTCTCTATCGTCAGCGTTTGGTCGGCGTCTATCTGTCCTGTCACATTGTCGCCGTCTACCGTCACACGGTGGATGCGCCAGCCGGCGTTGGGCCGGATGTGGAGCCGCACGGGGCGGTTCTCCACTACGTCTATCTGCAGACTGCCGTTCTCGTCGTGGCAGAGGGTGAGATAGGTGTCGCGCTGGGCGAAGACGGCGCGCACGGCGGTGTTGGCTGTCAGGGCGGGCAGGGTGAGGGTGTCGCCGTGCAGGAGTTCCGTGTGCTCTTGGCCGTTCACGTAGACGTGCTGTAGCGTGTAGTCTTTCTCGGGCTCCAGCATCAGTTCCAGGGGCTCACCCTTCGGCAGGGTGTAGGTGTGGCCGGAGGCCATCTCGCCGTCGGCGTGCACCACATGGCCACTGCCCTCGATGGCGAGGGAGAGCAGGACCTGGCCAGTTGTGGCGGTCAGGTCGGTGATATGGGCAAACCGGCTCCATCCCGGGGCGGCATGGTAGCGGGCGGCGCTGCCCTCGGGCACGGTCACCACGATGCCGTCGCGGTCGGTGCCGGCAAAACTGTCCAGCAGACCGCTTCCCGACAGGGTGGGGGGCGTGGCGCCGGCTGCCTGGATGCGCTGCAGACCGCTGCATCCCTTGAAGGCGGCCCGGCCTATGTATTTCAAGGTGGCGGGCAGGTGGAGCTCGCTCAGCATCGTGCAGTGGCTGAAGGCGTAGTGCCCTATGCTGTCGGTCTGCAGCCCTATGTCGGCCTGGGCCAGTTGGCTGCAGCCGTAGAAGGCTCTCTCGGCTATGTGCTTCAGCGTGGCGGGCAGGCTGATGCGCTGCAGTTGGGCACAGCACAGAAAGGCTCCGTCGCCTATGCGGGTCACCGTGTAGCGCTGCCCGCCGTGCTGCACCGTGGCGGGCACACTCATGGCTCCTGCGTAGGGCAGGGTGTCGTTGCGCACCACTTCCACGGTCCGCTCCGTGGCGGAGAGCACACGGCAGGTGAGTCCGCCGGTTATGAAGTCGGCGGCCTTCGCCTGCTGAAGGCTCAGTAGCGCTGTCAGAAGCAGTAGGGTGAGTGTCTTGTGGTTCATCGTGGTGGAAATGGGGATGATGCGGCATGTCATGAGCGCACACTGAGCAAAGTTAATATAAAAATGTTGAATCTCGAAATCATGGCCCCTTTTTGTCGGAAAATCTCCCTGAAATGCACGAAATTGGTCGCAAAGTACCCTAAAATTGGTGTCTTGCGACCGTTTTCGTGCATTTTTCTTAATAAGGTGAAAGCCCCATTGTACAAAAAAATGATTTTTTCTTTTTGTTGGTAAATCGCTTTTCATTACCTTTGCATTCAGTAAATCATGTTTAACCCGAAAAAAGTATTGACAATGGTAAACAAAATGTGTTTGAAAACCGTCATCTGCCTCCTCGCAGGCAGCATGATGTTCAGTTCGTGTATCGGTTCGTTCAGTCTCTTCAATCAGTATGCCGCATGGCAGAAGGATATGACCAGCAACAAGTTCATCAACGCCATCGTGGGCTTCGTGCTCATGCCTATCGTGGGTGGCGTGGCACTCACCGTCGACGCCGTGGTGCTCAACACCATCGAGTTCTGGACCGGTGAGAATCCCGTGGCACAGAATGTGGGCAAGACTCAGATGATCAAGGGCGACGACGGTCTGCTCTATGCCGTGAAGACCCTGCGCAAGGGCTATGAAATCAAGGCGCCCAACGGACAGGTGACCCTCCTCACCTACAACAAGCGCGACGACAGCTGGTCCATCTCGCAGAACGGCGTCACCAAAGAGATCTTCCGCTTCAATGAGGACGGCAAGAGCATCAAGGTGGTGATGAACGGCGAAGACCGCAACTTCACCCTCAACGAGCAGGGCGTGAACAATGCCGAAATGGCTGCCCACGAGGGCTGGTTCGTAGCCCAGAAGTAAACGATTGTCGCCTTTCTGCGCATTTTTCTTGCAAAATGTTTGCGGAAACAGAAAAATTGTTTTACTTTTGCAAACGACAAAAAGAACAAAGCTGATGTGTAACAGGAATTCATATTATGGCTTTTACTATTTTTACTTTGCACGCAAGGGCAGAGCGGGAATCTTGTAACAGGTCGTAAAAATGAATCCATATACATTTCAATGACATACCATAGAATCCCGCTTCACCATGAGGCGGGATTCAGTCGTTAATAATATGCGTAGTTTATGAAGAGAGTAGCCATACAGGGGCAAGCAGGGTCGTTTCACGACATCGCCGTGCAGCATTATTTCGGACAGGAACAGGTGCAGCTTATCTACTGCGCCACCTTCGAGATGGTGTTCGAGAACATCAAGCGCGACCCTACCGTCATCGGCATGGTGGCCATAGAGAACACCATAGCGGGCAGCCTGCTGCACAACTATGAACTGCTGCGCGACTCGGGCGTCACCGTGGTGGGCGAGCACAAACTGCACATACAGCATGCCATCTGCTGCCTGCCCGACGACTCGTGGGACACCCTGCGCGAGGTGCACTCGCACCCCGTGGCGCTCATGCAGTGCAGGCAGTTCCTGGCCAACCGACCCGAACTAAAGGCCGTGGAGGCGGAAGACACCGCAGGCGCGGCCGAGTATATAGCGCAGCACCAGTGCCGCGGCACGGCCGCCATCTGCCACGCCGAGGCGGCCCGAATGAACGGACTTAAGGTGCTCGAGGACGCCATCGAGGACAACAAGCACAATTTCACCCGGTTCCTCGTGGTGTGCGACCCGAGAAAGGCCGACTTCATGCGGCCGCTCGACAAAACCGACAAGGCCAGCCTCGTGTTCTCGCTGCCCCATGAGGAGGGCTCGCTCTCCAAGGTTCTCACCATCCTCTCGTTCTACAACATCAACCTCACCAAGATTCAGTCGCTGCCCATTATCGGGCAGGAGTGGGAGTATCTGTTCTATGTGGATGTGACCTACAACAACCTTATCCGCTACCGCCAGAGCATCGACGCCATCATCCCCCTCACACGCGAACTTAAAATATTAGGAGAGTACAACAATGGGAAACAGACTCGCTGACATCCAGCCGGCCGACAGGCTCGGCACCGTGCAGGAATACTACTTCAGCCGTAAACTCAAAGAGGTGGCCCGGCTCAACAGCCAGGGACTCGATATCGTGAGCCTGGCCATAGGAAGCCCCGACCGGCCGCCCTCAGACGATACCATAGAGACGCTCTGCCAGGTGGCACGGCGTCCCGACACCCACGGCTATCAGCCCACCATGGGCACACCGGAGCTGAGGCAGGCCATGGCGCGGTTCTACAAGCGCTGGTATGGCGTGGAGCTGGACCCGGCTACCGAAATACTGCCGCTCATAGGCAGCAAGGAGGGCATACTGCACGTGACACTGGCCTTCGTCAATCCGGGCGACGGCGTGCTCGTGCCCGACCCGGGCTATCCCACCTACACCTCGCTGAGCCGCATACTGGGCGCACGCATCGTGAACTACAACCTGTGCAGCGACAATGCGTGGCAGCCTGATTTCGACGAACTGGAACGGATGGACCTCACGGGGGTGAAACTCATGTGGACCAATTATCCCAACATGCCCACCGGAGGCGATGCCTCGATGGAGACGTACCAGCGGCTGGTCGACTTCGCAAAGCGGCACCGTATCGTGGTGGTGAACGACAACCCTTACTCCTTCATCCTCAACCGCCAGCCCAAGTCGCTCCTGCAGGTGGAGGGGGCCAAAGACTGCTGCATAGAGTTCAACTCCATGAGCAAGAGCCACAACATGCCGGGATGGCGCGTGGGACTGTGCGCCTCGAACCCTACCTTCATCTCCTGGATACTGAAGATAAAAAGCAATGTGGACAGCGGTACCTTCCGCGGACTGCAACTGGCTGCCGCACAGGCTTATGACAATACCGACGAATGGCACGAGGAGGCCAACTACGACACGTACCTGCGGCGCCGAAAAGTGGCCGAGCAAATCATGACGGCACTGGGATGCTCCTACGATCCGAAACAGGTGGGCATGTTCCTCTGGGGACGCATCCCCGACGGCATGACCGACGCCGAGACGCTCACCGAAAAGGTGCTCCACGAGGCGAGGGTTTTCATCACACCGGGCTTCATCTTCGGCGAGAACGGACGGCGATATGTGCGCATCTCGCTCTGCGCCGACGATGAGCGGATGCAGGAGGCGCTGCGACGTATCAACGCTATGAATAATAATAACAAATAAATATACAATCTCATGGATCTGAACCTACAACCGCTCCATCTTCCGAGCGACAACGAACGGCCTTTCGTGATAGCTGGACCTTGCTCGGCCGAAACCGAGGAACAAGTGATGAAAACGGCCTGGCAACTGGCCAAGAAGGGTTGCCATATGTTCCGCGCCGGCGTGTGGAAACCGCGTACCAAACCGGGAGGATTCGAAGGTAACGGAATAAAGGCGCTCCCCTGGCTCAAAAGGGTGAAGGAGGAGACGGGCATGCTCGTGGCCACCGAGGTGGCCACACCCACCCATGTGGAGCAGGCACTGGCCTATGGCATCGACATCCTCTGGATAGGGGCACGCACATCGGCCAACCCCTTCGCCATGCAGGACCTGGCCGACGCCCTCAGGGGCACCGATGCCACCGTGCTGGTGAAAAACCCGGTGAACCCTGACCTCGAACTGTGGATAGGGGCCCTGGAGCGCATCAACCAGGCGGGCATCACGAAGCTGGCAGCCATCCACCGGGGTTTCTCCAGCTACGACAAGAAGATTTACCGCAACCTGCCCATGTGGCAGATTCCTATCGAACTGCGACGCCGTATTCCCGATTTGCCCATCATCAACGACCCCAGCCATATAGGTGGACGACGCGAACTGGTGGCACCGCTCTGCCAGCAGGCCATGGACCTGGGATTCGACGGACTGCTCGTTGAGGCGCACTGCGACCCCGACAAGGCGTGGAGCGACGCAAAGCAGCAGGTGACACCTGATGTGCTCGACTATATCCTCTCGCTTATCGTGGTGCGCGACGAGACCGTCACCACCGAAGGTATACATGAACTGCGCAACCAGATTGACGAACTCGACAACCAACTCATGGACCTTCTGGCCAAGCGTATGCGGGTGTGCCGCGAGATAGGACAGTATAAGAAAGAGCACAATATGACCGTGCTGCAGCCGGTGCGATACAGCGAGATTCTCGACAAGCGGGGCGCACAGGGCGTGCTCTGCGGCATGGACGCTGAGTTCGTGAAGAAAATATTCGAGAATGTGCACGAGGAGAGCGTGCGGCAGCAAATGGAAATCATCAACAAATAATCCTTACACACTATGAGAATACTGGTCATGGGCGCCGGCAAGATGGGAAGCTTCTTCCTCGACTTGCTGAGCTTCGAACATGAGACGGCGGTCTTCGAGAAAGACCCCAAACGGATGCGGTTCACCTACAACACTCAGCGATTCACCCGACTGGAGGAAATAGCTGAGTTCCAGCCCGAACTGGTAATCAACGCCGTCACGGTGAAGTATACCATCCCGGCTTTCGAGGAGGTGATGCCGTACCTGCCCAAGGAGTGCATCATCAGCGACATCGCCTCGGTGAAAACCGGACTGAAAGACTTCTACGACCGCTCCGGACGCCGGTACGTCTCCACGCACCCCATGTTCGGACCTACCTTCGCCAACCTCCAGCAGCTCAGCGAGGAGAACGCCGTCATCATCAGCGAGGGCGACTACATGGGGCGCATCTTCTTCAAAGACCTCTACAGCCGACTCGGACTCAATATCTATGAGTATACCTTCGACGAGCACGACCAGACCGTGGCCTACTCGCTCAGCATCCCCTTCGTGAGCACCTTCGTCTTTGCGGCGGTCATGAAGCACCAGGACGCGCCGGGCACCACCTTCAAGCGGCACATGCGCATCGCCAAGGGCGTGCTCAACGAAGACGACTACCTGCTCCAGGAAATCCTCTTCAATCCCTATACGGGCGGACAGGTGTCGCAGATTCGCACCGAACTGAAAGAACTGCTCGACATCATCGAACACCACGACGAAGAGCGCATGCAGCAGTATCTGGCCAAAATACGGCGCAATGTGGCGCGCGATATTCAAATAGACAGATAACGCCTTCGCACTCAACCGATAACGACTTCACCCCTCTACCTCTGAGAAACCTTATCCAACCAACACCATGCAACTGCTGCTGCTCATCGCTTCGCTTTTCACCTTCGTGGAGTTCAACTGCGAGAACCTCTTCGACTGCGAGCACGACTCGCTGAAAAACGACTATGAGTTTCTGCCTGCCTCGCAGCGCCACTGGGACAGCCACAAGTATTGGCTCAAGGTGAACAGCGTGGCACGGGCGGTGCTCTCCTGCGGAGAACAAAACGGCAACGAATGGGCGCTGCCCGACATGGTGGCGCTCTGCGAGGTGGAGAACGACTCGGTGATACGCGACCTGACCCGAAGGTCGCTGCTCAGAAAGGCGGGCTATGAATACATCGTCACACAGAGCGGCGACGAGCGGGGCATCGATGTGGCGCTGCTCTATTCGCCCTTCTCCTTCCGGCTCATCAGCCATACGGCACTGCGCATACCGCCCGAGGGACGACAGCATCCCACCCGCGATGTGCTCTATGCCTGCGGACAGGTGCGCGGAGGCGACACGCTGCATGTGCTGGCGGTGCACGCCCCCAGCAGGGCCAGCGGAGCGGCGCAGACCAATGCCTACCGCGTCAGGGTGGCGCAACGGGTGGCCGAGGCGGTCGACTCCATACGGGCGGCACAGCAGCACCCGCTCATCATCGTGGCGGGCGATTTCAATGATTATCAAGGCGATGAGGCCATCTGCCTGCTGCAGGAGCATGGCCTCACCGATGTCTCCGCGGCGGCGGTGGGGCAGAACGGCGCCCGCGGCACCTACAAATACCGTGGGCGATGGGGCAGCCTCGACCATATCTTTGTGAATAGTCTCTTGCTGCCCAGCCTGGGCACCTGCCGTGTGCACGACGCCGACTTCCTCATCGAAGAGGATGAACGCTACGGGGGCGTCCAGCCCCGCCACACCTTCATAGGCCGCCGCTACCACGGCGGCACCAGCGACCACCTGCCCCTGGTAGCTTCCTTTATGCTATAGGGCGCAGGGCCTCTATGGTCTCTAGGGGTTCTAGGGCTTCTAGGGTCTCTAGAGCCTCTACCCCCTTCCCCCCCGAAAAGCCTTTTTAAGGCCAAAAAATGATAAAAACCTGTTTTTGTTTGTTTGCGTCAAGGTTTTTGTGTATTTTTGCAATCTAATATATATTGTGATACAACGACAGTTATGTTTGAAAACTTAAACGAAAGATTAGAACGCTCTTTTAAAATACTGAAAGGTGAGGGAAAAATCACCGAAATCAATGTCGCTGAGACCCTGAAAGATGTGCGCCGCGCACTTATCGATGCCGACGTCAACTATAAAGTGGCCAAAACTTTCACCGACACGGTGAAGAAAAAAGCACTGGGCATGAATGTGCTCACTGCCGTGAAGCCTGGACAGCTCATGGTGAAACTCGTGCACGACGAACTGGCCGAACTCATGGGGGGTGAGGCCGTGGGCCTGAAACTTGAGGGAAAACCTGCCATCATACTCATGTCGGGTTTGCAGGGCTCGGGTAAAACCACCTTCAGTGGCAAACTGGCCAATATGCTCAAGACGCGCCAGCACAAAAACCCGCTCCTCGTGGCCTGCGACGTGTACCGTCCCGCTGCCATCGAACAGCTCAAAGTGGTGGGCGAGGGCATCGGAGTGCCCGTCTATACCGAGGAGGGCAACAAAGACGTGGTGGCCATCGCCAAAAATGCCATCAACGAGGCCAAAAACGGTAAATACAACGTCGTCATCATCGATACCGCCGGACGACTGGCCATCGATGAGCAGATGATGGAGGAGATAGCACGACTCAAAGAGGCCGTGCAGCCCGATGAGACACTCTTCGTGGTCGACTCGATGACGGGTCAGGACGCCGTGAACACCGCCAAGGAGTTCAACGACCGGCTCGACTTCGACGGTGTGGTGCTCACCAAACTCGACGGCGACACACGTGGCGGTGCTGCGCTCTCCATTCGCACCGTGGTGACAAAACCCATCAAGTTTGTGGGTACGGGCGAGAAAATGGACGCCATCGACGTGTTCTATCCCACACGTATGGCCGACCGTATTCTCGGCATGGGCGACGTGGTGAGCCTCGTGGAGAGGGCACAGCAGCAGTTCGACGAGGAAAAAGCCAAAGAGCTGGAGCGCAAAATTCGCAAGAATAAGTTCGACTTCGACGACTTCCTCGGACAAATCGAGCAGATACAGAAAATGGGCAACCTCAAAGACCTGGCATCCATGATTCCGGGCATGGGAAAAGCCCTCAAGGATGTGGAAATCGATGACAATGCCTTCAAGGGTATCACCGCCATCATCCATAGTATGACACCCTATGAGCGCTCCCATCCCGATGTGCTCAACCAGAGCCGACGCATGCGCATAGCCAAGGGCTCCGGCACCAACATCCAGGAGGTAAACCGACTCATCAAACAGTTTGACCAGACGCGCAAGATGATGAAAATGGTGACCGACCAGTCGCGCATGGGCATGATGATGAAAGGCATGAAGGCCATGAGGGGCATGAAGGGCGGTATGCCCAAAATGTAATAGCAACAACCTGACAAAACGGATATATGACACTAATCGACGGTAAAGCCACAGCAGCGGCCATCAAACAGGAAATCGCTGCCGAAGTGGCACAGATAGTGGCCGCCGGGGGGAGAGCTCCCCACCTCGTGGCGGTGCTCGTGGGCCACGACGGTGGCTCGGAAACCTATGTGAAAAACAAAGTGCTGGCCTGTGAGGCCTGCGGATTCCGCTCGTCGCTCATACGCTATGAGGACGACGTGACCGAGCAGGAACTGCTCCAGAAGGTGGCCGAACTGAATTCCGACCCTGAAGTGGACGGCATGATTGTGCAGCTGCCGCTGCCCCGACACATCGACGAGCAGAAGGTGGTCATGGCCATCGACTACAGAAAGGATGTCGACGGCTTCCATCCTGTCAATGTGGGACGCATGGCCATCGGTCTGCCTTGCTTCATCTCGGCCACACCGCTCGGCATCCTCACCCTGCTGCAGCACTACAACATTCCCACCAGTGGCAAGAAGTGTGTCATCCTGGGACGCAGCAACATCGTGGGCAAGCCCATGGCCCAACTCATGATGCAGAAACAGTTTGGCGACGCCACCGTCACCGTGTGCCACAGCCACAGCGCCACCCTCAAGGAGGAGTGCCGCCAGGCCGATATCATCATCGCCGCCATCGGAAGCCCTGAGTTCGTCACCGCCGATATGGTGAAAGAGGGGGCCGTGGTCATCGACGTGGGAACCACACGCGTGCCCGACGCCACCAGAAAGAGCGGATTCCGACTCACCGGTGATGTGAAGTTCAGCGAGGTGGCACCCAAGTGCTCCTACATCTCGCCCGTGCCGGGCGGCGTGGGACCCATGACCATCTGCTCGCTGATGAAAAATACACTGGCAGCAGGAAAGAAAATATATTATCCATGACAGCAGACGAATATTACCGACTCGGCAACGAGTATAGAAAACAGGGAAACTGGCAGATGGCCCTCAACAACTATATGGAGGCCATCGCCCTCGACCCCGAGAGTCCGGCCGTGCAAGCAAAGGAAATGCTCGACCAGATTCTCAGCTTCTATCACAAAGATTATTATAATCCCTAAAGTTTATATGCTATAAGAAAAACACAACAAAACAAAAACATTAGAGAGTATGAGTAAAATCAAAGGTTCAATCGTGGTAAACACCAACAGGTGCAAGGGATGCTCTCTCTGCGTCTACGCTTGTCCGAAGGGCGTCATCGCACTCGCCGACAAGAAAGTCAACGTCTCGGGCTATCCCTATGTCGAGGCCAAAAACCCCGACGATTGTATCGGATGCGCCTCGTGCGCTATCGTGTGTCCTGACGGATGCATTGCTGTGTACCGTAAAAAAATGGAGGGTTAAAAAATGGCTGAACAGGAAGTTACTTTGATGAAAGGCAACGAGGCTATTGCCCACGCTGCCATCAGGTGCGGATGCGACGGATACTTCGGATATCCCATCACACCGCAAAGTGAGGTAATCGAAACGCTCTGCCTGCTCAAACCCTGGGAAACCACCGGCATGGTGGTGGTACAGGCTGAGAGCGAGGTGGCCTCTATCAATATGGTATACGGCGCTGCCGGTGCCGGAAAAAGGGCCATGACCTCGTCGTCAAGCCCCGGTGTGGCACTCATGCAGGAGGGTATCGCCTATATGGCCGGCGCCGAACTGCCGGGCGTCTTTGTCAATGTGCAGCGCGGCGGCCCCGGACTGGGTACCATCCAGCCCTCACAGAGCGACTACTTCCAGGCTACCAGAGGTGGCGGCAACGGCGACTACTATGTCATCGTGCTGGCGCCCAACTCGGTGCAGGAAATGGCCGACTTCGTTGACCTGGCCTTCGAACTCGCTTTCAAATACCGCAACCCCGCCATGATCCTGAGCGACGGTGTTATCGGACAGATGATGGAGAAAATCGTGCTCCCGCCCTATAAACCCCGCCGTACCGACGAGGAGGTGATGCGTGAGTGCCCCTGGGCTTCGTTCGGACGCAAGAAAGACCGCCAGCCCAATATTATCACCTCGCTGGAACTGAAACCGGAGATCATGGAGGAACGCAACATCCATCTTCAGAAGAAATACCAGCAGATTCGTGAAAACGAAGTGCGCTATGAGACACAGCAGTGCGAGGATGCCGACTATGTAATCGTATCCTTCGGCTCGGCTGCACGTATCTCGGAGAAAGCTATCGAGCTGGCACGCGAAGAGGGCATCAAGGTGGGACTCTTCCGCCCCATCACCGTATGGCCCTTCCCCACAGAGCAGGTGCGCGACATCGCACGCGGCAAGAAAGGGGTGCTCGTGGCAGAAATCAACGCCGGCCAGATGGTCGAGGATGTGAAACTGGCCATCAACGGCGAAGTGCCTGTAGATTATTTCGGACGATTGGGTGGTATCGTGCCCGAGCCCGAGGAAATTGTGGATGCTTTGAAATCTAAATTAATGAAGTGATGGACAACAACAATATTATCAGCCCCGAGAACCTGGTGTATCAGAAACCGGTTCTCATGAACGATGTGCCCATGCACTACTGCCCCGGATGCTCACACGGCGTGGTGCATAAACTCATTGCCGAGGTCATAGCAGAAATGGGCATGGAGGAGAAAACCGTGGGTGTGTCGCCTGTAGGATGCGGCGTCTTCGCCTACCGTTATATCGATATCGACTGGCAGGAGGCTGCCCATGGCAGGGCTCCCGCAGTGGCCACCGGCATCAAGCGCGTATGGCCCGACCGACTCGTCTTCACCTATCAGGGCGACGGCGACCTGGCTTGTATCGGTGCCTGCGAGACCATCCATGCGCTCAACCGCGGTGAGAATATTGTCATCATCTTCATCAACAATGCCATCTACGGCATGACGGGTGGACAGATGGCTCCCACCACACTCATGGGACAGAAAACCGCCACTTGCCCCTACGGACGTACGGCCGAACTGCACGGATATCCGCTCAAGATGACAGAGATAGCCGCCACCCTCGAGGGTACTTGCTATGTGACCCGTCAGAGCGTGGAGAGCGTGGCTTCTATACGCAAGGCCAAGAAGGCGCTCCGCAAGGCGTTCGAGGCTTCCATGGCCAAGAAGGGCTCATCGCTCGTGGAGTTCGTCTGCACCTGCAGCAGCGGATGGAAACTCTCGCCCAAGAAGGCCAATGAGTGGATGGAGGAGAATATGTTCAAGTTCTACCCCAAAGGCGACCTTAAAGACAACACGGGACTCTAAGTACGTGGCATAAGCATTTCAAATTCTGATTCTAACAGCTAATTAGTATGAAACACGAAATCATTATATCGGGATTCGGTGGACAGGGCGTGCTCTCTATGGGCAAAATCCTGGCCTATTCCGGACTCATGGAGGGAAAAGAAGTGACATGGATGCCTGCCTACGGACCGGAGCAGCGCGGTGGTACTGCCAACGTGACGGTCATCGTCAGCGATGAGCGCATCTCCTCGCCCATCCTCAGCAAGTATGATATCGCCATCGTGCTCAACCAGCCTTCGCTCGACAAGTTCCAGCCCAAGGTGAAGCCCGGAGGCATCCTTATCTACGACAGCTATGGCATCATCAACCCGCCTACACGAAAGGATATCAAGGTGTACAGCATCAGTGCCATGGACAAGGCGGCTGAGATGAAAAACTCTAAGATTTTCAACATGATTGTGCTGGGCGGCATGCTGAGCGTTTGCCCCGTCGTGACCAACGAGGGACTGGAGAAGGCGCTCTACAAGACGCTGCCTGAGCGCCATCACGGACTCATTCCTCTCAACATGGAGGCTGTGAAGGCCGGAGGCGAAATCATGGAGCTGAAATAATCACTTTTCTCCTATAGCATAGAAACGATGAGAGCCTGGATGCATGTCCAGGCTCTTTTTTTTGATGACTGCCGGTCTTTACAGTTCGATTTCTTCTATCCCGCCGTAGTCTACCTGGTGGGCGAAAGCGTCGTCGCGGGCAAAGAGACCTCCGTAGATGCCGGCGCACACGAGCACACCGGCGTGGGCGAAGATGCACACACGCTCATAGGGCTGCCGGCGCAGCTCGTCGAGAAAGTCGGCCACACGGGCATAGAGCATCGGCAGACTCTCACCGCCCTTGGTGGGCTTGTTCATGTAGTCGGCGTACCATTCCTGCAGTTCGGGGTCGTCAATCTCGTCATAGCGCTTCATCTCCCATTCACCCATGTACATCTCTTTCAGACGGTCGTCGGCCTCGGCGTCGGGCCAGCCGCAGAAGGCGGCCAACCGGCGGGCGCGGCTCAGCGGCGAGGTGTACACCTTGTCGAAGGCGATGCCTTCGAGCCGGCTGCGGGTCAGGGCGGCTTCCTCCTCGAAGGTGGCGGCGCAGGGCACGTCGCTCCAGCCGTAGCACACGCCACGGGGCACGTCCACCCGGGTATGTCTTACCAGTGTTACTTGCATAGCACGCTCATAGTGAGGTAAAGACTCAGTTCTATCAGCAGGAAAAGGGCTCCGCAGCAGTCGCCGGTATAGCCGCGAAGCTTCGACCAGATGATGCGGTAGAGCACGTACATCACCAGGCAGGGCACGAAAAGGATAATCTCCCAGTAGCCCAGCAGCGCAGGACGCAGGTAGAAGAGCAGCACCACGGGCAGCAGACCCTGAACGGCCAGTCCTATCGAGGCGGGCACACTGATCTTGCGGTACACCATCCGGGCCTTGGCTTCTTGCTCGGTGCGGGCGTAGGGCATCATCTGCAGCAGCTGGCCGGCCAGCATCTTCGAGTAGGGGTCGGCACACAGAATGGTGAGGGCGGCCGTCTCCACGGGCAGGCTGTTGAGTGAAAGGTAGAGCAGCAGGCCGTACATGAGCAGACCCAGCACGCCGTAGGTGCCTATGCGCGAGTCTTTCATGATGTCGAGAATGCGCTGGCGGTCGCTGCCGCCACCGCCGAAACCGTCGCAGAAGTCGGCCAGGCCGTCTTCGTGCAGCGCTCCTGTTATCAGCAGCCGCACCAGGATGGCTAAGGCCACGGCCACCGAGGGGGGGAAGAGCCGCGCGCCGAAGAAGAGGGTGGCGGCTGTCACACTGGCAGTGAACCAGCCGGTGAGGGGCCAGAACTCCACCACCGCCTTGTAGCTGTCGGGGCCGGGCGAGTAGAGCTTGTAGAAGGGCAGCCGGGTGAAGAAGATGAAGGCGGCCCAGGCATTCTCATACCATCTAGAAGTATTTAGTGATTTTAGCATTGTCGAAGTTGTTCATTTCATTGATCATCCTTACGGCGCTCTCCACGATGGGATAGGCGCAGAGGGCGCCGGTGCCCTCGCCCAGGCGGAGACCGAGCCGCAGCAGGGGGCGTGCGTTCATCAGTGCGAGCATACGGCCATGCCCGCTCTCATCGCCGCAGTGGCCGAAGATGGCGTAGTGGAGCACCTCGGGGTACAGGCGGCTGGCGGCCAGCATGCAGGCGGTCATGATGAAACCGTCTACCAGCACGAGCATGTGACGCTCGGCGGCACGGAGCATGGCGCCGATGGCGCCCACCATCTCGAATCCGCCAAAGTAGCGTATCACGGTGGCGGCATCGGCATGGGGATACTGCTTCTTAAAGTTGGTTACAGCGGCACCCAGCACTGCTTTCTTGTGCTCTACGCCGGGATGGTTCAGCCCGGCGCCGGCGCCGATGCACTCGTCGAGGGGAATGCCGCCCCACAGGCTCATCCAGATGCTCGAGGGCGAGGTGTTGGCGATGCCCATCTCGCCGATGCAGAGCACATTGCAGCCTTTTTCGGCGCATTGGTCGGCCAGACGGGCGCCGGTGGTCAGGGCCTGCTCATACTGCTCCTCGCTCATAGCGGCCTCATAGAGGAAATTGCGGGTGCCGCGCGCCACCTTGCAGTCGATGATGCCGGGGATGGCGTGCAGGTCGTAGTCCACACCCATGTCGATGAGGTGCAGGTCGAAACCGTGCTGGCGGCAGAATAGGTTCACACCGCCGCCGCCGTGGGTGAAGTTGATCATCTGCTGCCAGGTCACCTCGCGCGGCGATACGCTCACGCCCTCACGCTCTATGCCGTGGTCGCCGCCCATGAGCAGGTGGCACGGATGCCGGAGGGTGGGCGAGAGGGTCTGCTGCACCAGGCATATTTGCGCGGCCAGCGTCTCCAGCCGGCCCAAAGAACCTTTGGGCTTGTTCAGATTGTCTATCTTCTCGAGGATGGCAGGCAGCAGGGTGGGGTCGGGTGCCTGTATGTCAAATTGTTTCATGATTTTTGCTCGGGTTGTTTTATTTTTACGGCTATGCCGCTCACCATCAGAACCACCTCGTCGGCGGCTGCGGCGGCTTGTTGGTTGAGAGCGCCCTGAAGGTCGGCAAAGCGGTGTTGGAGCGGATTGCTGCTCACACCGCCCATGCCTATCTCGTTGGTCACAAGAATAAAGGTGGCGTCTTGTCGCAGCAAATGGTCCAGCTCGCGCTTCAGCTCGTCCAGGATGTCGTCGCTCTCAGGCCGCTCGGCACCCGTAGCGGGGTCAAACAGAAAGTTGGTGGCCCACAACGTGAGGCAGTCTACCAGCACCACACGGCCCCCCAGGTCGTGGCGGCTCAGATAGCGCTCTTCCTCAATGTTCTCCCACCGGGGGCCGCGACGGGCCTGGTGCACCAGCACGCGCTGGCGGAACTGGTCGTCCCATACATGGGCCGTGGCCAGATAGACGGGACGCTCGGCCATCGACAAGGCCAACTGTTCGGCATAAAGGCTCTTGCCCGACCGCTGTCCTCCGGTTATCATAATAATGTGTCGTGCCATCTTGTGTCTTTCCGTTCACAGGTCGTTTCTGCTTGCAAAAGTATATAAAAATCCTGAATATCTGCTATATTGGGGGCAAGAATTGAATACTCCGGCCTTTTCTCACTTCAAAATGTTGTAAAAGTCTTTTCTCTGCTCTTTTTTACGCTTTTCGAAAGTGAAAAATTGTTCAAAATCGTACTTTTTGTAGTCAAAAATAACATATTTTATCCTTTCTCTCCTTTTTAGGTATACTATTTTTTGGACAATTGCGGTTTTTTGATTTATTTTGCAGCCGTATTTAGAGAGTGTTAAATTATCTTTTATAAAATTATTATTATGAAAAAGTTAGTTTTATTGTTCAGTGCTGCTGTGATGGCAGTATCTGTTTCTGCACAGACGGTGACAGAAAGCAAGACATTCGACAATTTCTACATCGGCGTCAACGGCGGTGTGTCGTCCAAGACCACAGGCGTCTCCTGGATGCATCACCTCAACCCTAATGCCGGTCTGCGCATCGGCCGCTGGTTCACACCGGTGTTCGGTCTCGCTGCCGACGGAACTGCTTACTTCAACACCAAAGGTTGGACGGCTTGCTCTACCGGTACAGCTGTCAACTACACCAATATCAGCCTGCTCGGTACCGTGAACCTGAGCAACTGGTTCGGTGGATATCCCGGCGAGCCCCGCAATTTTGAGGTGGTCGCTCTCTACGGCTTCGGTTGGGGACATGGCTATGGACATGAGAACAATGTCTATGCCAAGGCACTGAAGAACAACGATCAGGTTACTTCAAAGGCCGCCATCGACTTCGTATTCAACCTGGGCGCTAAGAAGGCTTGGCAGTTCTATATCGAGCCCTCTATGAACTGGGCAGTGGCCGGCACACTCGCTCTCTCCGGCGACGACCAGACACAGTACAACATCAACCGCAGCGCTGTGCAGCTCAATGCCGGCTTCATCTACAAGTTCGGCAACAGCAACGGCACACACAACTTCACCGTGCATGAGCTCGACCAGACCCTCATCGACCGTCTGAACGCTGAGATCAATGACCTCCGCGGCAAGCTCAATGCAAAGGACAGCGACATCGACGCCCTGAAGCGCCGCCTGGCCGACCTGCAGCGTCAGCTCGACGAGTGCCTGAAGCGCCCCGTTGAGGTGAAGAAGGATGCTACCGCCACCAACCTGCAGCCCACCGTGCTCTTCCGCCAGGGCAGCTCCACCATCGACCCCGCTCAGTATGCTCCTATCGAGCTCATCGCTTCGTACATGAAGAATCATCCCGAGGCCAAGGTGCATGTGAAGGGTTATGCTTCGCCCGAGGGTCCTGCCGACCTGAACCAGAAACTGTCGGTCGACCGTGCCAATGTGGTGATGAACGCGCTCATCAAGAAGTATAAGATTGCTGCCGACCGCCTCAGCGCTGAGGGTTGCGGCGTCACCGACAAACTCTTCGAGCAAATCGAGTTCAACCGCGTGGCTACTTTCAACGACACCACCAAATAATCTTTTAATAGTATTAATCAAGCCCTGCCCTCAACGAGAGCAGGGCTTTTTCGTGCTCTCTGAACAGAAATAAGGTCCCTGTTGGGCGATTTCGCCACCGACCATGCAATAAAAATAAAGGTTGGCACGTTTTATAGATATAATTATCAGATATGGAATTAGAACATAGTAAAATCGGGCGTTACGAGTTTCTCGCAGAACCTTTCCACTGCGATTTCTCCAACCGCCTGCTCATGGGGCATCTGGGAAACCACCTGCTCAACGCCGCCGACTTCCACTCCAACGACCGCGGATTCGGCATGCACTATCTCAACACCATCAACAAGACCTGGGTGCTCTCACGGCTCGCCATAGAGATGGAACAGATGCCGGTGGCCTACGACCGGTTCGCCGTGGAGACGTGGGTGGAGAGCGCCAAACGCTACTTCACACGGCGTAACTTCATGGTGCAGAACACCAAAACAGGACAGGTCTACGGCTACGGACGATCCATCTGGGCCATGATTGATACAGAGACCCGGCAGCCCGTCAATCTGCTCGACGTGCGCGACGGACTTCTGGAAGACTATGTGGAGGAAGACAAGCCTTGCCCCATCGACAGGGAGTCGAGGGTGAAGATGGACAATGAGGCCAAGCCCGTGGGCTCGGTCATCGCCCGCTACAACGACATCGACATCAACGGCCATGTGAACAGTGTCAAGTACATCGAGCATGTGCTCGACCTCTTCCCCATGGAGTACTACCGCGACAAACGGCTGCGGCGCTTCGAAATAGCCTATGTGGCGGAGGCGCATTATGGCGACGAATTGCGGTTCTACTGCGAGACCGACGACAGCCTCACCTACAGGGTGCGCATCACCCGAAGCAACGCCGAAGTGGCCGAGGAGATTGAGACCTGTCGCTGCATGCTTCGCTTCACCGACCGCTAAAAGGGGAAACCCGTATAAACTATATTAACCTTTTAATGAATCTCGAGTATGAACATGAAACGTTTTTTCTTTGCTCTGGTAGTGGCCTTGATGGCACTGCCTTCCATGGCGCAGCTCCGCTGGGGACTGGTCAAGGAGGAGGGTGGATTCACCAATGTGCGAAAGGGACCCGGCACCAAGTATGAGATTGTCGACCAGGTGCGCGACGGTATGTTCCTGCAGTTCTCCACTGGCACCAAGGGCTGGTACAAGGTCTATGAAACCTATACCGACGGCTCGGAACCCAAGATGATTGGCTATATGTCGGCCAACAAAATCGTGGTGCCGCAGCGGGCGGGTGCCGCCAAGCGCATCTGCATGGTGAAAGACGAGGACGGCTACACCAATGTGCGAAAGGGACCGGGCACCAAGTATGCCATTGTCGACAAGGTGCTCGATGGAAGCTATGTGCTCATCAGCGGCGACTACGGCGACAAGTGGTATAAAATCTATACCCAGCGAGGCGCCTTCCGTGGCTACATCAGCGCCAACAAACTGGAAGACATGGAGTCGCCTGAATTCTAAGGCTTCTTAAGGATGGCTTTTGACGAATGACAAGGGCTCTCTCTTTCTTCCTGACTTTTTTCCTGTGCATGGTGGGCGGCCTTCATGCACAGGAAACGGTTGTGCCTGCCGACAGCACTGAGAATGCCTTCGTCCTCTTGCCCGACAGCAGCAATTTTGTCACCGTGAGCCTCATGGTGGCCACACCTGGAGAGGAGGGCTACTCTGCGCTCGGACATTGTGCGCTCCGCCTCGAATGTCCCATCTATCATCTCGACTATTGTTTCACCTTCGAGAGCCGGAGCGATACGCCTTGGTTCAATTATTTGAGTTTCCTCACGGCCAATATGTCGGCGGGATTTACCGTCGCACCCACCGAGGCCTACATAAACCGTTTCCGTGAAGAGGGGCGGGGAATGGTGCAATATCCGCTCAACCTGAAACTGCATGAGGAGCAGGAGTTATGGCGCTTTCTCGATACTGATTGGGAACAGGGGGCCTTCCGTAAGTTCGACTTCCTGAGAAACAACTGCACCTCGGTCTGCCTGATGGCGGTGGAGAACGTGATGTGGCAGGTGGAGGGCGAGAAAATGGAGGTGAAGCAATGGCCTGTTCCGATGACGTTTGACAACGGGCATGGTATTATCTATCTGACGCGCGACGCTCCCTGGATGCAATTCCTCCTCATGGCATTGGTGGGCGTTGAGGCAGAAGCGTATTGGCCGCAGGTGGAGCGAATGTCGCCTGAACTGGTAGGAGAGGTGCTCCTTCATGCCTCGGTGATGGATGCTGATGGTCAGGTGAGACCTTTTGTAGAGGGGAACCCCGTCAAACTATTGGAACAGAGGCTCTTGCCGTCGCATTCACCATTCACACCCAATGTGGTGTTCCTTTCGTTGCTGGTACTGGTGCTGCTCATTACGTTGGCGGAGTTGCTGCTGCATTGGGAAAGGCTTCCCAAGTGGCTCGACATCCTCCTGCTCACATTGCAGACGCTTGTAGGATGTTTCCTCCTCTACATCTCGTTTGTATCCAATATTCTGGGCGCACATTGGAATTGGCTCCTCCTGCTTTTCAATCCGCTGCCTTTTCTGCTGTGGCTCCTCTTCCATAAAAAAAAGAATTTTTACCGTATTTACCTCTTCTATGCGGCTGTTTTGGCCTTGATAGTAGTGGCCGGTTCTTTTGTTTCTTGTCAGTTCCTTCTGGTTAACCGCCTGATAGCAGCTACCTTGGCAGTGAGATGCGTGGCTGTTTATGTAAAAAAAGTTAATAAAAGAACAAGACTTTGAAAAAATCGGCTTTTGGTCGATTTTTTTTCTATATTTGCACTCTTAACGGAACTTTTTTTGTCTGTGAGAGAACAAACCTAATGTCGCAAAACCGTAAACAATTATATTAACGAAACGATTATGAATAGATTTCTACACGTTCTGTTCTGCTGCATGGCGATGCTCGTCATGGCTGCAGGGGCCAAGGCTCAAGTGCCTGGCAAGGGCTACTACCGCATCAAGGGTGTGCAAAACGGCAGATATGTCGAGGTGACTGCTCCCTTCATGTCGGCTCCTAATGTGATGGAGAACAACAAGTACCATAAACCGGGTACGGTGTTCTATCTGGATGCTGAAAACGACGGCAAGGTGAATGTGCTGCGCTCTCAGGGTGTTCCTTACCCCAACTACTTCGACATCATTCTTACCCATGCGCAGGAATGGATTTATGGAGAGATGGGCACAGAGCCCACTGAGATGAAAAAGGCTTATATGTATCTGGAGCCAGTGGCAGGGGCCACCGATGTGTTCTACGCCAAGACGGTCATCCCCTCTATCGACGACTTAGTGGAGCAGGCTGCTGAAGCCGGTGTCATCACTACGGCCGACGAGGTGTGGACCAAGGGTATTGAGATGTCGGCCGATGAACTGAGCGGCCTCGGCATCCCGGCCAACTTCATTGTGATGTATCTCAAGAGCCTTGCCAAACCTGGCGACAGCTATTACCTGACCGACGACGGCGGCTCCTTCGGCGGTGTCACCTCCGCTGGTGTCGAGGCAAAGGGCGACCTGGCCAAATGGGTGGTGGAGCCGGTGGAGACCGACAACGACGCTGCTTACTTTGGCGTGAACGCCACCATTGAGAAAGACGGCAAATACTACGCTACGCTTTACACAGATTTCCCCTATACACACGAGGCTGATATGAAGGCCTACTATGTGGACCGCATTGCCGACGGCAAGACGCAGCTGGTGGAGATTGTGGGTTCGCAGGTGCCGGCACAGACACCGGTGGTGCTGGAGTGCACCTATGCTGATGCCGAGGACAACCGCCTGACACCCGTGGGCGAAATGGTGGCCGACGATGACGGAAAGTATGACTATCCTGCCGACTTCGCTCCTGTTTCAGGCAACTTGCTCAAGGGTGTGTTCTTCAACGAGACCGCCAGTGTGTTCGCACTTGAGGTGAAGGACGAAAAACTCGGATTCACATCCGCTCAGGACATGATGGTGGGCAACCGCGCCTATACTGAGGAGGAGTGTGTGATTGAGGTGCCTGCCATCGACCTGGCAGAGGGCTACTACCGCATCCAGGGCGTGAAGAACAAGAAGTATACCGAGGTGCTCATGCAGTTCCTCTCGGCTCCCATCGTCGCCGACAACAACAAGTATACCCGTGCCGGTACGGTGATGTATCTCAATGCTGAGAACGACGGAACAGTCAACCTGCTCCGCTCGCAGGGCATCCCGTATCCCAACTACTTCAATCCTACACTCGCAGCCGGTGAGCAGTGGGTGCTCGACCAGATCAATGCTTCCTATACCATCGATGAGTGTCCGCTCGTGATCATGCCTGCCGAGACTTCCGACGGTCAGCCTGCTTATTATGCCACCATCACCTTGCCCTCGCTCGACAATCTTTGCGCCCTCGCTGCCGAGAATGGCCTGGTGGTGACCCCCGAGCAGGTATGGAAGAAGGGCGTGGACCTCGTGAAGGATCAGCTCGCTGAGCAGTTCGGCATCGCCGATATCTTTGTGCAGGCTTATCTCTATCCCCTCGTACCGGGCAACCGCTATTACCTGACCGACGATGGTGGCTCCTTCGGCTGCGTGGATGCTGCCGGACTCGCCGCCAAGGGTGACCTGGCTGTGTGGTTCATTGAGCCGGTGGATGAGGAAAACTATTTCGGCGTGAACTGCCTGGCCGGCACTTCCGACGGTAAGTATGGCGATGTGAAGCAGGGCGACTACTGGTATACCACCGCCTACTTCGACTTCCCCTATTATCTCTCCGACAACAACGGTGCCATCAACACCGAAGAGGGTGTGGTGAACGCTTATATCGTGACTGGATTCAATAAGTATGGCGATGCTGTCTGCGAGTCAATCGGCAAGGCTGTGCCCGAGCAGACTCCTGTGCTGCTGGAGTGCACATCCGACGACTCACAGGTGAACAAGCTGTTCCCCACCATCGACGAGGTGCCTGCCGTGAGCGGCAATATCCTCAAGGGCAACGAGTATCTGCAGCCCTGCGACTGGACCATCAACAACAAGTATTTCTTCAATGTTGAGTGGAACAGCGAGTGGGCCGAAAAGGTGCGCACCCTCGATGTGAAGAAATGGAACGAGGACGACGGCTGGATGCTCGGCTTCTATGCTTTCGACTACACCAATTTCCTCAACGGCAACAAGGCGTATCTTTGGGTG
Source organism: uncultured Prevotellaceae bacterium (assembly GCA_902777645.1). GTDB lineage: Bacteria > Bacteroidota > Bacteroidia > Bacteroidales > Bacteroidaceae > Prevotella. The sequence continues at coordinate 19,439 of CACYUZ010000021.1, read as the reverse complement.
GAGGGCGATGTCACCTCCGACTACATCAAGCGCCAGCAGGAGTCGGGTGTGAACGGCTCGCTCATCTCTCTCGACGACGACACCAACAGTCTCAACAAGGTGGTCAGCACCATGGGACAGGACGGCAACATCTACGACCTACAGGGCCGCAAGGTGAACCGCCCCTTCAGCGGTATCTTCATTATCAACGGAAAGAAAGTCGCTATCAAATAATCCACGTTTAAGAATCAGCAATTATGAAAAGAATATATAGCACCCCCGTCTGCAAGACGGCAGCCATGACGTGTGATAACATCCTTGTAGAGTCTCTCCATACCGGCGACTCCAACACCGGCGGCACCGGCGGCGGACGCCAAGGCGCCAACAGCGCTTTCTTCGAAGAGGAAGAGGAGTATGCCCCGCTGCCTACTATCAATGTGTGGGACGAAGATTGATCATTTTGCAGCAAGGCTGGAATCCGGCCTTGCTGCAAATAGTTTTTCATGTCTAATTTTAAAATTATGTTTTTTCGTTTGAAAACAGTAATAGTTTTTGCGCTACTTCTTTGTTGTTCCTTAAACAGTTTTGGTGGCGGCAGATATGTAGCTCCTGTTGAAGCGGTACCGTATCCGGAAGGGGCAGGAACCGTGTATGTCAAATCTGACAAAAATATTTCTGGTTACCCTTTAATTCCCAAATTCCAAAGTATTGGAGCAAGTAAAGGCTGGAGCACCAAAAATAGCAATTTTAAGGGAGATTTCAAAGCGTATGTCGTTGAAAACAAAAACAACTGGTTCTTTATCGGTTGGACTAAAGATGAACCATGGAAAGATAATAATACAGATTTCCTTTCCACTGAAATGGGAACTTCTAAAACTCCTATAACTCTTCTTTCTCAAGAGGTACAATCTTATAGTGTGAATGTATCTGGTGGAGACTATAGTGATAATGTTCAAGGTCACGAATGTATCGATTGGATGAATAATAATAAGGAATCCTGCACATTCTGTTATGGTAACTTTGCAAGAGTGAAAGTCAGTACAGCCAGTACGAATGCACAGGTCAGTTGTAGACCCATTGTGAATTGGGAAGGAAAAACTGTTACGCTGACCGCGACACCTCCAGAAGATGAAGTTTTTTCATATTGGGAGTGCGATGAAAGAATTATCAAAGAGAATCCGCTTACATTTACAGTGGCAGATGGGAATTTTGGCGATTATAAAGCTGTATTCGTCCATCTTTCTTATCCGGAGAGTGGCAGTTATGTGTTGCAGAATGCGGGTACTGAAAAGTATCTGAGCTATGCTGTTGATATGTTGAGTCCTACGGCTGATAGAGAAAAAGATTATTCTCCCTCATTTGATATACAAGTCGACAATAATGGTGTGATAACATCCCTTTCGTCAGAAAATGATGAATTGTACGCTAATAGAGCAAGTCTAATAGCATTTGCTCAAGAAGTGCTGCAGGAGTTGAACGTGTCTGCAGATCCGTCCAATTTCATCAATAAAGCCACCGCTCTCGCTTTTGAACCGGTTGAGGGAGGTTATCGGCTTTTCCATGCTATTCCAGAACTAACCTGCGGGAAAAACTGGGAAGAGGTGAAATCTACTGCCCTGCAACTTTTGGATGGTACAAATAGTTTGGATTCCAACCAGAAAGCGTTTGTCATGAAATGCTTAAACGACGGAGTGGAACCGGGAGGCTCTTACTATTTAGAGGCTGCGGCGAACGGTTCTGCAATTCATTACATTTCAGATGCTACAAACAATTATTCTGTATGGAATTTGTACGAAGCGGAGAATGTCAATTTTGGCAACACTTCTGGTTGGGTACGATTAAGGAATGTGAAAACAAGTAACTATGCTTCTTTTGTAGGAAACGAATTCCAATTGGCATTTCCTGCCGATTTTTCCGGCATAGCGGCAATGAAAGACCCCGAGAGCGCTTTAACCGACCCGGGTTCTGTCTTTTTTGTGAGAAATGGCGGAACTCAAAGTGACATCTATTCCCAAGGATATGGAATACGTTTCAAGAATGACGAATGGTTGATTATGTCGTCAGTTAATGAAGACAATTCAGCATGGATTTATGCATCATATAATGATGTTAATTTCCAATATCTTAATGATAATGAAAATGGTTTGTTGACGGGTGCCACTTCAGGTACGTCTGCCAATACCCACTGGAGCTTAGAACCCATCACCTCTGCATCTATGGATAAGTTCTACTTCGGTGCCAAGTGCGGTGCTAAGTTCACTGACGGCGAGGGCAAGTACTACACCACCATGTACACCTACTTCCCCTATCAGTGTATGGACGGGGTGAAGGCTTACTATGCCCAGGAGGCCAATGTGACCGATGGCGTGGGGGAGGTTATTTGCAAGGAAATTACCTCTGGTAAAGTGCCGGCCAATACGGCGGTCATACTCGAGTGCAACGGCTTGACGCCGAAAGAAAACCGCCTCGTACCGCTGCCCAGCAGTTATAATTCCATGACGGGGGTGTTTACTTGCAATAGTGTCACTCCCATCACCGACAACTTGCTCATCGGAACCTACTTCAACCTGAATTTCAACGGCCATATCAACCGCACGAAGTATGACCCGGAGAAACATCTCACTTTCAGTATCTCCGATGAGGGAAGCCTGGGCTTCTACAAGTGGTCCGGACAGTACCTGACACCTGCCAAGGCGTATCTCGACCTGACAAAAATCAGTGCGTCCGCCAACAGCTTCCGCCTTACCCTCACCAGCGAGGAAGATGGCGTGGAGCAGGTGAGGCCTGCCGTGCGGATGACCCCGGCCGGCGTCTACGACTTGCAGGGCTGCAAGGTGGCTGAGTCGCTGGATGACAACCTCTCGCTGCCCAAGGGCATCTATATCGTGAATGGAAAGAAAATCGTAATCAGATAATAACAGAGTATGACCATGGAAAAGAAGAAAATATATCAGACTCCGCTGACTGAAATCGTGATGATCGACTCTGTGTCACCTTGGCTCGACGACAAGACCTTTACGGTCGATGCCAATAAAACGGTCGACGACGAGGCGTCGAACAGTGGCAATATCTGGGACAACAATGAGGCGATATGGAACTCTGAAGAGTAGCCTCACCGCTTCCTAAGCACAACAAAACCGCCTTCCGCCATGATGACTTCTTCGCTCAGAAGGGTTGTCATGGCGGATTTCATTTGGTCGGTGGGAAGATGCAGGTTGAGAATCTCCTGCAGGTGGTGGCGGCGGCCGTCGGACAACAACGACAGCACCTGCTCGCGGGCAGGACGGGTGCTCTGCTCGCTTAGGTGGTCCTTGCGGTGGCTCACGCACACATCGCACTGGCCGCAGTCGTGGGAACTCTCCTCGCCGAAGTAGTGGAGCAGTTGGCGGCTCCGGCAGCGGTTGTCGTCGGTGGCGTAGGCTATCATGGCCTCGATGCGGGCGATGTACTGCGTCTTGCGGTCTTCATACACGGAGGGGGGTATGATGAGGTTCTCGCCGTCCTCACGCCGCTGGGCATAGGTCACAGTGGGCATCTGGCGGCGGGGGATGAAGTCGATGATGTGTCTCCGGCTCAGGCCTTTCAGTATCTCGTAGAGTTGCTCCTGCGTCATGTCGCTCTGCTTGGCGATACGGCGCTCGCTGATGTGGCAGTAGTCTACAAACAGACCGCCGTAGTTGCGTAGCAGGGCGGTAATCACCTTCTCCTCGTCGGCGCTCACCTGCTCCAGGCGGTAGAGTTCCTCGCGGTTCAGCAGGAAGAGCACGCGCGAGCTGGTGTCGGGCGTTACGTCGTATTCGATATAGCCGCAGCGGTCCAGAAGGGTCAGTGCTGAGTCTACCTGGATGGGGAAGTGCTTGAAGAGGCGGCAGAACTTGTCGATGTCGAACTCGAACAGGCAGCCGGCGCCGCTGCCCACGCCCACTTCAAAGAAATAGCTCAGATGGTCGTACACCTCGCGCAGATAGTCTTTCTCCGGATAGGTGTCGCTGATGCGCTTGGTGAGCTTGCGGTGGTCGCTCTCGTTGTAGAGCAGCACGGCATACGACTTCTTGCCGTCGCGGCCGCCACGGCCGGCTTCCTGGAAGTAGGCTTCTATCGAGTCGGGCAGGTCGATGTGTATCACCAGCCGCACGTCGGGCTTGTCGATGCCCATGCCGAAGGCGTTGGTGGCCACCATCACGCGGGCACGGTCGTCCTGCCACAGCTGTTGGCGCTCGTCTTTCACCTCGGGGTCCAGACCGGCATGGTAGAAGGTGGCGCTGATGCCCTGGTCGGTGATATACTGGGCCAGGTCCTTGGCGCGCTTGCGGCTGCGCACGTAGACGATGGCGCAACCCGGCAGGGCTTGCAGAATGTGGATCAGCTCACCGTATTTGTCGGTGGTCTTGCGCACCACGTAGGCCAGGTTCTTGCGCTCAAAGCTCATGCGGAACACGTTCTCCTCGCGGAAGGCCAGCTGACGCTGTATGTCGGCCGTCACCTCGGGGGTGGCGGTGGCGGTGAGCGCCAGCACGGCGGCATCGGGCTTGATGTCGCGTATCTGCTTGATCTCAAGGTAGGAGGGACGGAAGTCGTAGCCCCACTGGCTGATGCAGTGGGCTTCGTCGACGGTGATGAAGCTCACCTCCATGTGGCGCAGCTTGGTCTGGAATATCTCCGAGGAGAGGCGCTCTGGCGATACGTACAGAATCTTCACATGGCCCAGCACGCAGTTCTCGAGCGTGGTGAGTATCTCCTGGTAGGTCATGCCCGAGTAGATGGCCGAGGCGAGGATGCCTTTCTGCCGCAGGTGGGCCACCTGGTCCTTCATCAGGGCGATGAGCGGCGTCACCACGATACATACGCCGTCGTGCAGCAGGGCGGGCACCTGAAAGGTGACCGACTTGCCGCCGCCGGTAGGCATCAGGCCAAGGGTGTCGCGCCCTTGGTCTATGCTCTCGATGATGTCGCGCTGTATGCCCCGGAAGTCGTCATGACCCCAGTATTGGCGGAGTATTCGCTGATATTTGTCCATCTGCCGCGGTCTTTGAGGGATGTGCGCTACTTGGCGGGCTCCTCCAGCTCCTCGTTGGGGCAGATGTCTTCTATCTGCAGCTGCACGCTGCCGTGTTTGAAGATGTTGTCTTCAAGGGTGTAGACAATGTCGAAACTGTGCTTCGACTTGATGTAGCGGGCGGCGGCGCTCTGGCCGAAGGCGATGCCGTTCATCACATGGCTCGACTTCGAGTCGACCAGCTCCAGCTTGATGTGCTCCTGGTCGCGGCCCACCACCTTGCTCGTGCCGAAGTCGTAGACGCCCTTGGTGCAGAAACGGGGCTTCTCGTTGCCGGGACCGAAGGGGGCAAACTTCTTCAGGTCGCTGTACAGGCGCTTAGCGAAGATGTCCTTGAAGTCGATGACGGCGTCGACACGCAGCACGGCCTCTTTCTGCTCGGGCTGGATGTGCTCCTCTACATATTGCTGGAAACGGGTCCTGAACTCACGCACATCTTTCCAGCGCAGCGTGAGGCCGGCGGCATAGGTGTGGCCGCCGAAGTTCACCAACAGGTCGCGACAGCTCTTCACGGCCGAATAGACGTCGAAACCGGCCACACTGCGGGCCGAGCCCGTGGCGAACTCCTCGTCGCGGGTGAGCACCACCGTGGGGCGGAAGTAGATTTCGGTCAGACGGGAGGCCACGATGCCTATCACACCCTTCTTCCAGTTCTCGTCGTAGAGCACGATGCTCGACTGGTGCTTCTGGTTCTCCAACTTGGCCACAATCTGGTTGGCTTCCTCGGTCATCTGCTTGTCGATGTCCTTGCGCTGCTCGTTGTATTCGTTGATGTGGCGGGCCTTGCGCAGGGCGTGGGGGAAGTCGCGCTCTATCAGCAGATCCACACTCTCCTTGCCGCTCTCCATGCGGCCAGAGGCGTTGATGCGCGGGCCTATCTTGAACACGATGTCGCTCATCGAGATGTCACGGCCGCTCAGACCGCAGATGTCGATGATGGCCTTCAGACCCACACTCGGGTTCTGGTTCAGCTGACGCATGCCGTGGAAGGCCAGAATGCGGTTCTCGTCGGTCACCGGCACAATGTCGGCGGCGATGCTCACGGCACAGAAGTCGAGCAGGGGAATGAGACGGCTGAAGGGGATGCCGTTGTTCTTGGCGAAGGCCTGCATGAACTTGAACCCTACGCCGCAGCCGCAAAGGTGCTTGAAGGGGTAGGGGTCGTCCTCACGCTTGGGGTTCAGAATGGCCACAGCATCGGGCATCACCTCGTCGGGCACGTGGTGGTCGCAGATGATGAAGTCGATGCCAAGCTTCTTGGCATAGGCTATCTCTTCGATGGCTTTGATACCGCAATCGAGAATGATAATGAGTTTCACGCCCGTCTTCTGGGCATATTCCAAACCCTGACGGCTGACACCGTAGCCCTCGTCGTAACGGTCGGGAATGTAGTAGTCGATGTTCGAATAGAACTGCTGCAGAAATTTGTACACCAATGCCACGGCGGTGCAGCCGTCGACATCATAGTCGCCATACACCAGTATGCGCTCCTTGCGGCCCATGGCGTCGTTGAGCCGGTCCACGGCCACGTCCATGTCTTTCATCAGAAACGGATTGATCAGGTCGGCCAGTTGGGGCCTGAAAAACCGTTTCGCCGCCGATTCCGTGGTGATGCCACGGCGCAGAAGCAAGGAGCTGAGAATAGGGCTTATATTGAGCTTCTCGCCCAATTCTTTAGCCGCTTTCGTCTGGTCCGGTGTAAGGGGTTCGTAATTCCATTTAAAATGCATTTATATTGTTATTTTTATTCTTCTCTTTCAGAGCAGTTCTAGTGCCTGCGGGGGTGTTGGTGTAGGTATACAACAAACTGCGTGTAAAGATACAAATAAAAATCCACACTCACGGCATCTTAAACATAATTAACGTTTTGTAAGTTCGGCAAAATTCACTATCTTTGCTGCAGCTTGCATTATTTGTTTACTTAATTATCGTAGAAATGAAGACCAAGTTGGTATTTCCCGCTCTCCTGCTGGCGGTATGCGTGCTGTTCCCGCAGTGCAGGGCGAAGAGTGATGTCTCTTCTGTTCAGAATGTTGCCGGAGCGGTGGATGTGGCAGCAGTAGACACCGTTGCAGCGGAGAAGGATACTCCAGTGGTGGTGGCATCTTTCTCGGAGGATACGGTGGCAGTGGCACCTGTCCCGGAAGTGCCGGCGGTTAACCCGGTGCCGCAGGGTGAGCCTCACCCGGGCTTCGTCTATCTGAGAAGCCTCATTCCTGACCTGATTGAGGAACTGCGCTATTTCACCACCAACAACTTTATGGGTGTGAAGGTAGACGGTTATGAGGCGAATCTGGCCATCCTCTCCAAGGAAGCGGCCAAGGCGCTGGCCAGCGCGGCCGATGAACTGCGGGAGAAGGGCTATGTGATAAAAATCTTCGATGCTTACCGCCCGCAGAAGGCGGTAGACCATTTCGTGCGGTGGTCGAAGACCGACGACCAGCGCAACAAGGCCGACTATTATCCTTCGCTCTCGAAAAAGAGCCTCTTCCCCACGTATGTGGCTCGCAGGTCGGGTCACAGCCGTGGCAGCACCATCGATATGACGATATGCTATAAGGACTCGAAGAAGGAAGTGGACATGGGGGGACATTTCGACTATTTCGGACCGCCCTCACATCCCACTTTCACAGGAAAGTATCCCGGCGGCGAGGTCACCGAGGAGCACAAGCAGCGCCGCATGATGCTGCGGGAGGTGATGGTGCGCCACGGATTCAACCCCTACGACTCGGAGTGGTGGCATTTCACCTTGAAAAACGAACCTTATCCGAAGACTTATTTCGAGTTTGTCGTGAAGTAGGTGGGCGGTCTTTTTCAGCAAGCCCCAAAAGGGTCCTTTTTAGCCAGTTTTCCTACAGATTGTTATTATTTTCTTATTTTTTGTTATCAAATTATGATTTATACGATTGTTTAGCCTTATTTTGCAATAATTTTAACCGTTAATTATTGCTTTACGCTTATGAAAAAGAGTGTTTTTTCCTTGACTCTCTCACTCATGATGGTCTTGCCGCTGCTGGCCGGCGTGAAAGTGAACCCACGGAAAGTGTCTCGCGGAGTGGAGCGCATCTGCCAGCGTTACCAGGAGTCTGCTCCGGCCTCACAGCAGGTGGCTGGGTATGCCAGACCTCGTTTCCTGGCTCTCCTTACCTTCACGCAGCCCTCACCGTCGTCGGCCGTGCTCGTCGATGAATACGGATGCACCGTGGTCGACAGCATCGGACGCATCTATGTCGTCAGCATCCCCGTGGCTGAAGTGGGGCGGCTGTCAAACGACCCGAGGGTGGAGCGCATTGAGGCCGAGCCGGCACCACGCCCGGCAATGGATGTCACGCCCGGACAGGTGAACGCATCGCCCGTCTATGTGGGCACTCAGTTGCCGCAGGCCTATACCGGTGCAGGGGTGGTGGCCGGCGTATTCGATACAGGGTTCGACTTTACCCATCCTTCATTCTACGATGAAGACGGCAAACTCAGGGTTAAGTATTACTATGACTTCTATTGGCCCAACGACGACGGCACCCTTGGCCGTGCGCTTGAGAACACCGACGAAATAGCTTCCTACGCCCACTCGCAGCATACCGCCGAGAATACACATGCCACACATGTCATGGGCATCATGGCGGGATCGCCCGTTGATGGCAAATATCAGGGCATGGCTCCCGAGGCCGACATCTATGCGGCCGACTTCAATTCCTATCGCGAGGAATTCGCCAACCCCGACGAACAGACTTCGGCCACTGCCGTGCTGGGCTTCAAATATATCTTCGATAAGGCTGAGCGTGAGGGAAAACCCTGTGTCATCAATTTCAGCAGTTGCGAGAGCATCACCCTTTCGCGGCAGCGCATCCTCGAGGGAGAGGCTTTGCAGGCGCTTTCCGGGCCGGGACGTATTATCGTGGCGGCCGTGGGCAACGATGGGGAGCGGTCTTGCTATATGGAGAAGGGAGATGACTACAGAGCGGGTGCGGTCATCGTAAATGGTATCGGCGGTGGAGGACTCATCGACCTCGATATCGTGACTCCTGTCAACCAGCAGGTGCGCTTCGACTTCCTGAGCATACGCCTTATTGACCCGCACATTGAAAAGACGCTCATTTTCAATACCGACAGCATCGATTCGCTCGAGGGCGACACCTGCCACCTCTCCGTCGATGTGAGTGCCGGACAGGTGCAGTTGAATATTTACCGAAGCGACTACCAGGATGAGCGGGGACGGGTGTATCATGTGGAGGGCAGGATGCCCGACGTTACATACCTTATGTTATATGGGGCCTTGTGCCTGCTCACCGGCAACGGACCGGCGTGGGTTTATTCTGACCTCTTCTACAGTCCGCTCGTCAATCTCCAGGGCTCAGATGTCTACAGCCATACTTCGCTCGGCTACTCGGTATGCTGGCCGGCGTCGCTCGAGGGTATTGTGGGCGTTGGGGCCACCGGCTACAAGTGGTCGTTCACCAACATCGACGGCAATCTGAATAGCGACATGGATATTTTCAAGCCCGAAAGCAAAGGCCGTGTGGCCAAGTTCTCCTCAAGGGGACCCACCTTCGACGGCCGTGTGAAACCCGACGTGGTGGCGCCGGGCATGAGCATCAATGCCGCTTATAACAGCTTCTCCAAAAACTATGATGCTGAGCGCAAGGAAATCACCGACAAGGTGTCGTTCAACGGCAAGGACTATTATTTCTTCGCACAGTCGGGCACGTCAATGGCGGCTCCGGTGGTGTCGGGCGCGGTGGCGCTCTGGCTTCAGGCCGACCCCACACTCACGGCAGAACGCGTAATCGACATCATCGCGCATACGGCCACTCACCCCGACCCCTCGATGGAGTATCCCAACAATATTTATGGATATGGACAGATTGATGTGTATGCCGGATTGCTCTATCTGCTGGATGTGGAGCATGTGATACCGCTGCTCTCGCGCCACCAACCTGAGCAGGCGAGGTTTATGTTGTCACAGCGCCGCCTCTCGGTAGAGTGGTGTGCCGATGCTGCCGGCCTTCAGTCTGCTGTGCGTCTCGCTGTCTATACCACTGACGGACGGCAGGTGGCTAACTACAGCCTCGACAGCCGCCATCCTGAGGTCGACTTGTCGGCACTGCCCCGCGGTGTCTATGCCGTACAACTCTCCACAGGTCATGAGGCCACCACCGGCTCCACACTCATCCGGCTCGATGATTGAAACTGTGACTGCCGGCAATAATTGAGAACCAGAAAACGCTGATTTGAACCCAATCAACCTCAGAAAGGAAGACCTGGCCTTTACATCCGCAACGGAAAAAAATGGTTGGTGCGGTAGCTGATTTCCTGCCATTACCGCCTGTAAAGCCGGTCGTGCATAGGCTGGAGCGGACAGGCGACATCGAAAAAGGCGTGCTCCACAGAGCACGCCTTTTTCGATGTTCTATGCCTTTCACTATTGAGTGTCAGGCTGCTATGCTGGTTAGATACCGAGCTTCTTGCGGATGTCCTTGGGAATGGCATTCTTGTTGATCATGAAGTCCATGGTGTTGTAGGCCACGAAAGCCTTGGTCATGTACCACACGCCTTTGTAGTCGCCATACTCGCCCCATGAGTTCTTCACCATGTAGTACTCCTTGCCGTTCTGGTCCTTGGCCAGACCGAAGATGTGCATGCCGTGGTCGTCGGTCAGCTCCCAGTTGTCATAGCGCTCCTGGCGCATCTCCTGGGTAGGAACAATCTCGGGGGCGTTCACGCCCAGCGAGTCAAACTTCTCGGTCTTCTCACTTCTGCTCAGACGGAGCCATCTGGCGGCATCGCTGCCCGAGAGGCTCTGTACCTTCTTGGTGTCGTAGGCGATGCCGAGGCCCTTGCGGGTGAAGCCGTCCTCGCTCACGTCGCCGCCCCAGGCGATGGTGTAGCCTTTGTCAAGGGCGTAGTCGATAATCTGCATCATCTCGTCCATGGGCACGTTGTAGCTCAAGCCGCCGCGCCAGTTGTCCTGTACCTCGACGGGGAATTTGGTGTAGAAAGGATGATGGGTGTAGCTGGTGATGCTCACATAGTCGTCCCAGTTCACGCCCAGGCTGGCGGCGAAGCTCTGCGGGGTGTATTTCTTGCCCTCGTAGGTGAAGTTCTCGGGGCACTCGCCCAGATAGGCGTCGAGAATGCCCTGCAGACCTTTCTTCCACTGGTTGGAAATCTTGCTGGCCTTGTTCTTGGCCACAGCGGCCACATAGGGCTCCATCACGCTGAAGAACTCATTGAAGTTGGCCAGCGAGTCGCCCTGCGGGGTGCCGGGCAGAGGCATGGCGTTCTCGGGGCAGATACCGTAGTGCTTGATGATGTCGAGCACGTCCTCGGCAGCACCGCCTTGTGAGAACTGGCTGTCGCCGTGCATGCGCACGTTGAATACGGCACGCTCCATATAGTCCTTGTTGGCCACGAACATCTCGCACAGATCGTAGGTCTTGCCGGTAGCCTTCAGAATCTCGCTCTCAAAGAAGCTCAGGGTAGAGTAGGCCCAGCAGGTGCCGCTGCGGTTCTGGTCTTTGATACTGGTGATTTTGTGCTCCTTGATGGTGGTGAAGACGGGCTTGTTCTTTTCTGCACTGTCTTGGGCCTGGGCACCGAGGGTGAACAGTGCCAGCAGAGCCATCGTCATGATTTTTTTCATTGCTTGGTGTTTTTTGTTATTATTTGGGTTGTTGCTATCGGTTGCTTGCCATGTAGGCCTCCACATCGACGGGATGGTAGGGTATGCGCTCCTGGCCGATGAAGCGGCAGCCGTCGGCGGTGATGAGCACGTCGTCCTCAATGCGGATGCCGCCGAAGTCCTTGTAGGTGTCCAGCAGGTCGAAATTGAGGAATTCGGCGCAGTGGCCCTTGGCGCGCCAGTCGTCTATCAATGCGGGAATGAAGTAGATGCCGGGCTCGTCGGTCACCACAAAGCCTTCCTGCAGACGGCGGCCCATACGCAGGGCGTTGGTGCCGAACTGCTCCAGGTTGGGGCGTGTCTCCTCGTCGAAGCCCACGTTAATCTGGTCCAGGTTCTCCATGTCGTGCACGTCCATGCCCATCATGTGGCCCAGTCCGTGGGGAAGGAACATGGCATGGGCACCGGCGTGCACGGCCTCGTCCACATCGCCGCGCATCAGGCCGAGCTCCTTCAGCCGCTCGGTCATCAACCGGCACACGGCAAAGTGCACGTCCATGTATTTTACACCGGGGCGCGCCACCTCGAGCACATAGTCGTGGCAGGCCTCCACGATGGAGTAGATATCAAGCTGCCGCTGGGTGAAACGGCCGTTCACGGGGAAGGTGCGGGTGTTGTCGCTGCAATAGTGGTCCACGGTCTCGGCGCCGCAGTCGCAAAGGGCCAGACGGCCGTCCTCGAGCAGAGCCATCGACGGGTTGCCGTGCATAATCTCACCGTGCTGCGAGAAGATAGTGGCGAAGCTCACCTGGGCTCCGTAGGAGTGGGCGATGCCGTCTACTTGGCCGCCCACGAATTTCTCCGTCACACCGGGACGGGTGAGCCGCATGGCGGTGGTGTGCATCTTATAGCCGATGGTGGCGGCGCGCTCCAGGGCTTCTATCTCCTGGGGCTCCTTCACAGAGCGCATGGCCACAACGGCCTTGATGAGTGCCATGGAGGCGGCTGCCTTCTGCTCGCGGGGGTGGATGCCCAGCAGGTCGTGCAGCTGTATTTTGATGTCGTGGCGGTAGGGGGGAAGGAAGTGGAGGGCGCGGCCCTGGCGGCGGGCCTCGTCGCAGAGTTCCTGCAGGTGGCGCATCGGAGCGCTGTGGGCTACACCCACCTGGGAGGCCATGTCGCTCACACTGTCCACACTGCCGTACCATACGATGTCTTCTATGTCGATGTCGTCGCCGATGAGGGTCTCCTCATCCTGGTCGATGTCGATCACGCCCACCAGGCCGTCGCGCTGCTGACCGAAGTAGTAGAGAAACGAGGAGTCCTGGCGGAAGGGGTAATAGGCGTTGGCGGGGTAGTTGCACGGCGCCTCGTTGTTGCCGAAGAGCAGAATGATGCCGTGGCCCACGAGTTCTTTCAGGCGGGCGCGGCGGTTGATATAGGTCTCTTTGCTGAACATAGTATTGATTTTGGTTCGTTGTGCTTTTATTTCCTTTTTATTGCAGTGTGTGAATCTTTATTACACATTTGGTGCAAAGTTAATGATAATTATCGATAAATGATTATTTTTTTAGGGCTATTTGCATTTTTTGTGCATACTTGTCGCCTTCTGCTAAACTTTGCATCGCTCTCCTTTTCGATAGCTGTGGTTTTATGGGTGGGAAGATTGGTCTTTTTCGGATTTTTTGTACAAAAAAAACATTTTCCGAATGGTTCTTCCACCGCAAATCCGTATTTTTGCAGCCGAAAATCAACACAGATTATGTCTCTTGTCAATTACAATACAGGATTGGTGCTCGAAGGGGGCGGTATGAGAGGGGTCTTCACCAGTGGGGTGCTCGACGCTTTCATGAAACATTCGCTCTGGTTCCGCTATGTGGTGGCGGTATCGGCGGGGGCCTGCAACGGTCTGTCCTATATCAGCCGACAGCCGCGCAGGGCACGATTCTCCAATATCGACATGCTCGACAAGTATGAGTACATCGGGCTGCGCCACCTGGTGCAGCAGGGGTGTATCTTCGACCCAGAACTGCTCTACGACAAGTTTCCCAACGAACTCATACCGTTCGATTGGGAGACCTATGCGCACAACCCGGCGGTCTTTGAGATGGTGACGACCAATTGTGCCACGGGGCGGGCGGAGTATCTCAGCGACAAGACCGACCGCAACCGCATGACGGCCATCTGCCGTGCCAGCAGTTCGCTGCCCTTTGTGAGCAAGGTGGTGATGGTGGACGGCAAGCCTATGCTCGACGGGGGCATTGTTGACAGTATTCCTGTGGAGAGGGCCATGGAGCAGGGACATGCGTTTAATGTGGTTGTTGCCACGCGCAACTATGGATACCGCAGCGATGGGCGCGACATCAAGACGCCCAAGTTTATCTACAAGAAGTATCCGCGGCTTAGGGTGGCACTGAGCCATCGCATAGAACTCTACAATCAGCAGTTGCAACTCATCGAGGACCTTGAGCAGCAAGGGCGCATAGTGTGCATCCGTCCGCAACGGCCCCTGGAGGTGGACCGGATGGAGCGTGATGTCGCAAAACTGGAGCGGCTCTACGAGGAAGGCTTCGCCTTGGGCGAGGAGTTCGCTGTCAAGGCTTCCCGATAAGGAGCAAGGAAAAAGAATGGCAGGTACCGCATCACGGTGCTCCTGCCATTCCGTACTTTTACTAAGAGTTACGGGGCGTTATCGTTTGTCCATCACGCCGAAACGGGCCCACTCTTCTTGGGGATAATAGCCTTTTATTATTTTCTTCTTATCAGCAAAGGCTTGTTTCACCTCGTCGAGCAGTGCATTCATACGTTTCACTTTGCCGGAGAGTTGCTCGCGCAGGGCGTCGCACTCGGCATTGGCCTCCTGGAGCACGCTCAGACGGGCTTCCATCTCGTTCAGCATCTCGGCGTTGATGTCTTTATCGGCCACTGCGGCCAGGTTGTTGCGCAGGCCTTCGATAAGGGTGCGGCTCTTCTCAATCTGTGTGTCTACGGTTTTTGACATGATACTAACTTTTTGTTTGATTTTTGCTGTTTTTCAGTATAAAAATAACAAAAAAAGCCGTTTCTTCGTCCGTAGCGTAAATACAGATTTGACATTTTTTAATCTTTATCGCCGCCTATATTTAACATTTCGCAACAAAAAACGAGGCAAGCATATGTCTACACTCCTGCATCCTACAGTCCCCCCCAAAAAAGTCATTTCAGCAGGTCGGGCCGCAGCCGCCGTGTGCGCTCCAGGCTCTGTTCTATCTCCCAGTCCTTGATTTTGGCCTCATTGCCGCTGAGCAGGATGTCGGGCACCTTCCAACCCTTGTAGTCGGCCGGACGGGTGTAGATAGGGGCGGAGAGCAGGTCGTCTTGAAAACAGTCGGAGAGTGCGCTCTGGTCGTCGCTGATTACGCCGGGTACCAGCCGCACGATGGCGTCGGCCATCACGGCGGCAGCCAACTCACCGCCGGTGAGCACATATTCGCCGATGGATATCTCACGGGTGATGAGATGGTCGCGTATGCGCTGGTCGATGCCTTTGTAGTGGCCGCAGAGGATAATCAGGTTGCCCGCCATCGACAGGTCGTTGGCAATGTGTTGGTTGAACTGCTCGCCGTCGGGACTGGTGAAGATTACCTCATCGTATTCACGTTCGGCTTTTAGTGCCGAGATGGCACGGTCGATGGGCTCGCACTGCATCACCATGCCGGCGAAACCGCCGTAGGGGTAGTCGTCCACACGCCGCCACTTGTCGGTGCTGTAGTCACGGAGATTGTGCAGATGAATCTCTGCCAGACCTTTCTGCTGGGCACGTGCCAATATCGATTCATGCACGAATCCTTCCAGCATCTCTGGCAATACGGTAATAATGTCTATTCTCATGTGTGCAAAAGTACAAAAAAAAGAGCGCAAAATGAAAGGAAAACCCTTTTTATTTCATTTTGACGAAGGGTTAATCCCATTGTCACACATTTCTTGTTGAATAAAAAATGAAAGGTTTCTTTTGCCCGCCAACTTGTTTTTTCGTATTTTTGCACAAACTATCATGAAACGTTTTATGGACGAAAGAAACAGAATTCTACAACTGCGGAAAGAGCTCAACGAGCACAACCACCGCTACTATATACTGAATCAGCCCAGTATCTCCGACCAGGAGTTCGACCTCCTCATGCACGAATTGCAGGACCTGGAGGCACGTCATCCGGAGATGGCCGACCCCAACTCTCCCTCACAGCGCGTGGGCAGCGACCTGAATCAGGAGTTCGCCCACGTCAGGCACAAATATCCCATGCTCTCACTTGCCAACACCTACAATTCCGGCGAGGTGGAGGAGTGGTTTCATAGTGTGGAGCGGCTGCTGGGGGGTGAACCCTTCGAAGTGTGCTGTGAGATGAAATACGACGGGCTGTCCATTTCGCTCACTTATGTCGACGGACAGTTGGTGAGAGGCGTGACACGAGGCGACGGAACCCAAGGTGATGATGTGACGGGCAATGTGCGCACCATCCGTAGCATACCGCTCGTGCTCAACCCGTCGCAGCCGGCCGACCTCTTCACACCAGCCACCCCTATACCTCATGAGTTTGAAATCCGCGGCGAGGTGCTCATGCCCTACAAGGTGTTCGACGCCCTCAACGCCGAGCGCGAGGAAGCAGGGGAACCGCTCTTTGCCAATCCCCGCAATGCGGCAAGCGGCACGCTGAAGAGCCAGAAGTCAGAGATGGTGGCGAGAAGAAAGCTTGATGCCTATCTCTATTATCTGATGGGCGAACAGCTGCCCTCCGACAGCCATTATGAGAATCTGCAGACGGCTCGCAGATGGGGCTTCAAGGTGGGCGAGGGTATGAGAAAGGTGAAAACCCTGCAGCAGGTGCTCGACTTCATCAGCTATTGGGACACCGAGCGGAAGAACCTGCCGGTGGCCACCGACGGCGTGGTGCTGAAGGTAGACTCGCTCAGTCAGCAGCGGCGCCTGGGCTCCACGGCCAAGAGCCCGCGCTGGGCCATCGCCTATAAGTTCAAAGCCGAGAGAGAGCGCACCCTGCTCGAATCGGTCTCTTTCCAGGTGGGGCGCACAGGGGCCGTTACACCTGTAGCCAATATGCAGCCGGTGCAGTTGGCGGGCACCACCGTGAGGCGTGCCACACTCAACAATGAGGACTTCATCCGTGAACTCGACCTGCACATAGGCGACTATGTCTATGTGGAGAAAGGCGGCGAAATCATTCCCAAGATTGTGGGGGTGGATGTGGAGCACCGGCCCGAGGGGCTCGCTCCCGTTTCCTTTGCCAAAGTGTGCCCGGAGTGCGGCACACCGCTGGTACGTGTGCCGGGCGAGGCGGCTCACTATTGCCCCAACGATGCGGGCTGTCCGCCGCAGATAAAAGGACGGATAGAGCATTTCATAGCCCGAAAAGCCATGAACATCGAGTCGCTCGGGCCGGAAACGGTCGACGACTACTACCGCCAGGGACTCATCCACAATATCGCCGACTTGTACCGCATTCAGGTGCAGGACATCAATGGCGACGGCTCGCGCGATAAGTCGGCACGCAAAATAGTGAAGAGTATCGCCGACTCGGTGAAGGTGCCTTTCGAAAGAGTGGTCTTCGCACTGGGTATCCGTTTCGTGGGCGAGACATCGGCCAAGCTGTTGGCCCGCCACTTCAAGAGCATGGAGGCCCTGGCCGCTGCTTCCATGGAGGAGCTGCAGCAGTATCTGACAGAACACCCGCTCAGTTCGGAAGAGGTGAACATTACCCTGCGGAGAGGAAACCGAACGATCGAGCTAAACGGACTGCAGCCACAGGAGGTTACAAATGGAGACCTGGGCTTCAGCTTCAACATGGCCAGGGAAAAGCTCTCTTTCCTGCAGACTATTTCGTACACCTTTGGGGACATGGAGTACTGGCTTCACACGACATTCAAATCGTTAGCCAGCCTTTTCAACGGTACCTTTACGATCTCCGACATGTCCGGACCGGTCGGAATTGTAAAGACGGTCGGGGATGCCTATGCGGAGGCACAGCCGGAAGGCGTTCTGATTACCCTTATGACTGTCCTGAACGTCCTCTGCCTGATTACGGTTAATGTCGGTATTATGAACCTTCTTCCTCTGCCGGCACTTGACGGGGGAAGGACGCTGATGCTTCTGATCGAGGCTGTCCGACGAAAACCCTCCAACCGGGAGCTGGAAGGCAGGATAAACTTTGCAGGGCTGATGGTACTGATGGTGTTCATGGTCTATGTGACCATCAACGATGTGATGAAGCTCATCTGAACACAGATTGGATCATATTACCTGTTGGCCTAACCTGATACGAACCTGATACGAAGATCTGTTGTCGTCGTTAATGTCCCTGACTGTTGGTGAGTAAACTCCCCATGGTCAGGGACATTACGACTGACTTATCAGACATTATAACAAGACTTTTTGAGGTGTATAAGTCCCCGCGTCACTACGCTGCTGTGCAGCTTTCGTGCCGCTAACAGGAATTCGCATTCACGTGCCGCTGCGCGTCACTACATGCTCATTCCTGTTGTCGTCGTTAATGTCCCTGACAATTGGTGAGTAAACTCCCCCTGGTCAGGGACATTACGACTGACTTATACACTAAAAAGCCCGCTGTCTGGTTTTAGACAGCGGGATAAAAAATATGCGGAAGAAGGGAATCGAACCCTCACGGTATTGCTACCACAAGATCCTTAGTCTTGCTCGTCTACCAATTCCGACACTTCCGCATCTGTCCGGATTGCTCCGGCAACATTGGTAATTCTATCATCTCCCCTTACAATCGTCAAGAACAATTTTAAATTTCCAAAATGCGTACCGCAAATGAAAATGTCCCGATCTTGGCAGAATACTACCGTATGTAATCTATTTGTCCGGAGAACACTTCTCCGCACACGTTTCTGACTTCGCGGCACACTTCGGGCAAGGGTTGACACGGAAGCTGCGTTTGCGTCATAATAAGCAGGATTATTCGGCTGTATTGTTGCAATAAATACGCTGTATAAATGCAAATATGTTTTATAGATGCAAGATATAAAAAGAAGGCTGTCTGAGAACGCAGCAGCAAATCAGGCTGAAAAACAGTTTTGAACC
This sequence comes from uncultured Prevotellaceae bacterium, assembly GCA_902777645.1. Lineage (GTDB taxonomy): Bacteria > Bacteroidota > Bacteroidia > Bacteroidales > Bacteroidaceae > Prevotella. Next base: position 692 of record CACYUZ010000021.1, on the reverse strand, counting down.
TTGCTAAGAATACAGTTTGCCGACTCAGCAGCGAATAAAGCTGTAAATCAGTTGTGAACCTGTCTGTGAACACAGCTGCGGATTCAGCTGCAAACAGATTTGACGCCTGGTATGGCGGAAAGTTATTACTGGAAGAAGGGCTGCAGAATGAAATACAATTTTAAGCGGATTGAACCAAAATGGCAGAAGGCATGGGAAGAAAACAAGGTCTTTCAGGCAGTGGATTTTTCTCCAAAGCCGAAGTGGTATGGATTGGTGGAATTTCCCTACCCGTCAGGTGCGGGAATGCATGTCGGACATATCAAGGCGTATTCCAGCATTGAAATTCTCTCCAGAAAGCGGAGAATGCAGGGATATAACGTGCTGTTTCCGATTGGTTTTGACTCCTTCGGACTGCCGGCGGAAAACTACGCCATCAAGACGAATACACATCCGCACGACATCACAGAAAAAAATATCCGTCACTTTACAGAGCAGTTAAAGAGCGTCGGATTCTCCTTCGACTGGGACAGAGAGTTTGCGACATCCCGAAAGGATTACTATCACTGGACACAGTGGATCTTTGAAAAACTGTTCGAGCACGGTCTGGTATTCCGGTCTAAGACACTGGTTAATTACTGCCCGCACTGCAAGGTTGTTCTTTCCAATGAAGATTCCCAGGGAGGCCAGTGCGACATCTGCCACAGCGATGT
>CACYUZ010000020.1:0-49800 GCA_902777645.1 uncultured Prevotellaceae bacterium | reverse complement strand
ATCAGAGGGGATCGACAGACATAGGCAATGGGAGCCTTGGACCATAGGTCGGCAATATAGGCTGCTCCCGTGCCAATGAGGATGCAGGGTTCTTGCTGCATCGTGTGTATGGTGGCCTCCAACTGAGAAGGGTCGAAGTATTCTGCAAGCTGGATGTTCGACCTGTAGCCAAAGAGCACATCATCGGTCATAAACCGTTCTGTCATCCTCCTGACTGCCTCTTCTGGCAGCATCAGCTGGCGGGTGTCTATCACCCTCCGTCCTGTCTTGGCAAAGGCATGGATGAAATCCTCTTCATAGGTGCCACAATAGAGGTCGATGGCCCACACAGGCTCATTGCTCCATAACTCATTCAGCGTTGATACAATCCTGTCCCAGCCCACAATGGCAGTGCCATCGGTGGGGGTGCTTGGAAACTTGTCGTAATTGCTTTTTCTCATCCGTTCAGTTTGGTTTTTGTGTCAATGTGTGAAATCTGATTTCGGCTACAAAATTAACACTTTATTTGCAAAAATGGTTAGAAAGGTGTAATTTTGCCTATTATTTTAAATAACATTAGATAAAATGCTTAGGATAGCGATTCAGTCAAAAGGTAGATTGTATGAAGATACCGTCCGTCTTCTTAGTGAGGCCGACATCAAAGTGAGCAGTATAAAGAGAACCCTCCTGATACAGTCGAGCAATTTCCCGCTTGAGGTATTGTTCCTCCGTGATGATGACATACCCCAGAGTGTGGCTACCGGTGTTGCCGACATCGGTGTGGTGGGTGAGAATGAGTATTTGGAGAAGAACGAAGAGGTTGAGGTCATCAGCCGGTTGGGCTTCAGCCGTTGTCGCCTGTCGCTCGCCGTTCCCAAGGACACCCATTATGATGGTCCCGCATGGTTTGAAGGCAAGACAATCGCCACTTCCTATCCAAACATATTGTCTGGCTATCTGAAGTCGAAGAACATACATGCCCATATTCACGTTATCACCGGCAGTGTGGAGATTTCTCCGAGTATCGGTCTTGCCGATGCCATTTTTGACATTGTGAGCAGTGGTTCCACCTTGGTGAGCAACAATCTGAGGGAAGTGGAAGTGGTGACAGAGAGCGAGGCCCTGCTGATAGGCTATAAAGGCATGGACGCCGAGAAGCGTCGTCTGCTCAATGAGATGCTGTTCCGCTTTGAAGCTGTCCGCCAGGCAGAAGACAAGAAATATGTTCGCATGAATGTGCCCAAAGACAAGCTCGACGAGATAGTCCGCGTGTTGCCGGGTCTGAAGAGCCCTACGGTGATACCCCTTGCCGACGAGAAATGGTGCTGTGTGCACACAGTGCTGTCGCAGAAGACTTTTTGGGAGATTATCGGACAGTTGAAAGAATTGGGAGCACAGGGAATTCTGGTGACTCCTATTGAGAAGATGATATTGTAGGAAATTATTTATGAAGCTGTATAAATATCCCGACCGTTCGGAATGGAGCGGAATACTAAGCCGTCCGGCTCTTGACACGCAGATGGTGAAAGATGCTGTGGCCTCCGTCTTGCACGACGTAAGACAGCATGGAGATGCTGCTTTGTTCCGTCTGGAAGAGAAGTTCGACCATGTGAAGCTGGATAGGCTGCTTGTGAGTGAGGATGAGTTTTCTGCGGCAAAAGAATCCGTGGACAGCGATTTGTATGAGAGCTTGCAGAAAGCCCATGGCAACATCAGCCGTTTTCATGCATCTCAGCGGCATGCTGTAGAACGTGTGGAGACATGTCCCGGTGTGCAATGTTGGCAGAAGAACATAGGCATAGAAAAAGTAGGCTTGTATATACCAGGAGGTACTGCCCCCCTTTTCAGCACCGTGCTGATGCTTGCTATCCCCGCCCGTCTGGCCGGCTGTAAAGAGATAGTGCTCTGCACACCTCCGGATAGAGAGGGCCGCATTCATCCGGCCATCTTGTGCGCTGCACATCTGGCGGGTGTTCACAAGATTTTCAAGTTGGGCGGATCACAAGCCATTGCCGCCATGGCCTTTGGAACCGAGAGCGTGCCCAAGGTGTATAAGATTTTCGGTCCCGGCAACCGTTTTGTGATGGAAGCCAAACAGCAAGTATCACTCATGGGCACCGCCATCGACATGCCTGCCGGTCCCTCCGAAGTATGTGTTTTGGCCGATGAGAACAGTTGTGCCCCATTTGTTGCCGCCGACCTGCTTTCTCAGGCAGAACACGGTATCGACTCGCAGGTGGTGCTGGTTAGCACCTCGGCCTCCAAGATACAGGAAGTGGAGGTAGAGATAGCCCGTCAGCTTCCGTTACTGCCCCGTCAGGACATAGCCAGACAGTCGCTTTCCAACAGCATTGCCATTCTTGCTGCCGACAAGCGGGAGGCTATGGATATCTGCAATGAATATGCCCCCGAACATCTGATACTGTCGACACCAGACAGTGATGAGCTGGCTGAGCTGGTAGTGAATGCTGGCAGTGTATTTTTAGGCTCATGGTCGTGTGAGAGCGCGGGCGACTATGCCAGCGGCACCAACCACACACTGCCCACCCATGGCTATGCCCGTGCCTACAGCGGTTTGAATCTCGACAGCTTCTGCCGCAAAGTCACCTTTCAGAAATTGTCGGAAGAAGGAGTGCTCTCTATCGGTCCCGCCGTTTCGACCATGGCCAGCCACGAGCAGCTTGCCGCTCACCAGCAGGCCATGTTGCTACGACTGAAAGCCATCACATCAAAAACATAATGCAATGAAAGAACTGTCAGAATTGGTTCGTCCCAACATTCTCCGTCTGAAGCCCTACAGTTGTGCTCGGACAGAATATGCCGGCAAGGATGCCACGGTATTTCTCGATGCCAATGAAAATCCCTACAACGCTCCTCTGAACCGCTATCCCGACCCGTTGCAGGAAGAGCTTAAGCAGCGGATATCGCAAATAAAGGGTGTACCGACCTCCCGGATATTTCTGGGCAACGGCAGCGACGAGGCCATTGACTTGATGTATAGATGCTTCGCAGAGCCCCATTGCGACAATGTGGTTGCCATCTGCCCTACTTACGGCATGTATGAAGTCTGTGCCGATATTAATGATGTGGAATATCGTGCGGTAGAGTTGGACGAAGGTTTTGCCTTGAATGCTGAAAAGCTGCTTAAAGCCTGCGATGCCCACACCAAGATTATTTGGCTGTGCTCGCCCAACAATCCCACCGGCAATCATCTTGACCGCGACGAGATGGTGAAAATATTGACCCGTTTCGACGGAATTGTGGTTGTAGACGAAGCCTATTCCGATTTTTCTCGTCGACGTCCGTTCCGTATGGACCTGTCGGATTATCCCAACCTTGTTGTGCTGAACACATTGAGCAAGGCATGGGGGTGTGCTGCCATCCGTCTGGGTATGGCCTTTGCGAGTGAGAGCATTGTCGACATCATGAACAAGGTGAAGTATCCCTACAACGTGAATCTGCTGACCCAGCAAAAGGCGTTGGAGGTCTTGAGTGATTCCTATGCTGTGGACAATTGGGTGAAAATGATTATTTTGGAACGCGGCAAGATGATGGAGTCGTTCAGGCTGTTGCCTATCTGCGAGGAAGTATACCCCACAAATTCCAATTTTTTCCTGGCCAGGATGACCGATGCCAATGCCGTGTATCGCTATCTGATAGACAAAGGCATCATCGTACGCAACCGAAACAATGTCTCCCTTTGTCACAATTGCCTCCGTGTGACAATTGGAACAAAGGGAGAGAATGTACAGTTACTTGCCGCCTTGCGGCAATATTAATAAGACTTATCTCTTATTCCTCAGGCTGGGCATATTTGTCGCCCGTCTGCTTGATAAGTGCGCGTTTGTAGCTCTCCGGATAGCCGGGGCGCTGCACACGTGCGCCAAGTCCAGTCTCTGTTCTTAGGAATCGGCCGTTCTCCTCAGGTCTGACGGTCATGTCATTGTATTTCACAATCAGATAGATGGCCAGTTGTTTCCATCTTTCAAGCATCTGCTGCGCTTTCTCGATGGTATAGTCATTGAGGTAGGTCGCGGCCTTGGCCGGATTCTCGTTGTAAAGCTTTAGCGCCCTCTCCTCTACCGCAGGTTGAGCTGCGAGATATGAATTCTCGAGTGAGTCGCGCACTGCCTTCAGTGAGGGAAACATCTGTGAGTAGCGGGGATATACCATGTTGCTCACCCAGTTGCACACCCAGAAGGCATTTTTATCGGAGAAGTTGAGCTCATCGGCTCCCGGCGTGTTGTAGCATTCAGGCTGTCTGGTGGAGCAGCAGTAAACAGGTGTATAGGCCACCATGTTGCCGTCGTCGTTGCCAAACCAGAGCACACCGCCGATTTCTCTGGGCAACCAGGAGCGCATCTGGCTCACATAGGAGAATCCTGTCTGCTGGGTCGAAGTGGGTCGCTCGTTGAAGTATTTTTTCCCGTCCAGTTCGAAGGACAAGGGTGTGGGTCGGTAAGGCATATTCCAGATGCCACCGCCGATATTGTCGTCGAGAGCGAGCGGCGTGCCCTCATAGTGGTCGCGCATGCACTCGGCCATCTCCTGCACGCTCACTTTGTGGTCGGGCACTATCCAGAGCGGCATGGGCTCGGCATTGGGTTCCTTGCCCATGGCATAGGGCAGGTATTTGTCGAAGTTCTTGTTGAAATGGCGGAAGAAGCTCCACACTCTCGCTTCGCAGTATCGTTTGCCGGAGAAGTCGGGCTTCGCATAGGTCTGGTTCCAGTTGAAATCTTTGTCTTTTCCAGTGAACCATCCTTTGGAACGGGCAAATTTCACGACATCCTTCGAGTACATCACATTCTGTTTGTCTTTCATGTTGAAAGTGGTGATGCGGCTTTGGTTGGCATGTGCGCAGATGGCATTGTCGGGAATACGGATGGCCACCCATACGGCACCTTTGCTGCCAGGACCTTTACCCATCATCTCCATAATCCATGCCTCGTTGGGGTCGCAGATGGTAAATGTCTCTCCCTCGCTGTTGTAGCCGTAGGTCTCAACGAGCGATGTCATCACCTTGATGGCCTCTCTTGCTGTCTTGGAACGCTGCAGGGCGATGTAGATGAGTGAGCCGTAGTCGATGAGTCCTGTGTTGTCGACCATTTCCTCCCGACCACCATACGTTGTCTCGCCAATAGTGACCTGATACTCATTGATATTGCCTATGACATTATAAGTCTGAGGTGCTTCAGGTATCTCTCCGTGATACACATTGGTGTCCCAGTCGTAGATTTTCCTCATATCACCGGGCTGGTGGGTCGCTGCGGGATAATGGCACAGGTATTGGAACATACCATAGTCGTCGGCATTGTAGGTGCAGAGTACGGATCCGTCGGTTGTGGCGTCCTTTCCGGCGATGAAATTGGTACAGGCAAAGGCATAGGCCTGACAGAAAATGAAAAAGGAAAGCAGTGTATTTCTCATAATAAGTCAGATATTATATTAATATTTTATCATCATCGATTGTCGGGACTCGTTGCCGCAGAAGTCTGTAGCCACTACCGTGAGCTGACGTTCTTCTCCTTTCGGCCTTACTGGAGTCTTCGTGAGATTGCAGGTCATTTTGTTGGTCTTGTTCACTCTTTCGAACAAGATGAACTCATTGTCCACATACCCCTCAATCTTGTCTATTCCAGACAAGGCATCGGTGGCGGTGATGGTGACGAGTGGAATGGAATCTTTCTCACTGTCGAAAGCCACGTTCACCTGAGGGGGCTTGTCATCATAGGCGGCCTGCAAGAACATGTGCGCGCTGTTCACCTTGGCCGTCAGCCATCCATCGTCCACTTGGGCGGGTAAAAAACCATCGTGGTTTTTGTGGTGCGAGGCCAAGAAGATTTTGGTGGGATCGTCGGGCAAGCGGTTGAGTTTTATCCTTACCTCAATTTCTTTATCCAGCGGCAGCGCCTTGTCGGAAAAGCGGAAAGCGTCAGAGTACCCATTTCTTGCATGCTTGGCCAACGGCTTAACCTTGCAGTCGTCACTCAGCAGTCCCTCTTTCGGTATGGTCATGACGCCCCCTTCCATCTTGATGACGTTCTCACTATGGGCAGATACGACAAGTGAATCGTCTTTTTCTGTTTTCTGCGGAACCTGCTGTAGCGAGTCGGTGTGGTGCGGCGAACCGGTTATGATGAAATGATACTCCGACTTGTTTCCGAAGAAATCGCTCAGCACATAAGTGAGATGATAGTCTTTTTTCTTGTCGAAGTTGACGATTCCCTTGTTCTTGTCGGCCTTCAACATCGGCAGTCGGTTGGATGGATGGATGAAGGATTTAAGGAACCATTCGCCATTCTTGTCATAATAGTCATAATCGCCCCATAGATTCACCAATTTGTGCATGGAAGGCGGAACATTGTTCATGTCGCATGAGAACACCTCGACCGAATCTACCAGAAGAGAGGTGAATCGCACCCCGCATCTGTTGGAAGACCCCTGCATGAAATCGGCGGCGTTTAAGGCAAATCCTACCTTCCCCCATGCAGTAAGCCTTTCGGTGATACTGTCGCCCACAAAATCGACACGTCTTTTTTCCGCCTCGCCACAGAACACACCGCTCCCTTTTACCGGGTAGGCCATGAAAGCATGGGCTACCGGCGGGATGGTGTCGTTGAGCAAGTCGGGTATCATCTCCAACGGGTCGATCAGTTTCCAATTGTCGGTCTGGTGGATTTCAAGATGCAGGTGAGGTCCTTCGCTGGCGCCGGTATCGCCGCTCAAGGCAATGACCTGCCCTTTTCTTACCGGGCAGTCTGTAGCATTGAGGTCCACCTCAACGTCGCATTGATGCTCCCGGTATTGTTTCCGCTTGACAACGGCCTCGATAATGGGCGAGAATTTCTGCAAGTGTCCATACACACTTGTATAGCCCTCGGGATGTCTGACGTGTATGCAGTAGCCTGTGCCCCCTTTATTCACCGACACATGGCTCACATATCCATCGCCGATGGCGTGAATCGGTTTTCCCTCCACCTGGTCGGTTTTGATATCCAGGCCCGCATGGAAGTGATTGGGTCTTGGCTCGCCGAAATTTCCGGCGAGCAACACCTCGAATCTCACAGGCGACAAGTAGGTGGCCGCCGCCAGCAGCATGTTGAGAATCAGCATGCCTTGAAGCTCATGTCCAGTCCCTTGACCGAATGGGTCAAGGCACCCACCGAAATGAAGTCAACGCCACACTCGGCATAATCTCTCAGCGTGTCGAAGGTGATGCCTCCGCTGGATTCCGTCTCGAAGCGGTGGTTGATGATTTCGACAGCCTTTTTCGTATTCTCAACGGTGAAATTGTCGAGCATGATACGGTCTACTCCCCCCTTGTCAAGCACCTGCTGCAGTTCGTCGAAGTTTCTCACTTCAATTTCAATCTTAAGATGGAGTCCCTTCTCTTGCAGGTAAGCATGGCAGCGGTCGATAGCATTTCCGATACCGCCGGCGAAGTCTACATGGTTGTCTTTGAGCAGAATCATGTCGAAGAGTCCGATGCGGTGGTTCACGCCACCCCCTATTTTCACGGCCTGCTTCTCCAGCATGCGCATGCCCGGAGTAGTCTTTCTGGTGTCGAGCACACGTGTGTTCGTTCCCTTCAATCGCTCCACGTACCTATGTGTCATGGTGGCGATGCCGCTCATGCGCTGCATAATATTGAGCATCAGCCGCTCCGTCTGCAGCAAGCTTTGTACCTTTCCGCTTACTACCATGGCCACATCACCTTTTTTCACTTGAGCACCGTCGTTGATGAGTACCTCAACTTTCAGGTCGGGGTCGAAACGGGCAAAAACCTTCTTAGCCACCTCAACACCGGCCAGAATGCCGCCTTCTTTTATCAGCAGTCTTGATTTGCCCATGGCATCGGCAGGTATGCAGCAAAGTGTGGTATGGTCACCGTCGCCGATATCCTCAGCAAAGGAAAGATCTATCAGTCTGTCTTCAAGTTCGTCGATTGTAAGCATATTGCAATAATCATTAAAGTTAAATATTAATAAACAATGGTATCTCCCTCATACAGAACGAGATGTCCATTTTCATCCTTTTTTATTTGAGCAGTGCCGCCTCTCCACTCTGTCATGGGCATTTCGCCTTTGAGTGGTTGTACATCGGCTACCACGCCGTCGACCACCGTCACCACTCCCAGTTTTACTATAGAGCCGTCGGGCATCCATAGTTCGTGATAAGCTATTTTCCTTCCCGCTTTTTTCATCGTATCATTTATGTCTTTCAAGACCTTCGGCTGCCATTTTCTCCTGCAATGTGCTGGGCGGCATTTGATTTGCCACGCTATTGTGTGATGTAGAATCGTGTGATACGGAGTCGGCAGTAGACTGCGGCTTGCCGGCGTCAGCGCTTTGCTCCTGTTTCGTCTCCCGCATTCTGACCACAATAATATTGGAAAGGCTGAGTAGTTTCAATGTTTCCGAATCGTTGTTCTGCCCTTTCATCAGTCCCACAAAGCCTTTTACTTCTTTTATACCCACATTATTGGCATCGGGTAATTGCAGGGAATAATGAGAGTCGGAATAAAGGTGAAGTACCTGTGTGGCTACACTGTCATTGGAAAAGACCACAGCCAGGTAAGCCACGGCATCTTTTGAACCTTCTTGGAATATGAAATGCGTGTCGAAGTTGAGCAACACCTTGTCGCCTTTGTGAAAGGCAGAGTCGGCCTTTGTGCTGAACGACACCACATTGAAAGGAGGGTAAGGCATAAGTACGGCCGATGACACCTCGTTCCATATTAGTGCCGTATCGCCCACCGTTGTCAGATTGGCGAATTGTCCTGTTCCCTCCTGGTTGGGATGGGCTCCCAATGCGACCGACTCATCCTCCAGTTTCTTGCTTACATTAACGTAAATGTCGTGGAGTTTGTCGGCATGCCGGTAATAGTAAACCAGTGCAGAATCGAATTCGGCTTGTGTGACACCATGCTTCTCAAAGACCGCTTTCCGATATTCCATCCTTTTCTGTTCCGAATTGGTATAGTCGCCTGTGGCATAGGCCATACCCTCCGCCAGATGGTAGTCGTAAAGAATCTTCTCCATCTTCCCCGGTTGGATAACACCTTTGGGCACCTTCGGTTTGCAGCCCATCAGCAGGAGGGCGCAAAACAGCCAGGCCAGGCCTTGTAGGCAAATGGAAGATGAAGAGGGTCTCATAGCTTCACATACAATTTAGTTCGTTTACTCGGTCACGTCCTTTTCGTCGTCTTTTCCTGGTTTGTCGGAAGAAAATGAAATCTGCGACAACTCCTTTCGGAAGAAGAGGAGCAGGATAACTACACCGACGCTGATGCAAGAATCGGCAAAGTTGAAAATCGGACTGAAGAAGATGAAGTGGTCACCTCCCCAAATGGGCAGCCATTGAGGCAGGTCTGTTTCTATGAGCGGGAAATAGAACATGTCGACCACTTTTCCCATGAGGAAAGGAGCATAACCATTTCCCCAACCCACGAAAGAAGCCACCTCATAGGGTGTAGACTCGGAGTAGACCAATCCGTAGAACATGCTGTCGAATATGTTGCCTGCCGCCCCAGCCGTGACAAGAGCCAGACAGACAAGATATCCGAATCGCACGTTGTCTTTTTTTATAAGGCGCGAGATATAGACTGCCAGCACCCCCACTGCCACAATGCGGAAGATGCTCAGAACGAGTTTGTTGATGAACGTCATTCCATACGCCATGCCATTGTTCTCGATGAACAGGATATAGAACCAGTCGGTAATCCTGATCGACTCATGAAGGCACATATTCGACTTGACCTCGATTTTTATAATCTGGTCGATGACGATTGCAGCAAAGATAATCAGGCAGACTATCGTCCCCTTAGAGAAGAATTTTCTCATCTATAGAATTTATTTTCGGCGGGCATTTTTTGATGCCACGCTGAGTGTGGCATGAGGAACCGCCCTGAGCCGCTCTTTCGGTATCAGTTCGCCGGTAAGCCTGTCTATGCCATAAGTCTTGTTTTCAATGCGCACCAAGGCAGCCTCAAGTCCCTGTATGAATTTCTGCTGTCGGCTGGCCAACTGGATCAGTTCTTCCTTGCTTTGTGTGGCGCTGCCCTCTTCCAGCACTTTGTAAGTGGGAGAAGTGTCGTCCACATCGTTTCCGTCAGCATTCATCAGTTGGCGCATCATCTGATTGTAGTCTCTTTTCGCAAGGGCCAGTTTCTCGTTGATAATGGCTCTGAATTCCTCTAAATCCTCATCACTGTATCGTTTGATTTCTGCCATAACGTGATAGGTTTAAGTTGATAATGTTATTTTTTTTGTAATGATATATTCAAATTGAAATCATCGAATTCGGCTGTCTTCCCATCATTGTCGCTGAAGGAGATGGAATCGGCCAGTACCTGGTTGCACACATAGTCGCCATAAGCTTCTACGGCCTGCTCCATGGCCTCGTTGGGCTGAATGGTGACATTGATGCGGTCGGTTATCTCCAGGCCGGATTCTTTTCTGAGGTTCTGAATTCTGTTGATGAGTTCACGTGCAAGTCCCTCCTTACGCAGTTCGTCGGTCAGGGTGACATCGAGTGCCACGGTCAGGTTGCCCTCATTGGCAACGAGCCATCCCGGCATATCCTCGTTGATGATTTCCACATCGGCGAGTTCCACATTGAGTTGCTGTCCTTCCACTTCAATTCCGATTTGGCCCTCTTTCTCCAGTGCGGCGATGTCTTTCTGCGAGAGAGCGGCCATGGCAGCGGCCACGCCCTTCATCAGTTTGCCAAACTTCTTTCCCATGGTGCGGAAGTTGCATTTCACCTTCTTGACCAGCACGTCGCTTCCCTCAACGAATTTCATCTCTTTGACGTTGACCTCATTGAGTATGAGCGATGCCACCATTTCGATATTCTCTTTCTGCTGTCCGTCGGTGGCCGGGATCATAACGCACTGGAGGGGCTGTTTCACCTTGATGTTGACCTTTCTTCTGAGAGCGAGCACCATGGAGGTGACTTTTTGTGCCATTTCCTGTCGCATCTCGAGTCCCTTGTTGATATAAGCCTCATTGACCACGGGGAAGGTGTCGAGGTGTACGCTGTCGACGCCACGTCCACTCACCGTAGTAAGGTCTTTGTAGAGTTGGTCGGCATAGAAAGGTGCAAACGGAGCCAGCAGTTTGGCAATGGTTTCCAGGCAGAGATACAGTGTCTGATAGGCACTCAGTTTGTCGGCATCCATTTCCTTGCCCCAGAAGCGTTTTCTGTTCAGGCGTACATACCAGTTGGAAAGGTCCTCGCTTACGAACTCATCGATGAGTCGTCCGGCCCTTGTAGGCTCATACTGGTCGAGGCACTCTGTGACCCCTTTCACCAGCGACATGAGCTCGGAGAGGATCCACCTGTCAATTTCAGGTCTTTCTTCCAGAGGCACATCGGGCTGGCTGTAGTCGAATCCGTCGACATTGGCGTAGAGTGCAAAGAAATTATAGGTGTTGTAGAGCGTTCCAAAGAATTTTCTCTTCACCTCGTCCACGCCTTCCGGGTCGAATTTCAGGTTGTCCCAAGGCTGTGAGTTGGTAATCATATAAAAGCGCAGCGGGTCGGCTCCGTAGGTCTCAATGGTCTTGAAAGGATCCACGGCATTGCCCAGACGCTTGCTCATCTTGTTGCCTTTCGCATCGAGCACCAGTCCGGAGGAGATGACATTTTTAAATGCTACGCTGTCGAAGATCATGGTAGATATGGCATGGAGCGTGAAGAACCATCCACGAGTTTGGTCAACGCCCTCATTGATGAAATCACAGGGGAAAGCTGTGTGCTTATCCACCGCGTCGGCGTTTTCGAAAGGATAATGAATTTGGGCATACGGCATGGCACCCGAGTCGAACCATACATCGATGAGGTCGGCCTCGCGTTTCATGGGCTTTCCTGATTCGCTCACCAGGATGATGTCGTCGACATACGGGCGGTGCAGGTCGATGCGCTCATAGTTCTCCTGTGAGAAGTCGCCGGGAACAAATCCTTTGTCTTTCAGAGGATTGGAAGTCATGACACCCTTTTCAACCGCCTTTTCGATTTCGTTGTAGAGTTCCTCGACCGAGCCGATGCAGATGATATCGCCATCCTCATTGCGCCAGATAGGGAGCGGAGTGCCCCAGAAGCGGCTTCTGCTCAGGTTCCAGTCGTTCAGGTTTTCGAGCCAGTTGCCGAATCGTCCGGTACCGGTCGACTCCGGTTTCCAGTTGATGGTCGTATTGAGTTCACTCATGCGCTCCTTGCAGGCACTGCTCTTGATAAACCAGCTGTCGAGCGGATAATAGAGCACGGGTTTGTCGGTGCGCCAGCAGTGGGGATAGTTGTGCACATGCTTTTCGGTTCTGAAAGCCTTGTTTTCCTGCTTTAGGTCCATGCAGATGCTCATGTCGAGCGTCTCATCTTTGTCGGTGAGCGTCTCATCGTAGGCGTTTTTCACATATCTGCCGGCGTAGCGTGCCCAGAGCTTTTCATCCACAAAATCTCTTACGAATTCTTCGTCCATGTCGTCGAAGGCAAAATACTTGCCGGTGAGGTCAACGATAGGTCTGTGGTGTCCCTTCTTGTCGACCACGACAATAGGAGGCACACCAGCCTTCTTGGCCACGAGGGCGTCGTCTGCACCGAAATTGGGTGCGATATGCACGATACCGGTACCGTCTTCTGTGGTGACATAGTCGCCGGGAATCACCCTGAAGGCACCGCCCTCGAGCGGCTTTATCATAGGCAGCAGTTGGCTGTACTCCATTCCCACGAGGTCGGTACCCTTGTAGTGTCCGACGATTTTCCAGGGAATCACTTTGTCGCCCTTCTTGTAACCGTCGAGGTCGGCGTCGCGGCCTTTCTCGTTAAGGTAGGCATTCAGGCGTGCTTCAGCCATCACTACGGTGATTTTCTCGCCGGTATACTGGTTGTAGGTCTGCACGGCCACATAGTCAATTTTCGGCCCAACGCAGAGCGCCGAGTTGGCAGCCAGAGTCCACGGGGTGGTAGTCCAAGCCAGGAAACAAGGAGTGCCCCACTCTGCCATCTCCGGCTTGGGATTCTTCATCAGGAACTGGGCGGTGACCGTGAGGTCTTTCACGTCGCGGTAGCAGCCCGGCTGGTTGAGTTCATGGCTCGACAGTCCGGTTCCGGCAGCAGGTGAATACGGCTGGATGGTATAGCCTTTGTAGAGCAGCCCCTTGTTGTAGAACTGTTTGAGCAGCCACCACAGCGTCTCGATGTATTTGTTGTCGTAGGTGATGTAGGGATGGTCGAGGTCGACCCAATATCCCATTTTTTCGGTCAGGTCTCTCCACTCGGCGGTGTAGGCCATGACGTTCTCGCGGCATTTCTTGTTGTAGTCGGCAACAGAGATGTAGTTTTCGCTTTCTTTGTTGTCGATGTCGGCTTTGGTGATGCCGAGTTCTTTCTCAACACTCAGCTCCACAGGCAGTCCGTGGGTGTCCCATCCGGCTTTCCTGTGCACCTGGAACCCCTTCATTGTCTTGTAGCGGTTGAAGGTGTCTTTGATGGCTCTGGCCAGGACATGGTGTATACCGGGGTGTCCGTTGGCTGAAGGAGGACCTTCATAAAATACAAACTGTGGGCATCCTTCCCTCTCGGTCACAGACCGGCGGAACAAATCGTTCTTCATCCACGACGCCAGCACCTCGTTGTTGGTCTGCGTCAAATCAAGTCCTTTATACTCGGCAAACTTCTTAGCCATTCTTTATTCGTGTTGTGTTAAATGATTATCTTTATTTTTAAGGTGCAAAAATACAAATTTCCTCCCATATACTTTCATAAAAGTTGAATTTTCTTTTATTTTCACATTCTTTTTAAAATGCTGAGGCTTCATAATGAAGAGAAAACGGAGTCGTAGTGAACAAATGTCTTGAATAAACCCAAGGAAGAGCGCAACGGAGAAATAATTTAAGAGGATAAGCGTCTTTTTTCGGTAAATAGTTCGTAATTTTGCGCTCGACCTATGAACCTTGACCATGTTTAAAGAAAAAGAAGAGCACACCATCTCCGATTACATTCTCGTGCGTGGCGCACGTGAAAACAATCTGAAAAACATATCGCTGTCGATACCGAAGCACAAGATAACCATATTCACCGGTGTCTCGGGCTCGGGCAAGAGTTCACTGGTGCTGGATACGATAGCCGCCAAGTCGCGCCGCGAGCTAAACGACACCTTCCCCACTTTCGTGCAGCAGTATCTTCCCAAATACGGCCGCCCCCATGTGGACAGTGTGGAAGGGTTGCCCATCGCCATTGTCATAGACCAGCGCAAGCCCGCCCAGAACTCCCGTTCCACCGTGGGCACCTATACCGACATCTATGCCCTGCTGCGTCTTTTGTTTTCGCGTGTCGGCAAGCCTTTTGTAGGCTATTCGGAGTCGTTCTCCTTCAATCATCCGGAAGGCAGTTGCCCGCGTTGCTCTGGTCTGGGCGAGATACGCGAGCTCGACATCCACAAGTTGGTGGATTTTGACAAGAGTCTGAATGATGAAGACACCATCCACTACATAGCATTCGGCAAGGGTGGCTGGCGATGGATACGCTATGCCCACAGCGGTCTTTTCGACTTGGACAAGAAGATACGCGACTATACCCCCGAAGAGTTGGACCTCTTTCTGAACAGTCCCCAAATCCGTTTGAAGAATCCCCCCTCCAACTGGCCCAGGACGGCCAAATATGAGGGTCTCATTCCCCGCATGTACCGTTCCATTATCAATTCGGAAGAAGGACTTTTGCACAGCGCAGTTCTGAATCCGATGCTCCGCATGGGCACCTGTCCCGATTGTGGCGGTACCCGTCTGAGCAAGCGAGTTCTCTCCTGCAAGATATCCGGCAAGAACATAGCCGATGTGTGTTCGCTGTCCATCACCGCCCTCAACAGTTGGATTCGAGGCATCGGAGATCCGCTGGCAGCCGATTTGAAAGTAGCCATCAGCGAGCGGCTTACCGCCCTTGAAGAAATAGGCTTGGGCTATCTGAGTCTGGACCGCAGTATCGGCACCCTTTCGGGCGGAGAGGCCCAACGCTGCAAGATAGCCAAATATATCAACTCCCCGCTGTGTGATGTGCTCTATGTTCTTGACGAGCCCAGTACGGGACTTCACAATCACGACATTGAACTGATGAAGCATTCGGTTCAGCGACTGCGCGACCATGGCAACACCGTCTTGCTGGTGGAGCACCACAAAGAGATGATACGTCTGGCCGACTATATCGTGGACATGGGGCCCGGCCCCGGAACAGACGGAGGTCAGATAGTATTTGAGGGCACCTATGAAGAACTGCTGCACAGCGGCACCAGTACCGGCGACATGCTGGGCCAGACCGGTTCCTTCAAGTCGGCAGTCCGGACACCATCGTCCTATTATCCGCTCAGCCATGCAACCCTCCATAACCTGAAAGACCTATCCATCCAACTTCCACTTGGCTTGTTTGTCGTGATAGCGGGCGTAGCTGGTTCCGGGAAGAGTTCGCTGATGGAATGTTTCCGCAAAGATTATCCTGCGCCACAAGAAATCACCTATATCAGCCAGAAAAACATCGGTATCAGTCTGCGTTCCACCCCTGCCACCTATCTGGAAGCGGCAGGTGACATCCGCAAGCTTTTTGCCAGGAAATACAAGATGAAAGAAGCCTCTTTTACCTTCAACGGCAAAGGCGGCTGTCCGGTCTGCGGCGGAAAGGGCGTCGTCGTGTCGGAAATGGCTTTCATGGACGATATAGAAACCGTATGCGACGCCTGCGGTGGCCTGCGGTACTCAAAAGAAACCTTGGAGTACACCTTGGAAGGCGAAGTCGGAAACGGACAGGGCCCAGTGGCGCTGAACATCGCCGAAGTGATGGATTTGTCGGCCCGGCAAGCCAGTATTTTCTTCCGCGGCACTTCTATTGAAGAGAAATTGAAACCCTTGCTCGATGTGGGCCTTGGCTACCTGCACCTCAACCAGTCGCTTTCCACCCTTTCGGGCGGTGAACTGCAACGGCTCAAGCTTGCCTCGCATCTCGGTGAGCAAGGCAGGATTTTCATCATCGACGAGCCCACCGACGGTCTTCATCTGAAAGACGTGCACCATCTCATCAGCCTGTTCGACCGGATGGTGGATGCCGGCAATACCGTATACATCATAGAGCATAACACGGATATGATAAAAGCCGCCGACTATGTGGTGGAATTGGGACCGGGAGCCGGAGAGGCCGGAGGAAGCCTGCTCTATGCCGGACGCCCCTCCGGTATGATTGCCTGTGAAGCGTCAGTGACAGGCAAGTACCTGGAGGTTTAAGTTTAGAAAAGAGAAGCAGGCTCACTGTATTACCTTCAGCCGGGCGAACTTCAGCAACAGCTGTTTGGTGCCGGCCATGGAGAACTCGACGGTGGTCTTCGTGTTCTCGCCTGAGCCCTCCACTTTCAGCACGACCCCCACTCCGAAGCGCGAATGCTCCACCTTGTCACCCACCTTGATGGCAGGCAGGAGGCCAGAGGGCGCCGCGGTGGGTGGCTTGGGCGTTGAGGTGTCTCCACGAGAGGCGGTAGGCGTTGAGTTGACACGCATCTGACGGACAGGTGTAGGCTTCACTTGTTTCACGAATGACCTTCCATAGTGGCCAAAGTCGGAAACATCGTCCTGCCATCTATAAGCGGTCCGCTGCTTTACGGACGAGCCGCCTTCGAAAGCGTCTTGTCTTATCTGTAGGAGTCGTGTGTCGATGTCGTGGAGGAACCTGCTTTCGGGGTTGAACTCCGCCTTGCCGAATCTCATTCGCTGCCGGGCACAGGTGAGAAAACAATGTTTCTCTGCCCTGGTGATGGCCACATAGAGCAAGCGCCTCTCCTCTTCGAGCTCGCGCGGTGAAGAGGTAGACCGTGGACTGGGGAAAATGTTCTCCTCCAGCCCCACTACGAACACCGTAGGAAATTCCAGACCCTTGGAGCTGTGAATGGTCATCAGCGACACTCTTCCGCTGTCGTCGGCGTCCTCACTGTCGAGGTCGGAGAAGAGCGCCACCTCCTGCAGGAAGTCGGTAAGGAAAATTTCTTCGCCGCGACCCTCCTCTTTTCTTGTTTCCACAAAGTCGACCAGGCTGTTGAGCATCTCATCGAGATTCTCCTTTCTCGCTTGTCCCTCGATTGAAGTGTCGGCCATGAGTTCCTTGGCGATGCCCGATGCCGTGATGATGTCTTTTCCGAGTGTGTAGGCATCAGTGGTCTTGCTCTCCATGATAAACCCGGCGATGAGTTTCTGGAATCCGTCTATGCTCGTGCGAGTTTTCGTGCTCACCGCGAGTTCGTATTGTGCGGGATTGGATATGACACTCCACAGACTCACTTGGTGGCGCTGTGCCGTCTCACTGATTTTGTTGACGGTGGTGGCTCCGATGCCTCGTGTGGGATAGTTGATGATACGTCTGAGCGCCTCCTCGTCGTCAGGATTGGCCACGACTCTGAAATAAGCCACAATATCCTTTACCTCTTTGCGCTGGTAGTAGCTCAAGCCGCCGAACACCCGGTAGGGAATGCCGTCTTTCTTCATCTGTTCCTCGAAAGCCTTACTCTGCACGTTGGTTCGGTAGAGCACGGCGAAATCATCAAAGCCGGCATTTTCTTCTCTCATCAGTTGCTTGATGGAGCGACACACCGTGATGGCCTCCACCTTGTCGGTAGACACGGGGCAGTAAACCAGTTTGTCGCCCTCGTCATTGTCGCTGAACACATCCTTTTTTATCTGCCACTGGTTGTGCTGTATCAGGCTGTTGGCCGCTTTTACAATACGCTGGGTGGACCGGTAGTTCTGTTCCAATTTGAACAGTCGGGAACCTTCGTAGAGCTGCTGAAACTGCAGTATGTTGTCGATATTGGCGCCGCGGAAGGCATAGATGCTCTGTGCGTCGTCGCCCACCACACATACGTGCTGATGCTCGGCAGTGAGTTGGTAGACAATGCGTTGCTGGGCCACATTTGTGTCCTGGTACTCATCTACAAGCACATACTGGAAGCGCTGTGCATACTTCTGGCGCACCTCCTCATTGTCTCTGAACAGCACAAAGGTATAAAGCAGCAAGTCGTCGAAATCCATCGCGTTGGCTTGGCGGCATCGGGCCGCATAGGCCAGATAAATCTGATAGATGGCCTTCATTCTTGCCTCGTCGTCTCTTTTCAGCGCCTCTTTGTTCTGTGCGTACATCTCTGCAGATACGAGATGGTTTTTAGCCATGGAGATGACATTCTGCACCGTAGCCGGTTTGTACACCTTGTCGTCGAGGTTCATCTCCTTGATAATCTGCTTGATGAGCGACCTGGAGTCGGTCTCGTCGTAGATGGTGAAATTGTTGTTGAAACCCACATGCTGGCATTCCACTCGCAGTATTCGGGAGAAGACACTGTGGAACGTTCCCATATACAAGCCGCGGGCCGCCTCATCGCCAACCAGCTTTTCGATACGCGATTTCATTTCCTTGGCAGCCTTGTTGGTGAAAGTCAGCGCCAAAAGGTTCCACGGCCGGTAGCCGGACTGCAAGAGATAGGCGATTTTATAAGTCAGTACTCTTGTCTTTCCGGACCCGGCGCCTGCTATGACGAGTGATGCCCCGTCGATATATTCGACAGCGCTCCGCTGACTGTCGTTGAGCTGTTCAAGAAAAGAGATGTCCATTCGTCAGAAAATTGTAAGAATAGTTTTTGTGTTAATATTTGTATACACCGCCCGACACCGTCTTGGGGTCGTATTTCTCCCCCTCTTTCGGGAAGGAAGGTATGGCTCTCATCTGTCCGAGGATAAATCGCTGTCTTTTCTTCATGTAGGCACTGGGCGATTTGGAACTGAAGAACAGCGGGTTGGGCAGTGTGGCAGCGATAAGGGCACAGTCGTTGCGCGTGAGCTGGGCCGCATCGGTGTCGAAATGCTGTTCAGCCACCGCCTGCGCCCCGTAGATGCCCGGTCCCATCTCGATGGAATTGAGGTATACCTCCATGATGCGCTGTTTGCTCCAGAAGAGTTCGATAAGGACGGTGAAATACGCCTCGATACCTTTTCTTACGAAATTGGCCTTTGGCCAGAGGAAGACGTTTTTTGCTGTTTGCTGCGTGATGGTGCTGGCCCCTCTGCGGTGGGCATGTGTCTTGTTGTATTGTATGGCATCGCCTATGGCCTTTGTGTCGAAACCATGGTGCAGGAGGAAAAGCTGGTCCTCGCTGGCCATCACCGCCACAGGCAGATGTTGTGAAATTTCATTGATAGGTTTCCATGTATGATGAATGACCGGCCGACGTCCGTCGGCCACTTGCTGATAGCAGCGAATCAGCATGAGGGGGGTGATATAAACTGGCAGGAAGCGGTAGGCAATAACGGCAAGTATGGAAGTGGAGAAAAAGAGTATGACGAACCACTTTATAATGCGCAGGATGAATCTTACAACGATCATTTTGAAAAAAACGGGCGGATTAACGAGAATCCGCCCATATAGTTTGATTTTACTACTTGTTATAGACCTTAATGTCCTAAAAAAAGTAAATTACTGGAGGGTACCGGCGTTGGCAGCGTCGATCATCGACTGGCTGGCGTAGATGTACACATCAACGCGGCGGTTCTGCTGGCGTCCGGCAGCGGTCGAGTTGTCGGCAACAGGCATAGAAGAACCGAAACCGGAAACATTCACGAACTGGCTGGAGGGAACACCGTTGGCAACCAGGAAGTTGGCCACCGACTGTGCTCTTTTCTCCGAGAGGGGCTGGTTCACCTTGTCGGTACCGGTGCTGTCGGTATGACCCTGGATATCTACCAATGTCTGCGGCTCACTCTTCAGCATATTGCAGAACTGGAGCAGCGATTTCTTAGAAGTAGCGTTGAGGTCGGCTTTGTTGGTAGCGAAAAGGATACCTCCGTCGAATGACATTTTCACGGCAGCGAGACCATTGGCGTCGGTCACTTCCTCCACCTTTGCGTTCTCCACAGCAGCAGCCTTAGCCTTCACCTTATCCATGTGCTTGCCAATGAGTGCGCCGGCGCCTGTACCTACGGCAGTACCGATAGCGGCTCCGATAACGGTGCTCTTGGTGTTGTGTCCGATAATCTGACCGATTGCAGCTCCCAGTGCAGCGCCACCGCCAGCTCCGAGCAAACTACCTGTACCAGCATTGGTTCCACATCCGAGAACCAGCATTGCA
This sequence comes from uncultured Prevotellaceae bacterium, assembly GCA_902777645.1. GTDB lineage: Bacteria > Bacteroidota > Bacteroidia > Bacteroidales > Bacteroidaceae > Prevotella. Next base: position 29,675 of record CACYUZ010000020.1, on the reverse strand, counting down.
CTCATAACGAGTGTCATAAATTTCATTTTTTTCATAATTGCAATTTAATTATAAGATGAATGATTAAAAACTTCTTTACAAATCTTTGCAAAAATACAAAAATATTCGAACAAACCAAATCATTGTGATAGTTTTTTATCAATTCTTTGTATTTATTTGTTCTACTAAACCCTCTATAACGACACAAAACAGGCCGTTTTCGTCAAAAAGTTGACACGAAACGGCCTGTTTGTCGGTTTTGCAGAGAATATCGTGATTTTTCTGAAATCAGCGGTTGAAGTCTCTTTCAATTATCTCCAGACACATACGGCTGTTGTGGTAGGGGCATTTCCAGAACCCTGCCTTGTCGTCGACGGTGTTGAGCGACCCGTCCTTGTGTCGGCTCCAGAACCACTCTCCTCCCTCATAGTCGATGAGGTTATCCTTGATATACTGCCAGCACCCCACCGCTTTCTTCCATGCATCCTCATCGCCGAAATACTGATAGATATTGGCAAATCCCACCACGGTCTCTGCCTGTACCCACCAATGCAGGTCGTCGTCGACATGTCCGGTGTCGAGATTGGCCTCATGAATCATCGACCCATCGGGGTTCAGTCCTTTTTCCGAAGCCTTTGCCACAAGCTGTACGATAGGCTCCACCTTGCGGAGCACCTCTTTATCCCCCAGCACCAAGGCCGCCTCGTGCATGAGCCATGAGCATTCGATGTCGTGGCCATAACTCTCAAGGTGTCCGGCACCTCTGGTCCAATCATTCTCGAAGAAGAGGTCGAGGTGATGCGTTTCAGGATTGAGAATCTTGTCTGTAAAAATGCTTATGATGTTTCGGAGCGCCTTCTCCAGACGCTGGTCCTTCCACACACGGTACAGATTGGCATAAGGCTCAATGATATGGAGGTGCGTGTTTTGCGATTTAGGATAATTGGCGTCGAGTTCAGAGAGCCGCATATCGGCTATCTCCCCCCACTCTCGCGTGCAAGCCTCGATGTAGCCGTTGTATTCCCTGTCGAGCGAGTGCTCCTCTATGCACTCGAAGAGTTTTATGGCATACTGGAGCGCCTCCTTGTCGGCTGTGGCCCTGACATACTCGCTCAAGCCATAGATCATGAATCCGATGGCATAGAACTGTTTTTTGGTGTCCTTAGGCTGTCCTTTGTAGTCGACTGCCCAGTATGTGCCACCGAACTCCTCGTCGTAGAAATGTTCCAGGATATAGTCCTTCATCCGTGTGGCCGCCATGAGATACTCCGGCTTGCGCAGCACCCGATAAGCAGCCGAGAACGACCAAAGGATACGTGCCGAGAGTATTCCCCCCTTGTCGGCTTCCTTCCTCAGCTCGCCTTGTCCAGTCATCTGTCCGTAGAAACCACGGTGCTCGGTGTCGACCATGTTGTCGAGCCAAAAACGCAGGATGTTGTTTTCCAACACATCCTGCATTTCGCTTTTTATCACAGCAATCTCTTCGCTTCTCATTTCTTAATGGGATAGAGATAAGTGAGCACAATAATCAGGGCAGCAATTACCGCCGGGAAAATGGAGAAGAGACACCATACCATATTGAGCACCGAGTCGGTGATAGAGGCCGGGTCGACCATGGTGTTGCCCATTTCGTCGGTCATCATGCTGGCACCGGCCAGTCCGAGGAACAAAGCCACCAGTGAGCCGGAAATAGCCGTACCGAACTTCTGTGCCATGGTACCCGACGAGAAGATAAGACCTGTGGAGGAAGTTCCGTTCTTCTCTGTAGCATAGTCGGCCACATCGGCATACATCGACCAAAGCAGCGGCGAGTAGAGTCCGATACCGATAGAGGTGAGGATGACGAGTGCCACCATAACCCAGATATAAGCAGGATCCATCGGGATGAAGAAAAAGCCGATGGAGAAAACGAGGCAGATGATGGCCGACACCTGGAAAGCCTTCCGTTTGGACCCCATCCACTTTGTGAACACCGGCGAGACCCCTCCGAATACCATGCAGGTAAGTTCGCCGAAGGTCATGAACACGGTATAGTTGATGATGAGTCCACTCACTGTGACATCGCCCTTGAGGCAGTACTCAAAGAGATAGCCAGCCACTGCGTATCTGAAACCATTGAAGAAATTGGTGCAGATACCTATCAGGGTAAGATAAATCCAGGGTTTGTTGCGGAAGAGGTCGGCAAAAGGCTTGAAGGAGAATTTCTCAGCCCTCACCGGTTTGAGCCTTTCCTTGGTGAGCAGACCGCAGGCCAGTGTGCCAAGGGCGGCGATAGCACCGAAGAAGGCGCCCAGCACAGCATACTGATGCTGCGGAGTGCCGCCGACAAACTTCTGCAGATACGGGAAAGAGAGCAGGGTGATGAATCCCATGGCATAAGCACCCACCATGCGGTAGGAGGAGAACTGGTTCTTCTCGTTGTCATCGTTGGTCATCACACCGAGGAGCGACCCGTAAGGCACGTTGACCGCCGTGTACATGGCCATCATGAGCAGATAGAGCGAGTAGGCCCAGATACGCTTGCCCACCGGACCGAAATCGGGTGTGTAGAGCAAGAGTGCGAAGATAAGTCCGAACGGTATGGCACCGAAGATGAGCCAGGGGCGGTAGGTGCCCCATTTTGACTGTGTGCGGTCGGCAATTGAGCCCATAAGGGGGTCGGTCACCACATCGAACATACGGGCGATGAGCATCAGGGTTGCCGCATCGGCGAAGGTAAGTCCGAATACGTTGGTGAAGAAGAGCGGGAAGGCGATGGACATGATTTTCCATGTGATGCCACCGGCCGCCGCGTCGCCCAATGCGTAGCCTATTTTTTCTTTTATATTAGCCATTAAATAATTATTTTATTGGGTTAAAGATTGGATTTGTTTTTTGCCACAAGCCTTTTGATGGTCTCGACCGAAGCCGATGTGGTGAGTCCGTCGGCCGGGGTGTTCATGCAGTAGTCCACCAGTTGGTCGATGGTGGAGGTGGCCACATGCATACGGGTGTCGCTGGAGGCATAGTAGATGAACACTTTGCCGTCTTCATCGGCTATCCATCCATTGGCAAAGACCACGTTCATCACATCACCGATGTATTCCCATCCCTCAGGCACCAGGAAATAGCCACCCGGCTGTGCGATGACACGTGTGGGGTCCTCGAGTGCCGTCATGTACATATAGAGCACATAGCGCAGTCCGCTGGCGCATCCACGAACGCCATGCGCCAGGTGCAGCCATCCGCGGTCGGTCTTGATGGGATGCGGTCCCTCGCCGTTTTTCACTTCCATGATGGTGTGATAGTGGCGGGCGTTGATGATTTTCTCCTCCTTTATTTCGGCATGGGTGATGTCGTCGACCAGTGCCCATCCGATACCGCCTCCGGAACCCGTGTCGATGAATCCGTCTTGCGGGCGGGTGTAGAACGCATACTTGCCATCCACAAACTCAGGATGGAGCACCACGTTGCGCTGCTGACTCTTCGATTTCAGGTCAGGCAACCGCTCCCAGTTGACCAGGTCTTTTGTCCGTGCTATGGCAGCAGTGGCCGTAGCCGCGGAGAGGTCGCCCGGTTTGCTGTCATCGTGGCGTTCGGCGCAGAAAATGCCATAAATCCATCCGTCTTCATGGGCGGTGATGCGCATGTCGTAGATATTCGTGGCCGGAACCACGTCGTCGGGCATGGTGATAGGTTCGTCCCAGAAGCGGAAGTTGTCGATACCGTTGGGACTTTCAGCCACCGCGAAGAACGACTTGCGGTCGGCCCCTTCCACCCTTACCACGATGACATACTTCCCGTTCCACTTGATGGCGCCGCTGTTGAGTGTGGCGTTCATCATGATGCGCTGCATGAGGAAGGGGTTGTCTTTCTCGTTGAAATCGTAGCGCCATGTGAGCGGTGTGTGCTCAGCGGTAACGATAGGATTCTTATACCGAGTATAGATTCCGTTGCCCCACTCAGCGGGTTCGTTTTTCCTTGTCAGGAGCGCCTCATGACGTTTCTTGAGGGCTTCAACTTTTTCTTTAAATTCGCTCATGTTATGTGTTGTTATTTAATATTTTGTATTTCTTTCAGGAAGAGGGCGTTCTTGGCTTTGTAGAGCTTTTTGAAGTCCTTGGCCGAGGGTTGTGTCGATGAAGGTCCGAAATACTCCTCTTTATAGTTTCGCCAGTTGAGGAAGTAGCACACCGGATAGCGGTCTACGATAGGTTTGAACACCCTTGTCCACCAGGTGGCATCGGGGATGTTCTTGTATCCGCACTCGGTGAGGGCGAAAATCTTGCCATTGTCTTTGGCGAAGGTACAGATGAAGTCGAGGTCGGCCGTAACCTGTTTCACAAAGTCCTCTTCCGTGCCCCACTGGTAGGCATCCTCGCCAATCAACGCCACGCGGTCATTGCCGGGATAACGCTGCAGGAAGCGTTCCGTATTCCATCCCCCGTCGAGATTGGGCGAGTAGCTCCAGAGGAGATTGTCCAGTCCCTGGCTTATCATATAGTCCTGCAGCATGTTCCATAGCGCTTTGTATTCGGCGTCGGTACAGAGTTTCTGTCCCCACCAGAACCACGAGCCATTGTTCTCATGCCATGGACGGAAGATGATGGGAACCGGTATGCCCTCTTCCGTCTTCAGTGTATTGATGAAACGCGCCACACGTCCCATCCACAATTTGAACAGTTCATGCCGGGAGCCGCCGGGCAGAATGCTCTTCACCACCTGGTCGGACGACACATCCCATGAAGTGCCGCCGGTGAGCGGGTTGCGCGGGTGCCAGCTCAAGGTGACGATGCCGCCCCGTTTGTGGTGTGCAATCAGTTCATCGTGAATACGGGTGAAGGGGACGCTGTCCAGATTCTTCTTGTCGCCTTTCTCAATGCCGCCCAGGTCAAATCCCATGACGGCGGGATAGTCGCCTACCAATTCCTTCACGTCGCTGCGGTTGAGTTCCCATTCCCAGGTGAGTCCATAGAACGGGTCGTCCTGATGGCCGTACATATATCCCGACGGCAAGATGGCGCGCAGTCTCTTCTCCAGTGCTGCCGCTCCCGAATAGGGAATATCGGCGATATCTTTTGCAAATAGCGTTTTCTCCATGTTGTATAAGTTGACGAAGTCGGCAGCACAGGCTTTTTCAGGAGCCGGTCCGAAGTTTTCCGTAGGCTGGTCCCACGCATTGCGCCATAGCAGCACGTATGAAATGGGGAATTCTTTCACCGCCTCCCACATGGCCTTTGTGAACCACTCTGGGTCGGTTGTGTTTCTTTGTCCTGTCTCGGCCAGACACAACAGCTTGTTGCGCTCCTGCGCAATGCGGGTCATCACCTCCAGGTCCTGCCTCACATCCTGAATATACTTTTCGCGTTCTTTGTTGCCATAGATGTCCACTCCGAGCATATCAACATATTCATCGCCCGGATAATAGCGCATGTACGACTCCTCCGTCTCACCAGGCGATCCGCCAGGCGAATAGCAATAGAGGCAGTTGTCCACCCCGTAGTGTTTGAGCCGGTTGACGGTATACTGGAACATCTTCTTGTATTCCTCCGGTGTACAGGAATCCTTTCCCCACCAGAACCATCCCCCATGCATTTCATGCCACGGCCGGAAGATGACGGGCACGGAAAGGCCGTTCTCCGTTTTGAGCGACTTCAGGAAGTCGGCCACTACGGCTATCCATCCGGCGAACTTGGCATGAGCCGAACCACCGTGCAGGACCTCCTTGACCGGTCGGCCGGAAGGATCCCATGCGTTTTTTCCTGTTACCGGGTTCCAGGCATGCCAGCTGATGGTGATGATGCCTCCCCGTTTGTAGTGTTCGACGATTTCCTTTCTCATTCTGTCGAAAGGCACCCCGTCGAGGTTTTTCAGAGAGTCGAGTTCAATCTGTCCCAGTTCACATCCCAATACGGCAGGATAGTCGCCGCACACATCTTTCACATCGCTACGGTTCTCGTCCCACTTCCATGTAGTGCCATAGAAGGGTGCGTCCTGGTGGCCTATCATGATACCCCTTTTCTGGAGCTGTATCAACCGGGCCCTGAGGAGTTCGATTGGTGTTTTGGCATTCGCTGCCGAGCAAAGAGCCATAAGGCACATCAAAGTGAGGAATCTACCCATTTTTACAGTATTTTTCCTTATTATTATTAATGGAATCAGTCTCTAAGTCCCATTTGGCGCAGCAGGAAGAGTTCCCACTCGTCCCATTGTTCCTGGTACCAGAAATGTCTTGTCATCTGATACAGGCTGATGGTTTTGGGCGCATCGACCACATTGTAAACACTCCAAGCTGTGGAAGGCGGCACCACATCGTCGTTATAGCCGAATGAATACCATCCGGTGCATTTGATGCGGCGGGCGAAGTTGATGCCGTCGTAGTAACGGGCGCCCTCGACCTTTTTCATGTCGGGCGACTTCTGTCCGTAGAAATAGTGCGGCCATCCGCAGGCCTTGCCTTTCAGCGCCGACTCATAATCGCACATGGCATCGTGTACTGCGCCGAGGAAGGTGACTCGGCTGTCGAGCGCCGCAACAGCGAGCGAAAGGAATCCACCTTGTGAAGACCCCGTCACGCCCAGGCTCTTTCCGTTCCATTCGGGCATGGCAGCGATAAAGTCGACACCTCTCACTGCACCTGTCACGATACGGCGGTAAGCATTGCGGTAAGGATTGTCGAGATTGGTGTCCCAGTAGCCGTCGAGGGCACCGTTGTGCAGATTGTCGTACACCTTTTGCTCCATTGTGACCGGAATGCCGTGCACGCCGATTTCGAGCACAATAGCCCCTTGGCTGGCGGTCCACACATCACCGCCGTAGGGTCTCACGCCGGCTCCCGGTACTCTGAGCAAGGCAGGATACTTGCCCGGTTTCACCGGCACGCAGAGGATGCCGTAGATTCGGCTTCCCGGTTTGTTGTTCACATAGCTTACCTCATAGACATTGACCTCATCGGTGCATCTCTCCGGCAGTAGGGTCTTGTGCACATCAAGTTTGTACTGACGAGCCTCATCGAGCGTCTTTTTCCAGAACTCGTCGAAATCGGCAGGACATTTTGTCTCGGGCATGATTTTCTCTGGCGAGAAGGCCGCCGTGCACATGCCGTCGTATTTCTTTCCGTCGACCGTGGCGATGACCTTGAGCCGGTAGAATCCCGGTGTCGTCATCTTGCCCGTCCATTTCATGGTGCCGTCTTTCAGCACCACCCCTGTTTTCTTCACCTCGGGATACATATCGGGTCCCGCCTCATAGTCGACGCTGACGTTTTTCAGCAGCGACCCCGATTTCCTTACCTCGACAGCAAACTGAGCTTTCTCACCCACTTGGTAATTCCAGTCGTCATGGTCGGGGTAGACGTTGACGACAATGTTGTTGCCCCTGATTTGAGCGAACAGCGCCACAGGCAGCCATACGAGGAGCAGCGGAAAGATTCTTTTCATCATGATTCTAACTATTTTTCACCGATTTTTGTCATTCTCATCACCTCCTGTCTCACTACCTCGAGGGTGGAGGTGTCGGTGGCGAACACCGAGTTCAGCCCTTGTGCCTCCTGTGCGGGGTCGCCGGTGTAGTCGTCGCCCACCATCCACTGTTCATGGGCAGGATTGGCGAATCCGCCCCATCCCCAGAAGTTGCAGCCGGCGAAGCAGCCGCCATTCTCGGCGTTGTCGCCTACGAGCGAGAAGATGAACTTATAGTAACCGTCGCGTCCTTTGGTAGTTGCCTCCTTGGAGAACTTGAATCCGTCTCTCGGGTAGCCGAACTCTTCCATGACGAGCGGTTTTTTGAGTTTCTGGCATATAGCGATATGCTTGTCGATATACTCTTTGGTGTTGTCGCAGCTTCTCTGCAGGTGCTCTACGAGCGAGTCGGGTTTTGCCCATCCCCAGTTGTAGGGCCATAGGTGAATGTTGCAATAGTCGATGTTCTTATCGGCGCAGATACGCTCATACACACCATAGTCGTTCTCGCATCCCCACGATCCCTCGCTGCCGATGGAGATAAGGTGATTGGGGTCAAGACTTCTTATCAGCGCGGAAGCCACGGCGAGCCATTTCTCGAAATCGGGGAGTGCCTCTTTGGAGAAAGCCCTGGGCTCATTGCCAATCTGCCACGACATGATGGCCGGGTCGTCGACATATTTTTTACCCGTGTAGCGGTTGGTGCGTGATATCACGTCCTTGACATACTGATAGAAGAGCTGGTGCGCCTTTTCGCAGGAAGCATATTTTGACACAAACTCCATAAAGGCCGGATAACCATCCTCGTTGGGTCTTGGTGCCACCCCTTCGCCTGCATGCTGCAGATAGAAGCCGTATCCCCCACTCCATTCCCAGGAGTTGTTCAGGTAGAGCACAGCCACCATATTTCTTTTGCCCATTTCGGCCAGCAAGAAGTCGAGTCCGTCGAAAATAGTATCATTATACACTCCCGGTGATACTTGGAGGGTAGGTTCCACTTTTGTGGTGACACCTCTCTCGCCGTCGCTGCCCACCAGGATGCGCAGGTTGTCGATACCCATCTCTTTCATGCAGTCGAGTTCGCGCATGAGTCTATCCCGGTTGCCGCCCTGTCCCTTGCTGGCAAGAATGGCTCCATACCAGAAGTTGGTGCCCACATAATAATAGGGCTTTCCGTCGCGCATGAAATGTCCGTCATTCACGGTTACGAACCCTTTGTGGTCGTTGTCTTGATTGGCACAGGAAGCGGCCATGATCAGTGCAGTCATTGTAAGGAAGAAGTGAAAAAATCTTATTTTCATCATGGTATAGTATTTTCTTTGCAAAATAACGAAAAAAAATGCAAAAGAGATAATACTCTCATATCCAACAATGATACTATGAGAAAAAAAGGGGGAAAAGGCTGTTGCCTCTTCCCCCCTTTTCAGATGTACTGTCGAGAATTTTACTTGATACCCTCGAAGAGAGCATCCACAATTTCCGACTCGTACCAGTTGAGTGTCTTGCGGTCGATGAGTCCCATCCACCACAGGCCGTAGGTGCCTCTTGAGCGCATGGCCTTGGTGATGTACTTGGCATACTTGATACGCTCGCCCATGCTCTTGTCCTCGTCGATGGCGCCGAATTCGCCGAAGAAGAAAGGTACGCCCTTGCTTTCGAACGCATTGGCCACGCGGTTCACGATTTCGTCGACTTCAGCCTCGCCAGTGGCATCGAATACCGCGATGTTCCACTCACCGTTGTTGTTGCAGAAGTTGTACGGGTCGTAGCAGTGTATGGAGGCCAGGATGTGGTTGGGATGCACATCGGCAGGCACGGCGAATCCGGCCAGTTTGGCGGCTGTATGACCGGAACTGTAGGTGTTGACCACCAGGTTGCGGAACTCGTTGTTGCCGCCAGTTGCACGCACGGTATTCACGAAGTCCTGCTCCAGTTTGTTGACCACATCGTAGGCGGCGGGATCAGTCGGGTCGCCCCATGTATTGTTTGTGTCGAGAATCTCATTGAAAGCCTCGAAGAGCAGTTTGTCGTCATACTTCTGGAATCGGGTGGCTATCTGGTTCCAGAATTTCTGGAACCTTGCACTGATGGTGGTGTAGTTCACAGGGTCAGCGCAGAGCCAGCCATCGGTGCCCGAGTCGTGCTGAATGTTGATGATACAGTAGCAGCCGGCATTGAGCACATAGTTGACCACCTCTTCCACACGGTTCATCCACGCGTCGTTGATGATGTCGTTCTCATCGGCGTGAGGTCCCCAAGTCACCGGCACACGTATCACCTTGAATCCCTTCTCGGCGATGGCGTTGATGATTTCGGGTGTGGTGACAGGCTGTCCCCAGGACGTCTCATAGTCGGTAGGCGTCTTGCCTTCCGGGTCCCACCACGAGCCCACGGGGTTGGCGTCGAGCGTGTTGCCCAGGTTATAACCCAGTCCCATGTTCATGACGAACGAGTAAGAACTCTCGAAGGGGTCGTTGGGGTCGAGACCTGTGCCTGACTGCTCAATGTTGATGGTCTTGCTCACGCTGCCCGAAGTGATGGTGATGGAATTGGTTCTCAGGTCACCCTCGTTCTTGGCGACGGAAACCTTCACATACGAGCGTTTGGTGGCCGAGCCATAGCCAGCGTGGTTGGAGATGGTGACCCACGACTCGTCGGCAACAGATGCTGTCCAGTCGCCGTCGCAGTCGATGCCGATGATGGCATAGCTGGCAGGAATCTGGAACCGCAGTTGGTCGATGGCGGTAGAATCGCGGAACACATTGAGGAATGTGGCCTTCGGTGCGGCGTTGTCATCGTCGCTGCAGCTCTGCAGAGAGAGCGCAGCCACGAGCATTAAGAGCGGATATATGAAAAATATTTTCTTCATCATTGTTAGGTATTAATAGTTGGTACCCGGTTTACGGTAATAGAGGCGCACATTGTCCATGAAGAAGCTCACCTTCATGGCCACGGTGCTCTGGTTGATAATCTGCATGCGCACCTCGTCGAGACCGGCAGCCACCACATCGGCATAAGTGCCCTTGAATCCGAGGTCATCGAGACTCACCACATGGCGATACCATTGTTTCATTGGCTGTTGGTTGTCGATGTCGCATAGAACAGGATGTTCGAATTTACCCCACATCAGGTTGTAGTCTTCCCAGTCGAAGCCATTGTTGTATTCAAGGGACCCGGTGGTGGTATTGATGTAGTAGCGAATGTAAGCATTCTTGGGTGACTCAGCGGTAGACTCATCCCACCGTGTGTTGTTGTTGAAGATCTCGCAGGCCAGATAGATATCCTTAGTCGAAGCGTCGGCAGGAATGACGTCGTAGCTCGGGAGGATAAAGAGATTGTGGCCGTTGAATTCAGTTCCCCATTCGCGGATGAAGTAGACCATAGTGCCCCACCACTGCTGGGCCACATTTCCGATATCGAAGGAAGCATACTGTCCGGATGCGGAATAAGGAGGATACTCCTCATCGACCTCCATCAGTTCAGCCGCCGGGCTCCAGCCCAGGTCGGTGCCATAGTCGTCGAAATTGAAGAGCATGCAGGCGTAGTTGTAGAACGGCACAGAGACGCTTCCACCCGATGTGGTGAGGGTGAGGTCCTTGCAGCCCACGGCAGGTTCCTTGTCGAAGATGAACGACACCTCGGTATAGGTATTCGACTGGGTGATGTCCTCATACGGCACCGTTACGTCGCCGTAGGTGATGGACTGCACGTCGACAAGCTCAAGACCGCGGATCACCACTTTCTCGCCGCGTACAGGCATCTCGCTCGAGAGGTAAGAGATGACCGGCTGTCCCGGATACTTGTAGAATCCCACATAGGTGGTACCGGCTGCACACTCCACGACGAGCGTTCCCTTCTCAAATCCCAGTTCCGGCACGACAAGTCCGAGCACGGACGACGTCTCATACGACTGGTTGAGCTTGTTGAGGTGGTGGTCCTGAAGAACCTCCTTGAAATCAGTCACTTCGACATGATTGCCGCCTGGTGTTTCCCATACGGTAGAATCGAGCTGTGCCGACTCGATGTCGGTGAAGTAGATTTTCTCCACATCCACCAGGTTGAGTCCGTAGAGATAGAGGGAGTCGCCCGTCTCTCTCGGGTAGTCGGCTTTCACCTGCGAGATGGAGGGATAGGGTGCGGTGATTTTGAAGGCATAGGTAGCCGTGCCATGAGTGGTCTCCACTCTGATTTCATCTTTCAGTTCGCTGTTGAAGGCGGTGAGCTTGAAGCCATCGGCCTCGGACGGCACCGTCACGATGACGCTGTGGTCGGTGTTCATCATAGGATTGAAATACACCTCCTGGTCGTTGATATAGACCTTGAGTGTGTGGTCAAGGTTCTTACCGATGATGGCGATAACCTGTCCGGGTCCCGACTTGGTGAACGTGCTGTCGGCCTTTGCAGGGTCGGGCACGCGCACCGCCGTAATCTCAGGTGTGCCGCCGGTAGAATCGTCGTCGGAGCATGAGGTGACCGACAGTTGCATAGCCCCTATCAGCATCAGCATGAAGACGCTCCATTTGAAATTGAAAATATTTCGTTTCATATATAATCTATTTTTGATTAGATGAGTTTAAGCAGCCAGTTTATTCACCGAAGTCATAATTCTGCGGAGCCTCACGGAAGTAGTGGTTCTGCAGCACGTCGGCCTCGGGATAAGGCATGAAGATATTGGCTTCGCTGAGGGTGACATGTACGGCGCCGTCGGCCAGTTTCTCACGGAACAGCTTGTCGAGGTCGAACTCGTAGCCGTGTGCCTTGTCCTGCGGCACGCCGTTGAGCGAGATGATATTGCCGTTGGTGTCGCGCATGGAGTCGTTCCAGAGCCGCACCTCGTCGTTCTTGCCGTCGCCGTCGAGGTCATAGTCCCAGACGGTGAAGTACCACGTGCCGGCAGGATAGCAAGTGTAGCTGAAGGTTCCGTCCTCATTGAGCCGGAGGTCGCCCTCACGAATCTCAAATGCGCGGTACTGCTTGTTGTTGAAGAAGTCGAGCATGAACTGCGGACGCCAGCGATACCATGTCACCATGTCGAACCAGTTGGCGTTTTCTACACAGAACTCGATACGGCGCTCACGGATGAGCGTGTTGAAGTCGTAGGAGGTGAGCGGCTTTACCTTGGCACGGTTGCGCACGGCATTGATGGCCGCCAGACCCTCGGCGTCGGAGGTGGAGGGAGCGTTGCCAAGGATAGCCTCGGCCTTGATGAGATAGACATCGGCCAGACGCATGATATACGTGTTCATGGGCGAAGCCATCTGTGCCAGGTGACCGTTGCAGTCGGCCTTTGTGCCCACCACGCCTTTCTTCACCTGCACCCAGTTGTGGCTGTAGGTATAGCCACCCTCGCTTGCCTTGACATAGTCGTAGTGACGTCCCGGTGTGAAGAAGGTGGCGCGCAGGCGGAAGGAGTCGGCCGGTTCCTCGTTGTAGTAGTTGAGCATGTCGACCGATGCGTAGAGGTTACCGCCCCACACATTGACATCGCTCACCTCGGGGAAGGCCAGGTCAGAATAGATGGCGTTCATGGCGCCCCACTCACCCGAGAGCGGGTCGGCCCAACGCATGGCCAGAATGGTCTCCTCATTGTCGTTGTTGGCATACTTGAACAGATCTTCGTAATTGTCCATGAGGGCGTATTTTCCACTGTTGATGACCTCGTCGCAGAGTGCCACCACGCGGTCGAGTGTAGCCTGGTCGCGTTCACCGTCGACCGTGCGGTTGGTCTGCCATCCGCTCTGTGCCAGGAGCACCTTGGCCAGCATGGCTTTAGCGGCATACTTGGAAGGATGGTGGTCTACGCCATCCTCGGGAAGAAGCTCGGAGGCTCTCTCCAGGTCGCGGACGATGAATTTAAGGACATCCTCTTCCTTGGTAAGCGGAATGACGGGCAGTTGCGATGCCTGGATATTGTCTTCGAAGACAATCACCTCGCCCCAACTTCTGAGGAGGTAGAAATAGGCGGTAGCCCTCATGAGGTAAGCCTCACCCATTGCAGCATTTTTGGTGGCCTCGGTCACATCTTCGGTGCTGTATTTAGGCACTTCGTCGATGAGCGCGTTGGCCATCGTAACCACCACATAGAGCGAGGACCATGCCAGACCGAGGTCTTCCGTAAGGCCGGTGAGCTGGAAGCGTGCGAATTCAGCGCTTACATACGGGTTCCACGCGTCGTTGGCACGTTGCGACCCCATACCGAGCATGGCACGGCGGTTGAAATTGAACCAAGCCCTGTTGTAGAGCGGCTCGGTAGCCTTCCTCACTGCCGCATCGGAAGAATAGAACGTAGGAGCTGTGTATTGGTTAAGCGGAGTTCTGTCGAGGAAGTCCTCACCGCAGCTGCCCATGGAGAGCGTCACTGCTGCCACAGCCATATATTTGAATAGATTCTTTATTTTCATATCTTGAAATCCTTGAAAAATTAGAATGTGAGTTTAAGGCCGAAGTTGTAAATGCGCTGTGAGGGATAACGATAGTTGTCGAGTCCCTGCAGGATGACGCTCTGCTTTACAGAACCGAGCTCGGGGTCGTAGCCATCGTAGCCGGTGATGGTGAAGAGGTTCTGCACGTTGGCATAAACCTGCACCCAGTCGAGTCCTATCTTGCGCAGCCAGGGTTTGGGTACGTTCCATGCCAGGGAGAGCGTCTTGAGGCGGATGTAGGATCCATCCTCGACAAATCGGTTCGACACACGGTTGTTGTCGTTGTTGCTCTGTCCGGCTGCACTTACACGCTGCACGGCAGCCGATTCGGGATTGGTGACGTAGACATTGGCGATGTCGCTGGCCGACCCAGCCTCGTCGTACATGCCCAGACGTGCGTAGTTGGCCACCACAGCCATCTTGTTGCCCCATCCGAGGGGGTCGGTATGGCGCTGGCGCACAATATTGTACACATCGTTGCCCACGCTACCGTTGAAGAAGAAGGAGAGTTCGAAGTCTTTCCATGTGATGACGTTGTTGATACCGAAAGTGAAGTCAGGATTCGGGTCGCCGATTACCTTGCGGTCTTTCTCGTCGATGATGTCATCACCATTCACGTCCTCGAAGATATAGTCGCCCACCCAGACACTGTTCTGTGCGATGGGGAACAGGTTGCCCTCCGTGTCGACGGGACGTGCCACCGGTTTGCGGTTACCGTTCTGGTCGAGGATGAATTCGCCCAACTGGTTCTTCTGGTAGAAGTCGTCTTCCTTGGTGTACATGCCAATCACGTTGTAGCCATAGAACTGGCCCACCGGCTTGCCGATTTCAGACAGTGTGTAGACCTCGGTGCCGATTTTTCCCTGGATGGCCGAGCTGGCGCTGTTGAGGCTCTTTATCTTGTTGCGGTTGAACGAGAGCGTGAGTCCGGTTCTCCACTGCCAGTCTTTGGAAGTGATGTTCACGGTATTGAGGGTGAACTCAAGACCCTTGTTCTCGATGGCGCCGGTGTTGACCCAAGGAGCCGAGATGCCCATATAGTCGTTGTTGATGATATAGGAGGGCAGCGCAGCCTCCATGAGCAGGTTGTCGGTGTTTTTGAGGTAAGCATCGACGATGAACTCGATGCGGTTGTGGAAGAGCGAGATATCGAGACCGGCATTCCAAGCCTTTGTCTCCTCCCACTTCATGTCAGGATTGGGAATGTTTCCGGAATAATAGCCGGTGCCCCATGCTGTGGCGGTATTCTTCATGGCCACTCCGTAGGCATAGCTGCCGGAGCTCTGGTTACCCACGAGACCCCATCCGAGGCGGAGTTTGAGGTTGCTGATGAAAGGCAGCTTCTCCATGAACTTCTCCTGCGAGATACGCCAGGCGAGAGCGGCCGAGGGGAAGGTACCCCAGCGGTTGTTGGGGCTGAAGTTGGACGAGCCGTCAGTACGGAGTGTGGCTGTGAGGAGGTATTTCTCAAAGAGGTTGTAGTTGATACGTCCGTAGTATGACTCGATGGCCCAGTCGGCACCCTGCTCATCGTTGGTGGCAGTAGTGGCGTCGCCCACAGCAATGCTGTGCACAGAAGTGGCGATGTATCCCCTTCTGCTGGAAGAACCTTTGAACCACTCACCCTCCTGCGACTCATGACCGGCCATAATCTGGAAGCGGTGTCCCTTCCACGGCTCGAAGTCGTAGGTGGCGTACTGTTTGAACGACTCATAATAGTTGCGCGACTCGCCATGGGTGAGCAGTGACTCGTTTTTCACCGTACCATATTGGTATTCGGGCGTAAAGTAGTAGGTGTTTCCCCAGCCTTTGCTGCCGCCGTATTCCACACGGAGGGTAAGGCCCTTGATGGGTGTGATGTTGGCGTAGAAGTTGTAGTCGAGCTGCTGGTTCTTTACGTCGTTCTCTTTCATCTGTGCCTCGAAGAGCGGGTTGGAGTAGTAGGTGGCGAAATCGTTGGTCTCAACGAAGCCGTAGCTTCCGTCGGGATTTTTCGGCGCCACATCGGGGAACTGATTGAGTGCAGTCTGAATCACATTCGACTCATCGAACGTGATGGTCTGCTTGGTGTCGGCATAGTAGGCGTTGACCCCCACCTTAAGCCATTTGGTCACATCGACGTCGAAATTGGTACGTACGGAGATACGGTCGAATCCGGAACCGATACCGATACCGTCCTGGTCGAGATAACCGCCCGATATAGAATAATGTAAAGCGTTTGAACCGCCGTTGATATTGAGCTGGTGGTTGTGCATGAACGCCGTCTGGAAGAGAACGTCCTGCCAGTCGGTACCCTTGGTGAGCAGGTAGGGGTCTTTGTAGTCCTCGCGCTCGCCCCATCCCATGATGCCGGCACGCACATTATAGAAGTCAGCATACTGGTAGAGGTCCATCACCTCCAGGGTCTTGGGCAGCTGCTGCCATCCCATGTAGCCCTCATAGGAGAGTTTCGGCTTGCCTTCCTGTCCGCGTTTGGTGGTGATGAGCACCACGCCGTTGGAGGCACGCGAACCGTAGATAGCGGTGGCCGAAGCATCCTTGAGCACCTCGATGCTGGTAATATCGCTCGGGTTGAGGGTGCTCATCACGCTTGAGTTGTCGCCCGTCTGTCCCGACATGGCGATACCGTCGACCACATAGAGCGGCTCATTGCCGTTGAGCGAGTTGACACCACGGATCTGCACGGAGATACCGCCGCCGGGGGCACCCGAGTTCTGCATCACTTGCACACCGGCGATACGTCCCTGCATGGCCTGCTCGAGCGACGTGTTGACACCCTGCTTAATCTGTGCCTCGGAGATGGACGAGACTGCACCGGTGAGGTCGCTTCGCTTCATAGTACCATAACCCACCACCACCACCTGGTCGAGGGTATGTGAGTCTTCAGCAAGTCTGACATCCACCCGTCCGGATTTCGACACTTTCATGCTGTGTGTGGTATAGCCGATATAAGAAATCTCAAGGGTCTGACCGGCTTTCATATCAATGGCGTAGTTACCGTCGAGGTCGGTTACGGTACCAGTACCTGAGCCCTTGATTTTCACTGTCGCTCCAATAATAGGGTCGCCGTTGGTGGCATCGGTGACCGTGCCTTCCACCTTGATATTCTGTGCGAAGGCTGTGAGGGGCAACAGCATCAGAAAGAGAATCATACCCCAGCTTTTAGCCAAAATATGACTTCTCATGCTTTTGCTTTGGTTCATAATTAGTTGTTATTAGGTAAAGTTAGAAGAAAAGGGGGTGGCTGGCTCAGCCACCCCCTTGGATGTTTTTCTATTCTGGATTATTTCTGAACGAACTTCTTGCCGTTCTGGATTACGATACCCTTGTAATCCTTGTTCACGCGTACGCCGGCCAGGTTGTAGATGGGAGCGTTGGCGTTGAACTCATTCTTCACGGAAACAGTCTGCTGGATACCGTCAGCCTTCTTCACGAGGTAGATAGCGGTGATGACGAGCGTGGTAGCCTCGCTGGTCTGGAGAGCACACTGCTCCACGTTGGTCATGTCGTGGCCCTCGAAGAGACACTCAAGCGAAGTGATGCCGGCATTGCCCCAAGCGGTAGCATCGGTGCCGCCGATGAGAATCTGAGTGTTGACAGTGGTAGGCTCAGCAAACTCGAACACAATCTTCTCATAGCCCGACCAGTCGGTAGGCTCGGTCTCACCTTTAAGCCATGCGGCCAGGCCACCCCAAGAAACGGAGTTGTAGGTGATGGAACCGTCCTCGTTGTGGGTCAAGGTCTCGGTGTCGTTCCAAGTATAGGTAAAGCGGTCGATGAGGCTCTCTTTCTCACCCTGGGGCTGCGGTTCAACGCTGCCGCCGTCGTTGAGAATGGTGACCTTGGTCACGGTGATGTCGCCGTCGCCATTGAGCAGGAAGGTACCGCCCCAGCCCTGAGAGGTGAAGGCAGCGGTAAGCATATCCTCGGTAAGAGCGAACTCAACATATCCCTTGTTGGTGAGGTCGCTGATAACAGACTCTCTTGCGGAGCCGTCCTCATTGTAGAGAGGAACCTCAGAGAAGCGGAGGTACATGGGTCCCCAGTGGCCCTCGAAAAGCTCCATCTGCCAGTTGGTGGTGGGAGCCGACATATAGATGCGGATCAAATCACCTGCCTTGGCATTGGCGGCCTTGAGCTCAGCACCACCGTCGCTCAGGATGTAAGGCTGGTTGGCCCAACCGGTAACGGTAGCGGTGCCTTCCCAAAGCGTGGTCTCGTTGAGAGCGGGAGTGCTTGCAGCATTGAACACATAGCCGAAGCAGCCCAGTTTGGAACCTGTGCAGAAGAAGTAGTAGGTCTTTCCGGCCTCAGCATCAAACTCGAGCGTACCACTACTAATCTTTTCATTTACAATCTTGCCACCTTTACCATCTTCATCGTCAGCGAGGGTTACAACATTGCCCTCAGCGTCTTTGATGACATAGTTTTGCAGATTGGCATCGGGAAGGACCACATCGAGATAATCCTTGTCCTTGCTGTCGTCGTGAACCATCTGAGCGTCGGTGGCATCAATCAGATAGAAAGCCTTGTTGGCATTAAGAACAATACCTATCTGGACAGTGCCGCTGGCTGTGGGTTGGAAAATGTAATAAGAACCATTCTGAGGAAGGTGAGCACTTGTCTTTCCCTCTGCGCAGTTGATTCCGCTTCCTTTGCCGGAAGCAGCCTCGTCTTTGGGGTTGTTCTGTCCGTTCAGCGTGATGGCGCTAAATTGCTCCTTGTCGCCATCGTCGGTGGAAACAGTGACGGTCTGACCGAAAGCATTGAGATAACCACCTTCGGTAATCTTGGTTGCACCAACTTTCCATCCCTTCATGTCGTTGCCAAGGGTAAGCTTGGCGCTGGCGGTGGAGATAGACTGGCCGTCCTCATAGGTGGCGCTGTAGTCGAACAGTCCCACTTCCTGAGCGCCTGCTGTCATAGCCATTGCGGCCACGGCAATAAGAGTAAAAAATTTCTTCATACGCTTTAAATTATTTAATTAGGTTATTGATTGATGAATTTTGGTACAAAATTACAACGTTTTGATGATATAGCATAATATAATCTCGTCAAAAACTGATACTTTTTTGATTTTTTTCAGTTTAAATTGTTAAAAATCGGTGAAATGATGCAGAATAGCCCATTTAAAACAGTTTTTTTGCAAAAAATCATGATTAGATACGCTAATTGTGAGCAAGAAAAAGAATAAAGTAAATAAATGATAAAATAAGTTGCTGAATGGTGCGTTTATAAAAAAATGAGTACTTTTGCACTTGAAAGAAGACAAATCACTGTAGGCAAAACACAAGCGACATGAGAAAAACCATCATAACAGCCCTGCTGGCCTTTCTTTTCGTTCAGTCGTCCTGGAGTCAGGAACTCCAGGCCAAGGTGAACATCAATCATGCCCAGATACAAGGCACCGATGTCAGTGTTTTTGAAAACCTGCAGGAAACCCTGGAGCAGTTTATCAACGACAAGCAGTGGACCAACCTACAGTTTCAGAAAAATGAGCGCATCGTGTGCAATTTCAACATCACGGTGACGAAATATGACGCCTCATCCAATCAGTTCACCTGTACTGCGATGATACAGGCCAACCGTCCGGTTTGGAATTCAGCCTATACCACCACCCTCTACAACAACAAGGACAACGACTTCAATTTTGAGTTTGCCCAGTTCGACCAATTGGAATTCAACGAAGACATGATCGACAACCAGCTGATAGCCCTCATCGCCTATTATGCCTACCTCATCATCGGTCTCGACCTGGACAGTTTTGCCCCCATGGGTGGTACCGATATCCTGCAGCGCTGCATGAACCTGACCAACAACGCCCAGAATCTGAATTTCCCCGGTTGGAAAGCTTTTGAGAACGACCGCAACCGTTTCGCTATTATCAACGACTACCTGGAAGGTGCGATGGAGCCCTTCCGCCAGTTGCAGTACGACTACTACCGCAAGGGACTGGACGAGATGTCGACCAATGTGGACCGCGGCCGTGCCGCTGTGACCACCGCTTTGGAAGAAGGCTTGAAGAAAGCCCATGAGAACCGCCCCATGAGCATGCTCCCTCAGATATGGACCGACTACAAGCGCGACGAGTTGGCCAACATCTACAAAGGCAAGGGAACCCAAAACGAGAAAGAGAAAGTGTACGACATACTGTTCGGCATCAACGCCTCACAGAACAATGCCTGGGAAAAGATAAAACAATAAGGATAACATGCTGACCCGACTTTATATCAGGAACTATGCGCTCATCAGCCAGATGGACGTGGCCTTCTATCCCGGTTTTTCCGTTATCACCGGCGAGACAGGTGCCGGCAAGAGCATCATACTCGGTGCCATGGGACTGCTGCTTGGCGGCCGTGCCGACACCAAGAGCGTGAAGCCCGGTTGCGACCGCTGTGTGATAGAAGGCCACTTCGACATCAGTTCCTACCCCCTGCAGCCCTTTTTCGACACCAACGACCTCGACTACGACGCCTCCGACTGCATATTGCGCCGCGAACTGTCGTCGGCCGGCAAAAGCCGTGCTTTCATCAACGACACCCCCGTCAATCTGACTGTGATGCGCGAGTTGGGCGAGCAGTTGATAGACATACACAGCCAGCACCAGAACCTACTGCTTAAGAAAGATGATTTCCAGTTGGGCGTGGTGGACATCATCGCCAAGGACAAGCCCCTTCTCGACACCTATACAGCCGCCTGGAACACCTATCGTGACGATGTGCGCAAACTGGAGCGCCTGCGCGAGGATATTGCCAAAAGTCAAGAGAATGAAGACTTCCTCCGTTATCAGCACCATGAACTGGACGAAGCCCGTCTTCAAAGAGGCGAGCAAGAGGCCTTGGAACAGGAAAGCGAGCTTCTGACCCATGCCGAAGAGATAAAGACCGCCCTTTATGAGGCTGACAGTCAGCTCAGCGACGAAGGTGGCGTGGTGGAAATGCTGCGCACCGTGAGCCATGCCCTTGACCACCTGCAGACACTCCTGCCCACCATCAAGGAAACCGCCGAGCGGATGGACGCCTGTTATGTAGAACTGAAAGACATCGGGAGTGACATCAACCGCGAAGCCGAAAGTCTGGTGGTGAATCCCCACCGTTTGGAGGAAGTTGACGCCCGCCTTGACACCATCTACCGCTTGCAGCAGAAATTCCATGTCAGCACGGTAGAAGACCTGTTGCGGCTTCGCGACGAGTATGCCCGTCAGATTGAGCAGATAGACCACAACGACGACATGCTGGCCGAATACGAGTCGGCCGTCAAACGGTCGCAAGCCCGTTGTGAGGAATTGGCCAAAGAGCTTCATGCCGTTCGGCAGAAGGCGTCGAAGAACATCGAGAAAGAGACCGTGGCCCGCTTGATACCCCTCGGTATCGCCAATGTGCGCTTTGAAGTGCGCATCAGTACCAAGCCCATGAGCCATGACGGCAGCGACAAGGTGGAATTCTACTTCAGCGGCAACAAGAGCATGCCCCTGCAGCCCCTTACGCAAGTGGCTTCAGGGGGTGAGATAGCCCGCGTGATGCTCACTCTGAAAGCACTGATTAGCAATGCTGTACAGCTTCCGACTATAGTTTTTGATGAAATAGATACCGGTGTGAGCGGCAAGGTGGCGGAAATGATGGCACACATCATGGAGGAGATGGGACACGACGGCCGCCAGGTGATCAGCATCACCCATCTGCCCCAGATTGCCTCGCGCGGAAAGACCCACTACCGTGTTTATAAAGAAGACAAAGAAGATGTTACGGAGAGCCACATGGTACAGCTGCAAAGCGCTGAGCGTATCGATGAGATAGCCCAGATGCTTAGTGGCAGCGATGTGACAGCGGCCGCCCGCGAGAACGCCTTGGCTCTTCTCTCCAAAAAATGAATTTTAATCAAACAAGGATGAAAAAAATATTTTTCGCACTATTTGCAGCCCTCACCCTGCAGGTGTCGGCCCAACCCGGACCGGTGAAGAATGTAGGCAAATCTGTTTTCACACTTACCACCTTTAAGGCCGACGGCTCTTTGCTCGCCTCCAGCCATGGTGTATTTGTGGGCAATGACGGTACTGCCGTAAGCGACTGGACACCCTTTGTGGGCGCTGAAAAAGCTGTGGTAATAGATGCGTCAGGAAAAAAGATGGATGTGACCGACATCGTGGATGCCAATGAGATATACGACATGGTGAAATTTCATGTGAACGGCAAGACCACAGGTGCCTCCCTTTCAGCCGAGGCCCAAGTGCCCGGTACGGCCATTTATCTCGTAGACTATGCTGTGAAAAAGCCCAACATCATAACCGGCAAGGTGACTAAAGCGGAGACCTTCATGGACCACTACAACTACTATGTGGTGGACATGGAGATACCCGAGAATGTGGTGAGCTGCCCGCTTGTAAGCGGCAACGGACAGGTAATCGGTCTACTCCAGACCACCCGCTCGGGCGAGCTGCATGCCGCCGATGTGCGCTATGCGCAAGACTTCCAGGTGAACAGCCTGACTGCCAACAGCCCCATCTTCCGCCGCTGCAACATCCCCGTTGCCCTGCCCGACGGGAAGGATGACGCCCGTTTGGCCCTGATGCTCAGCGCCCAGGGCAGTGACGAGTCGAAATATCTTCAGACGGTTGAAAATTTCATACAGAAATTTCCCGAAGAGACAGAAGGCTATACCTCTCGTGCGCAAATACATGTGAACAAGGGAGAATTCGACGCCGCCAAGGCTGATATGGAAAAAGCCATCCAAGTGGCGGAGAACAAGGCCGATGCCCACTACCGCTATGCCAACTTGATTTATCAGAAAGAGGTGTATCTCAGTGACAAGCCCTACGAAGTCTGGAGTCTGGACCGCGCCATGGAAGAAGCCCGTGAGGCCGACCGCATCGACCCACAGCCCATCTACCGCCATCTACAGGCCCAAATTCTCTACACCAAAGGTTCCTATCAGGAAGCCTACGACCTCTTTACCGCTTTGACGCAGACGGAGCTCCGCAATCCGGAACTCTTCTATGAGGCCGCCCAATGCAAGACCCAGCTCGGTGCCGACAAAGGCGAAGTGCTCGCATTGCTGGACAGTGCCGTGGTGAACTGCCCCAAGCCTTATGCCAGTTCTGCTGCTCCCTACCTGCTGGCCCGTGCCGTGGCCTTCGACGAAGCCGGTCAATACCGCAAAGCCGTGGCCGACTACAACCAATACGACACCCTAACCTACGGCAGGAGTAATGCCGAATTCTATTTTCAGCGCGAGCAGTGTGAGGTGAACGCCAAGATGTTCAAACAGGCGCTCGACGACATAGACCATTGCATTTATCAGAGTCCGCAAGACGTCGGTTTCCATGCAGAAAAAGCCTCGCTGCTGCTCCGGCTGAACCAGAACGATGAAGCCATTGCCGCAGCCGACCAGTGTCTGCTTCTGGATGAGAAATACAGCACCGCCTATGTGATAAAAGGCGTGGCTCAGATACAGAAAGGCAACAAAAAAGCAGGTCTGGCACTGCTCAACACCGCCAAGGAAATGGGCAATGAACAGGCACAGACGCTGCTGGATAAGTATAAATAGGCGGCTATTTCACCACCCATGTCTCGCCGGCCTCCTGGAGGCTGCCGTCGGGCTGCCAGTATAGCGCAGAATAGACACGTTGCACACCGTCGCGGGCTATGTAATGGCTTAGGATGCGTTTCTTCTCGCGGTCCACTTCAGGATTGTATATATCACGGAAGTTGGGCGAGCAGATGAATTTTCCTTCTGTAGGATTAAAGAGCCATGCGTCGTAGAGTACAAAATGCTGGTCGCTCACAGGCACCCACCCCAGGCAGATAAGCACATCGGTATGGCCGTCGAAATTGATGTCGGTCTGCCATACCTCACCAAAGGTCTTCAGCATGTCGGGGGGATAGCCTTCCGTGCGGCCCTCCAAGACCTGTATAGTCTTGCCTGCCTTATTGCTGACTGTGGCTTCGTAGCCTGGACCGGGATCCTGGCTGTCCATGTCGAAAGTTCTTACACTCACATTGAATTCCTCACTGTTGGTGGGGTCATCCTCTTCGTCTTCCACTTTAGCAGCAGAAGAATCTGCAGTCTGTACTGCGACGGGCTGTTCGCTATCGGTGGATGCTGCAGAAGCTTTTTCTGTGGTTTCAGACGACTTGCTTCCACAAGCCGTCAGTGCAAAGCAAACTGACAAGACTAAAAATAAAATGCATTTTTTGTTCATACTGAAATAGTTTTAGCATTATTTTCTGCAATATTACTAAAATAATTCCGTATTTCGTTATCATTTCGTGTAATAGTCTTGTCTTTTTGTGGAAAATGCTATCTGAAAGTATTCAGGAAGCATCTCAAAACAAAAAACTTGCTTTGGAAAAAAGTAAAATGTGAATTATTTGGTTGTTTCCAAAAAAAAGACTAATTTTGCAGCCGAAAATGGAATCGGGTAATTTTTACCTCCATTACGGTTCCGTAGCTCAGCTGGATAGAGCAACTGCCTTCTAAGCAGTAGG
This sequence comes from uncultured Prevotellaceae bacterium, assembly GCA_902777645.1. Taxonomy (GTDB): domain Bacteria; phylum Bacteroidota; class Bacteroidia; order Bacteroidales; family Bacteroidaceae; genus Prevotella. The sequence goes on along the minus strand of CACYUZ010000020.1, from coordinate 5,351 downwards.
TCTTGGGTTCGAGCCCCAACGGAATCACGGAAAGAGCCTTTAGGGGCTCTTTTTTTTGTCCCCCACCAAAGCGCATACTCTTAATGCTCCTATTCCATCCATTCAAAATGTTGGTAGTCTTTTCGCGATTTCCAGTCGCCACCCCATCTGAATCCACTTTCTCTGAAGAGTTTGTATGCCAGGTCGTTGTGGTCTATTTTGTAGCGGAATGACTTACTGCGGTCGCAGTATTCACCGGCATTGGCAGGTTGTACGAACCGTTTACCGTTGGCATTTACTTTACAATAAGGATTGTAGAGAGTATTGATGTCGACTGCCAGTCCGCGGGCATGTTTGGACAATTTGGTTGAACCTGCCACCACCCTATAGCAGAAGCAAGACGTATTGTTGTCTCTCATCTGCTTCTCATCGTCGGCATTGTAGACATCCGGCAACACCATTCGTTGGATAGGATACTTAGCATCGTAAAGTTTTCTAAAAATATCCACCAGTTTATCGGCTATGAGTTTATTGCACACCATCTCTCCGATATGAATTTTGTTGTCGTAGTCCCAATGGAGGATGCGTATGTGCCTCAAGTCACTCCGCTTGATGTATGGATTCTCTTTGTATGATTTTCCCTGCATTCGCGTCCAGACATTGTCGGGTATGGGCTCTGATGTGAAACAATTGTCCAGTCCGAAGGCCTTTACGGCTTCCGGGCTTACTGTTTCGCCTGCCCTCCATTGTTGCAACACCTCGACATCGACCTGGCTGGGAGACTGCTTATCATTGGAAAGCGTTTCGACCGGCTTCAAGTCGGCCGATTGCAAATTGGCCTGATGCTTTCCGCACGACAAATTGGCCATAAAGGCCAATATCGTGGAAATCAAAATAATCTTCGTGTTATATAGCATAATGGGAACCACCTTTATCAGGTTGCAAAATTACGAAAGAGGACTGAAAGGGCAAAATAAAAAAGGGGAGAAAATATGGAATAAAAATTGGAAGTAAAGACATTTTTTCCTAATTTTGCAAAAATACCATTATAAATCATAGCACCATGAAAAATATTTCCGGATACTTTGTAATTCTATACATGGTGATGCTGACAGGCAGTTGCCATTCTTCAAAAGTGACTACCACCTCTGGTGTTTCGACTCCGTCCATCACCCAGCTGGTTTCTGAGGCCCCGTTGGCCAAGCCTTTGAGTGCGTCTTTTTGGGAGCAATCGAAATGGATTTCGGCAGCTGATGCTCCCGTCGTAACCGGCAAAATAGACGACAGCAAGAACAGCCGCGCCGCCGATGGCGCCAGTTGGTTTGTCTCTTCCATGAAAAATGAGAAAGCTGTTGTTTCGGCCCAATGGATGACCACTGCTCTCGGTGTCTATGACCTGTTTGTAAATGGTGAGCGGGTTGGTGACGAAGTGCTGAAGCCCGGTTTTACCCATGTCAAGAAGACCCGCCGCTCCTTTACATATGATGTGACCTCCCTTTTTAAGTGTAGTGCCAATGCCGAGAACCAACTTGCCGTGCAAGTGACACCCGGTTGGTGGGCCGACAAGATTGTGACTCCTTCCGGCAGTGAAGGCATGCTGGGCAAGAAGTGTGCTTTCCGCGGAGTGCTCCAATTGACCTATGCCGACGGGACCACCCAAGTTTTCGGCACCGATCTGACCCATTGGCGCGCCGGCATTGCAGGGCCTGTCCGTCATGCAGCCATCTTCGATGGAGAAGAGTATGATGCCCGCATCGAAGCCGGCTACAAGACCCCGGAATTGTTGTCTACTCCTGAGGAAAACACCGAATTCACCGGTGAGATATTCCCCTCGGATGGAGCCGAAATCTATCTGCGTGAAGACATCGCCCTTCGTCCCAAGGAAGCCTATGTATGGCGGGATGCTGCCGGAGTCAAGGACGGAGAATACGGCCATGTGGTGGTGACCCGCAGGTACAACGGCCATGAAGAAATGGTATTGCAGCCCGGTGAGACGCTTGTTGTAGATTTCGGACAGAATGCCGCTGCCGTGCCCTCATTCGTTTTCAAGGCTGCGGAAGGCACGGTGCTAACCTGTCTGCCCGGGGAGTTGCTCAACGACGGCAATGGTGCCAAGAACCGTGGCATGGACGGTCCGGAAGGCAGTGTACATCGTGACAATCTGCGCATTCCCAATGAAGGCATTCGGGTGGTCTATACTTTCGGCCGCGGAGAAGGCTATACCAGTTATATGCCCCGCTATTCCTTCTTTGGCTACCGATATGTATCCATCACTGCCACAGAAGAAGTGCATATCAAGTCACTTACATCAGTCCCCGTAACCTCCATCGCCCAGAACCTTGAAATTGGGACCCTAAAAACTGGCAATGAACTGATAAACCAATTGATATCCAATACTGTGTGGGGACAGCGCTCCAATTATCTTTCGGTACCCACCGACTGTCCTCAGCGCAACGAGCGTCTGGGCTGGACGGCCGACACACAGGTCTTCACCGAGACAGGCACGTTCTTTGCCAATACCGACCGTTTCTTCCACAAGTGGATGCGCGACATGCGCGACTCACAGAGCGAGACGGGTGGTTTCCCCGGTGTGGCACCTTGGGGCCAATACGGCAATGACTACATGCGGCTGGGTTGGGCTGATGCCGGTGTCATCGTACCCTGGACGGTGTGGAAACAGTTTGGCGACCGCGAGATTGTGGATGAAAACTGGGAGGCGATGAACCGCTATCTGAACCATGTGAATGAAACCCATTACGACCATCAAGCCCTGACCAGCGAGAACGGCAATTATCAGTGGGCCGACTGGTTGAGCTATGAAGCGCTTGAAAGTACGAGCGGCCGCGCCTTCGACCACGGCCCCAAGCCCGACGCCATAGGCTATTGGAGTTACCTTGGCGCCAACTACTGGGCTATTGACGCCAGTATGATGGCCGACATGGCGCGTGCCACCGGCCGTGACGCCGCACCTTATGAGAAGATGGCCGAGGAAGCGAGAGACTACATCAGAAAGACCTTCCTGGAGGACGACGGTTCATTTGTGATAGACATCATGAACACCATGCAGACCCCTGCCCTCTTTGCCCTGAAGAACCACTTGGTGGAGGGAGAGGCCTACAAAAATATGACGGCTCGGCTGCGTAAGAATTTCGAAGAGCACGGTAACTGCCTGCAGACCGGTTTCCTCGGCACCTCCATCCTGATGACCACCTTGACCGATAACGGCATGGCCGACATAGCCTACGAACTGCTTTTCCAGCGTAATAATCCCAGTTGGCTGTACTCGGTAGACAACGGTGCTACCACCATTTGGGAGCGTTGGAACAGCTATATGGTAGACAAAGGCATGGGTCCTCAGGGCATGAACAGCTTCAACCACTATGCCTACGGCTGTGTGTGCGAGTGGATATGGAAGACTTGCGCCGGTATCGCCGCCGACCCCAAGGCACCCGGCTTTAAACATATCATCATGCGCCCCATTCCCGACAAACGCCTGGGCCATCTCGAGGCAGAATATCAGTCGGCCGCCGGCCTTATCAAGAGTAGTTGGCGCTATGAAGGCAGTGACTGGGTTTGGGATTTCAGCATACCCTCCGGTTCCACCGCCACAGTCACCCTTCCCGGTGCCACCAGCAGTAAGGAGTACACCAGCGGCACCCATCAAGTAAGAATGACCTTGAAATAGGCCAGCATGTTATGAGCAAAGCCGGGGCGACAAAAGCAAGAAACTCGTCATCACCAATTCACAGTTTGACGCCGCCAGTCCCACGCCCTGGGTCGATATCACCACGACTCACAATTCTACTTCTTATCCTGCACGATGTCGAAGCAGATACTCGACAGCAACATCAGCTATGCCTACACCGACAAGGTGCTTGACCCCTGTCCATGGGGACAACGTGTGTATTTCTACAACTGCACCCGCGAAGGCGGTCACGGATTGTGGATGAACGACAATCTACAGTAGGCCGAAGGAGCTCCACAATACTATACCGTAACAGCCCAATGGACCTTTAATGGTCTTTGGGACCCAGAGAAAGTGGTCAGAGACCTGTGGCGGTACATTTGTTATTAGGTATTGCTTAAGCCCCCTACTGTATTTTCCCTTTATGGAATTGTCTGCGTGTGATGAGGAAGAAAAAGAGCGCTCCCAGCACATGCATGACGGCAATCCACCAGAATGCGGTGGAATAGTCGGCATATTCAACAATGGCACCTCCCAAAAGGACACCGAGACCCATTCCTAAATCCCAACTGGTGAGAATAGTCGAGTTGGCAGTACCTCTTTGGTTGTTTTGTGCCATGGCGATAATCATATTCTGGCTGGCCGGCCACATGTGACCGTTACCCAGACCGATGAGCAAGGCTGACCCATAATACCCCACCATGTTCGGACAAGCCACGAACAGCGTATAGCCGATGGTAGAGATAATGATTCCTTCGGCCGCATTGTGCGTGAGCCGTCCTTTACGGAGCATCCTGCCTCCCTGTATGCGTGAGATGATGAGGCCGATGGCCAACAGCATGAAGTAGGTTCCCGTTCCCCCCGTAATATTCAATATCTCCTTTCCGTAAATGGCCAGATAGTTGCTCAGCACTCCATAACATAAGCCAAAGAAAGCCATGTTTACCCCGATAGCCCACCCTTTGAGCAGGAAGAAACGGTCGAGCGACCAAGTGAGTTTGATGGTCTGAACCGGTTTTTGAGGCGTTTTGATGGTATAGTCGGCAATGAACCCCACGCCCGCCACCAAAAACGCCAGCCAGAAGAGCAATTCGAAGTTGGCCGTGTAGCGATATAGGAATATGCCAACCGTAGGAGCGATGGCCGTGGCCACATTATTGCTCAGGCCATAATAGCCTATGCCCTCATTTCGACGGCTGGATGGAAGCACATCGATGGCCATGGTGCTGTTGGCCACGGTGCAAGCTCCGAAGGGGGCACCATGCATAGTACGCACGATGGCGAAGAGGAGCAATGTGCCTGCAGCGAGATAGCCGCTGAAACAGATAAAGTAGAAAAAGAGGCTGATGAGCAAAACCCTTTTCCTTGGAAAGCTGTCGACGAGGAATCCGCTGAAAGGTCTGACCAAAAGAGCCGTGATGGTGTAGCCGGAGAGCACCAGACCAATCATGTCCTTACTTGCACCGAAGCGGTCGGTCAGGTAGAGCGGGAGCAGCGGCGTGAGTAGATAGAAAGCGAAGGACATGGAAAAATTCGCTGTCATCACTCTCCAATAATTAGCATTCCAAAGTCGGTCTTTACTCAATTTAGGTGTGTTCTATTAATTCTGTTTGATATTAAAGGCAGTATTCCATAGAATTTGTTTCGGTCGCTTTTTGTTTTTATTCGGTGCATAGCGTCAAGTCTC
>CACYUZ010000019.1:0-61198 GCA_902777645.1 uncultured Prevotellaceae bacterium | reverse complement strand
GGGGGGATTTTTCTTACCCTATACAAAGGTACAAAACTTGTATCACATTGAAAAACAAATAGTTATAAATAATCTTAATATTCAACGACAGTCCCTAATCTAAAAAACAGTCAAAAAAATGTACAGCAATCCAGCCGAATGTCTCTACTGCACCAACAATGAGACCCTGCACAACCTGATGATACAGTTTGCCGAACTGCGTGTGTCGCGCGCCTTCCTCTTCAAGGAGCAGACCTACCGCGGACGTTGCCTCGTGGCCTACAACGGCCATGTAAACGACCTCAACGAACTCACCGACGAGGAGCGCAACGCCTTTATGGCCGACGTGGCACAGGTGACGCGGGCCATGCAGAAAGCCTTCAATCCCGAGAAAATAAACTATGGCGCCTACAGCGACAAACTGAGCCACCTGCACTTTCACCTGGCACCAAAATATGTCGACGGCCCCGACTACGGCGGCACCTTCCAGATGAACCCGGGCAAGGTATATCTCTCCGATGAGGAATACCAGCAACTCATCGACGCCATCAAGCAGTATCTGTAGGCAAGCGGTCAGAAGGTGACATAAGGGGCAAGGCGCTCCAGCAGATGCTGGGGAAACTCCGGCAGCAGCGACAGGTCGTCGAGACTGTGGAGGTCGCCCTTCAGCCGGCGGTAGTCGGCGATGGCCTTGGCTTGATAGAAATTGACATACGGGTGGCGCCTCAGCTCGGCCACAGAGAGCCGGTTTAGGTTGAGTTTGCGCACCCCAGCCGCCGAAACGCTTACATACTCCAGCGCCTCGGTAGGAAAACCTTCTATTTCCAGCAACTGGTCGGCTGAATAGAAGCCGCCCAGACGTTCGCGGTAGCGAACGACGGAACGGGCAAAATAACTGCCTATGCCGGGGATTTTCTTCAGTTGGGTAGTGTCGGCCCGGTTCACGTCGATATGCTCGCCGGCCTTGAGTTTTACCGGATAGCGAAGCGTGTCGCGCGGATAGTCCTCACGCTCCCGCCGCTCACCTTCCGGAGCGCCTCTTTCCGAGGGCGCACGGTCATAGCCCGCCCCTCCCGCAGGACGGCGGGCTCCATAGACTTCGGCTGCCGGACGGTAGTCGGGCGATATCTGTATGTAGGGTTCCAGTTCCTTATACTGCCCCGCAGTGAGCCCGTAGACCCTTGCAAAATCCGTTTTCTCCCTGAACACGCCACCCTTGGCGCGGTAGCGGTAGATGTTGCGCACCTGCCAGGGCTGCAGGCCCAGGCGCAGCAGTTGGCTGCTGTCGGCCGTGTTCGGGTCGAAGGCGAAGCGCTCATGCGGTGTTTTTTCCACAGCAAAGTAGCCATCATCGGGCTGTTTCTCATAGTCGGCGCCACTCCAGGCATCGAGACTGTCGGCGGGTGACGTCGCGCTATCGGTAGCGGTGTGCCGCTCACCCACCAGAAAAATCAGTCCGAACGCCACAACCGCCACCGTGAGCGCCACCAGCAAGACCTGCCGGTCGGACTTCTGAAAATAGAAAAATTCTTTCCACGACATGGCTTGAGAGGTGTATCAGATGACGCCCAACTGATGCAGGAACACACAGGCGATGCAGACCGGGCACACAAAGCGCACAAAGAACAGGAAAACGGGCAATAGGCGTCCCGACAGGGTTCCCCAGTTGGTGAACTGGTCGCTCACCAATCTGCGGGGCACATACCACCCTACAAAGAGACAAGTGAGGAAAGCCCCAAGAGGCAGGAGGTAATCGGCTGTGAGCGAGTCGCAGAAGTCGAGCACCGTCATGCCCTTCACACGGAGCGCGGGAATAGCCCCCACCGAGAGCGAGCAGAGCACCGCAATGACACAGCATATCAAGGTGACCACCCACCCCCCCTTCTGACGCGACACTTTCAGTTCCTCATGGAAGAAGGAGGTGCCTATCTCGTGCATGGAGATGGTAGAGGTAAGGGCGGCCAAGGCCAGCAGGGCATAGAAAGCCACCGACACCACATAACCCACCGCGGGAACACTCTGGAAAGCCTCCTGAAACACATTGGGCAGCGTGATGAAGATGAGCGACGGACCGGAATCGGGATTCACTCCCACTGAGAAAGCTGCGGGAAAAATCATCAGGCCGGCCAGAATGGCTATCAGACTGTCGAGCAGGGATATCTTGACGGCGGAACCCAGCAGATTAGTATCGCGGCCGAAATAAGAGGCATAGGTGCAAAGACACGCTGTGCCGAGGCTCAGCGAGAAGAAGGCCTGGCCAAGCGCCTCCAGAAAGACACCGCCCGAGAGCTTGCCGAAATCGGGCTTCAGCAGGAACTCCACGCCCTTGGACGAACCGGGCAGCATGCAGGCGGCCACGACCAAGAGCACCAGCAGCACCAGCAACAGCGGCATGAGCACCTTGGAAGTGCGCTCTATGCCCTCTCTGACTCCCCTCACCACTACGAAACGGGTGAGCAGAATGAACAGCAAGGCCCAGCCCACCGGAATAAGCGGATGGGAGGAGAAACGGGTGAAATAGCCGGCCACAAAAGCGGCATCACCGTGCAACTGTCCGAGCAGACTGACCATCAGGTACTGCAGGCACCACCCTGCCACCACAGCATAGAACCCGAGTATAATCATGGAGGTGAACACGCCTATATAGCCTATCACCCGCCAAGGGGTTCCTTTGGCCAGCAGACTGTAGGCGCGTGCCGCATTGGACGAGGCATGACGGCCCACCACAAACTCGGCCACCATGCCGGGCACACCAAGCAAGAACACACACACCAGATATATCACGATAAACGCCGCACCGCCGTTTTGCCCCGTCATATACGGGAAGCGCCATATATTGCCCAAGCCCACCGCTGAGCCCGCCGTGGCCAGAATGATGCCTAACTTGCTGCCGAAAGAACCTCTGTGATGATGTTCACTCATAGTCACAACCGTTTAGATGACACCTAACTGATTGAGGAAGATGAGCAGGATGCTCAGTGGACAGACATAGCGCACCAAAAAGAAGAACACGCCGAAGTAGGTGCCGCGCAGGGTGCCGCCGTTGGTATACTCGTCGCGCAGCAGCGAACGGGGCACAAACCATCCGAGGAAGATGCAGGTGAGGAATCCGCCCACAGGCAGGAATATCTGGCCCGTGATAAAATCGAACCAGTCGAAAAGCGAACGGCCCAGGAACGTCAGACTGCCGCTGCCGCCCAAAGAGAGCGAGCAGAACGTGCCGATGACGATACAGGCGCCCGTAACGAAGGCAGCGCCCTTGCCGCGCGACCAGTCGAGTTCCTCGTGCAGGAAGGCGGTGCTCACCTCATGCAGGGAGATAAGCGAGGTGAGAGCAGCAAGGGTGAGCAGGGCATAGAATCCGAACGAGATAATCCGCCCCAGCACAGGCAAGTCGGCAAAGGCCTGCTGAAACACATTGGGCAGGGTGATGAACACCAACGAAGCACCCGAATCGGGACTGATGCCCACCGAAAAGGCTGCCGGGAATATCATCAGGCCAGCCAGAATGGCCACCAGACAGTCGACCACACAGACCTGCGCGGCCGACTTGGTGAGATGGGTCTCACGGCTGAAATAAGAAGCGAAGGTGCACACACAGCCCATGGCCAGACTGAGCGAATAGAAAGCCTGACCCAAAGCGCCCAGGAAGACGCCGCTGTTGAGTTTGGAAAAGTCAGGATAGAAGAGGAAAGAGATGCCCTTTGAACCGCCCGGCAGCAGGCAGGAGGCCACCACAATAACCAGCAGCAGGATGAAGAGCAGGGGCATGAGCAGCTTGGATGCTTTCTCAATGCCGTCGCGCACGCCCCGCACAATGACAAAATGGGTGATGAGCAGCACTACCACCGTCCACACGACCGGTCGCCATGGAGAACAGGAGAAATCGCTGAAATACTGTTCCACGTAGGCGGCGTCGCCACTCAGTTCGCCCACCACAGAGCCGTAGACATACTGCACGCACCAACCGGAAACCACGCAGTAATAACCGGTGATGAGAAAACCGGTGATCACGGAGAGCAGTCCCACGAACTTCCATCCGCTGCCCCCCGACACCTTGTCGTAGGCACGGAAGGTATTGGAGGCCCCCCGACGGCCAATGATAAACTCGCCTATCATGCAGGGAATGCCCAGGAACAACACACAGGCCAGGTAAAGGATGATGAATACGGCTCCGCCATTCTCGCCGGTCATATAGGGGAAACGCCACACGTTGCCCAAGCCTACGGCCGAACCGGCGGTGGCCAGCACTACACCTATCTTACTGCCAAAATTGGCTCTTTCTTTCTGCGACATATAAAATTGCAATTTTCAAAATCACGAAGACAGAAAGGCCGAAACCTAACTTTTCTGTACAACTAAGCGCAAAAATATAAAAATATCCTTATTTTTGCACCCTAAAAACAGAAAAAATGAAATATATTGTCCACTTAGCCACCCAATACACCCTCTCGCTGCTGCTTATCGCTGTGATATGGGTGTTATGCTTCTGCACACCGCCCCACACACCGCTCGACCATGTAAGTTTCATTGACAAATGGACCCATGTGGTGATGTATATGGGCACCTGCACCGTCATCTGGATACAATACGTGAGGCAGCACAAGCGAGTGGAATGGCCCAAAGCGCTGGCACTGGCCTGGCTGGCCCCCATCCTGATGAGCGGTGTGATAGAACTGTTGCAGGCCTACTGCACCGGGGGGCGCAGAAGCGGCGAATGGGCCGATTTCGCCGCCAATGCCACCGGTGCCACACTGGCACTTCTTATCGGTATTCTTCTGGCAAAGAAGTGCGCCAGATGAAAAATGGATACTTGCGAAGGTGTGAATTGTAGAAACGGCGGTCACCTGTGACTTCCATGCCCAGAAAGTCGGGATGCTCATAGGCCTCGTCCTCGCTCTCCAACTCCACCTCGGCCATCACAAGGCCCTCGTTGTCGCCATGAAACTCGTCCACCTCGAACACATGCTTTCCCACCGGCACCAGATAGCGGGTCTTGTCTATCTGGCCGGGGCCGCACAGTTCCATCAGGTGGTTGGCCTCATCGAGTGAGATTTCCTTCTCAAACTCATAACGCGACATACCGCCATTGGCCGAGGGACCTTTGATGGTGAGATAGCCCTTGTCGTCACGGATACGGATGCGCACGGTGGCACCCTCTGCACGAATGTAGCCCTGACGAATGTGGCTCGACGAGGATGCAAGGTGTTTGAAACCGATCTGCTTGTGCACAAGAAACTTGCGCTCTATCTCCATTCCGCTGCTCATCGTCTTAGGCCATTGTGGTGGTCACATAGACTACATAGCACAAGGCCAGCAGAATCAAGGCGATAAAGATGCCCTTCACCACATTGGAGGCCTGCTTGGCCTGTTCCTTCTCTTTCTTTGCTATACGATTGGCTTTTTTCTCGTTCATAACTTATTATTTTATTAAGGTTTGACTTATTCTTCTTCATTGACCGGGAACTCCATCAGATAGGCCTTGATAAACCCGTCGATCTTGCCGTCCATCACACCGTCCACATCGGTGGTCTGATAGTTGGTGCGGTGGTCTTTCACACGTCGGTCGTCAAAGACATAGCTGCGTATCTGGCTGCCCCACTCTATCTTCTTCTTGCCGGCCTCTATCTTGGCCTGGGCTTCCAGGCGCTTCTTCATGGCGCGGTCGTAGAGCTGCGACTTGAGCAGACGCATGGCGTTCTTGCGGTTCTCCAACTGCTTGCGGCTCTCGGTGTTCTCAATCAGGATTTCCTCCTCCTCGCCGGTATCGGGGTCTACATACTGGTATCGCAGGCGTACGCCCGTCTCCACCTTGTTCACATTCTGACCGCCAGCGCCGCCGCTGCGGAACAGGTCCCACGACACCTTCGACGGGTCTACGAACACCTCGATGGTGTCATCGACCAAGGGCGAGACAAACACGCTGGCGAAACTCGTCATGCGCTTGCCCTGGGCATTGAAAGGTGACACGCGCACCAGACGGTGCACACCGCTCTCGCTCTTGAGATAGCCATAGGCGTACTCGCCACCCTCTATCTCCATGGTGACGCTCTTGATGCCGGCCTCGTCGCCGTCCTGCAGGTTACTGATGGTAACCTTGTGACCATGGGCCTCGGCCCAGCGCATGTACATACGCATGAGCATCTGCGCCCAGTCCTGACTCTCGGTACCGCCGGCACCGCTGTTTATCTTGAGCACACAGTCCATGGGGTCTTCCTTCTGGCGGAGCATATTCTTCAGCTCAAGGTCCTCTATGGCCTTGAGCGCCTTGGCATAGTCAGCATCCACTTCTTCCTCCGTCACCATGTCGTCGTGGTAAAAGTCGAAGGCCAGTTGAAGTTCATCGGCCAGGTCGCGCACCTCTTTGTAACCGGTGAGCCACTTGCCGATGCCCTTCACTTTCTTCATCTGCTCCTGCGCACGTACAGGGTCGTCCCAGAAGTCGGGCGCCTGTGTGCGGAGGTCTTCCTCCTCATATTCTATTTTCTTCTTGTCAATGTCGAGATAGCGGTGGAGCGCTTCCACCCGTTCAAGCACATCTTTCAGCTGGTCGCTCGTAATCATACTTCTTCCTTATACATTTCGTCTATCACATCGGCATAGTTCTTGTTGATGACAGGCCGACGCAGTTTCAATGTGTTGGTCAGCTCACCCTTGTTCATGCTGAACAGTTCGGGAAGAAGGGTGAACTTCTTTATCTTCTCATAGCTGGCCAGACCCTGCTGGAGCGTTTCTATACGGTCGGCCATCATCCTGTTCACGCGTTTGTCGGCACACAACTCGGCCCTGTCGGCATAGGTGATGCCGTATTCCTTGGCATAGTCTTCCAGAAGATCGAAGGCGGGAATGATAAGCGCCGACACAAACTTGCGCTCGTCGGCTATGATGGCTATCTGCTCGATAAACTTGTCGACCAGCATCTTCGACTCTATCATCTGCGGAGCGATATACTTGCCGTTGGAAGTCTTGAAAAGGTCCTTGATACGCTCGGTGAGGAAGAGTTCGCCGTCGCGCATATAGCCGGCATCGCCCGTATGGAAGAAGCCGTCCTCATCGAAGCTGGCAGCCGTGAGCGCCTCGCGTTTATAGTATCCCCGGGTAATGGTGGGGCCCTTGAGCAATATCTCGTTGTTTTCGCCTATCTTCACCTCGACGCCCGACAGCGGACGTCCTACCGACCCCACGGTGTAGGGTTTGCCCAGACGGTCGTGCGACACTGTGGCCAGACTCTCCGTCAAGCCATAGCCCACCATCATGTTGATACCGATGGAGTGGATGAACTCCTCGACCTCGGGCGACACCGTAGCACCGGCAGTAGGGAAGAAATGAGCCCGCTCAAGACCCAGCTGCTTGCGTACCTTGCTGAACACGGTCTTGTTGTAGAACGAGTAACTCATGGACAGTGTGAGCGGCGGACGGCGTCCCTTGCTCAGATATTCGATATTGTACTTATGGCCCACCTTGAGCGCCGTATTGAAGAGGAGGCGCTGGGCACCGCTCGAATTGTCGATTTTGGCCTGCACGCCGGCATATACTTTCTCCCAGAAACGGGGCACGCTGCTCATGCAGGTGGGGTGCGTTTCGCGCATCGACTGCTGTATCTCCTTGGGGTAGGTATTGATGATGAGCTGTGCGCCCATGGTGAGGGCCAGGATGGCCCATCCACGCTCGAAGATATGCGTGTAGGGCAGGAAGTTCATCACCAGGTCGTCTTCACCCACCGGTACGCTCTCTCCGTTGGAGCGCATGGCGGCATGATACTGCCCGTAGGTCAGGATGACACCCTTGCTGTCGCCGGTGGTGCCGCTGGTGTAGAGGATATTGCAGATATCCTCCTCATTGGCCTCGGCATAACGCTGCTCCACCTCCGGCTGACGCGGCAGGTTCTCTCCCAGCTTCAGGAAGTCGTCGAAGTAGATGGAGTTGCTATCGTGCGGACCGATGCGCACACTGTTGTCGAAGATGATGATGCGCTCCAGGGTAGGACAGTGCGAGAACACACGCATGGCCTTGTCGTACTGTTCCTGCTCACCCACAAAAAGGATGCGGATCTGGGCGTCGACTATCATAAACTGTATCTGCTCCTCACTGCTTGTGGCATAAAAGGGCACAGTAACCGCCCGCACGCCAAAGGCGCCGAAGTCGGTATACAGGTAGTACACGGCGTTCTGACTGAAGATACCGATGTTTTCCTGCGCTTTCACACCAAGATTAAGCAGGGCGTTGGACACGAACTTCACTTGCTGTGAGAAATAGTTCCATGTTACCGACTGCCACTTCAGGCTACCGAACTCACGGTAGGTAAGTGCCGGTTTGCTGCCATACTTCTTGGCCTGCTCATGAATAAGAACAGATAAATGACTCAATGTCTGCATAATCTTCCACTTTAATTATGCAAAAATACTGATTTTCTCTGAAAAAGCAAGAAAAAACACGAAATTCTTGAATTATTGCCTAACTTTGCAGTATCATGATGAACGACAACACGCTCAAAGCCATTGAATTGCTGCGCCGACTGGTGGAGACGCCCTCGGTGAGCCGTCAGGAGGACAAAGCGGCCGACCTTATGGCCCAGGCCATGACCTCGTGCGGGTTCGAGCCCGTGCGCATGAAAAACAATGTGTGGACCACAGCTCCCGGTTTCTCGCCCCATCGCCCCACCCTGCTGCTCAATGCCCATCTCGACACAGTGAAACCCGTGGCCTCATGGAGCCGCAACCCCTATGAGTGCGCTCTTGAGGGCGACCGACTGTACGGTCTGGGGAGCAATGACTGCGGGGGCGGACTGGTGTCGCTCTGGCAGACTTTCACCGTGCTGGCCCAGCGGCCGCAGCCCTACAACCTGCTCTTCCTGGCCTCGGCCGAGGAAGAGGTGTCGGGCGCCGACGGCATACGCGCCGTGCTGCCCACCCTGCCCCCGGTGCAGCTGGCCATTGTGGGAGAGCCCACCGGCATGCAGCCGGCGGTGGCGGAGAGAGGGTTGATGGTGCTCGACCTCACCGCCCACGGGCAGTCGGGCCATGCGGCCCGCGGTGAGGGGGTGAACGCGCTCTACATCGCCAACGACGACATCAACTTCCTGCGGCAGTACCGTTTTGAGCGTGTCAGCGAGTTTTTGGGTCGCACGATGGTGAATGTGACCATGATCCAGGCGGGCACACAGCACAATGTGGTGCCCGACATATGCACAATGGTGGCCGATGTGCGCACCAATGAGCTCTACGACAATGAAGAGGTGCTGCACTTCCTGCAGGACCGTCTGAAGAGCGAGGTAAAGGCCCGGTCGGTGCATCTCCGCTCATCAAGGATATCGCTCTCCCACCCTGTGATAGCACGGCTCACGGCCGAGGGCATGGTGCCTTTCGGCTCTCCCACCCTGAGCGACCAGGCGCTGATGCCCTTCACCTCATTCAAATGGGGACCGGGCGAGTCGAGCCGCTCGCACACGGCCGACGAGTTCATCACGCTGGGTGAGATAGAAAATGCCGTCGACACATACTTGCGCATGCTCGACGGCACTCCTATCATTTAGGGGCGCTCAGACCCTTTTCTGAAACATTCGACTTACTTTTCTAACGGCCAAGCCATACCTCTGGGTTGAGTTTGGCCGTTTCCTTACGCAGCTGGAACTGCAGGATGTTGTCCTGACCTACGGTGCCCAGCACCTGCCGTGTGGTTACTTTCTGGCCTTTCTTCACATGCACCGACTTGAGGTTGCAGTACACGGAGATGTACTCGCCATGGCGTACCATCACCACCAACTGGCCTCCCCAGTTGAACACGGCGCTCACCTCACCGTCGAAGATGGAACGGGCGCTCGAACCCGGCTGACCGAGGATGTTGATGCCCTTGTTGTCGAGCTTCACATTCTTCAGACCCTCCACATTGTACTGGCCGAAATGGCTCACTATCTTGTAACTGCCGGTGATAGGCATGGGCAGACGGCCGCGGTTGTTCTCAAAGCTGCCGCTTATCTTACGGTCCATGTCGGAGAGCGTCTCCATGCGCTCTTCCTCGCGGGCCACCTCGGCCATCTCACGGGCATGACGCTGGGCCTCGGCCGATGCCTTGCGCTCGGCGGCCAACCGGTTGGCCTCAGCCTCACGGGCAGCCTGCTCGGCAGCGGCCTGCTCGGCAGCGGCCTTGCGGGCGGCGGCATCGGCGGCGGCACGGCGCTCGGCGGCGGCACGGGCAGCAGCCTGTTCGGCAGCTGCACGACGCTCGGCGGCACGGCGCTCCTCAGCGGCGGCGGCACGGGCTTTCTCCTCTTCGGCGGCACGCGAGGCGGCCTCGGCACGCTGCTGTTCCTCGGCGGCCTTGCGGGCAGCGGCCTCAGCAGCGGCACGGCGCTCAGCGGCAGCACGGCGTTCAGCCTCGGCAGCCGCTTTCATCTCGGCCTCGCGGGCCTTGGCCTCCGCTATCCGTCGTGCGTTCTCACGGGCAGCGGCCTCGGCAGCAGCTTTCTTCCGTGCCAGTTCCTCGGCCCGTTTCTTGGCTGCGGCGGCCTCGGCCTTGCGTTGGGCCTCGGCAGCGGCACGTGCCCGTGCCTTCTCTATCTCCACGGCTATGAGGCGGTCTATCTCGGCATTGAGCTGGGCGTTCTTGCGCTCCTGCTCAGAGATTATGGTCTGTATGGTGCGCTGCTCCTTCTGCAGGTCGTTCACCATCTGCTGCTGCTCTTCCTGTTTCTGTCTGAGTTCCTGCTGGGCAGCCTTTCCCTTGCTGAGCAGCTGGCTTTTGTTGCCCTTCACGTTCTCGAGCTGCGTGTTCTTGTGATTCAACTCGCCCTGCTTGATTTTTATCTGCTCGCCCTGTGCACGCTCATACGAGGCATACTCGCGCACAAAACGCATGCGGCGGTAAGCCTGCGCCAGGCTCTTGGCGCTGAAGATGAACATGAGGCGGTCTTGAATGGCCCTGTGCTTGGCCATATAGCGCATCGACTGCACATACTTCTCCTTGCGCTCATCGAGCTGCTGCTGCAGGTTGCCGAGCTGTGACTGGAGCATGCGGATATCGCCGTTGAGGTTCTGTATCTCGCTCTCATAGTCGTCGATGTCTTTCTGCTTGGCGGTAATCTCTCCATTGATAGACAGCAGGTTCTTGAGGCGCTCCTCCACATCGGCCTTATTGGCGCGCAACTTGTTCTGCTGGTCCTTGATGTCTTTCTGCACCTGCGAGCGCTCGCTCTCCAATCCACGTATCTGGGCATTGGTATAAGTCTGCTTTCCTTTCTTCTTGCCCGAACGGCTGTTGCCGCTCTTTTGCTGGGTGGTCTGCGCCTTCGTGCCCGACCGTTTCGTCCCCTTGCTCTGGGCGGAGGCCGACACGGCAGTGAGCATCACCATCAAAATCAGCAATATATATCTTCTCATCATATTTTGGTTATTAAATCGAGTACTTCGTCGACAGTTACTTTCTTATACTTGGAGGGCACGCTGGTACGTGCATCCCACTTGGAATCGTTCTTAATGGAGCCCAGGGTGAGCTGCACGGTGATATCCTTCTTGCCGCCCTTGAACTTGACCGTGTGGCTGGCGGGAAACTGGTCCTTGCAGAAGGTCTGGAACTGGTCGTAGGTCCACTTGAACTGCGATGTGCCGTGGGTGCCGCTGCGATAGGCAAGCACCGACTCGCGGATGAGGCCGCTTGCAGTGTCGGCCCACCACGAATAGTCCATCTTGCCCTGCGAGTACTGCAGTTTCCAGATAGCGGCCGAGGGCTGGGTCACGCTGACCGTCTCGAGACTCTTTCCGCCCACCACATAGAGTTGGTTCCAGAAGAGCGCCTGCAGGGAATAGAAGTCGATGCCATTGTCTCTGAGGAACCCCACGTCGCTGTAAGCCCCTCTGACATACTGCTTGTGCAGACGGTCCATGAACAGCACCGAGTCTTTGCTGAACTCCACCCGTCCCACCTCGGCCAGTCCGAGCGGTACAAGCTGGATGCGTATCACCTCGTCGCGCCGCATGCTGAGTTTGCCGCTCACGGTGATGTCGCGGCTTCCGCTCTGCAGGCGGAAATCGATATTGGCCACCAGGTTCGTGCTCGGCACCTTTTTCTTACCCACCTTGTTGATGCAGGCATCATGCAGGGCTTTTTCCGCTGAGTTGTCGGCGGCAGGCTGTGTGGCCGAAGTGGTGCCGTCGACCGTATTTCCGGTGAGCGTGCGCTTGGCGCCACACGCTGCCATGACAGCCGCCAGTGTCATGGCACCGAGCAGCCGAAAACTATCATGATATTTTTTACTCCACATATTTTCGTAATTTTATCTTTCGTTGCAGCAAGAGGTTGCCCTCATCCTTTTCCAGCGCCTGCTGCCAGTATTCCACGGCCCGGTCCGTCTCGCCGCACATGGCATAGATATCACCCGCATGCTCAATAATGACGGCACTGAGCGTGCTGTCGTTGCGTAGGGCCTGGTCTATATAAATACGGGCTTCTTCATAACGGCACTGACGGAACAATATCCAAGCATAGGTGTCGAGGTAAGTGGAATTGGCCGGTTCGGCCTTGATGGTGCGGTAGCTCATCTTCTCGGCGCGGCTCAGGTCGGTGTCGCCAAGGCTGAGATAGTAGGCATAGTTGTTCAGGCAACCGATGTTGTCGGCTTTCCACTGCAGGCAACTGTCGTAGGCGGCGAAAGCCTCGGCATCGAGGTGCTTGGTATGGAGGATGTCGCCCATGATGGCGTAGAAGTCGGACACGATATCGGGGTTGCTCTCGCTGTTTATCTGGCTCACGCCCCTTCTAAATGCCTCGAGGGCCTCGTCGAGATGGTCCATCTGGAAGTGAGAAAGACCCAGATAGTAGTAGAAGATCATTTCATCGGGGTTGTAGTCGGCACCGCGCTGGCAGATCTCGGCCGAGCGGGCAAAGTCTTGCTGGCGGATGGCCAACTGGAGGGTTTCCAGGCGGGAGGCCTTGTCGGCCGGGTCGATGGCGAGCACCCGTTCCCATGCTTCCATCTGAGCATCGACGGGCATTTTCTTCAGTTTCATATACACAGCGCGCCAACTGGCCATCTCGGCATCCTCCTGTGGCTGTGAGAGTATTTTGTCGAACAGGCTGAGCACCTTCACGCTGTCGCCTCCCTGCTGTTCGTTCTCCATGACCACCTGGCTGATGAGTCGGCGCTTGGTCTCAGAAGGCGTCTTGGTGCTGACGAGGAGTTCCTCTGTCTTCACCCTGGCCAGCGAGTCCTGCTGCTGCGACTTATAATAGTCAAGGAGCGACTCCATGGCGGCATAATTGTCGGGTTCCTTCTTCAGAACGGCATTGTATTCGGCCAGGGCCTCTTTCGGTTTGCCGTTCTTCAGCAGCCAGTTGCCCATCATCACACGGTAATTGTAGTCGCTGGGGTGCTTCTGCGCCAATTGGCGGAGTTCCCGGAACTCTTCTTTCTTGCGTCCCTGCAGGGAGTACATCTGCATTTTGGCCAGCGAGATGTCCTCAGAACTGCCCTCGATGTTCTCCAGGCGGTTGAGTGTCTCTATGACCTTTGGGTAGTTTTTCTGCTGCTGATAGAGGCGGCCCAGGATGTGCAGCACGTCGGAACGCGAGGGGTGAGCCTCGGCGAGCGACTCATAGAGGCCGACGGCCTGCTCATAGTCCTGCAGTTTGAGGTAGGTCTGTCCCAAGCGCTCGGCATAGGCGTCGTTCTCGGGTTCGAGGGCCACGGCACGGCGCATGTGGGCCAGCATCAGGCTGTCCTGCCCCAGTGCGGCATCGTAATTGGACAGTGTGAAAAAAGCCTCTGCGGCATCAGGATTGATCTCAAGACAGTGGAGCAGCAGGTCGTAGGCGGCCGCATAGTCTTCTTTCTCCTGCATGCAGATGGCCTGCAGGTAGAAATAGTCATAGCGTTTCTGGTCGTTGTCGCTCAGCGGTGTGACCGTGACGGCAGCGGCCACCGGTTTCTTGACCGGTTTCTTGCGGGCATGGCACGGCAGGGCCGCCAGCAATGGGGCGGCCACCGTCAGGACCATCAATACATACCTGTGCAGTGTCATTTCGGAGAAAGCGGATTCTTACTGTTGTCTATTTCACACCCGTATGTCCATAACCGCCCTCGCCGCGCTCGGTGGCATCGAGACTGTCGGTCGGCACGAGGGTCACCTGCTCGTAACGGGCCACTATGAGCTGGGCAATGCGCTCACCGTCGTTCACGACAAAAGGCTCCTCGCCGAGATTCACCAGAAGCACCATCACCTCGCCGCGGTAGTCGGCGTCGATGGTGCCGGGACTGTTGAGCACGGTGATGCCATGACGGAGGGCCAGACCGCTCCGCGGACGCACTTGTGCCTCGAACCCGGCGGGCAAGGCTATATGGAGTCCCGTGGGGATGAGGTGCCGCTGCATGGGCTGCAGGGTGACGGGGGCATCGAGATTGGCCCTGAGGTCGAGCCCGGCGCTCTGCGTGGTGGCATATTGGGGCAGGGGCTGATGTCCCTTGTTTACAACAAGTATTTCGGTCATATTGTCGCGGTTTTATTGATACGGGACTGCAAAATTAACGATTTCTGCCCACATATCTTTACTTTTAAGATGTAAAATGAATTAAATTAGTCAAATTTAGTTTACTTTTGCGCATCGTTACATAGCAGAAGAAAAAAAATGGATTGGAAAAAACTGATATCCAACAAGCGGCTGGGCCAGGAGGCCAGACAGAGCCAGCGGCACGACGGCCGGTCCGAGTTCAAGCGCGACTACGACAGGATTATTTTCTCGGCTCCTTTCCGCAGGATGCAGAACAAGACGCAGGTGTTTCCCCTCCCGGGCAGCATTTTCGTGCACAACCGTCTGACGCACAGTCTGGAGGTGGCCAGCGTAGGGAAATCGCTGGGCGACGGCGTGATGGCCGAACTGCTCAAGCGCCACCCGGAACTGAGAGGGTCTTTCTTTGAAGAGATTGGCACCATCGTTTCGGCGGCCTGTCTGGCCCACGACATGGGCAACCCTCCTTTCGGGCACTCAGGCGAGAAAGCCATTCAGGCTTACTTTACCGACGGTGGGGGCGCTTTTCTGAAGGGGATGGTCAGTTCGCGCCTGTGGAGCGATGTGATACACTTCGAAGGCAATGCCAATGCCTTCCGTCTCCTCGCCCACCAGTTCAAGGGCCGGCGCGAGGGAGGATTCGTCATGACCTATACCACACTGGCTTCTATCGTAAAGTATCCCTTCTCATCGGAAAATGCCGGACCTCACGGGAAATTCGGTTTTTTCTACCCCGAGGAGCCCCTCTACAGGCGCATAGCCGACGAGTTGGGTCTCATCCGCCTGGAGCCGGAGGGAGAACCGGCCAGATACGCCCGCCATCCACTGGTGTATCTCGTTGAGGCGGCCGATGACATCTGCTATGAAATCATGGATATTGAAGACGCGCACAAACTGCGTATCCTGAGCTATGAGGAGACACGCCAACTGCTGTTGGGCTTTTTCGACGAGGAGACGCGCACGGCCATCTGCAAGCGGATGGAAACAGAGGGGGTGGACGATATCAACGAACAGGTGGTTTACATGCGCTCGTGCGCTATCGGCACACTGACCAATGCCTGCACGCAGGTGTTTATCGACCATGAGGAGGAGATTCTGGCGGGCACCTTCCAAGGCAGTCTTATCAAGCACACACCCTCAGTGATATTGAATGCCTACAAAAAGTGCACCGAAACATCTTGTAAAAAGATTTACAACAGCAAGCCCGTGCTCGACGTGGAACTCTCAGGTTACAGAATTATCCAAACGCTCATGGAGCAAATGGTCAATGCGGTGGTATATCCCGAACGGTTCTACTCGCGCCAGCTCATTCAGCGGGTGAGCAGCCAGTATGACATCAGTTCCGACAATCTGGACGACCGGATTATGGCTGTGGTAGACTACATCAGCGGGATGACCGATGTATACGCACTAGATATCTATCAGAAAATCAACGGCATATCTCTTCCTATAGTCTGATGTGAGGGATTGCTACTCCCAAGTGGCGGTCAACTCATGGAGCATAGTGACGCTCTCACCGCAGGAGCCGGTATGCTGAATATGTATACCGCCAAATCCGTTGCCTTCCACTTCGGCCGAAAGGTGTACCTCACGCTGCAGAGCAGAATCGGCAACAGAGGGTATGAAGGCTGCAGTCGTCACATCGGCTGTAAACTTTTTTCCCACCACTTGCAAGTCGATGGTGCACCCTGTACGATAGCAGAGGGCACTTACAGGCGCTGTGAGCGCGCGCACCTCACCACCATCGTAGGCCACCAGAAGGAAGTCTACGGCATTGGCATATTTCACCGTGCGGATGATGCGGAGACCATAGCCGGTGAGGGTGCGTGTGTCGAATTTCAGGCACACATCCATATACTGTGCGGTGGCGCTGCCAAAACCCTGGCCGGCCGTCTTGGCCGGGTCTACCCGCAACACAAGCCGCATGTCGCCTTTGTGGGCAACAGGCGGTGTATAGCGGAGCCGGGCTCCCTTCTGCGCCTGCATCAGTCCCCGGCCTACGGCGCCGTTATATCCCTCGCCGTACACCCACATCGGTTTCTGGCGGTCCACGCTCCATTTATAAGGTGCAGTATCGGCCGGTTTGTAGCCATCCACCGTCCAGAGCCCCGGTTTCACCTCGGGCTGCCAGCGGCAGGGGAAATCGGAGAAATCGGTGTGCAGTACCTTTTGACGGGGCAAGCCCCTCCCCTTAATCCGGTTCGGATAGAGAATAGTGTCGGGGACAGCGGCTGCACTGCGCACATTCTTGAGCGTGAGGACAGCCATCAGCCAGTGGCCGGCATCCGACTGCGACAGGGTGTAGGAATGGCTGCGCGACTCATAGCCTGAACTCACGAGCACCGCTCCCCGCCCGTCGGACGAGGGGCAGCGGTACCAGTCGACCCAGGAGTCGTCGGCCTTGCCCTGCAGGTCGGCATCATAGGCCACACGGGCCACACCTCCCTCTACGACAAGCGAGGGCTTGCTTCTCAGCGTCGGCGGCGGCAGCGGGCGGCCCTTCAGCGTCAGTTCGGCAGCCCCGCAGAGTCCGTCGGCCGTGGTGGCCCAAACAAGGCACGAGGCAGGAAGGTCGCCGTCGTACAGGCTCACGACCTCACAGCGCCCATCGGAGAGCGGCCGGAGGCGCACCACCTTCTGATAGGGTTCCTCCACCTGCCATGTGAGCAGCGCATCGCGCGGGCTGACGGGGAAACCGCCATGCAGGGTGAAGGTGGGAGCCAGCACTACAGGGGCACCGCCTGTGATGAGCGTATCGGCACAGGGGGTGAGGCGAAGCGCGGCGGGACACAAATCAGCAGGCAAGGCAGTGTCGCCCATGGGGTTCCAGCCGTCATCGCCCGTGAGCAGAGGGGCCGTGCGATAGGCATCGCCGTCACAGAAAAGCCGCAACAGGTCTTTGCCCTCCAACTGTACCGAATTCTCCGCATGCCTTCCGCCCACCACATAGGGACGGCCGTTCATGGTCACGCCTTTCTGGTAGCATCGGGTCCACCGGTGCGGATAAGGCGTCCACTCGAGCGAGGCGCCCTCGGGTGCCTGTATGCGGCAGTCTATCAAGGTGAGGGGACCGTCGGCCTTGCAGAAATACGACTCCGGCGACCCGCCCAGCAGGCGAAAGTCGCAGTCGATGAAGACCGCTCCCGAGGGATGTGTGGTATAGAAGGGTTTCTGTCCGTAGAAATCGAAATCGCAGTGCAGATACACCCCATTGCCCGTGAGGGCATCGTCGGTGCACTCCATGTGGCAACGGTCGAAAAGGATGCGGCGTGCCCCGTTGAGAGGGTTCATGTTCAAACGGCTGACGAACCGCACGTTGCGTGCCACGGCCTTGTCGCCATGGCAGTAAGCCACATGGGCCTGGGTGATGGCGCTGCTGCGCTTTTTGCGGCTCAGACTTGGACGGAGGGGATAGTCCAAGTCTACATTGCAGTAGTTGCCCATGGTGAGATTGCTCACCTCCAGTCCGTCGCCCCAGAAGTCGAACATGGTGAAATTGCCATCGGCGCCCTGGGTCTGACCGCGCTGCGAGGCCAGCACCACCTCCTCGGGATGGCCGGTCAATCCTATCAAGTGGAGGTATTGGCACCGCACCGTCATGCCGAAGGGTCCTCTCCCCTCTACCGGCACCGCCACCCGCTCATCGTCGGGGTCATCGATCCAATACACGTAGGGTGCGATGTAGACTGTCATGGGGGCGGCTTCGGTGCCGTCGGAAAGATGGCTGTTTATCTCCTGAAAGGTACGGTAGACAAAAGGATGCTCCTCACCCGGAGGCAAAGTACCGTCGAGAAGCAGATGCGTACCGTCGAGCGGATAGCGATGGCCCTGCCATACAAAAAAGCCGTTGCCCACTTCTATGTCGTGGGCAGCGGCATGGACTGCGGAGCAACCGCCTCCCCAAGCCACAAGGCAATGGATGAGGAAAAGCACTCCGGCCAAATTTCTCTTCAAAGACATCATACCGGCATAGGGGGCTTGCGCCCGGACAAGAGGTTTACTTATCCGGACGGTTGAGGGAAATCACCTTGTTGGCACCCGATGTGAGCCGCATGGCTTCGGGGTGCTCAGCTATAAAAGTCTCGATATGGCGGATGCGTTTCTCCTCCAATATTTCATCGACCGCTATCAGAATGCCCGTTTCCTCCACATCGCCGAAGCCATCGTTGATGGCGGTGCCGAACATACGCATGGTAGGGCTCAGACCCATGTAAGCGTTCACCAAAGGCGGGATGTTGAAGCCCATCTTCCGTATCTCGCGGTTCAGGATGCGGTAGTCCTCCTTGAAACTCGACTTGTTGAACAGCTGAGCCAACTCGGCCGGGTCGGATTCCAACTTCAGAGGATGGAATGGTATGATGAGATTGTCCTTGTCGCTGAAATGCTTGTTGAGGAAATAGAGAATCATGTCCCTGCCCTTGCGAACATAGGAGGGATACATGGTCATCTTGCCGAAAAAATACTTCACATTGGGCATTATCACCGTCAGGGCGCCCAGACCGTCCCAAAGATTGTCGAGGGCGAAGAGGCTCTTCGACCCCATCTTGCTGCTTTGATAGGGAAGCGTGACATAGGAGCGGGCCAATTCCACCGTCTGCGGAAGATACTCCTTGATGAAGCGTTCTGAGAACCGGAACAGGTGACTGGTGGCCAGAATAGGTTGGCCGTCGGCATCGAAGTCCACTTCCGACCCCAACTTATACCGATATCCGCCCAAGATTTCCTCTTCCTCAGGATTCCAAACCAAAAGCTGCTTATAGCAATTGTCCATCAGGTCGAACTCGTCGAGGTCGAGTTCCTTGCCCGTACCGCCACCTGCAGCACGGAACACCTCCTCACGCTGACGTCCTATCTCACGGACCACATTGGGAGAATCGTGGATGTCGACAATGTATATTTCGTTGTGACTCTTGTTGGTCATACGGAGCTGCTTGTCGGGGGTCAGCTCTTTCTTCAGCAATTCTTTGTCAACAGGTGGTATAATAGGTTTTTGAGTCATAGCAATAATGATGTCATTAAAAATATGTGGCTTGATGCCTTATAGTTCATATACTTTCTCTTCCACCCACTGGGCCCAGGCCGCCGGCGACTTCGACTTGTCGAAGGTTTGCCATGGTATCGGCTTGCCGATGGTGACAGTAAACTTTCCGTGCACATTCTTATACATCTCATCCACAAGAAACAGCATGGCCACATTGAACTTTATGCCTGCTTTCTTGCAGAAATTGGCAAGCTTGTAAAAGAAATTCGAATTCTGCCCGCTGAAATGGATGGGCACCACATCGCGTTGCGCCTCCACACTCTTCGAGATGAAGGTCTTCTTCCAGGGGATGTCGCGAATCACCCCGTTGGTCATTCTGGAGCAGAGTCCGGCCGGGAACATGAGCATGTGGTGGTCGCTCTTGAAACCAGCCTCCACCATGGCCGGGAAATTACGGCTTTGGCGCCCTGTCTTATTGATGGGAATGCAGAGCGGAGCAAGACCAGGGAGATTCATGAGCAGATCGTTGACCAAGTAGCGGAAATTGCCGTCGTAATGGTTGCCGATGATGGAGCCAAGGGCCACACCGTCGATACCGCCGAGCGGATGGTTGCTCACAAAAGTATACAAGCGCCCATCATCTTTCGAAGGAAGATTCTCACGGCCTTCGACCTCCAACGTCATGTCAAGATATTTCACACAAGCGTCCAACCATTCCACACCGGTTTTCTCACGGTTTTCCCAAAGGAAATCGTTCACCTGGTCCTGATGGATGATTTTCTTGAGCCATGACTTAAGCAAACCGGGGACGTATTTTGAACGCGCTCCCATCTTGTCGGCAAGTACCTTGTCCAGGTCTATTGTTTTCTCCGAAATCTCTTTCATGGATAAAAGCTACTATTAAACTGCAAATATAGCTATTTTTTTTTAAAACGTTACTTTTTCCCGAAAAAAAAGAAAAAAGGCGCAAGTCTCAGACTAATGCGGCACTATGCGGCACCCTGGCAAGAGGCCATACCAAACAGAAAACCATGGCACGTCATGACCTGTAAAGACCGGCTGGAAAGGGGCCTTTACAGACACCTGCAGCAAGCCAAAACGGAGAAAACGATGACCCAAAAACGAGCCACTCCGTTAAAATTTGCTAATTTATTATTTTCCACAAATTTAGGGTGGGGCAAAGTGGGGCAAAGTGGAGGAAAATTCGTATTTTTGTAGTCGAATTCAATATCATTGTAAGAAGCATGCTGTTCTTAGGAAACATAGAAGCAAAAATCGACATGAAAGGACGGGCATTTCTGCCTGCCCCCTTTCGTAAGACGCTTCAGGCACATGGCGACGACAGTCTGGTGCTACGACCGGATGTCTACCAGTCGTGTCTGGCACTCTACCCTAAGTCGGTATGGAGCGAGCACCTGGCATCACTAAAGGCACGGCTGAACAAATGGAACCCTCAGCATCAACTGATACTGAGGAAGTTTATGGAAGACGTGGAAGAAGTGAGTCTCGATGCCAGCGGCCGCTTACTTATCCCTAAGAAAAAGCTTGAAGACGCCGGCATAACGGCCGACATCAAGTTCCTGGGCATGGGCGACTACATTGAGATATGGAAAAACGACGGAGAAACGTTTATGGACCAGGAGTCATTCCGCAAGGCATTGGCAGAGCTCATGAACGACACCGCAGAACCAACTCCTTTATAACGCACAGACATTTATGACAAATGCTCAGACATATCATATCCCCGTTCTAAGAACGGAGAGTATCGACGGGCTCAATATCCGACCCAACGGCATCTATGCCGACGTCACCTTCGGAGGCGGCGGCCACAGCCAGGAGATTGTGCGCCGACTCGATGCGGGAGGAAGGCTCTTCGGATTCGACCAAGACTCCGATGCGATGAACAACCTGCGCACCAGCGAGGCCAGTTGGCTGGCCAACGACCCGCGTTTTGTTTTCATACAAAGCAACTTCAGATACATAAGCAACTGGATGCGCTACTATGGCGTAAGCGGCCTCGACGGCATCATGGCCGACCTCGGTGTATCGTCGCATCATCTCGATGAAGAGTCGAGAGGTTTCTCTCTCCGGTTCGAGGCGCCTCTCGACATGAGGATGAACAAAAACGCCGCCACCACCGCCGCCGACATCGTGAACCTGTATAGTGAAAATCAACTGGCCGACATCTTCTACCTGTATGGAGAGCTGAAGAATGCCCGGCGCATCGCCTCGGCCATCGTGAGGAGGAGAGGCACCAGCCCCATCCTCACCACCGGCAACCTGCAGGAGTCGGTGGCCGGCCTCTTCCACAAGGAAAGGGAGAAGAAAGACATGGCACGCCTGTTTCAGGCCCTTCGCATAGAGGTGAACCAGGAGATGCGGGCACTGGGCGACCTGCTGAAAAGTTCTGTGCACCTCCTCAAGCCCGGCGGCCGCCTGGTGGTCATCACCTACCACAGTCTGGAAGACCGGCTCGTGAAGAACCTCATCCGGTCGGGCAACATCGAGGGGAAGGTGACACAAGACTTCTACGGACGCACGCAAGTGCCGCTCGAAGCCGTGAACACCAAGGTGATACTCCCGTCGGAAGAAGAAATAGCGGCCAACCCGCGAAGCAGAAGTGCGAAACTACGAATTGCCAAGAAGAAATGAAAAAAGAAGACCCCACATACAATCCCGAAGAAGAAGACGACGCCTTGCTGCAGGACGACGCCTACAGCGACGAGGAACCGGCAGAAGCCGAGCCCGCCGACGAGGAGCCTGCGGGCATATCGCTGAAAGAATACATCAAGGAGGAGAGCCGCGAAGATGAGCGCCCGCAAGGCACGAGGCTCTCACTTAGGAAGATTCTGGGCGGCGACATCCTCTACACGCAGGCCATACGCAAACAAATATGGCTCATGCTGCTCATCATAGGCTTCTTCGTGCTCTACATATCCAACCGATACAGTTGCCAGAAAGACGAGGTAGAGATAGCAAGGCTTACAAAACTGCTGAAGAACTCACAATACAAAGCGTTGGCCATTTCGAGCGAGCTCACCGAGCATTGCCGTGAGAGCCATGTGCTGGACATGCTCAAAGAAAACAACGACAGCCTGCTGCACACAGCCGACCAGCCACCTTATATTATAATCGTCAACGGAAATGAGTAAATACAACCGGAAAAAAATACTTCCAAGATACAGAGGCATCATCATTCTCATGACGCTTCTGGGTATCGCCGTCATGGTGAAAGCGCTCTACATCATGACAGCCAAGCGCGAGTTCTGGAACAAGGTTCTTACTCAAATGGGCACCGACAAGCAAGACACCATCTGGCCCACGAGAGGCGACATACTGAGCGACGACGGACAGCTCATGGCCAGTTCGATGCCAAGATACAAGGTATACATGGACTTCCAGACGGGAGGCAAGGAAAAAGACTCGCTGCTGATGGTGAAACTCGACAGCATCTGTGAAGGACTGCACACCATCTTCCCCGAAATAGAAGAAGAATACTTCAGACAGCACATCCTGGAAGGCAGGAAAAAAGGCAGCCGCCACTGGCTCCTCGTGCCGCAGCGCATAGACCACAATGCCTACAAGAGAGTGGAGGCGCTGCCGGTGTTCAACTTGAGCCCCTACAAGGGCGGATTCCACAACGAGTCGTTCCTCAACTCCAGGGAAAGACCTTTCGGCTCACTCGCCAAACGCGTCATCGGCGACCTGCACGGCGAGATGGACTCTCCACGCTTCGGACTCGAGATGTCGTTCGACAGTGTGCTCAGAGGCACTCCCGGCCTCAGACACATAAAGAGAGTGAGCCGCACCAATCTCAGTGTGGTGGACGAAGACCCCGTGAACGGTGACGACATCGTGACGACCATCAACATGAGGATGCAGGACATTGCCGAGGCCGCCGTAGTGAAAGAGCTGAAGCTCATAAACGGCGAGACCGGCGTGGCCATTGTCATGGAGGTGGAAACCGGCGACATCAAGGCCATGGTGAACATGGAGCGGATGGCCAACGGCGAATACGGCGAGATTATGAGCCACGCCATCTCCGACCTGCTTGAGCCCGGCTCGGTATTCAAGACCGCATCGCTCATGGTGGCACTCGACGACGGGAAGGTAGACACCACTGCCATGGTAGACACCGGCAACGGCATCTACCACATGCACACCCGCGACATGAAGGACCACAACTGGCGAAAGGGCGGCTACGGCAGGATTTCCGTGCCACGCATACTCCAGGTGAGTTCCAACATCGGCGTGAGCCGTATTATCGACGAGAACTACGGCAAGAACCCGGAACAGTTTGTCGACGGCATCTACCGTCTGGGGCTGGCCGACGACCTGCGCCTTCCTCTGCCCGGCTATGCAAAGCCCATCATACGCAAGCCCAAGCGCTCAAGCAACGGGAAACTCGTCGACTGGCCCCTGACGAAACTGCCGTGGATGAGCATCGGCTACGAGACGCAGATACCGCCCATCTCCATGGTCACCTTCTACAACGCCATCGCCAACAACGGCAGGATGATGCGGCCGCGCATCGTGAAGGCTGTGATGAGAGACGGCAAGGTGATACGCGAATATCCCACCGAGGTGATGCGCGAGCAGATATGCAAGCCCACCACCCTGTCGAAAATAAGGACCATGCTCGAGCAGGTGGTAAGCATCGGACTGGGAAAACAAGCCGGCTCACAGTCGTTCATGGTAGCCGGGAAAACCGGCACGGCGCAAGTATCGAAAGGAAGGATGGGCTATACCGCAGGTACGGTAGACTACCTGCTGAGCTTCGCCGGATACTTCCCTGCCGAGAAGCCCAAGTACACCTGTATCGTGTGTATCAGGAAGTCCGGACTCCCCGCATCGGGCGGCGGCATGAGCGGTGTTGTGTTCCACGACATTGCCGAGGGCATCATGGCCCACTATCTGAAAGTGGATGCCTCGCAAGCCTGCGACACCACTGAGACACTCTCGCCCAAGGTGAAGAAAGGCGACCTCAAGGCGGCCGACTTTGTGCTCACCAACCTGGGCTACCGCTCCTCCACTCCGGCCCCCACCAGTCAGCCCAATGGCTCCGACAGCTGGGGCACCATCTCCTTCAAGGAGAACATCTTCATGTTCAACACCAGCAATGCTCCCAAGGACATCATGCCCGATGTGACGGGTTCAGGCGCGAGAGATGCGGTGTATCAGCTGGAGCGTCTGGGACTGAGGACCCGCCTCGAAGGCAGAGGCAGGGTGGCGGCGCAGAGCATACCGGCCGGGAACAAGATACACAAGGGTCAGACTTGTGTACTGACACTGAAATAGGACAGAAACATCACAAACAAAAACAATACTACAGCAAGATGAATCTAAGCACACTGACAAGAAGCATCCATGTGACAGCCGTGGCCGGAGACTTGGAAAAGGAGATAACCGGCATACAGATAGACTCCAGACTGATAGGCGAAGGACAGCTGTTCGTGGCCATCAGAGGCACACAGGTGGACGGCCACAAATACATAGGGAAGGCCATAGAGAAAGGAGCCACCGCCATTCTGTGTGAGGAGATGCCCGAACCCATCGACGGAGTGACCTATATCGTGGTCAGCTCCACCGAGGACGTCGTAGGCAAAGTGGCCACCACCTTCTATGGCAACCCGTCGAAGAAGCTGAAACTCGTCGGGGTGACCGGCACCAACGGAAAAACCACCATCGCCACCTTATTATATAATATGTTCAGGGAGATGGGCCACAAATGCGGTTTGCTCTCCACCGTGTGCAACTACATAGAGGGAGAGGCCATACCCACCGAACACACCACTCCCGACCCCATAGCACTGAACCAGCTGCTTGCCAGGATGGTGGATGCCGGATGCGAATATGCCTTTATGGAGTGCAGCAGCCATGCCATCCATCAGAAAAGAATAGGCGGGCTCACCTTTGCCGGCGGCATCTTCACCAACCTCACCAGAGACCATCTCGACTATCACAAGACCTTCGAGAACTACCGCGACGCAAAGAAACAGTTCTTCGACGGGCTGCCCAAGACGGCCTTCGCCATCATCAACGCCGACGACAAGAACGGCATGGTGATGGTGCAGAACACCAAAGCCTGCGTGAAGACCTACTCCACCCGGACCATGGCCGACTTCAAGGCAAGAATACTCGAGTGCCACTTCGAAGGCATGTATCTTGACATCGACGGAAGAGAAGTGGGTGTGCAGTTCATCGGAAAATTCAATGCCAGCAATCTTCTGGCCGTCTACGGCACCGCCGTGATGCTGGGCAAGGACCCGGAGCAGATACTCGTGGTGCTGAGCAAGCTGAAGAGCGTGAGCGGACGGCTGCAACCCATACAGTCGCCCCTCGGATACACGGCCATCGTGGACTATGCCCATACCCCCGACGCCCTGGAGAATGTGCTCAACGCCATTCACGAGGTGCTCAACGGCAAGACCGGACGCGTAATCACCGTGTGCGGCGCCGGCGGCAACAGAGACAAGGGCAAGCGTCCGCTCATGGCCAAAGAGGCTGTGAAACAGAGCGACCAGGTCATCATCACCAGCGACAATCCACGGTTTGAGAACCCCGACGACATCATCAACGACATGATGGCCGGCGTAGCCACGACGCAGCAGCACAAGGTGCTCAGAATAACCAACCGCCTGGAGGCCATCAAGACAGCCTGCGCCCTTGCCAAGAAGGGCGACGTAATCCTGGTGGCGGGAAAAGGTCACGAGAACTACCAGGAGATAAACGGGGTGAAGCATCACTTCGACGACAGAGAAGTTCTATCCTCCATATTCGAGGCGCAGCAATCATAACAACACATACTATTTATCAGATAAGATATATTTAGGTTATGCTGTATTATTTCTTCAGATTTCTCGAGCAGTTTGGCATTCCCGGCTCACACATATGGAACTACATTTCATTCAGGTCGCTGCTGGCCCTCATCCTCTCACTGCTCATCTCAGCATGGTTCGGCGAGGCTTTTATCAAATTCCTAAAAAAGAAGCAAATCACTGAGACACAGCGAGACAGCAAGATAGACCCCTTCGGTGTGAAGAAGATCGGAGTACCCTCCATGGGCGGCATCATCATCATCGTATCCATACTGGTGCCGGTGCTGCTCCTGGGCCGCATGCGCAACATCTACCTCATCCTGATGATCATCTCCACCATCTGGTTGGGAGTGCTGGGCGGACTCGACGACTACATCAAGATATTCAGACACAACAAAGAGGGTCTGAAAGGCAAGTTCAAGATTGTGGGACAAGTGGGACTGGGACTCATCGTGGGACTGGTGCTCTGGTCGAGCCCCGATGTGAAGATTCACGAAAACGTGAACACCGAGAAGCAGGGCAAGACACTCATCACACACAAGACGGAGGCGGAGAAATCGCTCAAGACCACCATTCCGTTCATCAAGACCCACAATCTTGACTATTCGGAGATAGCCAGTCCGCTGGGCGACAAGAAAGAGGCCGCCGGATGGATCATCTTCGTGCTGATGACCATCCTTGTGGTGACAGCCGTATCCAATGGAGCCAACCTCAACGACGGTATGGACGGCATGTGTGCAGGCAACTCGGCCATCATAGGCGTGGCGCTGGGCATCCTGGCCTATGTGAGCAGCCACATCGAGTTTGCCTCCTACCTCAACATCATGTATATACCCGGCACACAAGAGCTTGTGGTCTTCATGTGCGCCTTCATCGGGGCGTTGGTGGGTTTCCTCTGGTACAACGCCTATCCTGCCCAGGTGTTCATGGGCGACACCGGCTCCCTGACCATCGGAGGCATCATAGCCGTGTGCGCCGTGATTATCCACAAGGAACTGCTCCTGCCCATACTCTGCGGCATATTCTTCGTGGAGAGCCTGAGCGTGATACTGCAGGTGTGGTACTTCAAACTGGGCAAGCGCAAGAACAAGAAGCAGCGCATCTTCAAACGCACTCCCATACACGACAACTTCCGCATAGAAGACAAAGACCTGGATCCTGACTGCACTTATGTGTTCAAGAAGCCCAAGGGAGTGGTTCATGAGTCGAAAATAACATTGCGTTTTTGGATTGTCACCATCATCCTGGCAACCCTCACCATCATAACACTGAAAATAAGATAAAGACATGAAGAGAATAGTGATATTGGGCGCAGCAGAAAGCGGCGCCGGTGCAGCCGTTCTGGCGAAGAAAGAGGGTTTCGACGTGTTTGTGTCCGACATGTCGGCCATCAAGGACAAGTACAAGGCTCTGCTGGAGAGCCACAGCATAGCATGGGAGGAAGGACACCACACCGAGGAGAAAATACTCAACGCCGACGAGATTGTGAAGAGTCCCGGCATTCCCGACAATGCTCCCATCATACAGAAAGCGAAAGCCAGTGGCATCAATATCATCAGCGAGATAGAGTTCGCCGGCCGCTACACCCACTCAAAGATGGTATGCATCACCGGCTCCAACGGCAAGACCACGACCACATCGCTGATATACCATATCTTCAAACAGGCCGGCTACGACGTGGGGCTGGCCGGCAACATCGGCAAGAGCCTCGCGCTTCAGGTGGCCGAAGACCCGCACGAATACTACATCATTGAGCTCAGTTCATTCCAGCTCGACAACATGTACGATTTCCGTGCAGACATCGCCATCCTGCTCAACATCACGCCCGACCATCTGGACCGCTACGACGGATGCATGCAGAACTATGTAGACGCTAAGATGCGCATCCTGCAGAACCAGACCAGCGAAGACAGTTTCATCTACTGGAACGATGACCCCGTAATCAAGAAAGAACTTGACAAATACGACATCAAGGCCATTCAGTATCCCTTCTCGCTGCTCAAGGAAAACGGGTCTATCGGCTACATCGAAGAGGGCAAATACATATTGGAGAAACCCACTCCCTTCAACATGGAGCAGGAAGAGCTTTCGCTCACCGGCAAGCACAACATATACAACTCGCTGGCCGCCGGACTGGCCGCCAACATCTCCGGCATCAAGAAAGAGTGCATACGCCGCTGCCTGAGCGATTTCCCCGGTGTGGAGCACCGTCTGGAGAAGGTGTGCACCGTGAGAGGCGTGAACTATGTAAACGACTCCAAGGCCACCAATGTGGATGCCTGCTGGTATGCCCTCGAGAGCATGACCACCCCCACCATCCTCATCATAGGCGGCAAGGACAAGGGCAACGACTATGAGCCCATACGCGAACTGGTAAGAAAAAAATGCACAGGCCTTGTGTATCTCGGTGCCGACAACACCAAGCTTCACAACTTCTTCGACGGCATGGGCATACCCACCCGCGACACACACAGCATGGCTGAGTGTGTGAAAGCCTGCTATGAGATGGCCCAGCCCGGCGACACCGTGCTGCTGAGTCCCTGCTGCGCCAGCTTCGACCTGTTCAAGAACATGGAAGACAGAGGCGAACAATTCAAGACACTTGTAAGAAATCTTTAAAACATGCCATAGAAGACGGGATGTAAGACATGAAATTCAAAATAAGCAATATCTTCAAAGGCGACAAGGGGGTATGGATGGTATTCTTCCTCCTTGTGTGCATCAGCGTCCTGGAGGTGTTCAGCTCCACCAGCACGCTCACCTACAAGACCGGCAACTACTGGGCGCCCATCATCAGGCACGTGGGTTTCCTGCTGATGGGACTGATGTTCATGGTGTTCACCATGCACCTGAACTACCGCTCATTCAAGTCGCTCTACTACATTGTCTTCCCCGGTTCCATCCTTCTGCTCATCTATGTGCTCTTCCTGGGCGAGAAGACCAATGAGGCGTCAAGATGGATCTCCATCTTCGGATTCCAGTTCCAACCCTCCGAATTCGCCAAGGGAGCCATGGTGCTGGCGGTGGCGAAAGTGATGAGCGCCATGCGCACGGAAACGGAG
Organism: uncultured Prevotellaceae bacterium; assembly: GCA_902777645.1. GTDB lineage: Bacteria > Bacteroidota > Bacteroidia > Bacteroidales > Bacteroidaceae > Prevotella. The sequence continues at coordinate 31,862 of CACYUZ010000019.1, read as the reverse complement.
GAAAGCCCCTCGCCCCGCACGCTGAAATATGTGCTCATAGCCAGTGCGCCCATCATCCTGCTGATAGGCGTGGAGAACTTCTCGACAGGCGGACTGCTGCTGATGGTGGTGCTCGCCATGGCCTTCGTAGGCGGAGTGCCCATCAAGCAGATAGGAAAAGTCATGGGGGCGCTCGCCATCGTAGCCGCACTCGGGCTCTGCGTTATTATGGCCATGCCCAATGACGAGAAAAAGGAAAACGACAAGCAGAACCTCACCGAGGTGGCAGCTGCCAGCCAGACAGCCCCCGACGACGACAAGGGCGAGAAAGGAGGAGTCAGCAAGCTGTTCCACCGTGCCTCCACCTGGAAGAGCCGAATACTCGATTTCGTCAACGGCAGCGAGGACGACCCCGACAAGTACAAGATCAACGACCTGAACCGACAGGTGAGCTACGCCAACATCGCCATTGTGAAATCGGACATTGTGGGAAAACTGCCGGGCAACTCCTGGGCACGCGACTATCTGCCGCAGGCCTACTCCGACTTCATCTTCGCCATCATCCTCGAGGAACTTGGCGTCTTCGGAGGCATCGGCATCATCTTCCTCTACCTCGTGCTGCTCTACAGGGCAGGTATCGTGGCGCAGGAATGCGAGCACTACTTCCCGGCCATCCTGGCCATGGGACTCGCCATACTCATGGTGGCGCAGGCCATGTTCAACATGATGGTGGCCGTGGGCCTTGCTCCCGTCACCGGACAGCCCCTGCCCTTCATCAGCCGTGGCGGCTCATCGACACTGGCCAACTGCATCTATGTGGGTGTGATCCTGAGCATCAGCATCTCGGCCCCCAAACGCAACAGGCCCGAAACGGCCGTAAAGCGGCAGGTCTGAGAAGCACAAACAAATCTAAATCAATTAATTGTGCCTTAGGACAATAAAATAGGCCGGAAATTAGAATAAAAGAAAAAAAAATCGTATTTTTGTAGCATTAATTACATACATGGACAATCCATTGAGAATTATCATCAGCGGTGGCGGCACGGGAGGACACATCTTCCCGGCCATTTCTATTGCCAATGCCATAAAAGAGCTGGAACCCACAGCCGAAATACTCTTCGTGGGAGCCGAGGGCAGAATGGAAATGCAGCGGGTGCCCGACGCCGGTTACAAAATAGTGGGACTGCCTATCTGCGGATTCGACAGGAAACACCTGCTCAAGAATATTTCCGTGCTTTTCAAGATATGGAAGAGCCAGAGAATGGCCAAGCGCATCATACGCCAGTTCCGCCCCATGGCCGCCGTGGGCGTGGGAGGCTACGCCAGCGGCCCCACCCTCAACCAGTGTGCCGCCATGGGCATCCCCTGTCTGATACAGGAGCAGAACTCCTATGCCGGGGTTACCAACAAGCTCCTGGCGAAGAAGGTGGAGAAAATCTGTGTGGCCTATGAAGGAATGGAACGCTTCTTCCCCGCAGAGAAAATCATCCTGACGGGAAACCCTGTAAGAAACGATGTGGTGAACGCCACCATCTCGCCCGAGCAGGCAAGGGAACAGTTCGGTCTCGAGCCCGACAAGAAGACCATACTGCTCGTAGGCGGAAGCCTGGGAGCAAGGACCATCAACGAGAGCATCATGCAGCACCTGGACCTGGTAGAGCAGTCGGGGGTGCAGTTTATATGGCAGACCGGCAAGTACTACCACGCCGGCATAAAAGAAGAGCTCAAAAGCCACAAGCCGCTGCCCATGCTCCATGTGACCGACTTCATCTCCGACATGGGGGCTGCCTACAATGCAGCCGACCTGGTGATAAGCCGCGCCGGAGCCAGCAGCATCTCCGAGTTCTGCCTCATGGGCAAGCCGGTAATACTGGTGCCCTCGCCCAACGTGGCCGAAGACCACCAGACCAAGAACGCCATGGCGCTGGTAGACAAGGGCGCCGCTCTCTGCGTGAAAGACGCTGAAGCTCCCGCCACCCTGTTGCAGCTGGCCGTGGAGACCGTGACCGACGAGGCCCGCCTCAAGTCACTGGGCAGCCACTGCAAGGAGATGGGCCTGCCCCACTCCGCCGCCACAATAGCCGCCGAGGTGATGAAGATAGCCAACAGACACAAGAACAAGTAACTGAAAACGAACATGAACCTGAACGATATAAAGGCAGTCTATTTTATCGGCGTGGGCGGTATCGGCATGAGCGCCATCGCACGATTCTTCCTCTACAAGCAAGTATTTGTGGCAGGATACGACAAGACAGCCACTCCGCTCACCCTCAAACTGGAGGAGGAAGGCGCCGAGATACACTACGAAGACGACACACAGCGCATACCAGAACCGTGCCGGGACCCCAAATCGACCCTGGTGATATACACCCCGGCCGTGCCGGCCACACACCAGGAGCTGAACTGGTTCAGAGAGGGAGGTTTCGAAGTGCAGAAGCGCGCTCAGGTGCTCGGCACACTGACCCGCTCGCACCGCGGGCTCTGCGTGGCAGGCACACACGGCAAGACCACAACCTCGTCGATGTGCGCCCATATCCTGCACAACAGTCACCTGGGCTGCAACGCCTTCCTGGGAGGCATACTGAAAAACTACGGCACCAACTATCTGCTGAGCAACAGCGACTATGTGGTGATAGAGGCCGATGAGTATGACCGCTCGTTCCACTGGCTGCGCCCCTGGGCTACCGTCATCACCGCCACCGACCCCGACCATCTCGACATCTACGGCACCGAGGAGGCCTACTTGGAGAGTTTCCGCCACTACACCACCCTCATCCAGCCCGGCGGCACCCTGCTTATGAACAAGGATGTGAAAATAGAGCCCCAGATGGGCGAAGACGTGAAATGCTACAGCTATGGAACTGCCGACGGCCAGTTCCATGCCGCCAACATAAAGATAGAAAACGGGGAAATCAGTTTCGACTTCATCTCCCCTTTGGGCAATGTGGAGGGCATACAGCTGGGACAGCCCGTACCCATCAACATCGAGAACAGTGTGGCCGCCATGGCGCTGGCCCAGATAGCAGGGTGCACTCCCGACGAGCTGCGCAGTGGCATGGCCACCTACCAAGGCGTGCAGCGACGCTTCGACTATATTCTGAAAGACGATCGCCACGTGCTCATCAGCGACTATGCGCACCATCCGAAAGAAATCTACCAGAGTGCCAAGAGCATCCGCACCCTGTACCCCAACCGCCACATCACCGCCATCTTCCAGCCGCATCTGTACACCCGCACACGCGACTTCTACAAAGACTTCGCCGACAGTCTGAGCCAGCTCGACGAGGTGGTGCTCACCGACATCTATCCCGCCCGCGAGGAGCCCATCCCCGGCGTCTCCTCACGCCTCATCTACGACAACCTGGCGGAGAATGTGGAGAAAGAGATGATAGCCACCGACCGCGTGCTTGACTACGTGGAGAAACGCGACTTCGACGTGCTGATACTGCTCGGTGCCGGCGACCTGGACAACAAGGCCAAAGAAATAGCACAACTGCTGGAGAAGAAATGAAAAGAATACGCATCAACTGGAAGAAGACCTTGCTTGTCATGGCCGATCTGGGGCTGATGGTCTATCTGGCCATAGCCATGGGGCATCTGAACACCCCCGACCAGACCGGCATCACCTGCAAAGAGGTAGGCATCACCATCTCCGACCAGAGCAAATGCGGATTTCTCAGCGCTCAGGAAGTAAAGATCATTCTCACACGCAACAAGGTGTATCCTAAGGGACAGACGCTCGACGAAATCAACCCGAGGGACATAGAAAACGTTCTGAAAAAGAGCTCGCTCATCTACGACGTGGAATGCCACAAGACACCCAACGGATTCGTAGGTATCAACGTGATGCAGCGCCTGCCCGTGATACGTGTGAAAAGCGACAGCGGACGAGACAACTACCTCGACGCCTCGGGCAACGAGATGTCGAACGAGCACTACACCTCCGACCTTATCGTGGCAACAGGCCACTTCAGCAGGACCTTCGCACGCGACTACCTCTCCATCGTGGGACAATACATGATAAACCATGAGTTCTGGAACAACCAGATAGAGCAAATCAACGTGCTCAACGATAAAAGCATAGAAATCGTACCGCGCATAGGCGACCATGTTGTGTGTCTGGGACAGTTACCAGAAAACGCCGACTCGGTGAAGCGCGTGAAAAATGTGAACGAATTCCTCGACAGGAAACTCAGCCGGCTCGACAAGTTCTACCGATATGGCCTCAACCTGTCAGGATGGAACAAATACGACTACATCAACCTGGAATTCGACAACCAGATCATTTGCAGAAAGAGACATCAGAAAACAACCATTCCGACTTAAAATACAGATACTTGTAACATATGGCAAAAGAATTTATTGCAGCCATCGAATTAGGCTCTACCAACATCACCGGCATCGCCGGAAAGAAAAACAGTGACGGCAGCATCAATGTCCTTGCTGTCGTGAGAGAAGACTCCACCTCCTGCATCCGCAAGGGCGTGGTCTACAACATCGACAAGACCACACAATGCTTGTCGACCGTGATGAAAAAACTGAAATCGGCCCTGAAATCGGGCATTGAGCATGTGTATGTGGGCGTGGGCGGACAGTCCATCCACAGTGTGCTCAACGTGATTGTGAAAGAATTACAGGACGACACCCTCATCTCACAGGACATCATCAACGGCATGATGGACCAGAACCGGAGCATGACCTATCCTGAGCAGGAAATCCTGGATGCCGCCACACAGGAATACAAGGTGGGCGCACAGTACACCATCGACCCCGCCGGTGTGCAGAGCAACCGCCTGGAAGGCAACTTCCTCAACATACTGTGCCGCAAGAGCTTCTACCGCAACCTGAACCTCTGCTTCGAAAACGCCGGCATCGGCATCGCCGAACTCTATCTGGCTCCGGTGGCGCTGGCCGACAGCGTGCTCACCGACTCGGAGAAGCGCACCGGATGCATGCTCGTGGACCTGGGCGCCGACACCACCACCGTGGCCGTCTACTACCGCAACATCCTGCGCCAGCTCACCGTCATCCCCCTCGGCGGCAACAACATCACCAAAGACCTCACTTCCTTCCAGATGGAAGAAGACGAGGCTGAGAAGCTGAAGCTGAGCCTTGGCTCTGCCTTCACCGACACCGCCGAAATAGACCGCGAGAAAACCATCAAGACCGAGAACGGCGAGGTCAAGCAGGAAGAATTCCTCTATTGTGTGGAAGCCCGTCTGAAAGAGATTATCGCCAATGCCTGGAACCAGGTGCCCGACGAGTACAAGACCCATCTGCTGGGCGGCATCGTCCTGACCGGCGGCGGCGCCAATATGAAGAACATCAAGCGTGCCTTCAGCGAGTTCACCGGCATCAAGAAAATCAGAGTGGCTACCTCTGTGAAACAGAAAATCACCACCGAGAAGAGCGACATCGAACTGAAAGACTGCTTCATGAACACCGCACTCGGTCTGCTGGCCAAAGGCGACATGAACTGCGCCACTCCCATCAAACCTGCCAGCACCGGAGGACTCTTCGAGACCCCAACCGCACCTGCACAGCCTACAGAGCCCAAACCCGCCACCACAGGTGGCAGCCCCAAGCCCGGAACCATTCTCAAGCCTGAGGAAAGAGCCAAGATAGAGCAGGAGCGCAAACGCATCGAAGACGAAGAGAGAGCCATGAGCGAACGCATTCAAGCAGAACTGAACAACAAGAAAGACAGACCCAAGCGCGGCACCATCTTCGACAGATGGAAGAAGTCGATTGGCGACTTTGCCAACTCCATCATCTCAGCAGAGGAAGAAGAAGAGAAATAACATTGCTACAAACATTATATATAAGATAATATTATAAAGACATATTCACCATGGGCGAAAAAGATAAGAAAAAGAACCAATATCCTGAGACCCTCGACTTTGAGGTACTCGAGAAGGAGCACAGCATCATCAAGGTGATCGGTGTAGGCGGCGGTGGCGGCAATGCCGTGAACCATATGTACCGCGAAGGCATTCATGACGTGTCGTTCGTGCTCTGCAACACCGACAAACAGGCACTCAGCGACTCCCCCGTCCCCGTAAGACAGCAATTGGGCAAAGAGGGCCTCGGTGCCGGCAACAAGCCCGAGAAAGCAAGAGAGGCCGCCGAGGAAAGCTGCGAAGACCTGCGCAAACTGCTTGACGACGGCACCAAGATGGCCTTCATCACCGCCGGTATGGGCGGTGGCACCGGTACTGGTGCGGCTCCCGTCATCGCAAGGGTGTCAAAAGAGCTGGGCATCCTTACCGTAGGTATCGTCACCATTCCCTTCAAGTTTGAGGGCACCAAGAAGATAGACCAGGCCCTCGACGGTGTGGAGGAGATGGCCAAGCATGTAGACGCGCTGCTCGTAATCAACAACGAGCGCCTGCGTGAGATCTACTCCGACTGCTCGGTGCTCAACGCCTTCAAGAAAGCCGACGACACCCTGAGCATTGCCGCCAAGAGTATCTCTGAAATCATCACCGTGCACGGACTCATCAACCTCGACTTCAACGATGTGAAGACCGTGCTGAAAGACGGTGGCGTGGCCATCATGAGTACCGGCTACGGCGAAGGCGAAGGACGTGTGAAGAAAGCCATCGAAGATGCCCTCAACTCACCGCTGCTCAACGACAACAATGTGTTCAACTCCAAGAAGATTCTGCTCAACATCTCGTTCGCCAGCGACAATCCCGACAGCGGACTGATGATGGACGAGATGAACGACGTGAACGACTTCATGGAGAAATTCGACAACGATTTCGAGATCAAGTGGGGTCTGGCCCTCGATCCCGAACTCGGCGAGAAAATCAAGGTCACCATCCTGGCCACCGGCTTCGGTATCGACAGTGTGCACGGTCCTATGACCGAGCGCATCAAGAAACGCACCATCGAGGAGCAGGCTGCCTATGAGGAGAAGCAGGAGATGAACGACAACCGCCGTACCCACTACTATGGCACCAGCGGGGAGAGCACCCAGAAGAAGGAGCCCAAAATCTACCTCTTCCGCCAGGAAGACCTCGACAACGAAGAACTCATCATCCAGGTGGAGAACATCCCCACCTACAAGCGCACCCGTGCCCAGAAGGACGAGATTCAGAAGCTCTCGGCCGGCGTACGCCAGGAAAAGGAGAACGATGAGAAAAACAATATGGGCGGAACCATCAACTTCGGCTAACGAAACGACACGCACATGGCATTGTTCGAACAGATAAGCGAGGATATCAAGGCCGCAATGAAAGCACGCGACAAGGTGCGGCTCGAGACCCTGCGCAACATCAAGAAAGTGTTTCTTGAGGCCAAGACCGCACCCGGTGCCAACGACACGCTGGCCGATGCCGACGCACTGAAGATTATCCAGAAACTGGCCAAGCAAGGCAAGGAGTCGGCTGCCACATTCACCCAGCAGAACCGGCAAGACCTTGCCGATGCCGAACTGGCACAGGTGGCCGTCATCGAAGAGTATCTGCCCAAAGCTCTCACTGAAGAAGAGATTGAGGCCAAGGTAAAGGAGATTATCGCCGAGACTGGGGCCACCACGATGAAAGACATGGGCAAGGTGATGGGACTGGCCTCAAAGGCCATGGCCGGCTGCGCCGACGGTCGCGCCATCTCCACCATCGTGAAGAAGCTGCTGGCATAAACACTCAGACAAACAAGTCCTGCACTACCGCAAGCGACTTCATCTCAGCAAATCCCGGCACATGAAGCCGGTAGAACGACACAATCACCTCTGTGCATCGATTGCGCTCCATGCGCGACATGGCACAGAGGTGCATTGTTTCATAACGCAGACGCATAAGCAGCGCTATGCGGGCCGCCTCTACCGGCTCGAGATAATTGCCGTGATAAGGTGCGGCATGGCAAAAGGATCCCTCCTCCAAGTCAAAGCAGTCGCCCTCGGTATAGTTGTCAAGATTAGGGAAGAAACCCACATAACGCGACAACTGCATCATAAAGACCAGATGGAAATTGGAGAAAGAGCGGTCCACACTGTCGAGCCATGCCAGGCTGCTCACAATAAACTCAAACAGCGGAGCATTCTCCTGCTCGTCGCGGGTGACATAATAGAGAAACTCTGAAAGGAAAAACACCAGCGACATCTTGTAAGAGTCGAAATGAAGCGAGGCCGAGGGCCACCACATACGGGCTTCGCCAAGGCGCTGCACCTGCTGCGACTGCCGGTAGTCGAAAATCACCTCCAGCATGGCCAGCGGCTGGAACAGCAACTTTTTCTGACGCGAACGGACCGACGATCCGATGGTGGTGGAAAACGAAAGTCTCCCATACCGGTCGGTGAGCATATCCACCATCATCCGCTTGTCGCCATAGCGCACGGTGCGCAACACAATTGCCCTGCATTTAGTCAACATGCTGCAAACTTACAAAATATAAATGAAATAATCTATCACCCAAGTGATAAACCTTTGCCAAAAAGCTCCTCACCAGCTGAGTAATCGGCAAAAAGTGCTTATTTCAGGCCTTTAGGAGAAGAAAACATGCTCAAAAATAAAAAAATAACTAAAAATATTTGGTCAGAATTGTAAAAAGCATTACCTTTGCATCCGCAAATTAAGTCGACGGTCCCTTCGTCTATCGGTTAGGACGAGAGATTTTCATTCTCTAAAGAGCAGTTCGACTCTGCTAGGGACTACAAGAAATATAAAGAATAGAAACAAGATGGCAAATCACAAATCATCACTCAAGAGAATCCGTCAGGACAAAAAGAAGACCCTGCACAACAGATATTACGCCAAGACCATGCGTAATGCCGTTCGTAAACTGCGCGCAATCACCGACAAAGAGGAAGCGCTGAAGATGTATCCCATTGTACAGAAGATGCTCGACAAGTTGGCCAAGACCAAAATCATCCACAAGAACAAGGCCGCCAACCTGAAATCGGGTCTGTGCAAGCACATTGCCAAGCTGGCATAAGAACCAACTGTATCACTATCATAAGCTTAAGGGTCGCGACAAAAGTCGTGGCCCTTGTTGTTTTTTCCCCTGACAAAACACATTAAAGACGTTTCGACACAGGCGCTCTCAGACGACAGGAAAAACGCACAAGACGACATGTGAAAACACCCTAAAATATTTCGCCATTTGCGTTTTTTTTAGTAATTTTGCACGTTAATATTCGACTACATCAACATGCAAGATTCATACCAGAACGAAAGCAATTATTCTGCCAATAACATACAGGTGCTCGAAGGTCTCGAGGCTGTGCGTAAACGTCCTGCCATGTATATTGGCGACATCAGTGAGAAAGGTCTCCACCACCTTGTAAACGAAACGGTCGACAACTCCATCGACGAGGCAATGGCCGGTTTCTGCACCCATATAGAGGTGACCATCAACAAGGACAACTCCATCACGGTGCTCGACAACGGACGAGGCATTCCCGTCGACGAGCACAAGAAATTGCACAAATCGGCACTGGAGGTAGTCATGACCGTGCTGCACGCCGGCGGTAAATTCGACAAAGGCTCCTACAAAGTGAGCGGCGGACTGCACGGTGTGGGTGTGAGCTGTGTGAACGCCCTCTCCGCCCATATGCTCTCACAGGTGTTCCGCGATGGCAAGATCTACCAGCAGGAATATGAGAAAGGCAAGCCCCTCTACCCCGTCAAGGTAGTGGGTGAGACCGACAAGAGGGGAACCCGTCAGCAATTCTGGCCCGACCCCACCATTTTCACCACCACCGTCTATCAGTGGGACATCATTGCACGCAGAATGCGCGAGCTGGCCTACCTGAACGCCGGCATCACCATCACGCTGCGCGACGAACGCCCCGATGAGGACGGCAAGCTGAAGGAAGAGGTATTCCATGCCAAGGAAGGTCTGAAAGAGTTTGTGAGATACATAGACCGCCACCGCTCACACCTCTTCGATGATGTGATTTACCTGAAGACCGAGAAGCAGGGTGTTCCCATTGAAGTGGCCGTGATGTACAACACCGACTACTCTGAGAACATCCACTCCTACGTGAACAACATCAACACCATAGAAGGCGGTACCCACCTCATGGGATTCCGCATGGCTCTGACCCGTACCCTCAAGAAGTATGCCGACAACGACCCCGCCATCTCCAAGCAGATAGAGAAGGCAAAGGTGGAGATAGCCAGCGAGGACTTCAGAGAGGGTCTCACGGCCGTCATTTCCATCAAAGTGGCCGAGCCCCAGTTTGAGGGTCAGACCAAGACCAAGCTGGGCAACAGCGAAGTGTCGGGAGCCGTTCAGCAGGCCGTGGGCGAAGCGCTGAGCAACTATCTGGAGGAGCACCCCAAGGAGGCCCGCCAGATATGCGACAAGGTGGTGCTGGCCGCCACAGCGCGCATAGCAGCCCGCAAGGCCCGCGAGAGTGTGCAGCGCAAGAGCGTGATGTCGGGTGGCGGTCTGCCCGGCAAACTTGCCGACTGTTCCAACAAAGACCCCAAAGACTGTGAGATATTCCTTGTGGAGGGCGACTCTGCAGGCGGTTCCGCCAAGCAAGGCCGCGACCGCTACACACAGGCCATTCTGCCGTTGAGGGGCAAGATTCTGAATGTGGAAAAAGTGATGTGGCACAAGGTGTTCGAGAGCGAGTCGGTCATGAACATCATCCAGAGCATCGGTGTAAGGTTCGGTGTGGAAGGCGAAGACGACAAAGAGGCCAACATCGACAAGCTGCGCTACGACAAGATTATCATCATGACCGATGCCGATGTCGATGGTTCGCACATCGACACCCTCATCATGACGCTTTTCTACCGTTTCATGCCCCGTGTAATACAGGAGGGTCATCTCTACATTGCCACTCCCCCGCTCTATCTCTGCACTTACAAGAACAAGGTGAAAGAGTATTGCTACACCGACCAGCAACGGCAGGCTTTCCTCGACAAATACGGCGACGGTGTGGAAGGAAACACCATTCAGACACAGCGTTACAAAGGTCTGGGCGAGATGAATCCCGAACAGTTGTGGGACACCACCATGAACCCGCAGACACGTCTTTTGAAACAAGTGACCATCGAAAATGCGGCGGAGGCCGATGAAATATTCTCCATGCTCATGGGCGACAACGTAGAGCCCAGGCGCGAGTTTATTGAACGGAATGCCACCTACGCCAATATCGACGCATAAAGTGAAAGGCCGGCAAAGATATTTTGCCGGCCTTTCATCGTTATCCCACTTATTAAAACTACCACATGGCAAGACTTCTTCTATCATTATTGCTTTTCTCTACGTCGTGCATCGCCATAGCGCAAGACGGCATCCGCCTGCTCTATGACCGATATGCTTCAGCAAAGGGACAGGAAAAAGCCAAGTTGGCCAATCAATTGTGCCAACAAATGAAAGAAAAAGACGAGACCGACAGCCTCTACCGCTTCGACAAAAGCGATAAGACCATGGATTTCATCATACTCAAATCCATGGCCAATCACTATATGGTGTGCAACAACAACGATTCGGCGCTCTCTTTCTGCAAGAGAGCCATCTCCATATACAAGACAGGACTTTGCGAGGAAGAGTATGCCGACGTGCTCAATATATCCAGTGTGCTGTGCCAGCGCCTAGGCAGATTCTATGAAGCGCTCTCCGCCCAAAAGGAGTGTTATGAATATGACATGAAGAGCGGCAATCCTGAAAACATCAGTTCTTCGACCAACAATCTGGCTTGTCTCTATCTGGCCACACGCCAATATTCCGCCGCAGAGCATTTCATCACCAAATCCATCGAAATAGAGCGAGCCCTGGAGCGCGACGACCGGTTGGCCATCCGTTATGGAACAGCATCAGAGATATACCTTAATCTTGACCGACTGACCGAGGCGCTCAAATATGCGAAAATGGCCTACCAGCTCGATAAGAAAGGAAACAGAGACGAGAAGATGGCCATAAGGCAGTCGCAAATGGCCAGCGTGCTCATCAAAATGGACAAAATAAGTGAAGCCCAGGATTCCATTGAAAAGGCTCTGCCCGTACTGAAACGGCACGGCAACCTCTACTCTCAAACCGTCTGTCACAACCAGCTTGGAGATATTTTCCTCAGTCAGGGAAAGAAAGAACTTGCCGCAGCAGAATTTAGAGAGGCCATCAGCCTGTCGCAGCAATCTGATTTCCCGCTTCAGGAAAAGAATGCGCAGAAAGGGCTCTCCCAGGCACTGGCGGGGACAAACCCTTCCGAAGCCCTCAGCAGTCTTCAGCGCTACACCGAACTGTCTGACTCTCTCTACAAGGAAGAGTCGGCCTCGCAGCTCAACCAGTTCCACTCCATCTTCATGGCCCAGGAACTGAATGAGAAAAACGCCCTGCTCAACCATAAAAATACGACACAACGACGACGCCTCATCTATTTAAGCGTTTCTTTCGCCCTCATTGTACTTTTCCTCAGCGTTCTGGCATTCATTTTATACCGTCTGCTGCTCGCCCGCAATCACGCCAACAGCCTTATGAAGGAAATAGAGGAGATGCGGCTCGACTTCTTCTCGAAAATCACCCATGAATTCCGCACTCCACTCACTATCATCAACGGGCTGAGCGAGCACATAGCACAGGGAAAGACCGCATCGGAGGATGAGACACGGCATGCCGCTGAAATGATACTACGCAACGGGATGCAACTGCAGCAACTGACCAACCAGCTGCTCGACATATCGCGGCTTAGAGCATCCGACGACCACCCCCGATGGCGCAACGGAGACATCGTGGCCTACACCAAACTTATCGCCGAGACTTTTTCCCAACTTGCCTTCAAGAGAGGAATCTCCCTTCAATACCAACATCTCAGCCACGACCGGAGCACCATCGATTTTGTTCCAGACTTCTACAACAAAATCATGTATAATCTGCTTTCGAACGCGATGAAATTCACCTCCTCCGGAGGCAGCGTGAGCATCACCACAGCAGTGGATGATGACAAGATAACACTTACAGTGGCCGACACGGGAATAGGAATTCCCCAAAAAGACATGCCCCACATCTTTGAAGAATATTATATCGGCGACGTGGCCGGCTCATCCATCAGCACAGGAGTGGGGCTCGCTCTCGTGAAAGAGATTTGCGACACCTTGCATGGAACCATACAAGTAGAAAGCAAGGAGGATAAAGGCACCACCTTCACCCTCACAATGCCCGCAAAGAGTCCACAAGGCGACGCCACGCCTCTATTCGAAACCGAAACGGGCCAGTCACCCTACCCCCCATTCGCTCTGAGCACCGACAGTGTTGACACAGGAAACAGAAACAGTGCAGAAAAGCCCAAGATCCTGATTGTGGAAGACAATGAAGACGTGAGCCGCTTCATCGCATTGCTGGAAAGCGAGAATTTCCAAATCATCTACGCCGACAATGGTGCCGACGGACTGGAAAAAGCCCAGGATTCGGTTCCCGACCTGATTGTAAGCGACCTGATGATGCCCAAGATGAACGGCATAGAGCTCTGCCGGAAAATCAGAAGCGACGAAATGCTCTCACACATTCCCTTCATCATCATCACCGCCAACTCCGACGAAAAAGAACGCATGAAAGGTCTCGACAGCGGAGCCGACTCTTACCTGCTCAAGCCCTTCAACGTGGAAGAGCTCAACATTCTCATCCACCGGCTCATCGAGCAGCGCGAGAACATGCGCAGGCGCTTTTCTGCCGCCCTGCAGCAAGGCGACGAAGAGAAAGAAGAGATGTTGATGCCGAAGAAGGATGCCGAATTCCTCCAAAAACTAGACCAAAGCATCTACCGGCAAATGGGCTCCGGCAATACGGATGTGGAGACCATCGCCTCCATTCTTTGTGTAAGCAGCAAACAGCTACGACGCAAAATATATGCCATGACCGGCATGACCTCTGTGGCCTACATCCTGCATGTAAGGCTCTCCAAGGCCAAAGACATGCTCCAGACAGAGCCTCAGATGCCCATTGCCGAAATATCCCTCAAATGCGGTTTCGAAGACAGCGGCTATTTCACCAAAGTCTTTAAGCAACATTACGGCATGACCCCGTCGGCCTACCGAAAAGAGGGAAAAGCATCAGAATAGTCTGCAAAAAAAAGTCATTTTCAGTCTATTTGTCCGAAAAATCCGATTTTTTGTCCAAAAAAACCACATAAAATAATCCAGCAAGTATTATTTTTGCAAATGAAAATACCAAACATTTCTTAGTACTTGCTGGAACATCAATATATTATTATCGCCGAGGTTCACGAACCGACGCACAACCGAATTTAGCGTAAAGTTTTGTTATCTTTTATGGCACAGCTATCGAGATGATACCTGTGCTGTTTTCATATTATAGCAACAATTTGGTGCCCCACAATTCATTAGTTGTGTTTTTTTTCCTATATTTGCATTATGAAGACTGTGAGTTTACTTTTATGCCTGCTTTGTGCCGTAAGCACAAAGGCTCAGCCTCTCCCCATGAGGCTACACTACGATAAGCCTGCTGCATTCTTTGAGGAGTCGTTGCCCATCGGCAATGGGAAAATGGGAGCGCTCGTCTATGGAGGTGCCGATGTGAACACCATCTACCTCAACGACATCACCCTTTGGACCGGCACACCCGTGGACCAGGAGGAAGACAAGGGGGCCGCACAATGGATACCTGCCATCCGAAAGGCTTTGTTTCAAGAGGACTATGCACTGGCCGACAGTCTGCAACGGAATGTACAGGGGCACAACTCCTCTTTCTATCAACCTTTAGGCACCCTGATCATCTATGACCACAACCTGGGCGAGACCTCCCGCTACCAAAGGACGCTCGACTTGGACAGCGCCATTTGCCACGACCAGTACACCCGCGACGGCATAACCATACGGCGCGAGTATTTCGCCTCTTACCCCGACAAGATGATAGCCGTGCATCTCACTGCCGACACCAAGGGAGGCATCAACAACACCATCACCCTCACCTCGCAAATTCCCCACAAGACGAAGACCAACGGCAAGGGCCAGATTATCATGACGGGGCATGCCACCGGCGACGAGGAGCAGACCATACACTTCTGCTCTATCCTCACCGCTTCGTGCACAGACGGTGAAATCAGCGCAAGCGACAGCTGCATTCAAGTGTGCAACGCCACAGAGCTCACCCTCTACTTCCTGAACGAGACATCTTACAATGGTGCCAGGAAACACCCTGTAAAGGAAGGAGCTCCTTATATCGAATCAGTCAACGACGGGATGTGGCACTTGGCCAACTACACCTATTCCGACCTGCGTCAACGCCATACCGCCGACTACCAAAAACTGTTCGGGCGCTTCAAGCTCCACATCGACGGTTCTATCCCCGACTGGAGCCAAAGCACCGACAGGCAGTTGCTCAACTATACCGACCAAGGAGGACACAACCCCTATCTTGAGACACTTTATGTGCAATACGGACGGTACCTGCTCATCAGTGCTTCAAGGACGCCCGGCGTGCCCGCCAATCTTCAAGGCTTATGGAGTCCACACCTCTGGTCGCCCTGGCGTGGCAACTATACGATGAACATCAATCTCGAGGAAAACTATTGGCCGGCAGAAGTGTCCCACCTGGAGGAAATGGTAATGCCTTTGGAGCAATTCGTACGAAATCTGGCAGAAAACGGCAAGCATACGGCCCACCATTACTATGGTATAGACCGCGGTTGGTGCGCCAGCCACAATTCTGACATCTGGGCCATGACCAATCCTGTGGGAGAGAAGCGCGAAATGCCCGAATGGGCCAACTGGAACATGGGCGGTGCCTGGCTTGTGAACAGTCTGTGGGAGCACTATCTCTTCGGTGCCGACAAAGAATACCTGCGTCAGACGGCCTACCCCCTAATGAAGGGAGCGGCCGAGTTCTGCCTCGAATGGCTCATTCCCAATCCGCTGAAAAAAGGTGAACTATTCACCGCCCCCAGCACATCGCCCGAGAATGAATACATCACCTCTGAGGGATACCATGGCATGACCTGCTATGGAGGGACCGCCGACCTGGCCATCATACGCGAGTTGCTCCAAAACACGCTGCAGGCCGCCAAGACACTGAGATGCGACAAAGCCCTGCAAACCGAAATAAAACGCAGCCTCCGGAAACTGCATCCCTACACCATCGGCGAGGACGGACACCTGCAGGAATGGTACTACGACTGGCGCGACTTCGACCCCCAGCACCGGCATCAGTCGCATCTTATCGGACTCTATCCCGGCACCCACATCACACCCCACCACACTCCCCTTTTGGCCGACGCCTGCGGCAAGGCACTGGAGATAAAAGGCGACAACAGCACGGGTTGGAGCACTGGATGGAGAATCAGCCTGTGGGCCAGACTCCACAAACCGGACCAAGCATATCATTTCTTCCAAAAGCTGCTCACCTATGTATCGCCCGACGGATACCAGGGTACCGACAAACGGCGTTCGGGAGGCACCTATCCCAATCTCTTCGACGCACATCCACCTTTTCAGATAGACGGCAACTTCGGCGGCACGGCCGGTGTATGCGAAATGCTGATACAGAGCCACACAGGCTGTGTGGAATTGCTTCCCGCCCTTCCTAATGTATGGTCATCGGGTAGTGTAAGCGGCCTCCGTGCCCGCGGCGGCCTCACGGTATCCATGAGTTGGAAAGACGGAAGAGTGGTTGAGGCCACCATCGAGGGGCATCCTCACACCACCGCTGTAATAGTGGCCAACGGAATAAAGAAAAAAGTAAGATTCAGCGAAGACAAGCCCACCGTGCATATGACGTACTAACACATTCTCGACACCACCCAACCAACAACAACTGCCATGACCGACATCACCATTCCTCATGCCAAGAGCATATACAAATGTCCGAGTTTCATCAACGACGACCTGGTCTTGTTCGACCGTTTTGAGGACGTTCCGCTCGCTACTGAGCCCCGACGCATGAGTTGCCTTTTTGTTGCACTCTGCCTGGAGGGTAGTGCACAATACAGTGTGAACACCAAGGAGTACAGGGTTCACAGCAACGATTTGATTATCATCAACGACAGTCATGTGATAGGCGACTATATGCTGAGTCCCGACTGTCATGGTGTAGCCATCATGTGCTCGAACGACTTCTACGCTGAAATCATAAAGGAAGTGCACGACATCTCCAGCCTCTTCCTCTTCGCCTACTCTTTTCCAGTGTTCAAGCTCTCGGAAGAGAAAGTAAAGACCTTCATGGACTATTTCAACCTTATCAAAGGAAAAGTGGATGAGAGCAACCATCTTTTCCGCAGTCAGTTGGTCATGTCGCTGCTCAAAGCCATGATTTACGACATCGGCAACGAGATTTACCACTTCCAGAACCATACACCAAAACGGACCCGTGCAGAAGCCATTTTCAACGATTTTATTATTCTGGTGAAAGAGAATTTCAGGAAAGAGCGGCGTGTAAGCTGGTACGCCAAGCAACTGTGCATCACGCCCAAGTATCTGTCTGAAACCATCAAGTTTGTGAGCAAGCAGTCGCCCAACGAATGGATAGACCATTATGTATCTATGGAGATGAGGGTACTGCTGAAAAATTCCACATTAAGCATCAAGGAGATAGCCCAACAGCTGAACTTCCCCAACCAGTCCTTCCTGGGCAAATATTTCAAAGAGCATGTAGGAATGTCGCCCTCCCAGTACAGGAAGAGCTGAAAGGATAACCGGCAAAAAGGCTCAATGCGGATTAATCTATTCTTTGAGCAGTTCTTCGGCCACTGTTTCCAATTCCTTATACCATTCCGCACCAAATCGGCGTATGAGAGGCTCTTTCAAGAATCGGTACAGCGGTAGCGACAATTTCTTCCCCAATCTTACCGCATCCTGGCACACACTCCACCTGTTATAGTTGAGTCCTACGAGTCCGCCCGATAGACTTTTTTCTCTTATAGGATACAAGGCGCAGCTGATAGGTTTGCAGAATCTGGTTTTCTGCTGACGGTAAGCTTTTTCCAAAGCACACAGACAGCAGCCTTTGTCGTAGCAGGTAAAGACGCAGTCCTTCCCGTTTACAATGCTTGTCACCAAATCACCCTCCGGGTCGGTGTAGGCAACGCCCTGCTTATCGATAACCCTTTGCGCAGAAGCCGACAAAGAGGGCCATACCACATCCAGGGCATCTTCTATTTCGGCCACCTCATCCATGGTGACAGGAGCTCCGGCATCACCCTCCACACAGCATATACCACGACAGCTATCTATATCACAGCAAAACTCCTCATACAATATTTCGGGCGAGAGCAAGACATCACCCACCTGCACTATCGGTATCTTGTCAAACCTATTCATAATGATTACGTGCCCATCCGTCGTCATGCAACCGTTTCACCACTGTATGGGTGTCTGGCCGTTTTGCATCAGATAATTATTGGCCTGGGAAAAATGGTGATTACCGAACCAGCCTCCCCTGTTGGCCGACAAGGGAGAAGGATGGACCGACTCCAGCACCAGATGCCTGCTTCTGTCTATCAGCTGGACCTTGCTTCTGGCATAGCCACCCCATAACAGGAAAACCAGGTGTTCTTTTCCGTCGTTCAGCCGCTTTATCACCGCATCGGTGAAAGTCTCCCAACCTCTGCGCTGATGGCTTCCGGCCTGATGGGCCCGCACGGTAAGGGTGGCATTCAGCAGCAGCACCCCCTGCTGGGCCCATCGGGTCAGATTGCCAGACGTCGGCATCGGTGCGCCGACATCAGAAGAGACTTCTTTAATAATATTTTGGAGCGATGGAGGAAAGGGCACCCCATCATTGACAGAAAAGCTGAGTCCATGTGCCTGCCCCGGTTCATGATAGGGGTCCTGTCCGATAATCACCACCTTCACCGCCGTCCAGGGACATTGGGCGAAAGCGTTGAATATCAATCTTCCCGGCGGATAGCAAGTACCCTGGCTATACTCCTGCTTTACGAAATTGACAAGTGCTGAAAAATAAGGCTTGTCAAATTCCTCTTGAAGGATTTCGCGCCAACTTTCCTCAATCCTCACATTCATCTCGTCTAATCTTTGTCGATTATCAAGTTTTCGCCCGTCATGTCGCTGGGCTGCTCCAGACCAAGGATATGGAGTATAGAAGGAGCCACATCGGCCAGCCTGCCACTCTTCACGCGGGCACTGTTGTTGTCGGTCACATAGATAAACGGCACCGGATTCAGCGAGTGGGCCGTATTGGGCGTGCCGTCCTCATTGATGGCATTGTCGGCATTGCCATGGTCTGCAATGATAATCACTTCGTATCCGTTGGCCTTGGCAACCTCCACCACATCTTTCACGCAATGGTCCACAGCCCACACAGCCTTGGCTATGGCATGATAAACACCCGTGTGGCCTACCATATCGCCATTGGCGAAATTCACTACGATGAAGTCATACCGCTGGGTCTGAATGGCACCCACCAGTTTGGTTCTAACCTCATAAGCGCTCATTTCAGGTTTCAGGTCGTAGGTGGGCACTTTGGGCGACGGCACCAGAATACGGTCCTCCCCCTCGAAAGGCTTCTCACGTCCGCCATTGAAGAAGAAAGTGACATGGGCATACTTCTCCGTCTCGGCCGTATGCAGCTGCGTAAGTCCGTTCTTGCTCAGATATTCGGCCAGTGTATCCTCCACATTCTCTTTGGGATAAAGGATATGCACGCCCTTGAAACTGGCATCATAGGGTGTCATGCAATAATACTGCAGTCCGGGTATGGTTTTCATGCCCGCCTCCGGCATATCCTGCTGGGTGAGCACGATAGTGAGTTCCTTGGCACGGTCATTGCGGAAATTGAAGAAGATGATGACATCACCCTCACCGATTCTTCCATCGACAGCAGCATTATGGATAGGCTTGATGAATTCATCCGTCACGCCCTCCTCATAGCTTTCCTCCATGGCCTTCACCATGTCATCGGCCTGTTTGCCTTTACCCTCCACAAGCAGGTCGTAGGCTTCCTTGATTCGCTCCCAGCGCTTGTCGCGGTCCATGGCATAGAAACGGCCCACGATGTTGGCGATATGTGCATCGTTCTTGCTGCACACCTCTGCCAGTTCACGGATAAATCCCACGCCACTTTTCGGGTCGGTGTCACGTCCATCCATAAAGCAGTGCACATACACATCTTTCAAGCCATATTCCTTTCCTATCTCCACCAATTTGAACAAATGGTCAAGAGAGGAATGTACACCACCGTCGGAAGTAAGTCCCATCAGGTGGAGTTTCTTGCCGGTGCGCTGTGCATAGCTGTAGGCAGAAACTATTTCCGGGTTCTTCATGATGCTGTTGTCCTTGCAGGCCCTGTTTATCTTCACGAGGTCCTGATACACCACTCTACCTGCACCGATATTGAGATGTCCCACTTCTGAGTTGCCCATCTGTCCATCGGGCAGACCCACATCCTCTCCCGAGGCTTGCAACTGAGAGTGAGGGCTCACTGCGTTAAGATAGTCAAGATAAGGTGTCGGTGTATTAAAGATCACATCACCTTCACCATGTTTGCCGATACCCCATCCGTCGAGTATCATTAAAAGTGCTTTTTTTGCCATAATTGTTTATATAAGTCTATTTTCTTAGTATTTTTATTTCATCTTTTTCCTTGTGCAAAGGTAGCGAAAACCGAAAGCAGAGCAAAATGAATTTATTCATTTTTTATGCTGAGGTGCATCTTTCACCATGCTCAAGTCAACCATTTTTCCGAAATACAAGTCGGCAGGAGGAAGTCGGTTCGCATCAAATCCACTCCCCGGATAGAAGGTGAACTCTCCGAAATAGATATTCCCATCCACATCAAAGAGGTCCATCCTCACAATAGGGAGGCCTTTCGACAGTTCTGCTGCCACCTCTATCATTTTTTCATAGTTTGCAGGTTTCGGCAGTGTGAAATCTTCGGGCACTGTCAGGCTCGATTTATTGTACTTTTTCCTCACCCAGTCTTTATCAAAGAAATAAAATTTGGTATTACCCTCCTGTCTACCTACGCACACCAGACAGCAGTCCACATAACCGTTGAAGCAGTAGAATTTATAATCAGAAAGGTTATCGCCAAGATATTTCTCAGCAAAGACCTTTTTCTTGATATTTTTATAGGGCCACTCCCTGTATCGCCTGTTCAAGTCGAGTTTCCACGCACTGCTCAGTTTTTGTTTGGCATCATCGATAGAGAATTTGCTTTTGTCTTTGCAGATTACGACACCAGTATTTCCCCCACTGTGATTGGTTTTCAGCACGAATTGGTCGGGCAGGTTGGTGATGTCGACATCTTCTACAGAGTCCCACACTTGCAGTACCGGTGCCACGAAATCGGGTCCAAGTCTCTTTGACACGATATCCTTGACCCTGAGTTTGTCCACCATATCCGTCAGTTCCGGATTGTGGTTGTTCAGTTTTAGCCATTGTAGTTTTTCGTTCATCGTCTGGGGATTGTCAAGATTCAGTTTCTTGTTCATCTCCAAATAATAGCTCCATTCAAGATATTTCCTGTCGGGAATGACGTCAGTGAGGCCATGCACTACCTTCAGCAAATACTTTCTCACATTTTTATCCATAAAAACAATTTCTTTTATTCGCCATAAAAGTGTCAACTGTACTGCAGAATCTTTTCCACAGTGCAGTTGGCACTTTTAAAAGGATTTAATTACGATTAACTCTTATTTCACCGACACTTTCTTTCCGTTATGAATATAGACACCTCTTTGCACAGGTCGGCCATTGAGTTTCGTACCTGTCAGGGTATACCACTCATCATTGCTGTCATTGTCCAAATCATCGATAGAGGAGGCGATTCCACGGTGTTGCTTTGCCCTGATCACCGGGTCGTCGATATCGGGCAGCAGTGACATCAGCACATAGTCAACATCAGCCACATCCGATGCGGGCAGAGGCAGGTAAGCATGGGTGCCGGCAAGGGTTGTCTCCGCATCAAGAGGATAGAAGGCGAAGCCATGACTTCCGTTGGCCAGGCAGAACACCCTGCTCTCCCCCATGACAGGACTCAGCTGGGTATCATTGAGCACACCGACAAAGAGATTGTCGAGTGTGGCGGCGGTACCGGCCGTCATCACATACTGTTCCCCCACTACACCATGCAGAAGGACGCCTGTATTGGCAGGCACATTGTTCTGTCGGCTCATCTTGATTCTACCATCCTTGTAGAGCGGGGTGGTGAAGGCCTGCAGACCGCCGGCATTTACAAGATTGAGGTTATAGCCCGAGCACAGAGTTTCATACTCCTCCTCAAGCGTAAGCGTGTAATAATAGGTAGTCACCGTAGTGGGGAAGCTGTTCACATATAGGCGGGCAGGCACCGTAACGGTGGCCAGCTTGCTACACCGCTGGAAGGCATTGGATCCCACAGTGGTAACGGTTTCAGGTATTACGATGCTTTCCAGCAAGGAGCAGTTGTAGAAACAGCTGCTTCCAATAGAGCTGAGATTCTCCGGCACATTGATAGCAGGCAGATTACGGCAATTCTTGAAAGCATTGTCGGAGAAGGATGTTACATTCTCGGGGATTACAATGCTCTTCAATGCGGTACAACCGGAGAAAGCATTGCTGTTGATTTCCTTCAATCCTGTAAAATACTTCAGTTCCTCAAATGTCTTGATGTTCGTCTTGCTCGTAAACACAGATTCGAGCGAAGTGACAGCCGCAGCCTCGGCCATGCTGAGTTCTCCGTCACCGTTGGAATCCCATTTGCCCACACACAAAGCCTTCACATTTTCATCCGCAAAAACAATGATGTCGCCGAGAGAGATGTGAAGCATGTCGGCTGTCACCTTACCCGGCACCACTAAGTAAGCAGTATATGCATCGAAGATGGTCTCCTCAGGAATAGGATAGAATCCCAGACCTTTCAGATTGTCTACGTTGAGCATAAAATGCGTGGTTGTATAGGTAGAGGAAGTCACATGCGTCGGTTTTAGCAGACCTTTCAGCATATTATCGGGCTGCACATCTGTGCCGTTGGAGAACACGACCTCCTCACCGGGTGTGCCATGGAGCACGATGCCGGTTTGGGCAGGTACTGCATCTACGCGCTGGAGCAGCACAGTTCCGTCCTCATAGGAAGAAGCCACGTAAGCCTCGGCATTTTCTGTAGTGTTGAAGCCCAATGCGTTCATACTGCAGAAAGTGGACCATTCCGAAGGCAACGTGTAATAATAGTGGTAACGCTCCACTGTTGCCGGCAAACTGTTTATTACAAGATTCACAGGCATTCGAACAGCTTTCAAACTGGAGCAGCCAGAGAATGCCAAATCACCCACTTTTGTCACCTTGGCAGGGATGGCAATACTGTCAATCGCGGTGCTGCGCAACAACTGCGAAGGTATGGTGGTCAATTCTGTCGGCAGATTAATTTTGGTGAGTTTCTTGCAATAATAGAAGGCTCTTGACCCCAAATTTACAGCCGTTTCCGGCAATACCACCTCCGTTATATTCGTTGAACAGAAAGCTGCCGTTCCTATAGTGGTAAGAGCATCCGGCAATGGTGCGGAAGCGAGATTGAAACAGGCGTAGAATGCAGCAGTTCCTATTCTTGTTACCGTCTGAGGAATGATTACAGACTGCAATTTTGAACTGGCGAAAGCACTGTCGCTAATCTCTGTCAGACCTATGAAGTACTGCAACTCGGGGAATTTGGCAATACGCGTATTGCCTTTGAACACTTTACAAATGCTGGTTACGGCAGCCGCCTCATCATAGCTCAATTCGCCATCACCGTTTGTGTCCCATTCTGACACACATACAGCTTTCACATTTGCATCAACAAAGATGATGTTTTCTGATGGCAGTTCATTCACTATCATCAATTTGAAGGTGACGTCTTGACCGATGCGGTTTTCCGCAGCCTGCAGGTATGCCTCATGAGATTTCACTTCAGTAGGAGCCGCAACCACATCAAAGGCGAATCCTGCCTCTTTTTCTGCAAGGACAAGATTACAGTTACCATTTTCTCCTGGACCGACTGTAGTGTTTTCCTGAACTCCAATAAGCAGGTTTTTCTGTTCCGCAGGATTATTTGAACCGGTATACACCACATATTCTTCGCCTGGTGTGCCCTTTAATATCACACCCATATCGGCAGGTACATTCTCTATCTCCATCAGATAAGCCTCACCGTTTTGCAGACCAGATACCGTGTATGCCGTTAGGCCCTCCGTCTGGCTGAAGTCAATCGAGTTGGGGCTGCAGAAAGTGATGTACTCGGATTCCGGCTCAACTATCAACCGAAGCGTCGTTACGACAGCAGGTACAAACGTGGTGGCCAATGTTGCCGGTATCGTCATGTCCGTCAGGGCGGAGCAGACATTCACCACAGTGCGGGGAAGGTCGACGGCGGCAAGCTTGGTGCAGGCATAGAAAGCGCCGGAGCCCACCGTCTCTATGCCGGTGAAGTCGAACGAAACAAGACTGTAGCAGCAGTAGAAGGCCGACGCGCCTATCGAAGTGACCGATGACGGCAGTTTCAACGAGGCAAGCACCGTGCTGTTCTTGAACGCGCCGGCGGGTATCTCGGTCAGCGAAGTGAAGTACTGGAGATGTCAGTACCCGCAAACTGAGTGCCCAGGTCTGTCACGGCGGCGGCCTCGTCGTAGCTCAGCTCGCCGTCGCCGTCGGTGTCCCACTGGGAAACGCAAAGCGACTTCACCTTCGAGTTGGCGAACTTAATTACTCCTTCTTGAGCAAAGACCATATCAGGTATGAGCATCAAGAATGCAAGTAAAAAAATGTAAAAAAGTTTCTTATTCATCTTTGGTTATAATAATTATTTTTCTAACAACTAAGCACAATCATTTCCCCCATGCTTGTCAACATCGGGTGCTTTCAGAAATGAGCAATATGATAAAGCAACTGATTGGCTCAACTTATTTATTAATGATATAGATTACAAAAATACTACAATATTCAGACTTGCGCACAAAAAAAGTGGTAAAAAAAACTAAAATAACACCACTTTACAACAAGCAAGCGCCTCCCCCCTCTTCAAGAGTCGACACTGCTTAGTAAAAAGAAACAAAACTTTTGAACACATCGTTACAGACCAGACATTCTCATTTATGCAAACGAGCTTTGATTTTCTTCCTATAATAATAATATTGATCGGAAATCAAGCAAGTATGGGTAGCTTTCAATGTCTGCATGTATTTGTAAAATATTTTGCCAAATGAAAGGCCTCTTACATAAGGGGAACGATGCAAAATCCCCCAATAAGCGGGCAAATCCTTATAACCTGCTTTTTTATAAAGCTCAATTGTCCTGTATCTTAAGTCAAGCAAATCATCGAGTGTCTTGGAGTTTCTTTGTTTATCTGTAATGCTACGGGTTGTAGGCCTATAATATTTGTACACAAATTCTTTCTCCACCTTGAAGGATTTGGCATAAAAGCTGCATTTTAAACCGAACATTTTATCATTGGCGGAAGGTAACTCGTCGAAAGCCACAGCATTGTCAACGACTACAGACCGCCTGACCATTCTCGACCACGGAGTCCACAAATCATACTTCAAATGCATATCGGCATCTTTCTTCCCTTCAAGATAGTTAACTATCAGCTTATTGGTGCCGAAAGGCTTAGTTACTTGATTTTCGTCAAACTTGCAAGCATTAAGATAAACGATATCAGTATGGTCGTCACCGACAAATTTATCAAGAAGAGTAGGCAAGTAATCCGTAAAGTAATCATCAGCGTCGGCAAAAAGCAACCATTCTCCTTCCGCATGCTGCAGGCCCACATTTCTTGCCCTACCCGCACCTTTCGCATTTTCAGCATTGAGTAAAAAAATCTCAACACCATCGCGTTTGATATCGGGCTTTTTCCCACTATCGCTATTATCATCCACAATAATTATTTGGATATCTTCTCTCTGAGGTATACTGTCCACACAGCGTTTCAGCAAATCAGGACAATTCTTATGAGGTATAATGAAACTATATTTAATCTTCATAAATGCTATTATTTCAAACAGATGGTCCACAAGTATTTGTAAATCGTCACAAAGGTAACTCAATAATTTCACATACACGGGAAAAAACAAAAAAAAACATTATTTTTCCTACAGGAAGTTCTCTCTTGCACCTGACAAACCCAGAGATAAAGAAAAAATGGAAAGCAATATTTTCATTATCCATGAGAATGTAGTATATTTGCGGTCGATTTAACGCATCCATTAAACAGAATTATCTATGAGAGACCTCTTCCAAGCATACCGGACGTTTTTCGGCAAGGGCGATGCCCTCTACCAGCTATTCTCACCCTACCGCATTTGCCCACTGGGCGCACATGTTGACCACCAGCATGGTTTGGTGAGCGGCTTCGCTTTCGACAGCGGTATCGAGTTCCTCTTCTCCGAGACCGAAAGCGGAAAAGTGGAAATGTGCTCCCTCTCATTTGAGGGACTGATGACCTTTAATGTACGGCGCGAGATTGACTCGAAACAGAACAACTGGGGTGACTACCTTCGCGGTGCCGTGTGGGCGCTGCAGAATGACTTCCAGCTGAAAAAGGGCATCCGTGGCGTCGTGAAAGGCTCTATGCCCATTGGCGGTTTATCGTCGTCGGCAGCCTTGCTGTGCGGTTTCGTGACAGCCCTCGACAAGGTGAACGGTCTCGGGTTGGACAAGATGCAGATTATACGCTATGCCTCAAAAGCCGAGCGTGAGTATGTGGGACTGAACAACGGCATTTTGGACCAAGCTTGCGTGGTGCTCTGCGAGGCCGACAAACTGCTTTATCTTGACACAGAAGACTCCTCCTATGAGATACTACCGTTTGGTGACGGCAAGAATGCGCTGCCTTTCAAAATAGGCATCTTCTTTAGTGGAGTGACACGCAAACTCACCGGCACCGATTACAATCTGCGGGTGTCGGAGTGCAAGACAGCGGCATGGATTATGGAAGCCTACGATGAAACCCCTCTGAAGGAACTTTCCGAGACCCGTCTGCGCGATGTCGCACCAACGAGTTTTGAAAAATACGAGCACCAAATGCCTGTGCGCTTTGCCAAACGCGCGCGTCACTTCTACAGCGAGTGTGAACGGGTGAAACAAGGCGTAGAGGCATGGAAAGCAGGCGACATAAGGCGGTTCGGAGAACTGGTGTTCGAAAGCTGCGAGAGTTCGATGAACAACTACGAATGTGGTTCTCCCGAGCTGATAGCCCTATACCGTATCATGCGCCGTACCGACGGAATTTATGGCGGACGCTTTAGCGGTGCCGGTTTCAAGGGTGCCTGCATAGCGCTCGTCGACCCTGCCAAGGAAGACTCTATCCGAGCATTCGTGACCGAGGAGTACCTGAAAGAGTTTCCGCAATACAAAGACTCGTTCAAGGCCTTCTTTTGCCACACCAGCAATGGAGTGGATTTCCTGTAGTTTCATCAACCATTTTATATTGACAATAACAATTACGAACAATGAAAGTATTGGTAACTGGTGCCGCTGGTTTTATTGGTTCCAAGATAGCCGGCATGCTGGCCGAGAGAGGCGATGAAGTAGTAGGTATAGATAATATAAATGATTACTACGATATCCGGCTTAAACTGGGCCGACTGGCAGAATATGGCATCGACGAGCGCGCACTCACCTGGCACAATCCCGTTCAGAGCACCCGATGGCCGGGGCTGCGGTTCATCCGCATGGGCATTGAAGACAAGCCCCGCCTCGACCGCCTGTTTGAAACCGAACGTTTCGACCGCGTGGTGAATCTGGCTGCCCAAGCCGGTGTGCGCTACTCAATAGAAAACCCCTACGCCTACCTTACCAGCAACATCACGGGATTCTTGAATCTGCTGGAGTGTTGCCGCCATCATCCTGTGAGCCACCTGCTCTTTGCCTCATCAAGTAGTGTGTACGGTCTGAACACAAAGGCTCCCTTCTCCGAAACCGACATGACCGACCAGCCCGTAAGCCTGTATGCCGCCAGCAAGAAGAGCAACGAACTGATGGCACACAGCTACAGTAAACTTTATGGCATACCTGCTACAGGACTGCGATTTTTCACCGTCTACGGTCCTTGGGGACGACCCGACATGGCTCCTATGCTCTTTGCTCGCTCAATTATGGAGGGCAAGCCCATACAAGTCTTCAACCACGGTGACATGATACGCGATTTCACCTATATCGATGATATCGCCAACGGGTCAGTTCTTTGTCTGGACCAACCGCCCGTGGCCGAATGCTGCCCTAACGGCGTGGCATTCAGGGTATATAATATCGGCTGCTCACACCCCGTACGGCTCATGGAATTTATCAGCGAACTGGAGCAGGTTATCGGGTGCGAGGCTGTGAAGGTGATGCGGCCCATGCAGGCTGGCGATGTCTATATGACGAATGCCGACACCACCCGCCTGGAAACAGAGATAGGCTACAAACCTCATGTAACGCTGCACGAGGGTATCAACAAGTTTGCCCAGTGGTACAAATCGGAGAAGAATCCACTACGGCCTTAGCTGTATTGAATAAAACAGGATACGGAAGGGAACTTTGTTCTCTCATCACAAAGAGGCCTTGACCTGCTTTGCAGACGGTCAAGGCCTCTTTGTCTTCTATCATTAAAATCTTTTATTTGACAGCTTCCTTGCGGCCGTTGTGAAGATAGAGACCGGGGTGCACGGGGCGCGACGGCAGACACACGCCAGTGAGCGTGTACCACACATCTGCATCGGGAGCCGACATGCTG
This sequence comes from uncultured Prevotellaceae bacterium, assembly GCA_902777645.1. GTDB lineage: Bacteria > Bacteroidota > Bacteroidia > Bacteroidales > Bacteroidaceae > Prevotella. The sequence continues at coordinate 3,293 of CACYUZ010000019.1, read as the reverse complement.
CCGTCGATCTCCATACCAGCCACAGAACGGTGCAACGGAGCCTGTACCTCCGGGTTGTCGATGTCGGGCAGGAACCCGACCTCCAGAAAGTCGTTATAACCTACCAAGCTTATGTCGAGGGGCAAGTAGGCCCTATAGGCATCGAGCGCAGTTGGTTCAATGACCCGGTAGAAACCGAAGCCGTTGGAGCTGTCTTTCAAGATGAAAGCACATCGGCCATTCTGCTCCGGCTCAAGGAATGTCTCTGACAGCACACCCGTATAGAGGTTGAAAGGTGCCGTAGTCTCCTTGCCCTTGTCGAGCAGGTATACATAACCCGGCTCACCGTGCAGCAGCACTCCTGTGCCGGCAGGAACCGTCTCGATACGCTCAGTCTGCACGCGGTAGCCGTCGCAGAAGGGGGCCGTGAAAGCCAGGAGCCCACCCTCACTGGGGAACACAAGATCGTAGGGGCTGCAGAACATCTCATATTCCTCCTCTATCCGGTGGATATAAGACACATTGCTCACTGTCCCGGGAAGGGTGAGGGGAAGCGTGGCGGGAAGAGTGACATCCGTCAGTGCGAAACAATCAGAAAAAGCAGTCTCATCAACATACTTCACACTGCAGGGTATCAGTATTCGCTGCAGTTCGGTGCATGCAGCGAAAGTATAGGGGGCCAGTTCGACCACCCCGTCGGGTATATTCACCTCTGTCAGGAACGTGCAGGAAGAGAAAGCGCTCTCACCCAATTCAGTCACGGTGGAGGGGAGCGTCATCTGCAACAGAGAGACACAGGAGGAGAAGGCATGCACACCAATTCGTTCCAGATGGCCCTGCGTGAACGTAATATTGGAAAAATCAAAGCAGCCGTCGAAAGCATAGTCACCTATCACCCGTAAACTGACGGGAATGGTGATGCGGCGCAGCGAACTGCAATTACGAAACGCCGCCGTGCCGAGTTTCTCCACGCCGGTGAAATATCTGAACTCATCAAAATAACGGACTTCATGATCAGAGGCGAAAATGTCTAATTCGGTCACCGCTGCGGCCTCATTGGTACTTAGTTCACCGTCGCCGTCGGTATCCCACAACTCCACACAAACTTCCTTGACATAGTCATCAGTAAAGACAATAATGTCGCCGGCCACCAACTGCACTATCTCGTAAGTACCAGCATTGGCAACTGGAAGGGAGAGATAGGCCGAATGGGGGGCGGTGTATACAGTGTCGGTCACAGGGATGAATCCCACACCATCCTCTCCACAGGAAAAAAGGTAGTACTGTTGGTCGGACCATGTGGGCCATAATTCAACAGATTTCGAGGCTGCAGTGAGAAGGTTGTCCACAGACCCAGTGGCACGGCCCTTGTCGAAGACCACTTCCGCACCGGGCACGCCGTGCAGGAGCATGCCCGTGCCGGCCGGTGTGTCGCCGAGCGGGCGCAGGTGGGCCACCCCGTCGGCATAGCTGTCGACGGCATAGGCGCTCACACCCTCGGCATGGCTGAAGTCGGTGGCGTTGGGGGCACAGAAGGCCTCCCACTCATTGGTGAACAAGTGGTAATAGCGCAGGCCGTCTATATCGGGTATGTTGGTATCGGGCAGCACGGCGGGTTTCAGCACCGTGGTGAGGCCAGTGCAACCGGTGAAAGCGCCGGCGCCCACACTTTCAACGTAGGGCGGGATGTAGATGCTTTCCAATCGCTTGCAATTGACGAACATGTTAGTGGGGATGACGCGCAGGTTGCGCGGCAGGTGGGCCGAGGTGAGATGCGTGCAGAAGTCGAGCAGGCGCGGGCCCAGATTGACCGCGTTGTCGGGCAGCGTGATGCTCTTGAGACCAGTGCAGATGCGGAAGGCGCCCGTGCCGATGGAGGTGAGCCCGTCGGGCAGTTCCAATTCGGTGAGGGCGTAGCAGGAAGCAAAGGCGTGGCGGCCGATGGAGGTGAGGTCCGGGGGCAGCATCACCGCCGTCATACCTATGCAACCGGTGAAAGCGCTGTCGGCGATGTGGCGCAGGCCCGTGAAATATTCCAGCTCCATGAAACTGCGCACACGCGTGTCGCCCTTGAAGGTGTCGCCCAGATCGGTCACCGAGGCGGCCTCGTCATACGACAGCAGGCCGTCGCCGTCGATGTCCCAACGCTCCACACACAGGCGCTCCACCACGGGGTCGGCGAAGTGGATGTTGCCCACACTCACGAAATTGGCGCGCAGGGAAGTATAACCAGAGGGAAGGGCGTTCTCAAGATGGAGGTAGGCGGTGAAAGGCTTCACTGCGGTGGATTTTGACACAGGAACGAATGTCACGTTGATTCCGCGCACACGGAGGGTCAGGTCGGTTTGCGCGCCGGTGCTGTCAGGCTCGAGCGTCAGACCTTCTGTGGTGCCCACCAGCAGGTTGGTACCAGAGAGCGGACGACCGGAACCCAGGCGCACCACATACTCCATGCCGGCGGTGCCGTGCAGGGTCAGGCCAGTGTGTGCGGGCGCCTCGCTTACCTGATCCAAATAAAGGTTGCCGCCGCGCAGTGTGGTGGCTGTATAGGCCTTCAGTTCGTCGCTGCCACTGAAGTCGAGAGCGTTGGGACTGCACAGCGTGGAGTAGGCGGCGTCCATCCTGACAGTGAGCCGCAAGTCGGTCACCGTGGAGGGGAGCACCGAAGCATCGATATGAGCAGGCAGAGTGATGGTCGTCAGACGAGTATTGATAAAGGCATTGGCACTAAGGCTTGTCAATGAGTTGGGCAGAGTAACCGTAGTAAGCGAAGTACAGTTGGAGAAGGTCTGGTTCTGAATCTCACTTACACCTTCAGGGACAACCACCTTCGTGAGTTTGGTACAGAAGTAGAATGCTCTTGTTCCAATGGTACGCACACTGGAGGGCAGCTCCACTTCAGTAAACGCCGTACAGGAAGTAAAAGCATTGGACGAGATAGTAGTAAGCTTGTCACCGAACTGGGGCAATGAGAGGACAAAGCAGCCATAGAAGGCACTGGGGCCAATGGTGCGCAGCGAGGGCGGCAGCATGACCGAGGTGAGCGAAGAACAGCCATAGAAGGCCCCTTCGCCAATCTGGGTGAGCGAGGTGAAGTATTTCAACTCGTTGAACAGACGAATGTCCTTGTTGCCGCGGAAAGATGTGCCCAGACTCGTCACCGCGGCAGCCTCCGCGAAACTCAGCTCGCCGTCGCCGTCGCTGTCCCACGCCTCCACGCAGATGCGGCGCACCTCAGGATCGGCGAAAAAAATGTTGTCGGCCGACAACGTGTCGGAAGGCAGCGTCATCTCGACGATGCCCACCACGTCGGC
>CACYUZ010000018.1:0-60484 GCA_902777645.1 uncultured Prevotellaceae bacterium | reverse complement strand
GGTCCCAAGGGTTGGGCTGTTCGCCCATTAAAGTGGCACGCGAGCTGGGTTCAGAACGTCGTGAGACAGTTCGGTCTCTATCTATCGTGGGCGTTGGAGTTTTGAGCGGTGCCGTCACTAGTACGAGAGGACCGTGATGGACAGACCTCCGGTTTGCCGGTTGTGCCGCCAGGCGCACCGCCGGGTATCCGCGTCTGGAAGGGATAAGCGCTGAAAGCATCTAAGCGCGAAGCCATCCGCGAGATTAGAGCTCCTTTGAGGGTCGTCGGAGACTACGACGTTGATAGGGCGCAGGTGTAAAGACGGCGACGTCAAAGCCGAGCGCTACTAATTGCCCGAAAACTTTCGCTGCGGCCATGCCTTCAGCGTTCCGCGCCCCTTGAGGGGCTGCGTAAAGAGACGCGCGCCGCCTGTTTCAAGTGCGGTGTGTGCCGTCGGAGGTCCTTGCTTGTCGCCCCTTGTCAAATCCCGTACGGTGTCCGCAGTCAGCGATGAGGCGGATTTCCGGTAAAGATTTTAAGGGTGGGGGTCCCACCTCTTCCCATTCCGAACAGAGAAGTTAAGCCCGCCTGCGCCGATGGTACTGCAATGCAATGTGGGAGAGTAGGAGGCCGCCCGCTTTTTGAATACTCGAGAGTCCTGTCAGGAACACACGTTCCGACAGGACTCTTTTTTTGTCTGCATGCTGCGAGACTCCTGGCCTTTCTGCATGCCTGCTCCTGTATTCACAATGGATGCTGAAAACATATATTAACATTTCGGAAAGCCGCTTTTTCGAGATATTGTGCTAATTTTGTATTTCAATTCTGAAAACTACTGTTTAAATGATAGATTGTAAATACTGCGGCAGGCACATCCCCTATGATGCCAATGTCTGCCCCTACTGTGGACGCTCCATCAGAGATATGAAAGAAAATGTGCCGGACCCTGAGCAGCCTGCCGATCAGCCTGCTCCCGCCCAGAAACAATACGTAGACCCGGCACCGGCGAAGAGCGAGAAGTCGAACAAGGGCCTCTATGTAATTATCGTCATCCTTCTGCTGCTCCTCCTTTGCTTTGTGGGCTACTTCCTGCTGAACCAGCCCAAGGGCGGCGAGGCTGTTGAACCGGAGGCTACAGACAGCACCCTGGTGGAGGCACCGGCTGGTGAGGAGGCATCGGCGCAGCAACCGGCGAAGGCCGCCAAGCCATCTGCCTCGAAACCTGCAGGCAAGGAAATCATCGTCAACGGCGAGGGCGTGAGGATGCGTTTCGGTCCGTCGCTCAAGGCCGGGTATCTGAAAACACCGCAGGGCGGCACCCTCTCTGTGAACAAAGGCACACACCTGCCCTGTGTAGGCGAGGAAGGCGACTGGTATAAGGTGGTTTATCAGGGCAAGCAGTATTATATGTCGAAGCAGTTCTGCCTGCCGGCCCAATAGGCCTGTCCTGCAGTAAAAACACTTAAATACAGATACAATGGCACTGAATTATATCTGGATAGCGCTCTTCGTGCTCGGTTTCCTGGTGGGGATACTCAAACTGGTGCTCGGCGACTATGAGGCGCTGCCCGCCATGATGGACTCCACCTTCGAGATGTCGAAGATGGCCTTCGAAATGTGCCTCGGTCTCACCGGCACGCTGACCCTCTGGATGGGAATCCTGAAGATAGGCGAGGACAGCGGACTCATCAACCGGCTCGCCCGTTTCCTGAGTCCTGTGCTCACCAAACTGTTCCCTGAGATACCCAAGGACCATCCAGCCCTTGGCTCCATCTTCATGAATATCTCCGCCAATATGCTGGGCCTGGACAATGCCGCCACCCCTGTAGGGCTCAAGGCCATGCAGGAGCTGCAGTCGATCAACAAGGACAAGGACACGGCCAGCAACTCGATGATTATGTTCCTGACGCTCAACACGTCGGGACTCACCATCATACCCGTCTCCATCATGGCCTACCGTGCCAAGGCAGGAGCCGCGGATCCTACGGATGTGTTCATCCCGCTGTTGCTCACCACGATGGTGTCGACGGTGGTGGGCCTTATCGTCTGCTCGCTCTACCAGCGCATCAACCTGTTCAACCGCTACATCCTGCTCCTGTTTTTGGTGATAGCCGGTTTCGTGGCCGGTCTCTTCACCCTCATCTTCGGAATGGACAACGAGCATGTGCAGCAGTTCTGCCGGTTGCTCACCAGCGGCATGATCCTGGGCGCCATCATGATATTCATCTGCTCAGGGTGGAGAAAGAAACTCAATGTGTACAACTCGTTTATAGAGGGAGCAAAAGGCGGATTCGAGGTGGCCGTGAAACTCATACCCTACTGCGTGGCCATCCTGGTGGCCGTGGGCGTGTTCAGGGCCTCCGGCGGTCTGGAGATGCTGCAGCATGCCGTGGAGCGGGGCGTAGCCGCCATGGGCATGAACAGCGACTTTGTGGGCGCCCTGCCCGTGGCCCTGCTGAAACCGCTGAGCGGTCCTGGAGCGAGAGGCATGATGCTCGACTGTTTCGCCCACTTCGGCCCCGACTCCTTTGTGGGCCACCTGGCCAGCGTGATGCAGGGATGCACCGACACCACCTTCTACATCCTGGCTGTCTACTTCGGCAGCGTGGGCATCAAGAAATACCGCTACTCGGTGGCCTGCGGACTCACCGCCGACATAGCCGGCATGGTGGCCGCCGTCTTCTTCAGCTATTTCTTTTTCGGATAAGACCCCCACACTTTCAGCCCGATGACTTATGCAGTGGACGGATAGGATAAGGCAGGTGAAGATCGTACTCGTGGTGGCGGCCGTTTTCATAGCCGTGGCCTCCCTCTTCATCTCCAATTATCTGGTGCGCGACCTCTCGGCCGAGGAACGTACCAAGATGGAAGTGTGGGCCGAAGCCATGCGCTCCTTCAACATGGCTGACGAGAACACCGACCTGAACCTGGTGCTCAAGGTGATGGACGAGAACCACACCATACCGGTGATTGTGCTCGACAGCGCCGGACAAGTGACCACCTACCGCAACCTCAAGATAAAAGGTAAAAACGAGGCCGACAGCATGGCCTACGTCGCCGCCAAGGGACACCGCCAGCAGGCCGAGGGCATGTATGTGCGTATCTATCTCGGTGACGGTGCCGAGCAGGAGGGCGACTACATCGATGTGTGCTACGACGACTCGGTGATGATAAAGCGCCTCCAGGCATGGCCCTTCGTACAGCTCGGTGTGGTTATGGTGTTCGTGGTGGTGGCCATCTTCGCCCTGCTCACCTCGAAACGCGCCGAGCAGAACAAAGTGTGGGTGGGACTGTCGAAAGAGACCGCCCACCAGCTGGGCACCCCCATCTCCAGCCTGATGGCCTGGACGGAAATACTGAAGGAAACCTACCCCGACGACGCACTGCTGCCGGAGATGGACAAGGATGTGCAGCGGCTGCAGCTCATAGCCGACCGATTCTCCAAGATAGGGTCGCTGCCGGAACTTACCGGCACAAGCCTGAACACCGTGATGGAGCATGTGGTGGACTACATGAGCCGCCGCACCTCGGCCAAGGTGAACATGATAAAGCAGTTGCCCGCCGACGATGTAATCGTGAAAGCCAATGCCGCCCTCTTTGAATGGGTGATAGAAAACCTCTGCAAAAACGCCGTCGACGCCATGGAAGGCGCCGGCACCATCACCCTGCATGTGGAGAAGTCGGGCAACAAGGCCCTCATCGATGTGACCGACACCGGAAAAGGCATCAGAAAGAAAGACCAGCACAATGTGTTCACCCCCGGCTTCACCACCAAGAAGAGAGGGTGGGGACTGGGACTCTCGCTCGCCAAGCGAATCGTGGAGGAGTATCACCGCGGCCGTATCTATGTGAAAAACTCTGAACTGGGCAAGGGCACCACCTTCCGCATAGAGCTGCGATGCGACGAGGAGTAGCGCCCGCCGGCACATTCACCCCACAAGGAAACTGCCGCTAAGGGGCAAAAGGGGCCGAATACCCCATAAAAACCGGCGCAAGAGGAAAAAAAACTCGTGAAAATCACGTATTTGGAAAATAATTTGTAACTTTGCACCCCAATATGGGAAGTTTGGCCGCCTTTGATATAGACCTGAAGAACTTGAAAGAGGAAAAGACCGTTTTCCATTTCAAGTTGGACAATGACTTCTTCAAAGAAGTCAAGGGCTCAGAGGTGGAAGACGGCGACCTGACAGGCACCCTGCAGGTGGAAAAGACCGGCTCGGTGTTCGCACTCTGCTTCCAGGCCGAAGGACACGTCACCGTGGCCTGCGACCGCTGCCTGGAACCCATGCAGCAGCCGGTGACCGCCGGGGGAAAACTCTGCGTGCGGTTCGGATCGGAATACGCCGAGGACGACGATGTGGTGATAGTGCCCGTAGAGTCGGGTGTCCTCAATGTGGCATGGCACTTCTATGAGTTCGTGGCACTGGCGGTTCCCGCACGTCATGTGCACGCCGAAGGAGAGTGCAATCCCGAGATGCTGGCCAGACTTCGGGAATGGACGGTTGAGGAAGGCGAACGCCAACCGCAGACCGACCCGCGATGGAAAGATTTGGAAAAACTGAAAACAATAATTAAAGATTAACAAAAATGGCACATCCTAAAAGAAGACAGTCAAAGACTCGTACACTGAAAAGAAGAACCCACGACAAGGCTGAGGTCCCCACATTGGCAGTATGCCCCAACTGCGGCGCTTACTATGTGTATCACACCGTCTGTGCGACTTGCGGATACTACAGAGGTAAGGTGGCTATCGTGAAGGAAACTGCTGAATAATGGGCAAGACAAAAGCGATAATCACCGGCATTGGCGGCTATGTGCCCGAGTATGTCCTCAACAATGAGGAAATCTCGCGCATGGTAGACACCAACGACGAGTGGATTATGACGCGTGTCGGCATCAAGGAGCGCCGTATCCTTGCAGAAGAAGGACTCGGCACTTCTTACATGGCCCGTAAGGCAGCCAGAATGGCCATCGAGAAGAGTGGGGTGGACCCCAACGACATCGGTGCTCTTATCCTGGCCACCACGACAGCCGACTACCAGTTTCCCTCTACAGCATCGATTGTGGTAGGCAAGCTGGGGCTGCGCAACGCTTTCGCTTTCGACTTTTGGGGAGCTTGCTGCGGCTTCCTCTACGCACTCGATACGGCCGCCTGCATGATAGAGAGCGGCCGGCAGAAATGTGTAATGGTGATCGGTGCCGACAAGATGTCGTCGATGGTCGACTACAAGGACCGCGCCACCTGTCCCCTTTTCGGCGACGGTGCCGGTGCGGTGATTGTGCAGGCCTCCGAAGATGACGAAAACGGATATGTGGACTCCTATTTCAGGACCGACGGCAAGGGACTTCCCTTCCTCCACATGAAGGCGGGAGGGTCTGTCTGCCCACCGTCGCACTTCACCGTCGACCATCGTCTGCACTTCATCTACCAGGAGGGAAGGACCGTGTTCCGCTATGCCGTGACCAATATGAGCGACGACTGCGCCATCATAGCCGAGCGCAACGGGCTCAACAAGGACAACATAGCATGGGTGGTGCCTCATCAGGCCAATATGCGCATCATAGAGGCTGTGGCCAAACGGCTCGACCTGCCGCTCAGCCAAGTGATGGTGAACATAGAACGCTACGGCAACACCAGTGCGGGTACGATACCGCTCGCCCTGTGGGAGTATGAGCCTCGTCTGCGTAAGGGCGACAACATCCTGCTCACCGCTTTCGGTGCGGGATTCGTGCACGGAGCGTCTTATCTGCGATGGGCTTACGACGGTGCGGCTGCCGCCGCTCCGGCCAAGTAAACCCGTTGTTACTGTTCAAGCGCATCCTTCTTATGAAACGATGCGTTTTTTCTTTTTTATTATCATGACATGCACAAAGCAGGATTCGTAAATATCGTAGGCAACCCCAATGTGGGGAAAAGCACCCTGATGAACCAGCTCGTGGGCGAGCGCATCAGCATAGCCACCTTCAAGGCCCAGACCACGCGCCACCGTATCATGGGCATCGTGAACACGCCCGACATGCAAATTGTGTTCAGCGACACACCGGGCGTGCTGAAGCCCAACTACAAGTTGCAGGAGTCGATGCTCGCCTTCTCTGAAAGCGCGCTGGCCGATGCCGACGTGCTGCTCTATGTGACCGATGTGGTGGAGAACCCCGAGAAGAACATGGACTTCCTGGAGAAGGTGCAGAAGATGGATGTGCCCATCATACTGCTCATCAACAAGATTGACAGTCTGGCTTCCGACCCCGATGCCCAGGGCAAGGGCGGCGCACAGAAAAAGCTGGGCGACCTGGTGGAGCGGTGGAGCCAGTTGCTGCCCAAGGCCGAAATCCTGCCCATCTCGGCCAAGAACAAGTTCGGCGTCGACATGCTGCTGCGCCGCATTCAGGAACTGCTGCCCGAGAGCCCGGCCTATTTCGACAAAGACCAGCTCACGGACAAGCCGGCCCGGTTCTTCGTGTCGGAGATTATCCGTGAGAAGATACTTCTCTACTACGACAAGGAGATACCCTACTCGGTGGAGGTGGCCGTGGAGAGCTTCAAGGAGACGGAGAAGAACATCCACATACGCGCCATCATCTATGTGGAGCGCGACAGCCAGAAAGGCATCATCATAGGCCATCAGGGCTATGCCCTCAAGAAACTGGGCACCGAAGCCCGCAAGTCGCTGGAGCGCTTCTTCGGCAAGGACATCTTCCTGGAGACCTATGTCAAGGTAGACAAAGACTGGCGCTCGTCGCAGCGCGAGCTCGACGCCTTCGGCTACAACCCGGAGTGAGCCCCGCTCACCGGAAGCGCAACCCCCAAACGCATCAGAAATATTGAGAATATGGCAAATTTAGTAGCAATAGTAGGACGCCCCAATGTGGGCAAGTCGACACTCTTCAACCGGCTCACCAAGACGCGCAGCGCCATCGTGAGCGAGGAAGCCGGCACCACGCGCGACCGCCAGTACGGCAAGTGTGAGTGGTGCGGCAAGGAATTCTCCGTGGTCGACACCGGAGGGTGGGTGGTCAACTCGGACGACGTGTTCGAGGAGGAAATCCGCAAGCAGGTGATGATAGCCACCGAAGAGGCCGACCTGGTGCTCTTCGTGGTGGACGTGACCAATGGTGTGACCGACTGGGACAGCGATGTGGCCATGATACTGCGCAAAGCCAAGCTCCCTGTGCTGCTTGTGGCCAACAAGGTGGACAACAACGTGCAGCGCTACGATGCCGCCGAATTCTACAAACTGGGACTCGGCGAGCCCTACTGCATCAGCGCCGCCACCGGTAGCGGTACGGGCGACCTGCTCGACCTCGTGGTGGAGAAGCTGCAGGTGGGCGGCGGCGAACTGATAGAGGAGGGCATACCCCGCTTTGCCGTGGTGGGACGTCCCAATGCCGGCAAGAGCAGCCTCATCAACGCCTTCATCGGCGAGGACCGCCATATCGTGACCGAGATAGCCGGCACCACGCGCGACAGCATCTACACCCGGTACGACAAGTTTGGCTTCGACTTCTATCTGGTCGACACGGCCGGCATACGCCGCAAGAACAAGGTGACCGAGAACCTGGAGTTCTACTCCGTGATGCGCAGCATCCGTGCCATCGAGAACTCCGACGTGTGCATCCTGATGATTGATGCCACCCGCGGCATTGAGGGGCAGGACATGAACATCTTCCAGCTCATCCAGAAGAACAACAAGTCGCTGGTAGTGGTGGTGAACAAGTGGGACCTCGTGGAAGACAAGAGCCAGAAGGTGATAGACACCTTCGAGAGCGCCATCCGCAACCGTATGGCCCCGTTTACCGATTTCCCCATCATCTTCGCCTCGGCGCTCACCAAGCAGCGCATATTCCGTGTGCTGGAGACCGCCAAGCAGGTATATCTGAACCGCACCACCAAGGTGGGCACCTCGAAGCTCAACGAGGTGATGCTGCCCCTGATAGAGGCCTATCCGCCACCATCAATCAAGGGAAAGTACATCAAGATAAAATACTGCATGCAGCTGCCCAACACTCAGATACCCTCTTTTGTGTTCTTCGCCAATCTTCCGCAGTATGTCAAGGAACCCTACAAACGCTTCCTTGAGAACAAGATACGTGAAAACTGGCAGATGACGGGCTCGCCCATCAACATCTTCATCCGGCAGAAATAAGCGTGTGGCTATGAAGAGAGCGTGGTGGGCGCTGTGCGCCGCATTCATGCTGGCGTGGTGCGCCTCCGGCTGTGACAAGACCGACCCGGCCCAGGTGGCCGCACACGCGGCCAAGTGCTATTACGACTATCTCCTGGAGGGAAAGTATGGCGATTTTGTGGCCGGAATGCATCATGACGGTGAGATGAGCGATGCCTACCGTGCCCAGATGGAGGCCAATGTCAAGATGTTCATGGCCCAGTTGAAGACGTGGCGGTCGGGGCTGGAGGCTGTCGACATAGACAGCGCGGCCGTAGAAAGCGAGGAACAGCGTGCCGACGTATACCTCGTGTTCCACTACGGCGACAGCACGCAGGAGCGATTGCTCGTGCCCATGGTGGAACACGACGGACTGTGGCTTATGCGTTAGGATGGCCGGGATGCGCCTCGTGCTCCACCTGCCTTACTTTCTTGAACAGGTCGGAGGCAAAGACCAGGTCGTTGAGCGCCTGGTTGTCGGCGTCCATCACATTGTCTTTCGTACCCTGCCATTCCTTCCTCCCTTTGTAGATGAAGATGATGTTCTCGCCGATACCCATGACCGAGTTCATGTCGTGGGTGTTGATGATGGTGGTGGTGTTGTACTCCTTGGTTATACTGCTGAGCAGCTCGTCGATGACAAGCGATGTCTTGGGGTCGAGGCCTGAGTTGGGCTCGTCGCAGAAGAGATACTGCGGATTGAGCGCGATGGCCCTTGCTATGGCCACACGCTTCTGCATGCCGCCCGACAGCTCGCCGGGAAATTTCTTCTGGGCATCGGTCAGGTTGACACGGTCCAGACATTCCTGGGCTCTGTGTACCCGCTCCCTGTAGTTCATCGACGAGAACATGTCGAGGGGGAACATCACATTCTCCAGCACACTGAGTGAGTCGAAGAGCGCGGCCCCCTGGAAAATCATTCCCATCTCACGCCTGAGCAGCACCTTCTCGCGCTTGCTCATGGCTGTGAAGTCGCGGCCGTCGTAGAGCACCTGGCCCGATGTGGGGTCGAGCAGTCCCACCAGGTTTTTCATCAGCACCGTCTTGCCCGAACCGCTCTGGCCGATGATGAGGTTGGTCTTCCCGTTTTCGAAGACCGCATTGATATCGGTGAGCACTTCCTTGTCGTCGAACGACTTGTATAAATGTCTTGCTTCAATCATGTTCAGGAAAGCAGTTGGGTGAGAAAAACGTCGGAGAAGAGAATCAGCACGCTGCTGGTCACAACGGCGTTGGTGCTGGCTTTGCCCACCTCGACCGAACCGCCCTCCACATAATAGCCGCAGAACGATGCCACGCTCGATATGATGAAGGCGAAGAACGAGCTCTTGATGATGCTCATCCACATGAACCATGGGTTGAAGTCGTGCTGCAGGCCCACCGTGAGGTCTTCCGGACTGAGCACATGGCCTATGTAGGCCGTGGCATAGGCACCCAGAATGCCGGTGGCTGCACTGAAGATGACCAGAAACGGCATGATGGTGATCATGCCCAGTATCTTGGGCAGGATAAGGTAGCTGGCCGAGTTGACTCCCATGATGTCGAGGGCGTCTATCTGCTGTGTCACACGCATGGTGCCCAGCTCAGAGGCGATGTTGCTGCCCACCTTGCCGGCCAGAATGAGACACATGATCGACGAGGAGAACTCCAGCAGCATGATCTCGCGGGTGGTGTAGCCGGTGACGAATTTGGGCATCCACGGACTCTGGATGTTCAGTTTCATCTGAATGCAGATGACGGCACCGATGAAGAAGGAAATGAGCAGCACGATGCCCACCGAGTCGACCCCGAGAGCCGACATTTCCTTGACATACTTCTTGCCAAACATCCTCATCCTCTCAGGGCGCGAGAACGTCTTGCCCATCAGGATGAGATACTTGCCGAAGGTGTGGAGATATTTAAATAATAGCATATCACTGGCAAAAGTACGCAAAAAACGAAAGAAACTGAAATATCTTCGAAAGATTTTGGCCGTTTGGCCCATTTTGGCAAATAATTTGCTAATTTTGCACATCAGATGGAAGACAATACTATATATACCTCCATGCAGGGAGAAAACGGCGGCATGGTGCTCCGCACAGAGGGTCTTGTGAAGCGTTATGGCAAACGCACCGTGGTGAACGATGTCTCGATCAACGTGAGGCAGGGTGAGATTGTGGGGCTGCTGGGACCCAACGGCGCCGGCAAGACCACCTCGTTCTACATGACCACGGGCCTCATCGTGCCCAATGCCGGGCATATCTACCTCAACGACCAGGACATCACCCAATATCCTGTGTTCAAACGTGCCCGTGCCGGCATCGGCTACCTGCCCCAGGAGGCCAGCGTGTTCAGAAAGATGAGTGTGGAAGACAATATCCTCTCCGTGCTGGAAATGACCCGGCTGAACCGCAAGCAGCAGATGGAGAAACTGGAAAGCCTGATAGCGGAGTTCCGCCTCACCAAGGTGCGCAAGAACAAGGGCGACCAACTCTCCGGCGGTGAGCGCCGCCGCACCGAGATAGCCCGCTGCCTGGCCATCGACCCCAAATTCATCATGCTCGACGAGCCTTTCGCCGGTGTGGACCCCATTGCCGTGGAAGATATCCAGCACATCGTGTGGCGGCTGAAATACCGCAACATCGGCATCCTCATCACCGACCACAACGTGCAGGAGACGCTCACCATCACCGACCGCGCCTATCTGCTCTTTGAGGGCCGCATCCTGTTTCAGGGCAAGCCCGAGGAACTGGCGTCGAACAAGGTGGTGCGGGAGAAATATCTCAGCAACAGTTTCGTGCTGCGCAAGAAAGACTTCCAGACCATCGATGAGGAGCGCAAGGCCCGTGAGCAAAGCCTGGATGCCTGACAGCCGAGCCAGAAGGGCCAAATAGGTTAAAAAATCAAATTTTTATTGTATATATTAGGTATTTGCATTAAATATCAGTAATTTTGCAGTCCGTTTGCCTTCGCCTGGAGTCGGGAGGCAAGACATTGAATCACAAATAACACAAGCATAACAAAAGATGAAAATTACATTTGAGAATCCTGACAAAATCAATGGACTCATGACATTGACCGTGGAGCAGGAGGATTACAAGGAGAATGTTGAGAAACAACTGAAACAACTGCGCAAGAAAGCCAACGTGCCCGGTTTCCGTCCCGGTATGGTGCCCATGGGAATGATTAAGAAACAGTATGGCATGGCCGCCAAGATGGACGAGATCAACAAACTGGTGGGCGAGAAGATGTACGGCTATATCCGTGAGAACAATATCCAGATGCTGGGCGAGCCGCTCCCCTCGAGCAAGCAGGAGCCGCAGGACCTGGAGGGCGACGGCCCCTTCACCTTCATCTTCGACGTGGCTGTGGCACCCGAGTTCAAGGTGACACTCGACAGCGCAGACGCAGTGCCTTATTATAAGCTGAAAGTAGACGATGCCCTGATAGACCGCCAGGTCGATGCCTATGCCTCGCGCTTTGGTCACTACGACAAGGTGGAGGCCTTCAATCCTGAGGAGCGCGACATGCTGAAGGGCGACATCCGCGAGCTCGATGCCGACGGCAACACCCTCGAGGGTGGCATCACCGTGGCCGACGCCGTGCTCATGCCCCAGTATATCAAAGTCGACGAGCAGAAAGACCTCTTCACGGAGGCCAAGCTGGGCGACATCATCACCTTCAACCCCCGCAAGGCCTATCCCGACAACGACGCCGAGGTGTCGTCGCTCCTGAAGATAGACCGCGACAAGGTGGGTGAGCACACCGGCGACTTCAGCTATCAGGTGACGGAAATCTCACGCTATGTGAAGGCCGCCGTCGACCAGGAGCTGTTCGACAATGTATATGGCAAGGACGCCGTGGCCGACGAGGCAGCCTTCCGTGAGAAGGTGGCCGAGGAGCTGCGCACACAGCTGGCCATGGAGAGCGACTACCGCTTCCTGCGCGATGTGAGAACCTATGCCGAGAACAAGGTGGGCGAGCTCACCTTCCCCGAAGAGCTGCTCAAGCGCGTGATGAAGGAGAACAACAAGGACAAGGACGACGACTTCGTGGAGAAGAACTTCGCCGGAAGCATCCGTGAGCTGAAGTGGCACCTCATCAAGGAACAGCTGGTGGAGGCCAACAAGGTGCAGATAGCCGACGAGGACGTGAAGCGCGTGGCCGTAGAGGACGCCCGTGCTCAGTTCGCCCAGTACGGCATGACCCAGGTGCCCGATGAGTATCTGGAGAACTATGCCGACGACATGCTCAAGAAGAAAGAGAATGTAAACGCCTATGTGGACCGCGCTGTGGATGTGGCGCTGATGAGCGCACTCAAAAACGCAGTGCATCTCGACGAGAAAGAGGTCACATTGGACGAATTCCGTGCCCTGAACTGACAATAATCGCAATTTTTGCAAAAAAATCAGTTTCTATACCGAGGTTGTCGACTTTTTTTTGTATCTTTGTTCCAATGAACAAAAACAGAAGAGGTCGACAGCCTCTTTTGTTGTCAATAATAAAAAGTAAAAATGAACGATTTTAGAAAATATGCCACCAAGCACCTGGGCATCAACGGCCAGGTGCTCGACGACGTGATAAGTGCGCAGGCACAGTATCTGAACCCCTACATTCTGGAAGAAAGGACCCTGAATGTGACACAGATGGACGTGTTCTCCCGACTGATGATGGACCGCATCATCTTCCTGGGCACACAGATAGATGACTATACCGCCAACACCCTGCAGGCACAGCTCCTGTATCTTGACTCGGTGGACAACACCAAGGACATCTCCATATACATCAACTCACCCGGCGGCAGCGTGACAGCAGGACTCGGCATCTACGACACCATGCAGTTCATCTCCTGCGACGTGAGCACCATCTGCACCGGCATGGCCGCCTCGATGGCCGCCGTGCTGCTCGTGGCCGGCCAGGAGGGCAAGCGCTCGGCACTGCCCCACAGCCGCGTGATGATACACCAGCCGCTGGGCGGCGTGCAGGGACAAGCCTCGGATATCGAGATTGAGGCCCGCGAGATACAGAAATTCAAGAAAGAACTCTATACCATCATCTCCGAACACTCGCATCAGCCCTATGACAAAGTGTGGAACGACTCCGACCGTAACTATTGGATGACGGCCGAGGAAGCCCGTGAGTATGGCATGATAGACAAAGTGCTAAAAAAGAAGGGCTGATAATGAAGAAACAGTGCAACTTCTGCGGAAGGAGTGAGAAAGAGGTGCGCTTGCTCATCACGGGCATCAACGGCTTCATCTGTGAAGACTGTGCCATGCGGGCAAGCGAGATAGTGAGAGACTCGGGCGTCTTGGGAAGAACCCAGTCGGGAAACTCCTCTTTCAAACTGAAGAAAGTGCCCAAACCCACTGAGATAAAGAACCATCTCGACCAGTATGTGATAGGCCAGGACGAAGCCAAGCGCTTCCTGTCGGTGGCCGTGTACAACCACTACAAGCGCCTTCAGCAGCCCGAGTCGGACGATGGCGTGGAGATAGAGAAGAGCAACATCATCATGGTGGGCAGCACCGGAACAGGTAAGACCCTGCTGGCGCGCACCATCGCCAAGATGCTCGACGTGCCCTTCACCATCGTCGACGCCACCGTGTTCACCGAGGCCGGCTATGTGGGCGAGGACGTGGAGAGCATCCTCTCCCGCCTGCTGCAGGTGGCCGACTACGACCTGGAGGCCGCCCAGCGCGGCATCGTCTTCATCGACGAGATTGACAAGATAGCCCGCAAGAGCGACAACCCCTCCATCACCCGCGATGTGAGCGGCGAGGGCGTGCAGCAGGGCCTGCTCAAGCTCCTTGAGGGCACGATGGTGAATGTGCCGCCCAAGGGCGGGCGCAAGCACCCTGACCAGGACTACATCCATGTGGACACCCGCAACATCCTGTTCATCTGCGGCGGCGCCTTCGACGGCATAGAGCGCAAGATAGCGCAGCGCCTCAACACCCACGTGGTGGGATTCGAGTCGGTGCAGAACGTGCGGAATATCGACAAGGAAGACCTGATGAAGTACATCCTGCCGCAAGACCTCAAGTCGTTCGGCCTGATACCCGAGATTATAGGCCGTCTGCCGGTGCTCACCTATCTCAACCCGCTGAACCGCGAGGCGCTCCGACGCATACTCGTAGAGCCGAAAAACTCGATTGTGAAGCAGTATGTCAAGCTTTTCGAAATGGACGGCAAGAAACTCACCTTTGCCGAGGACGCCCTCGACTTTATCGTCGACAAGGCGGTGGAATACAAGCTGGGCGCCCGCGGCCTCCGCTCCATCGTCGAGTCGGTGATGATGGATGCCATGTTTGAGATGCCCTCGAAGCGCATCAAGAACTTTGAAGTGACAAAAGAATATGTAGAGCAGCAGCTCGACAAGTCGCGTCTTGCCAGTTGAGAGGCTCGGCGCCACAAAGATATGAAAACACACCATGAGACCAGAAGCTAACCTTACAGAGCAGTTGAAACGCTATTTCGGCTTTGACAAGTTCAAAGGCGACCAGGAGGCGATAATCCAGAATGTGCTGGCCGGTAATGACACTTTCGTGCTGATGCCCACAGGAGGGGGCAAGTCGCTCTGCTACCAGTTGCCCTCCCTCATCATGGAGGGCACCGCCATCGTCATCTCACCGCTCATCTCGCTGATGAAAAACCAGGTGGATGTGGTCAACTCGATGAGTGAGGAAGACGGAGTGGCCCACTACCTGAACTCCTCGCTCAACAAGGCGGCCATCGACCAGGTGAAGGCCGACATCTTGTCGAAGAAGACCAAACTGCTCTATGTGGCCCCTGAGTCGCTCAACAAGGACGACAATGTGGAGTTTCTGAAAATGGTGAAAATATCATTCTACGCCATCGACGAGGCCCACTGCATATCAGAGTGGGGACACGACTTCCGTCCCGAGTACCGCAACATACGGCCCACCATTCAGCGTATAGGCAATGCCCCCGTGATAGCGCTTACCGCCACGGCCACCGACAAGGTGCGTACGGACATCAAGAAGAGTCTCGGCATCGTGGATGCCAAGGAGTTCAAGAGTTCGTTCAACCGTCCCAACCTCTACTATGAGGTGCGCCAGAAAGCCAAGGACATCGACAAGCAGATTATCAAGTATATCAAGCAGAATCCGGGCAAAAGCGGCATCGTGTACTGCCTGTCGCGCAAGAAGGTGGAGGAACTGGCAGCCGTGCTCTGTGCCAACGACATCAAGGCGGCACCTTATCATGCCGGACTGGAGTCGGCCGTGCGCTCCGCCACCCAAGACGACTTCCTCATGGAGAAGATTGATGTGATAGTGGCCACCATCGCTTTCGGCATGGGCATCGACAAGCCCGATGTGCGCTTCGTCATCCACTACGACATACCCAAGAGCCTCGAGGGCTACTATCAGGAGACCGGCCGTGCCGGCCGCGACGGAGGAGAAGGCAAGTGCATCACGTTCTATGCCTACAACGACCTTCAGAAGCTGGAGAAGTTTATGGAGCGCAAGCCCGTTTCGGAACAGGATATCGGGCGGCAGCTCCTGCAGGAGACGGCCGCCTATGCCGAGTCGTCGGTGTGCCGGCGCAAGATGCTGCTCCACTATTTTGGTGAGGTCTATCCCCTCGACAACTGCGGCAACTGCGACAACTGTCTGCATCCCAAGGAGCGTATCGACGGCCGCGAGGCCCTGCTCATCGTGCTCAAGGCAGTGGCCCTGCTGAAGGAGAATTTCCGCTCCGACTATATCATCGACTTTGTGAAAGGTGTGGCCAGCGAGGACATCACCTCGCACAAGCACGACGAGCTCGACTCCTTCGGCGCAGGCGAAGACGAACCCGAGAAGATATGGAATCCGGTGATACGCCAGGCCCTCATAGCCGGCTACATGAAGAAAGACGTGGAGAACTACGGCATTCTGAAACTGACAGCCGCCGGCAAGCGCTTTATCAACAATCCTGTCGACTTCCAGATAGTGGAGGATGCCGAATTTAAGGATTTCAACGACGAGAACAGCATGGAGGGCGGCACAGGCGCACTCGACGAGGAACTCTTCTCCATGTTGAAGGACCTGCGGCGCTCCATAGCAAAAAAACTTCAAATTCCGCCCTATGTCATTTTCCAGGACCCGTCGCTCGAACAGATGGCCACCATGTATCCCGTGACGCAGGAGGAACTGCTCAATATCCAGGGCGTGGGCACAGGCAAGGCAAAGAAATACGGCCAGGAATTCTGCGACCTGATAAAGCGCCACTGCGAGGAAAACGAGATAGAGCGCTCTGAAGACCTGAGGGTGCGTACGGTGGCCAAGAAGTCGCTGCTGAAAGTAAAGATCATTCAAGGCATCGACCGCAAGGTGGGGCTGGAGGACATAGCCCGTGCCCAGGGACTGGACATGGACACGCTTCTCACCGAGATAGAGGGTATCGTGTATAGCGGCACCAAGCTCAACATCGACTACTACATAGACGAGACGATGGACGAGGACCATGTGGACGATATCTACGACTATTTCATAGACAGTGAGACCGACAGTCTGGACGATGCCCTGGATGAGCTCGGCGATGACTGTACGGAAGAGGAAATCCGTCTGGTAAGGATAAAGTTCCTCTCCGAGTTGGCCAATTAGCCCCACCAGGTGCATCAGCCCTTCGGGCCCGCTGGGGCCTTTTCGGCGTTCCACATCATCGATATCGCATTCGGTGATGTGGAACGCACGTTAAAACGTATTAATTCATCAAGAAAAACGGTGTCAACCACCTCTCTTCTGAATTTTTATTGCTAATTTTGCACGCAATAAATTTTTTAAAGTTTTTGTATGTCATCATTTGTTGCAGATAAAATCGTGATGGACGGTCTCACCTTCGACGACGTCCTTTTAATTCCCGCCTATTCGGAAGTGTTGCCCAAATCGGTGTCCCTGTGCACCAGGTTCTCCCGTAACATTCGCCTCAACATCCCCTTTGTCACCGCAGCCATGGATACCGTGACCGAGGCAGCCATGGCCATAGCGATAGCACGAGAGGGCGGTATCGGCGTGATACACAAAAACATGTCGATTGAGGAACAGGCTCGCCAGGTGGCCATCGTGAAACGTGCCGAGAACGGCATGATCTACGACCCCGTCACCATTCGCAAGGGAAGCACGGTTCGTGAGGCGCTCGCCATGATGGCAGAGTATCACATCGGCGGTATTCCCGTGGTGGATGAGAACAACCTGCTGGTGGGCATCGTGACCAACCGCGACCTCCGCTTTGAGCACCGCCTCGACAGAAAGATCGACGAGGTGATGACGAGCGAGCATCTCGTCACTACCGATCAGAAGACCGACCTGGCCGCCGCCGCACAGATACTGCAGAAGAACAAGATAGAGAAACTGCCCGTGGTGGACAAGGACAACCACCTGGTGGGACTCATCACCTATAAGGACATCACCAAGGCCAAGGACAAACCCATGGCCTGCAAGGACGACAAGGGCCGCCTGCGCGTGGCTGCCGGTGTGGGCGTGACTGTCGACACACTCGACCGCATCACAGCGCTGGTGGAGGCCGGTGCCGACGCCATCGTCATCGACACCGCCCACGGACACTCCAAGTCGGTGGTGGAGAAACTGGTCGAGGCCAAGAAACATTTCTCCGATATCGACATCGTGGTGGGCAATGTGGCCACCGGTGACGCCGCACGCATGCTCGTGGACAATGGCGCCGATGCCGTGAAGGTGGGCATAGGCCCCGGCTCTATCTGCACTACCCGTGTGGTGGCAGGTGTGGGCGTGCCGCAGCTCAGCGCCGTCTACGATGTGTACATGGCCCTGAAAGGCACCGACGTGCCGCTCATAGCCGATGGAGGCCTGCGCTACTCGGGCGATGTGGTGAAGGCGCTGGCAGCCGGCGGCAGCAGCGTGATGATTGGCTCGCTGGTGGCCGGTACGGAGGAGAGCCCCGGCGACACCATCATCTTCAACGGCCGAAAATTCAAGAGCTACCGCGGCATGGGCAGTCTGGAGGCTATGGAGAACGGTTCCAAGGACCGCTATTTCCAGGCTGGCACCAAGGATGTGAAGAAACTCGTGCCGGAGGGCATCGCCGGCCGCGTGCCTTACAAGGGCACGGTGCAGGAGGTAATCTACCAGCTCACGGGCGGTCTGCGCTCGGGCATGGGCTACTGCGGCGCCCCCGACATAGAGCGGCTCCATGATGCCAAGTTCACCCGCATCACCAATGCCGGTGTGATGGAGAGCCATCCCCACGACATCACCATCACCAGCGAGGCCCCCAATTATTCAAGACCTGAATAAAATCAAAAGAAAAAGACAATAGCATTTATGAGGAGAAATTTTTTTAGCTTGTTAATGCTGCTTGTGAGCGCAGTGGCGCTCGCACAGACCGATGACCCTGTGATTATGGTCATCAACGGACAGCCTGTGACCCGTTCGGAGTTTGAGTATTCTTACAACAAGAACAACTCGGAGGGCGTGATAGAGAAGAAGTCGGTACAGGAGTATGTAGACCTCTTCATCAATTATAAACTGAAGGTGGCTGCGGCTCTCGACGCCCATTTCGACACCCTGTCGTCTTTCCGCCGCGAGTTTCTGCAATACCGCGACCAGCAGATAAGACCCTCGTTTATCGACGACACCGACGTGGAGAAGGAAGCACGTAACATCTACGACCGCACCCAGCATTATGTCGACTCGCTCGGCGGACTGGTCAATGTGTCGCACATCCTCATACGCACCGACCAGAAGGCTACCATCCAGGAGCAGAATGCTGCCAGACAGAAGGCCGACTCCATCTACCAGGCTCTGAAGAGTGGCGCCGACTTTGCCGAGCTGGCACGCCAGCACTCCGCCGACCCCGGTTCGGCCCAGCGCGGCGGCAACCTCAACTGGATACAGCCGGGCCAGACCGTGCCTGAGTTTGAGAAAGCTGCCTGGGCCCTGCAGAAGGGTGAGCTGAGCGCACCGGTGCAGTCGCCCTTCGGCTACCACATCATCAAGATGGAAGACCGCAAGATGTTCCTGCCCTACGACTCGCTGAGGTCGGATATCCTCACTTTCATAGACCGCCGTGGCCTGCGTGAGAAAATCATCGACGACAAGATACACGAGATGGTGTCGAGCTCCGAGAACGCCGGTCTCACCCAGGAGGCGCTCATGGACCAGCGCGCTGCGGAAATGGCCGCCAAAGACTCCGACTTGGAGAACCTGATACGTGAGTACCATGACGGTCTGCTGCTCTATGAGATCAGCAACCGCGAGGTATGGGAAAAGGCCGCCAAAGACGAGAAGGGACTTGAGAACTACTTCAAGAAGCACCGCAAGAACTATACTTGGGACAGTCCCCGCTTCAAGGGCATCGCCTATCATGTGAAGGACAAGGCCGATGTGAAGGCCGTGAAGAAGAGTGTGAAGAAACTGCCGTTCGCTGAGTGGAACGAGAAGCTGCGCACCACCTTCAACGGCGACTCCGTGATACGCATCCGTGTGGTGAAGGGCATCTTCAAGGAGGGCGACAACTCGCTCGTCGACCGTGAGGTGTTCAAGAAGAACGTAGAGGTGAAGCCCACCAAAGACTATCCCATCGATGCTGTCTTTGGAAAGAAGATAAAGGCACCCCAGGACTATACCGACGTGCGCGGACAGGTGACGGCCGACTATCAGGACGAACTCGAGAAGGCATGGGTCGACTCGCTCCGCCAGCGTTATAAAGTGAGTGTGAACAAAGAAGTGCTGGCTACTGTAAACAAACACTAGCCGTTCCAAAATAAATCTACATGAACAAGAACCTGCTTTATATCATCTGTACGGCAATGGTTGTGGCCTTGGCCGGGCAAAGCCGTGCCGGCAGACTGCCCGCATGGAGCCATACCGAAGCCGACGACTCCACCGCCGCCGGGAAACCCCATGTGGCCAGTATTGTCGACGAAGTGATATGGGTGGTCGGCGACGAGGCCATCCTCAAGTCGGATGTGGAGGCCATGCGGTTGCAGTCGGAGGCAGAGGGTGTGAACTGGAATGGCGACCCCGACTGCGTGATACCCGAGCAACTGGCCGTTCAGAAACTGTTTCTGCATCAGGCCGCCATCGACAGTATCGAGGTGACCGAGTCGGAAATCACCCAGAGTATAGAAGACCAGATAAACTACTGGATACAGCTGATAGGGTCGCGCGAGAAACTGGAGGAATACCGCGGGCAGAGCCTCACCCAGATGCGGCAGGAGATGCACGACGACTTCAAGAACCGTGAACTCATTCAGAAGATGAAGCAGGAGCTGGTGAAGAACATCGCTGTGTCGCCGGCCGAGGTGAGAAACTATTTCAAGGACCTGCCCGACGACAGCATCCCCATGGTGCCCACCACCGTGGAGGTGCAGATCATCACCAAAGAGCCCCGTGTGGAAGCCGAGGAGGTGAACCGGGTGAAGAACGCACTCCGCGATTATACCGACCGTGTGAACAAGGGTGAGACCACCTTCGCCACCATGGCGCGCCTCTACTCGGAAGACGGCTCCGCCAGCCAGGGCGGTGAGATAGGCTATACGCCCAGGGCCGCGCTCGACCCCGCTTTCGCCAATGTGGCCTTCAACCTCACCGACCCGAAGAAAATCTCGAAGATCGTGGAGACGGAGTTCGGCTACCACATCATACAGCTCATAGACCGCCGCGGCGAGCGTATCAACGTGAGACATATCCTGCTCAAGCCCCGTGTATCCAGCGAGATGCTCAAGCAGGCCGCCCTCCGGCTCGACTCCGTGGCCGATGACATAAGAGCCGGCAAGTTCTCGTTCGACGAAGCGGCCACCTATATCTCCGACGACAAGGACACCCGCAGCAACCATGGCCTTATGGCCAACGCCTCGGAGAATATGCGTACCTCCAGGTTCCGCATGCAGGACCTTCCTACAGAGATAGCACGCGAGGTGGAGAAGTTGAAGGTGGGCGAGATATCCCCTGCTTTTGAGATGATCAACTCGAAAGGCAAGAAGGTGTGTGCCATCGTGCTGCTCAAGTCGCGTACCGACAGCCACCGCGCCACCATTGCCGAAGACTTCCAGACCATGAAGGATGTGGTGCTGGCCAAACGCCGTGAGGAGAAACTCACCAGTTGGGTGGTGGACAAGATCAAGAACACCTATGTGCGTATGGACGAGCGCTATAAGGACTGTAAATTCGAATATCAGGGCTGGGTGAGATGACAGCGTCTCACCATAGCACCGTTATACTTGGCGGGCATGGAATCATTGTCATGATTCTGTGCCTGTTTTACCTGTTTATGCCCGCTGCCCTGCAGGCCCAGCGGTCTGCCGACGACCGCATCTATCTGGAGCATGCCGACAACCTGTCGTACGATGAGTATGCCCGCAGAGGCGTGCAGATTGTGAAGGGCAATGTCAGGTTCCGCCATGCAGGCACCCGGCTCTCCTGCGACAGTGCCTACTTCAACCAGGAAGCCAACTCGTTTGAGGCTTTCGGACATGTGCGCATGCTGCAGGGCGACACCCTGGAGCTGGTGAGCGACTATGCCCTCTACGACGGACGCCCCGATGTGGAGATGGTGTACGCCAGGAAAAATGTGAAGGTGACCCATCGCAAGACCTCCGTGCTCACCACCGACAGCCTGAATCTGGACAGGAAATTCAACTTCGTCTACTATGCTGAAGGCGGCACCTTTGTAGACAAGGCCAAGGGCGTGAGGCTCAACAGCGACTGGGGACGGTATGACATGAACACCAAGGAAGCCCGCTTCTTCTATGATGTGACGCTGAAGACCAAGACCCACGTCATCACCACCGACACCCTCTATTACGACTCGCGTATAGAGCGCGCCCAGGTGGTGGGCATGATAGAGGATGAGAACGGCGGCAAAAAGCCTTCGGTCATCCATTCCATAGCTGACGGCTATGACGTGACCACCACCAACTGCTACTACTATCTCAACACCGACCGGGCCGAACTCTTCGACCATTCCACCATAGCCGATGCCACACGCACCATTACGGGCGACAGCCTTTACTACGACTCAGGCACCTCGCAGAGCAAGGGTAGGGGAAGGGTGTTCTACGACGACAAGAAAAACAAGAACCGTCTCACCGCCGACGAGTGTGAGTACAACGACGCACTCGGTGTGGGCTTGGCCACACGCAACCCGGTGTTTGTGGACTATTCTCAGGCCGACACCCTGTATCTCCATGCCGACACCATTCGCGTGAAGACTTTCTTCATCAACACCGACAGCATGTACCGCGAGGTGTACTGTTATAATAAGGTACGCGTGTACAGGAACGACGTGCAGGCTGTGTGCGACTCGCTTGTGCTCTGCTCGCGCGACAGCAGCATGACCATGCATGTGGGGCCGGTGGTGTGGAACATGGGCCGCCAACTTTCGGGCAAGACCATCACCGTGTATATGAACGATTCCACCATCCGCGAGGCTGTTGTGGAGGGCGATGCCCTCTCCGCTGAGCTGATGAGCGACGGTGAGCATTACAACCAGATAGCCTCGAAGCAGATGAATGCCTACTTTACCGACGGCGTGCTCCGCAAGTGCGAGGCCAAAGGCAATGTGCAGACCATCTACTATCCGATGGATGACAAAGACAGCACCCTCATAGGGCTCAATTATCTGGAAACCGATACGCTCCGGATGTATCTCGACGAACAGCGCACGCTGGAGAAGATATGGGCATCGAAGTCGGACGTGGTGCTCTATCCAATGACGCAGATACCGCCGTCGTCCGAGTACCTGCCTTCTTTCGGCTGGTTCGATTTCCTGCGGCCCCGTCATAAAGACGATATCTACTTCATACCCGGGGTGCACGACCAGCCGCGCACCACAGCGGCCGCCACCAGTCGGGCAGGGTCGCTGCTTTCGGCGTCGGGCTCGAAAGGAGGTGGACGATGAGCCTGTTCGGCGTGCGGCGCCCCATGGGGTATACGCCGCATCATCTCTATTCTGACGAGCGGAGTGAGCGGGTGAGCCTTCTCATGCGCCAGGCCGAGGGAAAATGCGGTGATGCCGATGTGAGACAGTTGTTCACCCGGCACTGGGCCGAGCAGACCCGAAATCTGCGATACCGCAGGCACACTATGGCCACAGGACGCATCGTCCTGTGGCTGATACTTGCCGTTCTGGCAGGATTGTTGTTGATCAGTTAGAAAAATGAGTGATATCATACAATTGCTACCCGATTCGGTAGCCAATCAGATAGCAGCCGGCGAGGTGATACAGCGGCCGGCTTCTGTGGTAAAGGAACTGGTGGAGAATGCCCTCGATGCCGGTGCCCGCCATATCGATGTCATTGTGATGGATGCCGGGCGCACCTCTATCCAGGTGATAGACGACGGGAAGGGCATGTCGCCCACAGATGCCCGTCTCTCGTTCGAGCGGCACGCCACTTCCAAGATCAGGAAGGCCGACGACCTGTTCGACCTCCACACGATGGGCTTCAGGGGCGAGGCGCTCGCCTCGATAGCTGCCGTGGCCCAGGTGGAGCTGCGCACCCGCCGGCAGGAGGACGAGGTGGGCACCCTGCTCACCCTTTCGGGGTCGCGGTTCTCCGGCCAGGAGCCTGTGTCGTGCCCTGTGGGCTCTAATTTCAAGGTGGAGAACCTGTTTTTCAATGTTCCGGCCCGCCGCCGCTTTCTGAAGACCAATGTCACCGAGCTCAACAACATCATCACCGTGTTCGAGCGTATGGTGCTGGTCAATCCCCAGGTGGCATTCACCCTGCACAGCAATGGCGTGCAACTCATGGACCTGCCCGTGTCGGGCCTGCGGCAGCGCATTCTGGCAGTGTATGGCAAGCGCATCAACCAAGACCTTCTGCCTGTAGAGGTGGAGACATCGGTGTGCCGTATCTCCGGATTTGTGGGCAAACCCGAGTCGGCCCGTAAAAAAGGTGCC
The DNA here is from genome assembly GCA_902777645.1 of uncultured Prevotellaceae bacterium. GTDB lineage: Bacteria > Bacteroidota > Bacteroidia > Bacteroidales > Bacteroidaceae > Prevotella. The sequence continues at coordinate 36,474 of CACYUZ010000018.1, read as the reverse complement.
CATCAGTTCTTCTTTGTCAACGGACGTTTCATGAAGCATCCCTATTTCGGCAAAGCCGTGATGGCTCCTTTCGAGCGTCTGGTGCCCCAGGGCGAGCAGGTGCCCTATTTCATCTATTTCGACGTGGCGCCGGCCGATATCGACGTGAATATCCATCCCACCAAGACAGAGATAAAGTTCGACAATGAACAGGCCATCTGGCAAATCCTCTCCGCAGCCGTGAAAGAAGCCGTGGGGAAGTTTAATGAGGTGCCTCAGATAAACTTTGACACCGAAGGCCGCCCCGACATACCTGTTTTCTCCTCCGGGGGAATGGAAGGGACGGGTTCCTTGCCTAAGGTTCAGTACAACCCGCAGTACAATCCGTTCAAGACCAAGCCCTCGACAGGGTGGGGGCAGGATGAGTGGGAGTCGCTCTATCCCTCAAAAGAGAATACCCCCGACTCTCAGGAGCAGGAACTCTTCGCCCCTGAGGAAGAAGACGGCGGTATCGAGGCCACTCCGGCCAGTGAGATTGTCACAGACCGGTCGCCTGTCCACTATCAGTACAAAGGGCGTTATATCATGACTGCGGTCAAGTCGGGACTCATGATTATCGACCAGCATCGGGCCCATATCCGTGTGCTGTATGAAGAATATATGAAAAAGGTGCGCAATCACAGTTGGATGACCCAGAAAGTGCTTTTCCCCGAGGTGGTGGAGTTCTCCAGTGCCGAGAGCGAGACACTGAGCCGGATGATGCCGCAACTTACAGCCATGGGCTTCTCCATCTCCGACCTGGGCGGTGGTAGTTTCTCCGTCAACGGCATACCGGCCGGCGTGGAGGGACTCAACGCCGCCAGCCTGCTGCGCAACCTGGTGGTCTCTGTGATGGAGCTGGCCCCCACGGTGAAAGAGCAGATGGAAAGTGCCCTGGCTCTCGACCTGGCCCGCAATGCCGCCATACCTACCGGACAGCTGTTGAACAACGAGGAAATGGAGTCGCTTGTCAATAATTTGTTTCTTTGTGACAACGTTTCGCTCACACCCGACGGCAAACCTGTGTTGTGCATCTTAAAACAGAGTGAAATCGAACATTTGTTGGGATAAAAGGCCCGAAGTGGGCTTTTTCTTGTCCTTTATGGCAGTTTTTGTGGAATAAATCATATTTTTTTTTAAAAAATTCAAGGTTATTAGAAATTAATTACTATCTTTGTCCGCAGAATTCGAGAGATTTTATTGTGTTGCTGATTATTTTTTAAAAAATTTAATATAAAAGTTATGAAAAAACTGTTAATTATGCTGGCTTTTGCCAGCGTGTCTTTTGTCGGAATGGCTCAAGACGAGGACCCCACACTCCAGTATAGCGTGGCTACGAATTCGTTCTGGAGCAATTGGTTCATTCAGGTTAATGCCCGTTGGGATGCATGGTATTCCGCAGAGGAGCATGGACAGGACCTTCCTATCAGCCCTCTGAAGGATTTCCGTTCTCATCCGGGTGTGTCGGTTGCCATTGGTAAGTGGTTTACTCCGGGTCTCGGACTCCGTACCAAGGTGAATGGTATTTGGGGCAAGGCTGTGAGAGGTGTTAATGGCAAACCCGTCGACAATGATACCAAATTCTGGAATATCAACGAACACATCATGTTCAATGTGAGCAATATGCTCCTTGGTTACAACTCTAACCGTGTTTGGAGTTTCATTCCCTTCGTGGGTGGTGGCGTAGGCCGCTGCATGACCAAGAACCTCTATGCTATGGACCTGAGCGCCGGTATCCTCAATGAGTTCCGTCTGAGCCGCAAGGTGTTCCTGAACCTTGAGTTGGGCTGGAACCGCTTTGAGAGCGACATCGACGGTGGTCCCGAGTACTTCGGCAACCGTGGATGGGATACCCACGACAACAACCTCTATGCTGAGTTGGGTCTTACCTTCAACCTTGGCAAGGGCACTTGGGACAAAGTTCCCGATGTGGCTGCCATCAAGGCTCTCAGCCAGGCTCAGATCGACGACCTGAACGCTCAGCTGAGCGATGCTAACGGTGAGATTGACCGTCTGAACAACCTGCTCCGCCAGAAGGCTAATGAGCCGAAGGCTGTTTCCGAGGTTATCGCTCATCCTGTTACCGTGTTCTTCTACTGCGACAAGACCAAGAGCGGCCCTGCCTACCAGCGTGACCTCGTTGACGTGCGTGAGGTGGCCAACTTCGCCCTCAAGCATGGCAAGAACCTTCTCGTTACCGGTTATGCTGACAGCTGCACCAGCAATCCTGAGCACAACCAGTGGCTGTCTGACGAGCGTGCCAAGACCATCACCGAGGAGCTTGTCGGTATGGGCGTGAGCCGCGACAGAATTACTGCTGTTGGCAAGGGTGGTGTGCAGATTATCTCGCCGTGCGAGTTCAACCGCCGCGTCACTGTGGAGATTGCAAAATAATCACCAAACATAATACAATCGATTCGGGTGTCCTCGTGATGAGGGCACCCGTTTTGCTTGTGTATGGTGCAGGGGTCGATTGTAGGATGCATGGAGTCGAAAAAAAAGGCTGGAATCCCGTTCGGTTCCAGCCCTTTTTTCTCTCTTTGCAGGTCGAGTGTTTTGTCTATCCCACTCTGAAGCCGATGATGCGCCGCACCTCTTTCAGTGTGTCGGCAGCACTTTGGCGTGCCCGCTCTGCGCCCTCGCGTGCGATGCGGTCGAGCAGTTCTTTGTTGGCCTTGTATTCATTGATGCGCTCTCGTATCGGAGCGATGGTCTTGCAGAGGTCTTCGGCTATCTGTTTCTTCAGGTCGCCGTAGCGCAGGGTGCAGTCGTTCCATTTCTCGTCGAAATAGTCGAACGTGTCGGGGGTGGAGCAGAGGCGTAGGAAAGTGAAAAGATTTTCTATCACTTCGGGCCGCTCGCTGTTGGGCGTCTGCGGTCCCATGTCGGTCACGGCCTTCATCACTTTTTTCTTGATGGTCTTGTCGTCGTCGGCCAGATAGATGCAGTTGCCCTCGCTCTTGCCCATTTTGCCGCTGCCGTCGAGTCCAGGCACTTTCAGTGCTTTCTCGGCGAAGTAGAAATTCTGTGGCTCGGGGAAGAATTCCACCCCGTAGATATTGTTGAACCGGCGCGCGCATCTGCGTGCCATTTCCATATTCTGTTCCTGGTCTTTCCCCACGGGCACTTTCTGCGCGCGGTGCTGCAGGATGTCGGCAGCCATCAGGGTGGGGTAGGTGAGCAGTCCGGCGTTCACATTGTCGGGTTGTTTGCGTGCTTTCTCCTTGAAGGTGGTCACACGCTCCAGTTCGCCCAGATAAGTGTTCATGTTCAGAAACAGGTAGAGTTCCAGGGTCTCTTTCACGTCGCTCTGCACATAGATGGGAGCTTTTTCCGGATTGAGTCCGCATGCCAGGTATTCGGCCAGAATGGTTCGGGCGCTGTTCTGTATGTCATCGGGTTTGGGGTGGGTGGTAAGGCTGTGCCAGTCGGCAATGAAGAACAGGCAGTCGTATTCATCCTGCATTTTCACAAAACTCTTCACTGCACCGTAATAATTGCCAAGATGCAAGTTTCCGGTTGGCCTGATGCCGCTAACTACTTTTTCCATCTTTTTTCGTATTGTTTTTTATGGTTCAGCTCCCTTTTTTGACAGTTGAAAGAGGCAGCATGATAAATTTCGGGCAAACTTACTAAAAAAACTTGAGAAAAGAACAGATTGTGCTCAGAAAACCAGCCAAGTGTGAAAAAACTGGCGAAAAATTTGGTGGTATGGAGAATTATGTCTACCTTTGCATCGCTTTTCAGCAAGGGCGCTTAGCTCAGTTGGTTCAGAGCATCTGCCTTACAAGCAGAGGGTCGGCGGTTCGAATCCGTCAGCGCCCACAATGGGGTGATTCCCTGTGGTCCTTCGGGATTGCAGGGATTTTTTTGTATATAGGTAGACCGGCTTTCAGAATAATTGTTTATCTTTGCATGCATCAGGGCACAGTGTCCGGGCGAGCCTGGCTGCTTTGTGCTCGGTATGCACAATTGAAACACACATATATTATACTAATTGAAGAATCTGATACTATGAAAATGGAACAACTCTCTATTTTTTTGGAGAACAAGTCGGGCCGTCTCACCGAGGTGACAGGTATTTTGGGTGCGGCTGGCATCAATCTGCTTGCCTTGACCATCGCCGACAATTCAGACTTCGGCACCCTGCGCTGCATTGTGTCCGACACCACCAAGGCTGTTCAGGTGCTGAAGGATGCCCATTTTGCTGTAAAGCGCACGCAGGTGGTGGCTTTCACGTGTAAGAATGTGCCGGGCAGTCTGGCCGAGGTGATGAAGCACATTTCCCGGGCCGGCATTCTGATAGAGTATATGTACTCCTTCGCCTGGGACGAGAAATCGATTATTGTGCTGCGTCCGTCGGATATTGAAGCCTGTGTGGCACTGCTCGACACACTTCCGGGAATAGCATTGTTGGCCAATAACAGGTTTTGACGCTCTTTTATGAAACTTTAGAGATTTATATTCTTGCATATCAATATTAATTCGTAATTTTGCGCATCGAATCAGAAGTATTAGCTTATGTGTCTGGACTTATTGACGGCAGTGTCTCCTATTGACGGCCGGTATCGTGGTAAAACGCAATCATTGGCAGCTTATTTCTCAGAGTATGCACTCATACGCTATCGTGTGCGGGTGGAGATAGAATATTTCATCGCTCTGTGCGAGTTGCCCCTACCTCAACTGCAGCAGTTCGACAAGGCGCTCTTCCCCGCGTTGCGTGCCCTGTACGAGAATTTCGACGTGTCGGATGCCCAGCGTGTGAAGGATATAGAGAAGGTGACCAACCATGATGTGAAGGCTGTGGAATATTTCATCAAGGAGGCCTTTGACCGTATGGGTGGTCTGGAGCCGTATAAGGAGTTCATCCATTTCGGCCTTACCTCGCAAGACATCAACAACACCTCTGTTCCCCTCTCGCTCAAGGAGGCCCTCCATGAAGTGGTGGTGCCGCAATATGAGCAGTTGGTCGACGTGTTGCAGCAGTTGGCCGAGCAGTGGAAGGATGTTCCCATGTTGGCCAAGACCCACGGCCAGCCGGCATCTCCCACCCGTCTGGGCAAGGAGCTCATGGTGTTCGTGTACCGCCTGCAGCAGCAGCTCAGTCAGCTGAAGGCATGTCCCATTACAGCCAAGTTCGGTGGTGCCACCGGCAATTTCAATGCCCATCATGTGGCCTATCCCTCCTACGACTGGAAAGCTTTCGGCAACCGTTTCGTGGCCGACTCCCTGGGTCTGCAGCGCGAGCAGTATACCACTCAGATAAGCAATTACGACAATCTTGGTGCCGTGTTTGATGCCCTTCGCCGTCTGAACACGATTATCATCGACCTGGACCGCGACATGTGGATGTATATCTCGATGGATTACTTCAAGCAGCAGATCAAGGCCGGAGAGGTGGGCTCAAGTGCCATGCCCCACAAGGTGAATCCCATCGATTTCGAGAACAGTGAGGGCAATCTTGGCATGGCCAATGCCATTCTGCAGTTTTTGGCACAGAAATTGCCTATCAGCCGTTTGCAGCGCGACCTCACCGACTCCACGGTGCTCCGCAATATCGGTGTGCCCATCGGTCATGGTCTCATAGCCCTGCAAAGCACGCTGAAGGGTCTTGGCAAGCTCATTCTCAATGAGGAGCGCATCGAGGCCGACTTGGAGGCTACTTGGGCAGTGGTGGCAGAAGCCATTCAGACTATTCTTCGTCGTGAGGGCTATCCCCATCCTTATGAGGCGCTGAAACAACTTACCCGTACCAATCAGAAAATAACGGAACAAAGTATACATACATTTATCTCTCAACTCGAAGTGAGCGATGCTGTGAAAGCCGAACTGATGGCCATCACTCCGCAGAGCTACACTGGTTTATAAACACTATCAATGAGGCCGTGAGGCTAAACAATTAATTCTTTAACAAAAATGGAAGAAAACGAAATCAAGCAGGAAGGACTTTCTGCAGAGCAGAAAGATGGTGACCGCGAGGGTTACACTCCGGGACAATCAAATGGTTATTCACGTGACCAGCGTGGCGGTCGGCCTCAGAGGCCCCGCATTCATTCTCAACGAGCCTACAGCAGCGAACGACATGACGATGAAGCCGGTTTCCGGCCCGAGGGGTTCGGCAGTGGCCTTCAGTCGGGTGGAGGACAGCAGAGAGGCTATCGACCCCGTTACAACAATGGCGACTATCCCCAGCAGCGCGGTGGCTATCAGCAGCGTGGCGGCTATCAGCAGCGCGGCGGCTATCAGCAAGGCTATCGTTCACGTTACAATAATGACAATGAAGAGCAGGGCGGCTACCAGCCCCGTCAGCAGGGCGGCTACCAGCCCCGTCAGCAGGGCGGCTATCAGCCCCGTCAGCAGGGCGGCTATCAGCCCCGTCAGCAGGGTGGCTATCAGCCCCGTCAGCAGGGCGGCTATCAGCCCCGTCAGCAGGGCGGCTACCAGTCGCGCCAGCAAGGCGGCTACCAGTCGCGCCAGCAGGGTGGCTATCAGCAGCGCGGTGGCTATCAGCAGCGTCCGGGCGGCTACAACAACCGCTACGCCCAAGGCTATGCCAAGCCCAACACCAATAAGAAGCGTATAGATTATAAGGAGGAACAGTACGATCCCAACGAGCCGTTGCGTCTGAACAAGTTCCTTGCCAATGCCGGTGTGTGCAGCCGCCGCGAGGCCGACGAGTTCATCCAGGCCGGTGTGGTGAGTGTGAACGGCGAGGTGGTGACCGAGCTGGGCACCAAGATACTCCGTACCGACGAGGTGCGTTTCCACGACCAGCCGGTTCGCCTTGAGAAGAAGGTGTACGTGCTGCTCAACAAGCCCAAAGACTATGTCACCACCAGCGAGGATCCCCTGCAGCGTAAGACGGTGATGGAGCTGGTGAAGGATGCCTGCCCCGAGCGCATCTATCCTGTGGGCCGTCTGGACCGCAACACCACCGGTGTGCTCCTGCTCACCAACGACGGCGACCTGGCCAGCAAGCTCACCCATCCCAAATTCCTCAAGAAGAAGGTGTATCATGTCTATCTCGACAAGAATGTCACCGTGCACGACATGCAGCAGATAGCAGAGGGCATCACCCTTGAGGACGGTGAGATACATGCCGACGACATACAGTATGCCAGCGATACCGACAAGAGTCAGGTGGGCATCGAGATACACAGCGGCAAGAACCGCATCGTGCGCCGCATCTTCGAGAGCCTGGGCTACCGTGTCACCAAGCTGGACCGTGTGCTCTTCGCCGGTCTCACCAAGAAAGGACTCCGCAGGGGCGACTGGCGTTTCCTCACCGAGAAGGAAGTGGAGATGCTCCGCATGGGCGCCTTTGAATAGAATAATTTACAACACATAGAAATAGACAATGGAAACAATACGCAGAACGAAAGTGGTGGACGTATTGTGCCGCAAGGACTATGGCACAATGGTCAACGTGAGAGGATGGGTGCGCACGCACCGCAGCAGCAAGGCTGTAGATTTCATCGCCCTCAACGACGGCTCCACCATCAAGAACGTTCAGATAGTTGTAGACCCGTCTACTGTCGACGAGTCGGTGCTGAAACAGATTACCACAGGCTCGTGCCTCAGTGTGAACGGTGTGCTGGTGGAGAGCCCCGCTGCCGGTCAGGCTTCTGAGATACAGTGCCGGGAGATAGAACTCTACGGCACCTGCGGCAATGACTACCCCATGCAGAAGAAGGGACAGTCGTTTGAGTACATGCGCCAGTATGCCCACCTGCGCCTGCGCACCAACACCTTCGGTGCCGTGATGCGTATACGCCACAATATGGCCATGGCCATCCATACCTACTTCCATGAGAAGGGATTCTTCTACTTCCACACACCCATCATCACGGCCAGCGACTGTGAGGGTGCCGGCGAGATGTTCCAGGTGACCACGCAGAACCTGTACGACCTGAAGAAGGATGAGAACGGCAGCATCGTCTATACCGACGACTTCTTCGGCAAGATGACCTCGCTCACCGTGAGCGGACAGTTGGAAGGCGAGCTGGGTGCCACCGCCCTGGGCGCCATCTACACCTTTGGCCCCACCTTCCGTGCCGAGAACAGCAACACGCCGCGCCATCTGGCCGAGTTCTGGATGATAGAGCCCGAGGTGGCTTTCATCGACCTCAACGACCTGATGGACCTGGAGGAAGACTTCATCAAGTATTGTGTGCGCTGGGCCCTGGAGCACTGCAAGGACGACCTTGAGTTCCTCAACAAGATGATCGACAAGACGCTGCTCAGCCGTCTGCAGTCGGTACTTGAAGGTTCGTTTGTGCGCCTGCCCTACACAGAGGGTATCCGTATCCTTGAAGAGGCCGTGGCTGCCGGTCATAAGTTTGAGTTCCCCGTCTCCTGGGGCATGGACCTGGCCAGTGAGCATGAGCGCTATCTGGTGGAGCACCATTTCAAGCGTCCTGTCATCATGACCGACTATCCCAAGGACATCAAGGCCTTCTACATGAAGCAGAATGCCGACGGCAAGACGGTGCAGGGCACCGATGTGCTCTTCCCGCAGATTGGCGAGATTATCGGCGGCAGCGTGCGTGAGGAGAACTACGACAAGCTGATGACGCGTATCAACGAGCTCTCCATCCCGATGAAAGACATGTGGTGGTATCTCGACACCCGCAAGTTCGGCACTTGCCCCCATGGCGGTTTCGGTCTCGGTTTCGAGCGTCTCATCCTGTTTGTCACGGGCATGCAGAACATACGCGACGTCATTCCCTTCCCGCGTACACCGAAGAATGCTGACTTCTAAGCCACTCGGCTTATAGTGATAAGAAAGAATCCCCAACTGCTTGATGCGGTTGGGGATTCTTTTTAGGTGGATTATTCCCGGTGGCCTGCCACTGTGGCTATCAGGTCTTTTATTACCTCGCCGCCGGCCGCCAGTCCGGCGGCGGCGGGCACAAAGGCATTGCTGCCGGGGGTGTCGCGGCGGTGTGTCTTTGCCGAGTCGTCGGGCTGCTGGTTGCTGTCGGGCACTGCTTTCTCCACGGGGTGGAGTGGGGGCTCTTCGCTGTATACCACTTTCAGGCTGGGGATGCCCAGGGCGCGGAGCCGTTTGCGCAGGAATTTGGCCAGCGGGTCCATTGTCGTTTTGTAGATATCGCTCACTCGGAAAGCGGTGGCATCGGTCTTGTTGGCGGCACCCATGCAGCTGAGCAGCGGTATGCCCATTTTGTGGCAACGGCTTATCAGTTCCACCTTGGCCGTCACGGTGTCTATGCAGTCGACCACATAGTCCATTTGAGTCAAGTCTATCATGTCGGCATTTTCCGGCAGATAGAAAAAGGGATACTTCACGACCTTGCAATGCGGGTTGATGTCGTGTATGCGCTCTTCGGCCACCTCCACTTTGGGGCGTCCCAGGGTGGAGTGGAGCGCAATGATCTGCCGGTTCAGATTGCTCAGGCTCACGGTGTCGTTGTCCACGAGGTGCAGTTCGCCCACACCGCTGCGGGCCAGCACCTCTACCACATAGCCGCCCACGCCGCCCACGCCGAAGACGGCCACGCGGGCATTGCGCAGTCTGTTCATGGCGTTTTCGCCGAAGAGCATACGGGTTCTGGTGAATTGGTCTTCCATAAGATGAAAAATTGGGGGGGTAAAAGTTAGGGACGCCCCAAGGAGCGCCCCTATGATGCCCTCAGTCGGATAGATATGGCATTACTTCAAAGAGGGCACTCTTGATTGCCATTTTATTCCATTTATTTCGGTCGCAAATTTACAAATAAAAAAAGTATTTCCAAAGGAAAAGGAGAAAAATATTTTTAGGTGGTCTTTTCCTCGTCCTTGACCAGGCTGATGGCGGTGTCGCCGGGCACGATGAGGCGGCGTTTGTACAGGTCGCCTACGGCCCGCTTGAACACTTTCTTGCTCACCTGGAAGAGTTGGCGTATGTCGTCGGTGTCGCTCTTGTCGCCCACGGGGCATATGCCGCCGTGGCTTTGCAGGTACGACAGGAGCACTTCGGCGAAATCGGCCGTCTGCTGTGGGCCGGAAGGTTGGAGCGCCACGTCTATCTTTCCGTCGAACCGCACTTGTGTCACATAGCCTTTCAGTTTGTCGCCGGTCTTTACGGGGCGGAATATCTGGTTGCTGTATATCTGTCCTTGCCAGGTGTTGTCGACGATGACCTTGTAGCCCACTTCGGCGCGCTGCCACACCAGCAGGTCTACCTCGTCGTGGGGCGCATACTGGGGCGGCTCCTTGCTGAGCCAGTGCTCCAGTTTGGCGGAGGCTACGATGCGGTAGGTTTGCTCGTCGACATGCACATGCACGATATGCCGGCTGCCGCGTGTCATGCGGAGCCGCTGTTCGCCGAAGGGGCAGAAGAGGTCTTTCATGAGTCCCCAGTTGAGAAAAGCCCCGTGCTCGTTGACCCATGCCACCTCGAGGCAGGCAAACTCGCCCACTTTTGCCAGTGGATGCTCGGTGGTGGCGATGAGCCGCTCGTCCTGGTCCAGGTAGATGAACACCTCCAGTTCGTCGCCTTTCCGGCATCCGCGCGGCACATAGCGTTTGGGCAGGAGGATGTCGCCTTCTCTGCCGCCGTCCAGATACACGCCGAAGTCCACTTCCCTCACTACCTTGAGGCGGTTGTATTGTCCAAGTTCTACTGTCTTCATGCTGTCGGGGCTGTTTGTGGGTCGTTGTCCGTTTGCGATGTGTTTTCTGCCGGTGTGTTGTCGTGGGTCTTTGTCTGGTCTTCACGGCAGTGCTCCTCGCCCACGATTCGTCCGTCTTTGAGCCGTATGGTGCGGTCGGTGATGGCGGCGAGTCCTTCGTCGTGGGTAACGATGACGAAAGTCATGCCATACTTGTCGCGCAGGTCGAAGAAGAGTTGGTGCAGCTCGGCTTTGTTCTGGCTGTCCAGACTGCCGGAGGGCTCATCGGCCAGCACCACGGAGGGATTGTTGATGAGTGCCCGGGCCACGGCCACACGCTGTTTCTCGCCGCCCGAGAGTTGTTTGGGCTTGTGCTGTGCGCGGTCTTGCAGTCCCATGAACGCCAGCAACTCTTGTGCGCGTGCTTTTGCCTCCGATTTCTTTGTTCCGGCTATATAGGCCGGTATCATGATGTTCTCAATGGCGGAGAACTCTGGCAACAGTTGGTGGAATTGGAACACGAAGCCGATGTGGCGGTTGCGGAAGTCGGCCATCTTAGCCTGGCTCATGCCGCTCACCGGCTGGCTGTCTATCTCGATGGAGCCTTCATCGGGCTGGTCGAGTGTTCCGATTATTTGCAGCAGTGTGGTCTTTCCGGCGCCGCTGGGTCCTACGATGCTTACGATTTCCCCTTTCCCGATGTGCAGGTCGATGCCTTTCAGCACCTGGAGCGAACCGAAGCTCTTCTTGATGTTTTTTACTTCTATCATGTGGATTGTGTGTTTTTTGTGCGGTGAAAAGTGCGGTGCAGCCATCCTCTCAGTTCCTGATAGGCGCTCAGCTCTTCCTGGTGTTGCGATTCGGCAAACGTCATGGCCTCCCGCTCGCCATACTGGTCGGGGAAGATGAGCATGAGGCTCCTGCCCGAGAAATGTTTCTCTATCTCGTCGGGCAGGCGCTCCAGGGCCGTCTTGTAGGAGAGGCCGCCCTTTCGTGAGGTCACCACGACAAAGAGGTGGTCGTCGTTGATGGTGGCAGCCAGACGGGGCAGCTCGTTCCAGTGCATCATGAGATGGTAGTCGGCCCGTACGTTGGGGTGCTTGTGGCGCAGGTAGTTTTTTATGAGTTCCATCTGCTCATCGCGGCCATGAAACACCAAGCGGCACTCCAGGTTGCCGGCCAGTCGGCCGAGCCGTTCCACCCAACGGTAGAATCCTGGCTCAAACTCTGCCCGGGAGGGCACCGCCACCTGTATGCCGCGCAGGGTGTTGAGCGGCTGCTTGAGTCTGACGAAGATAATCTGCCTGTTCAGTCCGTTGTAGAGGCTCTGTGCGAACTCACCCCAGAATTTGGGCGATATCTCCTTGTGGATGTGCATGCCCATGATGATTTCAGAAGCGTCGAACTCCTTGAAGGCATATTTGATGCCGTTGGCGATATTGGCGGCCACCCTGACCTGCGTCTGCATCTTCACATCGGCGGCGCTGGCCACCTTGACCAGGTTGTCGAGCAGTGTGCGGCCCGCTTTCTGGTTGGCAGCCCGGTGCTTGTCGTCGTATACCACATTGAGTGCTACGAGTCCCCGGTTCAGCTTGGCATTGCGCATCATGATGGCCATGCTCACCAGTCCTTTGGCCACATCGGGATATTTCACCGGCAGCAGTATCTTCTCGTCGTCGGTCTCGGCCTGTTTGATGTCATGTGCCTTGTCGGCGATGACGAGTTGGCGTGCGCTGCGTTCCGTCACGATGGTGCTGATGATGCAGGTGAAGAGAATCATGATGATTACGCCGTTGAGCATGTCGTCGTCGACCAGCGGATGTCCCGGCGACACCTCCAGGCGCATGCCTACCATCACCATGGCGATACCGCCGGCGGCATGGGCCGATGTGAGGCCGAACATCATGTGGCCGGAGGAGAGCGGCATCTTGAAACCGATGCAGGCGGCATAGGCGGCCAGGGCCTTGCCTATCATGCCCACCGCCACCATGGCGGCTGCGGTCCATACGATGGTGCCGCCCTGGAAGAGCAGCCTCAGATTGATGAGCATGCCCACGCCGATAAGGAAGTAGGGAATGAAGATGGCGTTGCCGGTAAACTCGATGCGGTTCATGAGCGACGACAGGCGCGGTATGTAGCGGTTCAGTATCAGGCCTGCCAGGAAGGCGCCGAAGATGCCCTCCAGTCCCACGGCCTCGGAGAGGGCGGCGCTGAGGAAGAGCTCGGCCATGATGAAGATAAACTGCATCACGGCGTCGGAGTAGCGGCGTAGGAACTTGCGGGTGATGCGGGGTATGATGAGTATCATTCCGATGCAGAAGGCGGCCACCTTGACGAGGAACATGGGCCAGAACCACCAATGAGAGTCGGCATCGAACGAGGTGGTGACACCGGCCAGCACCATCAGTGCGATAAAGAGCGCCAGCATGGTGGAGCCCACGCTCAGGGCCACGCTGCGGTGGCGCTGCAGGCCGTAGCGCACGGCGATGGGGTAGGCTATCAGTGTGTTGGAAGCCATGATGCAGCTGAGCAGCAGCGAGGCGGCGGGTGAATAGTTCAGGCACATCGTGGCCACGGGGTAGGTGATGGCCATGGGGATGAGTGCGGTGAGGACTCCGAAGATGAGAAACTGGCTGGAGTCTTTCTTCAGTCCCTCCATGTCCATCTCCAGGCCGGCAAGGAACATAATATAGTACATGCCCACTTTGCCGAAGAGCTCGAAGGAGTCGTCGCGCACCAGGATGTTGAATCCGTACTGGCCCACGAGCACACCCGCCAGCACCATACCTATGATGTGCGGTATGCGCAGCTTGCCCATGATGATGGGGGCGAACAGGATGATGCACAGCACCACAAAAAACACCAGTGTGGGGTCGGTGACGGGGAAATAGGCCGATAGATGCGACATATAGACTGGAGAAAATGGTTTTCTACTGCAAATTTACTCAAAATCTCCGACATGGGCGAATAAATGCGGTAGAATGATGAGAGCAGAATACTTTTTTGAACTTCTTCTCGTGGTGCGGACTGCAAAAAAAGAAGAAAAAAGGCACTTAGTGTTACGAAGTGATAACTTTTTGCAAAAAGGCGCAACGAAATGCCCTCTTTTGGCGGGAAAATACTAATTTTGCACATTCCATAGTGTCGTCTGTTTGATGGCGGCCGTGGAAGCGTGCCGTCAGGGCACGCAGGTAATATGTGTTATTATAATAATAAGGAGAAATGAGAGTAGCTATTGTGGGCGCCAGTGGCGCTGTTGGGCAGGAATTCCTGCGAGTGTTGGCAGAGAGAAATTTTCCTATCGACGATTTAGTGCTTTTCGGTTCAGAGCGCAGTGCGGGCCGTAAGTATTCCTTCAAAGGGAAAGATTATACGGTGAAACTGCTGCAGCACAATGATGATTTCCGCGACATCGATATCGCCTTCACCTCGGCAGGTGCAGGCACCTCGAGAGAGTTTGCCGACACCATAACGAAATACGGCGCTGTGATGATAGACAATTCGAGCGCTTTCCGTATGGACGATGATGTGCCTCTGGTGGTGCCCGAGTGCAACGCCGCCGATGCCCTTGAAAGACCCCGCGGCATTATTGCCAACCCCAACTGTACCACCATCATGATGGTGGTGGTGCTGCAGCCCCTGGAGCGCCTGTCGCATATCAAGCGCATTCACGTGTCGAGCTATCAGAGCGCCAGCGGCGCCGGTGCCGCCGCCATGGCCGAGCTGGAGCAGCAGTATCGTGAGATTGTGGAGAACAAACCGGTGACGGTGAAGAAGTTCCCTCACCAGTTGGCTTATAATGTGATTCCTCAGATTGACGTGTTCCAGCCCAACGGATATACCAAGGAGGAGATGAAGATGTACAACGAGACCCGCAAGATCATGCACTCCGACGTGTGTTGCTCGGCCACCTGTGTCAGGGTGTCGTCGCTCCGCTCCCATTCGGAGAGTGTGTGGATAGAGACCGAGAGACCGCTCTCTGTGGCCGAGGCCCAGGCAGCCATCGCGGCTGCTCCCGGCTGCACCCTGTGTGATGACCCAGCCAATCTGGTATATCCCATGCCGCTCGAGACGGCCGGCCACGACGATGTCTATGTGGGACGCGTGCGCAAGGACCTGGCCTGCGAGTGCGGTCTAACCCTTTGGCTCAGTGGCGACCAGATACGCAAGGGCGCGGCCCTCAATGCCGTGCAGATAGCCGAATATCTGGTGAAGGTGGGCAATGTGAGGTAATGACCCGCTTCGCTGATTAATTTTGTCCGTTTGCTGAATATATTTCGGAAAAGCCGCGCTTCATCCTATCTTTGTGTCGTGTAAAAAGAAAGATGAAAGTGACACTTAAAATCAGGATGCGTTATGGAACGGTTGTTGGCACAGTTTGACAGGATTACACTCGGCGAGATGGCCGATGTGAGGCTCATGAACAGGATTGACACCAAGTTTGTGACCACGCTGCCCGTGCTGTACCGGCTTCTCTCCATGGCGCACGATGATTATCTGGTGCAGGAAATAGGGGGTGAGCGCAACATGCGCTATCTTACCACCTATTTCGACACCGAAGACTTTGACATGTTCTATGTGCACCAGAGCGGGCACACCAACCGCCAGAAGCTGCGCTTCCGCACCTATGTGAGCTCCAATATTCAGTTCATGGAGGTGAAGACGAAGAACAACCACGGGCGGACGAGGAAAAACCGCATGCAGGTAGACGGTATGGACATCATGGAAACGGGAAAGCGGGCTTTCCTCTGCGAGCACCTGCGCTATCGCGTCGAACAGCTCCGTCCGGTGCTCGACAATGATTTCCACCGCGTCACACTGGTGAACAGAGCCCTTACCGAGCGGCTCACCATCGACACCGGCCTGACCTTTCACAATCCGCTCACCGACGCCAGCGTGAACATGTCGCCTCTTGTGATTATCGAACTGAAGCGCGACGGCCTTTGCCCGTCGCCCGTCTTGGAGATGCTGCGCCGGCTGCGCGTGTTTCCCCATGGATTCAGCAAGTATTGCATCGGTTCGGCACTCACCAACGGCAGTCTGCGTGTGAACCGCCTCAAGCCCAGACTCATGTCGGTGGCGAAGATAGCGGCGAATGACAATCGGCTTATCCCCTAATATATAGACATGATGGAAACCCTGTTTAATTTCATTTCGGCCGACTATCTGCACATGATAGTGCGGTTCTTGATATGCCTGCTCACCAATTGGGTGGTGGTAGACCTGCTCTATTACCACAAGAGCCATCGACGTGACTTCTATTTCACCTTCATGCTCATCGGTGTGGCCATCTTCTTCATCGTGTTCTTCATGATTTTCGTGCTCGAGGACATGAAAGGAAAGACGGGCATCGGTGTGGGCATCGGCATGTTCGGTATCTTCAGCATCATGCGCTACCGCACCGATGCCATGCCCGTGAGGGAGATGACCTATCTCTTTGTGGTGATATGCCTCTCGGTGGTCAACGCGCTGGCGTCGACCATGCCGCTGATGGAACTCGTGCTCACCGACTTGCTCATCGTGGTGTGCGTGTGGATATGTGAGCGCAGCATCAAGGTGATGCCGAGCAAACTGGTGCAGTACGACCGTATAGCGCTGGTACACCAGGACAGGAAAGAAGAACTCCTGGCCGACCTCAAGGAGCGCACCGGTCTGGACGTGGTGCGGGTGGAGGTGGGCGCCATCGACTTCCTGCGCGACATGGCCGTGCTAAAGGTCTATTACCGTCAGGACGACAAACATCCTGAGTCGGAACTGAATGAGAAACTGAAACTGACCAATGAAGACTGGAAAAAGGTAGGCGAATGATGAAGATAAGACTGACTGCAATGGCTGCCATGGTGCTGCTCATGCCGCTGGCCGTGAGCGCGCAGGACGACAGCGACGACGGCGACGACTTCGGTCTGTGGACCACAGTCGAGGCCGTGAAAAAAGTGGACAAGAAATTCTCTGTGGGAATGGATGCCGAACTGCGCACCCGCGACAATATGGGCGAGCTGGACCGCTGGAGTGTGGGCGTGTCGGCTTCCTACAAGTTGTTCCCTTGGCTGAAGGCCAGCGCCGGCTATGTGCTCATCGACGACCATGCCGACGACAAATACACCTATCACACCAACGGCAATTTGAACAAGTGGACACCCGACTATTGGCGGCTTCGGCACCGTGTGCATGTGTCGCTGACCGGAAGTGCCGACCTGGGACACTTCACCCTCTCGCTCAGAGAGCGCTGGCAGTATACCTACCGGCCCGAAAAAGTGGTGCAGCGATGGGATGAGGACGACGAGGAGTGGACGGACAAGACGGTGAGCAGCAAGGCCAAGAATGTGCTGCGGTCGCGCCTGCAACTCTCGTACAGCAAGAAACGCTGCCCCTGGGAACCCTATGCGAGCGTGGAAATGTATAATGCGTGGAATGTGCAGAAGGCAAGATTCACTGTGGGCACGGAGTACAAACTCTCCAAACAGCATGTGCTGAACGCTTTCTACCGCTATCAGCACATCTATGACCGCGACGACGAAGACCCCAACATGCACATCGTGGGGGTGGGATATACCTTCAAGTTCTAGATTTCATAATTTTCAAAAACCGACGATATGAGAAAAGCAATGATGATACTGGCCGTGATGCTGGCCTTCTGCGGCCGACTCGGCGCGCAGACCTACGACTACCTCACCTTCCAAACCTCCGACGGTGCCCTGCATTCCATCAAGGCCTCGGGGCTGGTGATTACCTTCTCCGACGGGCAGATGAAAGCCACGGCGGGCAGTGAGAGCCTCTCGCTCTCATTGACGGAACTGACGAAGATGTACTTCTCCGACACCAATGGCATCGACATGGCCGAGATTAGCGGCAGCAAGGAGCCGGTGAGCGTCTACGGCACAGACGCCCGCCTGGTGGGCACCTATCAGGATATGGACGCGGCGAGGGCAAGCCTCAAGCGCGGTGCCTATGTGCTCAAGACCGGCGACAAGACGGTGAAGATAGCGGTGCGCTGACAGCCTGTCGCGGCACGTCTGGAAAAATGAAGAATGAGGAACCTTCCCCGTGAGTGGTTCCTCATTAATTTATGATAAAAAATACTGAAAAAAATGTTCATTGCGAAACATGTTTCGCAATTTTTATTACCTTTGTGTTACGTTTGGCCGGTATGGGCCGGAACATGAAAAACAGCGTTCTATTGTCTAACTAAAACAATACCTTATGAAAGATTTGAAAATGTACATCAACGGAAAGTTCGTTGAGAGTAAGTCAGGTGAGTGGATCGATGTTCTGAATCCTTCTACAGAGGAAGTAATCAGCCGCCAGCCGGCCGCAACGGTAGAGGAAGCCGACGAAGCCCTCTCTGCCGCCGCTGCCGCACAGAAGGCATGGGCCAAGACGCCCGCCATTGAGCGTGCCGCTTATCTGAAGAAGATGGCCGACGGCATCCGCCGCCGCCATGAGGAGTTTGTCGACATCATCATGCGCGAGCAGGGCAAGACACGCAACTGGGCCTCGGTGGAGGTGGGCGTGACAGCCGACTACTTCGACTACATGGCCTCTTTCGCCCGCTCCATTGAGGGCGAGATTATTCCCAGCGACCGCCGTGGCGAGACCATCATGCTCTTCAAGGAGCCTATCGGCGTGGTGGCCGGCATCCTGCCGTGGAACTTCCCGTTCTTCCTTATTGCCCGTAAGGCAGGTGCTGCCCTCATCACGGGCTGTACCATCGTGATCAAACCCTCGCAGCTCACTCCGGAGAACTGCACCGAGTTTGCCAAGGTGGTCGATGAGACCGGTCTGCCTGCCGGTGTGTTCAATGTGATTACCGGCCGCGGCTCTGTGGTGGGCAATGCCATGGCTGCCAGTCCGAAGATTGGTATCGTGAGTGTGACGGGCAGCGTGGGTGCCGGTACAAGCATCATGAAGGCCGCCGCCGACAACATCACCAAGGTTTCGCTCGAGTTGGGAGGAAAGGCTCCCGCCATCGTATTCCCCGATGCCGACCTTGAGGCTGCAGCACAGTGGATACTCGACTCCCGTATCGGCAACAATGGCCAGATCTGCAACAATGCCGAGCGTGTGTATGTGCACAAGGACATCAAGAAGGAGTTCACCGAAATCCTGCTGCGCAAGTTTGAGGCTGTGAAGGTGGGCGACCCCTGCAAGGACGACGCTGTCGATATGGGTCCGCTCGTGGAGAAGCGCGCTCTTGAGAGTGTGGAGGCCAAGGTGGCCCATGCCATTGAGCAGGGAGCCAAGGTGCTCTGCGGCGGCCACAGAGTGGGGGAGAAAGGTTACTTCTATGCCGCCACGCTGCTCGACGACTGCAAGCAAGACTTCGACATCATCCATGAGGAGACCTTCGGTCCGGTGCTTCCCATCGTGGAGTTTGAGGACATCGACCAGGTGATAGCATGGGCCAACGATGTGGAGTATGGCCTTGCCTCGTCGGTGTTCACCAAGAGCATCGACACGGCCGCCAAGGTGTGCCGCGAGCTCCAGTTCGGTGAGACCTATATCAACCGTGAGCACTTCGAGGCCATGCAGGGATTCCATGCCGGCATGAAGAAGAGCGGTATCGGCGGTGCCGACGGCAAGCATGGCGTGGAGGAATACCTTGTCACCAAGGTGGTCTACCTCGACACCCACTACGAGTAGGAAACACTTTTTCCTGCATCACAGGAATCTTCTGAACCATAAAAAACAGGGGCGGCCCGTCGAGGCCGCCCCTGTCGTATATGTCTGCCGGGGATTGTGTCACCGCAGTCCGCGTGCGGCATAAACCTTGTCCTTCGCCTGGCCAATCTCCTTGAACTTCTGTTCGGCAGCCTTGCGCACGTCGTCGCCCAGGGTGGCCACCCTGTCGGGATGGTGCTTGAGCGCCATCTTCCTGTAGGCGGCCTTCACCTCGTCGTCAGAGGCGGAAGGACTCACACCCAAAATCTTGTAGGCGTCGTCCAGACTCATCTCGTTGCGGGCGGGACCGCTGTTGTTGGAGCCGCTGTTGCCGCTCCTGTTGCCGCTGCCCGTATAGCCTCCGCTCATGTGGAGCATGGAGTCGACGTCGCTGGCCGAGAGACCCAGGTATTGTGCCACCTCATAGAGGGCGCGCAGTTCGGCATCGGGCACCTTGCCGTCGGCTTTGGCCACGAGCACCAGAAAATAGAGCAACTGCTGCAGCATGCCCTCGTCCATATTCCGCGCCATCTGCCGGCAACTGTCCTGTATGATTTTGCGGAAGGCGTTGGGATCCTTGGCGGCCATGCGGTCCTGTTCCTCGAAGAGGCGCTTCAGTATCTGGTCGCCCTGTGTCTCGGCATCGCCGCCGAAATTCTGGCGCAGAAACTGCCTCACGTATTCCATCTCCGAATGCATCACCTTGCCGTCGGCCTTGATGATGTAGGAGGTCAGTACCATCATGGAGAACAAGAAACTGTTGCGCTGTCCGGCGTCGTAGCCACCTCCGCCTGGGGTGTAGCCGCTGCCAGTATAGCCTCTGCTGCCGGTGTAGCCACCTCCGCCAATCGATGCGGTGGAGTCGTCGCTGTCGAACATGCTACCGATGAAGAGACCGGCGAGCAGGCCCAGCGGACCGCCCACCATCCATCCTAGAAAACCGCCTATCCATTTGAAAATGCCCATATCCTAATCGTTTTTCTATTGATTGTCTTTTGTTATGGTTTGTAAAAATAATTCGTAGTTTGGTATATCCTCAAGGAATAAATATTTCTGATGGTCGTAATCCATCTTGCAGCAGTAGTGTGAGAGCCCGTTGCTCACTATCAGATAGTCTACCTTGAGCAGCAGGTTGTAGACTGAAATCTGGTCGAACACGTCCTGCGTTACCTGCAGGGTGGGGGCCTTGTACTCTACAATCATCCTGGGGTGCGCCGTCGAGTCGTACACCACGGTGTCGCACCGCAGCCGTTTCTGTCCCACGGTGAGCATCACCTCGTTGGCCATGACCGTGGGCGGGTAGCCCAGTGTTTCGCACAGGAAGTGTACGAAGTGCTGGCGTACGTGCTCCTCGGGAGTGAGCGCCACATACTTTCTGCGGAGTATGTCGAATATCGTCACTCTGCCCGACTCTCTGCGGAGCCGTGCCTGAAAGGGTGGCAGGTTGAGTTGTCTTCTTGTCATTCGCAGTGGGGATGAGCAGACAGCGCAGCGCGGCGGAGTGCCGGCAAAACTGTCGAATTTGAAAAACGTGTGGCTTGGATTTTGATTTTCGCCCGAATTGCACTACCTTTGCAACACTATGCAAAGATAGTGCAATTCGGGCGCAGCACAAAACATTTACGTGTTTTTTTCTCCCGCCCGCCTTTTGTCCTCCTGCCCAGGAGAAACCATGACCATGAACTAAAAATCCGAAATAATGGCTGCGAAAACCACTACCACCTTCGACTCGCTCATGAAAGAGCTCCGTGCCGGCCAGTACCGTCCCATCTATATCCTCATGGGCGAAGAACCTTATTATATAGACCAGCTGTCGGCCTATATCGCCGACCATGCCCTGCAGCCTGAGGAGCGCGACTTCAATCAGACGGTGCTTTACGGCCTCGACACCACGGCTGCCGAGATAGCCGATCTGGCCAAGGGCTATCCGATGATGGCGGAGCGCCAGGTAATCATCGTGAGAGAGGCGCAGAACCTCAACTCATGGGAGAAGCTGGAGAAGTATGCCGAGCATCCCATGCCCACCACCGTGCTGGTGATCTGCCACAAGAACGGGACGCTCAGCGAGCGGAAAGCCGGAAAGCTGCTCAAACTGGCCGCTGTCGAGGGCGCTGTCTTTGAGAGCAAGAAAAAACGCGAAAATGAACTGCCCTCCTTTGTGGAAAGCTACCTCAAGTCGAAGGGTGCCACCGTCGACCCGAAAGCGGCCCACATGATTGTGGAGCACATCGGGGCCGACCTGTCGAGGATGGTGTCGGAGATGGACAAGGTGCTCATCTCGCTGCCGGAGGAGGGTAGGCGAGTGACCCCCGAAATCGTGGAGCGCGAGATAGGCGTGAGCAAGGACTACAACTCGTTCGAACTGCGCGACGCCATCGTGAGCAAGGACTCGCTGAAGGCTTTCAAGATAGTGAAATATCTTGACAGTAATCCGAGGTCCGGATCGGTCTACGCTTTTCTCCCGTTTCTCTACAGTTTCTTCCAAAATCTCATGGTGGCTTATTATGCGCCCAATAACAGGAGCGAGGAGTCGGT
The DNA here is from genome assembly GCA_902777645.1 of uncultured Prevotellaceae bacterium. Taxonomy (GTDB): domain Bacteria; phylum Bacteroidota; class Bacteroidia; order Bacteroidales; family Bacteroidaceae; genus Prevotella. The sequence continues at coordinate 14,650 of CACYUZ010000018.1, read as the reverse complement.
GGCACAGGCGCTCGATTTGCGCTCTTCTTGGGCTGCCCGACCCTATATGATGGCTATGAGAAATTACTCGGCCATGAAAACTCTACAGATAATTTCCAAATTTAGAGAAATAGATGCCAAAACCAAGGGGCTCGACAACCCCAATACGGGGGCAAATGAGCTGATGAAAGAGCTCATTTTCTTCATCCTCAACTGATTTTTTACGCTTTTTCACATTTTCCGGTGCTCAAAAAAACTGTTTTTGAGCACCTTTTTTTATACCCTAAAATGTTGGTAAACAGTTTCTTCATTTCATTTCATGCCCCTCAAAACTCGCGTATTTCAATCGGCCGTTGACCGTCGGCGGGAGAATGGGAAAAATGGAAAAAATGGCCCTTTTTGCCTGATTCCTGTTTGGGAATGTAAATATCAGGCGGTTTCAGAATGCAAATTTAAATCCTGAAAATATCATATTTGCAAATGCAAACCGCTCGCCCCTTCGACCATCGAAGATACGGATTTCAACAAACGTAAATAGTCTGCAGTGGAAGCAAATATAAATACATAAACTGATAATGTATAAATATTCATGTATTCATTTTGTTCGTAATTTATTGTGATTCAATGATTTAATCCATAATATCTCAATTTTTATATGTAAATACCCACCTGTTTTGCCCGTTTCCCGCCCTATAGGCCATTTTTTCGGGTATTTCATCGTAAATTAATGGTCTTAAAGCCAATTAGTTGCACTGAAGTACTAAATAAAGTGATTGTATAAAAGAAGTCAAATTTTAAAGGGTTACAAAGGCGAATCGTTTACAAATGTACAAGTGTAAATTAGGTATTTAAATTGTGAATCAACAAATTGAATGTTTAAAATATCAAAATTTAATAAGTAAAAGTTGCTTGTTTGTAATATTTGTATTACCTTTGTAAAGTGAATCAGAAATAGAGCCTAAGGGCTCCTGAACCCTATTGAAGCAAAAAAATGAGAGACAGAATACGCCAGATTATGGAGTCGACGAATATGACTCAGAAAACTTTTGCCGAGTACATCGGCATGAGTCAAGCTGCCCTGAGCAGCATCTTCAACGGTCGCACCAAGCCCACCTTGAATACGGTGGAGGCCATCCGCAGCAAGATGCCCAACATCAGTCTTGAATGGCTCATCTCCGGCACAGGCGAAATGTATGTACAACCTCAAAATCCTGGCAGTCAGGATCCTGATTCCGACGGCGAGGACCCTAAGGTGCAGGAATTGGACTTTGATACGCCCGAAGATAAGGCAGAAAAAGAGCCTCTCCATAAGAACAAAGAAGAAAGTGTAGGAAGTACACTTAAAAATAATGCCCAGATTCAAGTAAAAATGCATGACAAACCGTATCGCCGCATCACGGAGATACGGGTGTTTTACGATGACCGTACCTTCGAGTCGTTTGTGCCGAAGGATTAGGTGTTTTTGCCAGGTGGTTCTAGGGTATCTAGGGCTTCTAGGGTATCTAGGGCAGCTAACAGCTTTTGGTTTCGACGCTGCATTTACTCCATCTCGGCATAAATAATGAATAAATTCATTTTGATCTGCACTCGTTTTTTCGTAAATTTGGCTGGCGCCCAATTTACTCCCTCTCGGCAATGAGAAAGAAAAAAATGTTTTTCTTTCTCATTGCACTCGATTTTTCGTAAATTTGCATATTATATATAATGTGGAATCAGAATGAAGAAATATCTGTTAGATCTGGAAGTGGTTTCGGCGGAGCATATCTCCGGCCGCTACACCCTGCTGAAGCTTACCTCACCTCATCCCCTTCCCGAGATGATGCCGGGGCAGTTTGCCGAGATACGCGTCGATGACTCTCCGGCCACTTTCTTGCGGCGTCCCATCTCCATCAATTTCGTGGACCGCGAGCGCAACGAGATCTGGTTTCTCGTGGCGGCCATCGGCGACGGCACCCGCCGTCTGGCCCGACTGCAGCCGGGCGAGATGGTCAACTGCCTCCTTCCGTTAGGCCACGGTTTCACCATGCCCGCCACTCCCGAGCGGGTGCTGCTCATCGGCGGCGGTGTGGGGGTAGCCCCCTTGCTCTATTATGGCGCCTGTCTGAAGGCGGCGGGCAGCACGCCCGTGTTCCTGCTCGGAGCCCGTAGCCATACCGACCTGCTCCTGCTGTCGGAGTTTGCCAAGGTGGGGCGCGTGGAGGTCACCACCGAAGACGGCTCTCAGGGCGAGAAAGGTTTCGTCACCGGTCACAGCATCCTTCGCCAGGAGCAGTTTCACCGTATCGCCTCCTGCGGTCCCCTTCCCATGATGAAGGCCGTGGCGGCCTACGCCAAGGCCCACGGTGTGGTCTGCGAGGTGTCGCTTGAGAACAAGATGGCGTGCGGTTTGGGCGCCTGTCTCTGCTGTGTGGAGCCCACCAAAGACGAGGGCAATGTGTGCGTGTGTACCCAAGGACCAGTGTTAAATATTAATCAATTGTTATGGCAAGTCTAAATGTAAAAATAAATCATCTCCATCTCAAGAATCCGGTGATGACAGCATCGGGCACTTTCGGCTACGGACTTGAGTTTGCCGACCTGGTTCCGCTGCATGAACTTGGCGGCATCATCGTGAAGGGCACCACCCTTCATGCCCGCGAGGGGAATCCCTATCCGCGTATGGCCGAGACGGCATCGGGCATGCTCAATTGTGTGGGTCTGCAGAACAAGGGTGTCGACCATTTCTGCTCGCACATCTATCCTCAGGTGCGTAATCTCGGCACCGAGGTGATAGTGAATGTGAGCGGCTCCACGGTCGACGACTATGCCGAGTGTGCGGCCCGTATCGATGCGCTCGACGACATCCATGCCATAGAGCTCAATATCTCCTGCCCCAACGTGAGGCAGGGCGGCATGGCTTTCGGTGTCACCACCGAGGGAGCCGCCAGTGTGGTCAAGGCGGTCAGGGCCCGCTACAGCAAGACGCTTATTGTGAAGCTCTCGCCCAATGTGACGAGTGTGGCTGATATAGCCCGTGCCTGCGAGGCAGAGGGAGCCGACAGCGTGTCGCTCATCAACACGCTCATGGGCATGGCCATCGACATTGAGCGGCGCAAGCCGGTGCTGAGCATCGCCACGGGTGGTCTCAGCGGTCCTGCCGTGAAGCCTGTAGCGCTGCGTATGGTGTGGCAGGTGGCCAAGGCGGTCAGTATCCCCGTGGTGGGTCTGGGAGGCATCTGTACGGCCAGCGACGCCATCGAGTTTCTCATGGCCGGTGCCACGGCCATAGAGGTGGGTACCGCCAATTTCCTCAATCCGTCGGTGACTTTGAAGATACGCGACGGCATCAATGCCTGGCTCGATGCCCACGGCTGCGAGAGCGTGAGCGAGATTGTGGGTTGTATCTGACCTGTCTGGCTGAAGAGCCATAGGCTTGAAAGACAGTTCGGCCGGAGTCGCACTCCCAAAGGAGTCTGGCTCCGGCCGAACTGTTTTCGCTTGTGCACCAAGCAGTGTTTGTAAGTGTGCTGAGATGCCTAAAAAATTTGAGGGCAGCAATCGCTGCCCTCAACCAACACAAAAACTAAACTAGACTTAACTAAACTAATCCAGGATTTTCACAAACCCCTCATAATCGTTGCAAATATAAAGATTTTTCTTTTTCTCTGCAAGAAAAAGGCAAATTTTTTTCCTAATATGTCTAAAAATATTATAATTTAATAGTTTTTTGCAGCAAAAAGTGGTCAAGAACCACCATCGCTGCCATGGCTTCCACCACGGGCACCGCTCTGGGCAGCACACAAGGGTCGTGCCGGCCCCTTGCCCTCATCACGGCGGGATTTCCCTCCACGTCGACCGTTGTCTGCTCACGCAGCAGTGTGGCGATGGGCTTGAACGCCACGCGGAACACGATGTCCTGTCCGTTGCTCAGTCCGCCCTGCACGCCGCCGCTGTGATTGGTCTCGGTGGTGATGCGTCCGTTGCGGTTGATGAACCGGTCGTTCTGTTCGCTGCCCCGCCAGGAGGTGCCGGCGAATCCCTCGCCGTATTCGAATCCCTTGGCCGCGTTGATGCTCAGCATGGCCTGTCCCAGGTCGGCGTGCAGTTTGCTGAATTCCGGTTCTCCCAGTCCGATGGGGCATCCCCGTATCACACCTGTTATCACGCCCCCAATGGTGTCGCCCTCCGCTTTCACCTGGCGTATGAGAGCGGCCATCTCCTCTGCTTTCTCCGGGTCGGGACAGCGCACGGCGTTGTGTTCTGCCACCGCCATGTCGTAGTCCAGGTAGCTGCCGGTGAGTGCCAGGTTGCCCACCTGCGAGGTGTAGGCCTGCACGCTGATGCCCGTTTTGCGCAGTGCCAGTTTGGCGAGTGCTCCTCCCACGCACCGGCTGATGGTGATGCGTGCCGAGCTGCGTCCTCCTCCGCGGTGGTCGCGCACGCCATACTTCTGCTGGTAGGTGAAGTCGGCGTGTGAGGGCCGGTACAAGCTCCGCAGTTCGTCGTAGTCGTGCGAGTGCTGGTTGGTGTTGCGCACGATGAACCCGATGGGCGTTCCGGTGCTCACCCCTTCGAAGATGCCGCTCAGCAGTTCCACCTTGTCGCCTTCCTGTCGGCTGGTGGTGAGTTCGCTTTGTCCCGGTCGCCGCCGGTTGAGTTCCTGCTGTATGAAATCGGTGTCTATCTCTATGCCGGCGGGCATGCCGTCGACCACGCCCCCCACTGCCGGGCCATGGCTCTCACCGAAGGTGGTGAGTGTGAACAGGTGTCCGAATTGGTTTCTCATTGTCTTGTCGTTGTTGTCAGCAACCGCCGCAGCATCCGCCTTCTCCGCATCCGCCGCCCTGGCTGTCGCATCCGCCGCATCCGCCTTCTTTGCCGCCGCATCCACCGCAGCCACCTTCGCCGCTTAGGATGCGTGCCATCTGGGCCACTTCCTCCACGGTGGCGGGTCGCGACTCGAGCACCTGTCCCACGAAGTGCAGGTCGGAGCCTGCCAGCGGGTGGTTCAGGTCTATCACCACGGTGTTGTCTCTCACTTCCAGCACGTGTGCCATGAAGCGCTCGCCGGCCTCGTTCATCAGGGGCACCACGGCGTCTTCGCGTATATGCTTGTAGTCGAACTGTCCGTCTACGTAGAACACCTTTTTGTCGAGTTCCTGCACGGCTTCCTCATGATACTCGCCGAAGGCTTCCGTCTGCGGTATCACGAAGTCGAAGTTCTCGCCGGCGTTCAGTGCGGTGAGTTTGTCCTCGAAGGCGGGCAGGTTCACTCCCATGTTGCTGATAAAGAGGAAGGGCTGTCCCTCGGAGGTCTCCTCCAGCAGTTCTTCCTTTCCCTCAGTGATGGTGTAGAGCTTGTAGGCTACGGCTACATACTTGTTGTCTTTTCCTTCCATTGTTGTTATCGTGTTTCTATGATTTGTCAATCCTGATGATTGATTGGGGTTTAGTTTGCAAATGTACATAAAAAAAGCGAGCTTACCAAAAATGGCAAGCTCTTTTCAATAAACCGTTTCCGCGACGGGCGCACGGTGCTCATTCGTCCAGGCTGGCGAGCATATCGATGTAGGCCCTTGTCTCTCTGAACATGATGACGGGCGTCACCATCTTCAGTGTCTCAGCGCTCACGATAGAGTCGTAGGGCAGTGTGTCGCAGAGGGCCGGTTTCAGCCACGTGTTGTTCCACAGCGGCTCTTCGCAGCCGCCCATCACCAGTTGGCACAGTCGCATGGTGTAGGGCGACTCGCCGCTTTCCTTGTCCTGCGTGTAGGTGATGTTCTGCAACCACAGTTGGTTGTAGTCGGAGTTGGGCAGTCCGCACAACCTTTGGTACACCTTTTCTATGATGTCGCGTTTCTCCTCCATGTCGTCGAGCGAGTCGACCATGCGGCTTATCACGCGCAGGGCGTAGTGGCACAGGGTGACGTTCTCCAGGGCTATCTGGGTGGCCACGGCCGTGAGGGCCCTCACGTTCTCAACAATTCTCCCTTTCACCATTTTCACCGGAGCAGGCGTCTCGTCTTTCGCCGGAGCGGGCGTCTCGTCGTCGATGTCGATAGGATCCCAATTCACCGGTAGTCCTTTATGGGCCTTCGGCTTCAGTTTCTCGATGATGCGTTTGTCCAGGTCGGAGAGCATCACTCTGATTTGTCCGCTGTTGGGATACTTGCGGGCGAACATCAGGATGTAGAGCAGGTGTTTCTGAATGCCGTCGAAGTCGCACCCCTTCTTGTTGAATATCGGTGTGTTGAAAATATAGAACAGTTTGTCGGGCTTGATGGCGTCGGTCACGATGGTGTCGCTTATCTTCGTCTTCTGCGAGTTCATGCGGAAGTTCAGCCCCTCCAGCACCGCCTGCAGGAGGTAGGATATGCGCTCCAGCGTGTCCTTGTCGTTGCAGAACACCCGGTAGTCGTCGCGGTAGCGCAGTATCTCATAGCCCCCGATGCCCTCTTTTTCCAGCGCCTCGTGCAGGAGCAGGTCGGAATAGCCGAGGATGATTTCGGCCACGAAGTCGAACAGCACGCTTCCCTGTGGTATGCCGATGTTGTGGCCGTGTTGCAGGGCGCGGAGATATGTCTGTATGTTGCGGGCCATCTGCTGGTGGTCGCTGTTCTCATGCCGGGTGCCTTTGCATCCCAGTGCCCATTCTATCGACTGCGGATTGATGCTGCCGTAGCAGTTGGTGATATCGCTGACAAACATGTAGCGGTATTCGAGCGACAGTTCCAGCGACCGCTGTTCTATGGTGTTCCACCAGTTGAGTATGGTTTCCGACTTGTGGAAAGCCTCCACCTTCTGCGGCAGCACCGGCAGTGCGCACGAGGTGATGTGTGGCACGTGGTAGGCCTTGAAGCATTTCTGCACCGCGTCCCACCCTTTGGGGCAGCACACCTCCCTGGCCAGGAAGTAGTAGAGATACGGGTTGGCGAGCATGAGGGGGCGCACGGCGTAGCGTCCGTCTTTGTTGAGCAAGATGTCGAGGTTCACGTTGGGCAGGTCGTCGGGCCGGGTGCCGTCGAGGCAGTCCTCCATACTCTTGTCGCCGATGCGTTCTTTCACATAGGCCAATACGGTATCAAAGTTGAAGTATTCCGGCAGTTCGAATCCATGAAACTGCTCCGATTTCATGAAGAAGTCGAGTGCTTCCTCCGCCTTCAGGCTCAGTACGTTTTTTGCTGTCTTTATCATAGCATTTGAGTTAATTTCGGCCTCCCCCTCGTGGGGAAACCATCTTCCGTCTACAAATATACGGCCATTTTTTGAGAACGGGCATGAAGAAAGCAGCAAATTTCATCCATTTGCTGCTTTCAGCCCTCTTTTTCCGTCGAGGGGTATGATAAGACTTTAGTAGGTTATGGCCTGGAGGGCGCCGGCCCTATTTGGTTTCCGCTGCAGCTACGGCAGCAGTTGCCTCTTCCTCTTCTATCTTCTGGATGATTCTTGCCAGCAGAGAGGCTTTTCCCATGGCGATGTTCAGTTTCTGGTCGTTTTTGGCCTGTCCGTTTTTCTCGTTCTTTTTTTCCATGTCTTCATTTTTATGGGGTTATACATATCTTGAGTTGCCTTCTTTCTTTTGTTGTCGAGGCACTGCACCGCAAACCCGGCATCGCTCAGTTAGGCGAAAAACCGGGTTTCAGGGTGTGAAACCGGTGCAAAGATAAGGCATCTTCCGCCTTTTTCATCGCCAAAAGAAGAAACAAGCCTTGCATTTGGGCGTTTTTTCTCTTCAGGCAGCGCTTTGCGCCCCAATAAGGCAGTTTCAAGCGGTATAAGGGGCCGTCAGTCTATACGCGCGTACATATTTTGTAATAATAAACTGCAACTGTCCAGCCTGAAAAGATGACAAAAAGACACCTTTGGCGGTGTTTTTGTGGCATTTTACAACAAAGATTCGGATAGATTGCATGGTGGTAGTTATTTTTTTCAAATACCCCGTCATCTTTTGACGGAGGTCAAGAAAAGGGGCTGTTTGCGCACACAGCGGCTCAAAAACCTTTTTTGTTTGCCGTTTTCGTCTTACCTTTGCAACCGCAAATGCTAAACAAGCATCAAGTTTTTAGGATAACGGACTCCACAGAAGAGTCCAAAAGGTTAACAACAAAAGAAAGGTAAAAAGATGAAAAGAATTGTTTTAAGTGTTATGGTCATGCTGAGCATGACATTCGCCTTTGCAGAGAACGAGAACACCAACGCAGTGAACAATGTGCAGGCCTATGACATGAAGGTGAACATGAATAAGCTGGGCCAGACCCTTGGTCTGAGCTGGGATCAGCTTGAGTTTGTCTCCGATGTCCACACCGCTTTCTGCGCCGACATGATGAACGCCGCCATGGCCGCTGAGTCGGAGCGTCAGAGCATGGTCGACAAGGCCGTCCGCAAAGACCTGGCCAACATGCGCGTCATTCTCACCCATGCGCAGTATCAGAAATACCTGCAGCTGCTCAACGTTACTTTCCACAACCGTGGACTGAAATAAGACCGACCGGCACAAGACTATCTATAGTCAGATAAATATGAGGTGCTCCTCCCCCATGTGGGAAGGAGCACCTTTTTTTCTTGGGTCTCGTCGATAAGCCAGAACGGGCAAGACCCACCTTTATGGGTGCTAAATTTGGAAAAACCGATAAAAAACACTATCTTCGCAGCATCATACCCCTTGACCAAGACAGCATAATACCTCTTGCCCATGAAGACCCGAACCGTCATCCTTGCCCTTCTGCTCATTGGCGCCGTGCAGGCCATGGCGCAAACGGCCGACTACAGCAAACTCTCGCGCTATGTACGCATGGCCCTCACCGACCACCGCGCCACCCTGCGGAGAGCCCCCTGCGATGACCGGCGGCAACTGTGCGCCCTGGTGAGCATGCGGGATGCCGACACCGCCCCCCTCACCGAGAACGGGTGCCGCGTGCTGGCCTCGTTCGGACGCCTCCATGTGGTCTCCATTCCCCTGCGCGCCCTTCCCGCCCTCTCGGTCCACCATGCAGTGGAGCGTATCGAGGCCGGCGCTCCCCACAGCATCGCCATGGACACCACCGTCAGTGTGGTGAGGGCCACAGAAGCCCATGCCGGCGTGAAGTTGCCCCAGGCCTTCACCGGCCAGGGTGTCGTCGTGGGTGTGCAGGACATCGGCTTCGACCTCACCCATCCCAATTTCTACAACACCGCGCTCACCGGCTCGCGCATCCGCTGCTTCTGGGACCAGCTCTCCGCCGACACCTTAGGCAGTGACCTCTTTGTGGGCGCCGACTACCGCACCGAAGCCGCCATACAGGCCTATGCCCACTCACGCGACGGACTCATCCAGACCCACGGCACCCACACCCTGGGGTCGGCGGCCGGCACCGGCTACGACACCCCCTACCGCGGCATCGCCTATGAGAGCGATATCTGTCTGGTGAGCAATGCCGTGTCGAGCGACCTCGTCCTCGTCGACAGCGCCGATGTCTACAAATACACCTATGCCACCGACGTGCTCGGCTTCAAGTATATCTTCGACTATGCCGCCCAGCGCGGCATGCCCTGTGTGGTCTCCTTCAGCGAAGGATCCTACCAGGACTTCCGGGGCGACGACGTACTCTTCTACGCTGCCATCGACAGCCTGATGGGGCCGGGCCGCATCCTTGTGGCCTCTGCGGGCAACGAGGGGCAGCAGAACAACTATGCGTGCAAGCCCGCCGGTATGGAGTCGGCCCGCATCCGCCTCCTCGCCAGCGGCCGTACGGGCGGCCTCACCACCCGGAGCCGCGACCCCTTCACGCTGACGCTGCAGCTCTACCATGCCGACAACACCTATACCGGCTATCCCCTCTCGGCCCAGACCGTCTATGCCTGTGCCGACTCCCTCCTCACCGACACCCTCCTCGTGGACAGCATACCCTACTACATCACCGCACAGGCCTATCCCTCCTGCTACGACAGCGCGGAGACCGTGCTCGAGGTGTATGTCCAGACCGAGGGACAGCTGGGCATCAAGCAGTGGGTGGTGGCCCAGGTGGAGGGACAGAACGCCGAGGTACACTGCCACCGCTGCGCAGGCTATATATCACCCCTCACCAGCGGCATCGCCGACAACAGCCATTCGGTCCACTCGCCCGGCAGCGCCCCCTCCGTAATCTGTGTGGGCGCCACCGGCTACCGCACCGGTTTCCGCAACTACCTGGGCGACTATGTGACCTACGACCAGGGCAACGACGGCAGGGTGAGTCCCTACTCTTCGGTAGGTCCCACCTTCGACGGCCGCGTCAAGCCCGATGTGGTGGCCCCCGGCACCAATGTCATCTCCTCCTACAGCAGCTACTACCTCGAGAACAATCCCGAGGCCAATGATATCAAGTCGGACGTGGCCCATTTCACCTTCAACGGCCGCACCTACGCCTGGAACGCCAACAGCGGCACCTCCATGTCCACCCCCGTGGTGGCCGGTGTCATCGCCCTGTGGCTGCAGGCCAAGCCCACCCTCACCACACAGGATGTGCTCGGCGTGCTGAGCCGCACCTGCCGCCACTACGACCCCTCGCTCACCTATCCCAACAATTCCTACGGATACGGAGAGATTGACGCCTACCGCGGTCTGTTCGATGTGCTCGGACTGGACCGTATCGAGGCCCTCTCGCCTACACCGTCGGCCACCCTCCGCGCCGCTTTCAGCCGTGAGGGGCAGCTGGAGCTCCGTTTCGATCGTCCGCTCGCACGCACCGCCCGGCTGCGCCTCTATTCCGTCACGGGGCAGTTGCTCCATCAGTGCGCTCTGCCTCATGGCACCGACACCTTCCTCCTGCCCATGCCCCGCCTGGCAGCCGGTGTCTATGCCCTGCAGGTCGACTCGTCCGAGTCCTCCGTGGCCGGTTCCACGCTGGTGCGTCTCAGCGCCCGCCGCTGAGCAGCCCAGCACATTCTCTTGCTGAAACCAATAACCATTTCGTTTATGTTCTACTACCTTGTCCGCAAATACTGGAAAGGGACCCTTCTGGCCGTCCTCTTTTTCCAGATGGGCTATGGCATCTATCACAACTTCGACGACGCCATGTCCTTCATGGTGTGCATGGGGTCTTTGGCCTGGATGACAGGCCTCATCGTGCACGGCACTCGGGGCAACGGAAAGAAACTGGTCAGTCTGGCCACCGGACTCGTCAACCTGCTCGTCATCGTGTGGTATGTGGTGTCGCTCAAGCCGCTCCGCCGCCTGGTGCGCCGCCTGCGCTATATCGGGCTCTCGCCGGAGCCATATCCCTACCTCGCCCTCTACGGCAGCCTGGCCGACACCCAGGCCATGCTCCACAAGTTCTCGCTGGCACCCTTCTACGACAAGACACCCCTCACCCGCGCTGCCCTGTGGCAGTTGCTGGTGCGTGGCAGCCTCCGTTTCGCTGATGGCGACAAGGGTCCCGAACTGCAGCTCGGCCCTTGGTCCGATGCCCCCAGCGACGGTATCGACCAGGCTTTCGAGCGCACCCTCTATAAATTTCTCTGTCAGGCGGCCCAGCCCGGCCAGGCGGTCACCCCCAAGCAGTTGGCCCGTGTCATTTCCTATTATTCCCAAAAGAGAAAGAAGACCAAGCAGTATGATATTGACAACCAGTTCCGCTTCGCCGACCTCCTCAACACCGGCCTCCACCTGCGGGCCTACACCAAGACCGACATCCGCAACATCTGGGGTATGAAGCGCTTCCTGAAAGGACTGCCCGCCACCCGCGAGCAGCTCACGGGCAAGGGCGCCGAACTCGAACTGCGTCGTGTGTGGCCCGATTACATGGCCTATGCCTACCTCTTCGGCATCGAGCAGCGCGTCATCAAACGCATCGCCTCGATGCTGCCTGCCGACGACGGCTCCGCCCAGGACCGTCTGCTGCGCCTGCTCACCACCAGTAAGCCCCACCGCCGTGCCTTAAAGCGCATGATGGCCGCCGCCACCACCGCCACCCCGATGGCCGAGGATGCCGCCGCCGGTTATATGGGACGCTTCTCCTTTGCCTGGCATGTAGACGAGATTTACGATATTTAGTCAGGAACCCAACCTTAAAAAGAGACACCATGAGATACCTAAGAAAAAATATCCTCCTTTTTGCCGCCCTCCTGACGACCCTCCCGGCCCTTGCCCAGGACGACGACGCCTTCTTCTATCCCTTCCTGCCCTCCTGGCTCGACAACCTGCTCTCGTTCGTCACCATCATCGTGGTGCCGGTGGTCGTCATCATCCTGTTTGTGGGCATGGGCAAGAAAGTGTTCCGCACCATCTGGTATGTCATCTCGCTCCAGCCGCTGCGCCGCCGCAGGTTGCGCGAGCGCCTCTCGGCACAGTTGGAGTATTACCGCGACCTGCCCGCAGAGGGCAACCTGCATGTGGCCAACGCCGTGATGAACTCCCTCTCCTCGGCCTGGATGGCCGACTATGGCGGTCTCTTTGGTGCCATGATACTGCGGCTTGTAGACAGTGGGGCGCTGCGCATCGTCACCACCCCAAGGGTTTATGGCGTGGAAGACCATCCGCAGTTGGTCATCGGCACCCTGCCCGACGACAAGGAAGCCCGTGAAAAACATTTGGGCGCCACCGAACGGGCTTTCTTCGAGTTGCTGAAGAAAGCCGCCGGTGTCGACGGCGTGTTGCAGCCCCGCGAGCTGCAGCAGTATGTGCGCAACAACAAAGACGACCAGTTCTTCGCCGATCTGACCTCTTTCACCGAGCAGGAGCAGCAGATGGCCAAGGACACCGACACCGCCGTGCAGTTGCTCGGTCTGCGCAAATTCCTGCTCGACTTCTCCCTGATAGCCGAACGCGGTATCAAGGAGATGCCGCTGTGGAGGGAATACCTCGTCTACGCCACCCTGTTTGGCATTGCCGACAAGGTGAGCGAGAATTTCGCCGAGGTCTACTCCGATTATTTCAAGATGAACGCCATTGCCGGCACACAGCTCAGCATCGTGGGCAACAATGCCCTCTTCTCCTATGTCGACGCCACACTCCATGGTGTGGACTGAGCCGGCGCCCGAACCTTCTCACGCCCGCATCATCTCCTCGTACAGCTCCCGGTGATGGCCCGCCACGATGATGTGGTGGTTGCCGATGGGCTCGGTCAGGAAGTAGCGGGCGCGCTCTTTGTCGGCCAGCATGATGACCTGCTGCGTGCGGCACAGGTCAGGCTGCGACGGACTGGCCGTGAGCATGCCTTCCGCTACAAAGTACCGGCTGTCGGTGGCCGATGCCTTGAAGATGGTCACCGCACCTTTCTCCGCCACACCGCAGATGCCCACGCCTATGCCCGACTCGAAATGGGTGTCGAGCCTCATTGTCTGTATCATGTTCAGCGGTATGGTGCAGTGGGCAAACCACATCTCGCCTGTGGCGGTGTCTATGCGGGCCGGGTTGGCCTGGAAACCGGACACTCCCAGCAGCGCCTTGGTAATCACCATCGACAGCAGGGCGGGCACATCGCCCTCGCAGCCGGCCACGATGCCTTCGGCGTTGAGCCGCGCCAGCGCCATGCACCCCGTGTTGTGCACGGCATCGAGCAGGTCGAAGCAGCGCAGGGTGAAGCCGTCCAGGTGGTAGTCGGCCACCAGTTGGCGCAGGGCCCGGTAGATGCGCATGGCACCGGGCAGCGCCGCCTCCACGGCGGGTGCTGCGGGCTGTGTCATCGGTGGCACGCCGGCTCCCGTGAGCCAGGTGTCGCAGGCCGAGGGGGTGGGGGCCGGCAGGTCCTCATAGCGCTGCAGCAGTTCTTTCATCGGTATCTCCACCAGGGTGATGCCCCAGCGCTGGTACACGGCGTAGGCGTCGGCATGGCTCGAGATGAGCCAGTCGGAGGGTTCTCCCACTATGCCCAGCCGCATGCCGCGCAGCCGTTTCCGGGCCTCGCCGGCCCGTGCAAGCAGTTGCAGCCGGGTGCTCACCACCTCGCTGCTGCCGTGTATGATTTCTCCTTTCAGCCCCTGTTGCCGCAGATACGACAGTATCTCCATCGATGCCGCCAGCGAGTTGCTCTTGCCCGAGGTGAGCAGGTAGAACGATTTGTCGGCCGCCTGTGCCACGAGTCGGGGCAGCAGCCGTTTGAAGATGCCCTCCGTGCCGCCCGTGCGCACATAGAGCAGGTTGAGCGCATGCTGTCCGTAGTCGCTGTAGTCGGTGCCGCGCAGCACATAGGGCATGTGCAGACTGTTCAAGAACTGCTGTGTGGCCTCGGCGATGGCCGCCGCATCGTGCAGTTCGGAGGTGAGGGTGTAGATGGCTATATCTTTCATGTTTTCCATAGAAATTAGGTTTGGTGTCCAAAAATACATAAAAATGAGCAAACAACAGGTCTTCGGCAATGGCTTTTTCTTCAAAAAACATTATTTTTGTGCCAGACTATACCTTATTGTATATATACCCCATGCAGAAAGAACGAAACCGTGCCGATGAATACCGCAAGGCCGCCTATGAGGGCGACCCCAAAGCCATGAACAACCTTGGGGTGTGCTACAGGCGGGGCACCGGGGTGGTGCAGAGCTTGGAGCTGGCTTTCCAGTGGTATATGAAAGCCGCCCTGTTGGGCGATGTCTACGGCATCTTCAATGTAGCGGAGTGCTATTTCAAGGGCGAGGGCGTGGAGAAAGACCTGGCCAAAGCCTTCGAGTGGTACCTCAAAGCCGCCGACCTGGGCGACAAGCAGGCGCAGGTGAACGTGGCCAATGCCTACTACCTGGGGCA
>CACYUZ010000017.1:0-61235 GCA_902777645.1 uncultured Prevotellaceae bacterium | reverse complement strand
TAACGCACCGCAAAGGTACAAACTTTTAGGGACCGGTCAGGGATGATAGGTCCCTTTTTTAATCCCTCTTATACAGACACACTTCTTGGGACAGTATCATAACGAATTCTAATGTTTACTTTGCAAATATAGCAAAATATTCTGAAACATACTTAATAATAATCGAGAAAATTCAGTCCTTTTACAAATTCGCCTCAGAAATGTATCACCTACTAGACTCGCTCTTCGGTGATGGAATGACGAAAGGCAGGGCGGGCGGCGGCGAAGGCAACTTGAGCAGGGCGGTGTAGCTGACGAGGGCGGCGAAGGGGCGCTCCTCGATGGGCAGGTGCTCCCACCCTTTGGTGTGGCGGTAGACATCGCCCGCTCCGATGGGCACACACACCTCCTTGGCCTGGATGAAATGGGGCACACCCTCGCTGATATTGTAATAGGGCGGCGTGGGCGACTCGAAAATGAGCCGGCCGATGTGGAGAGACAGGCCCCAGGTGCCGATTTTCTCCAACTGGGCGGGCAGGGTGAGCCTCACAGGGGGACACCCACAAACCACGTGTCCCCCTGTGAGGAAAGAGGTCAGAATTCAAGAATCATGGTCTGGCGGGGCCGCAGGTTCACATCCTTGTCAATGCGTACGTTGCGGCCGTTGGTGATGTCCTTGGCCACGGTGTGGCCGCCGATGACCTCGGCGAAGCGGGCCACCTCCATCACGGCAGGTTTTGAGGTGCCGTTGAGCACGGTGAGCACCGTGGTGCCCTCATGCTGTCGGGCAATGACATAGACGCCCTTCCACGGGGTGAACTGCACCTGGCGGCCCTCGGTCACGGTCTTGCAGTGCTGTCGCCAGTGGAGCACGCGGCTGCACCAGTTGAACATGGCGTTTTCGGCCTTGGTGCGTCCCTCGGCGGTGAAGGCGTTGTGCTCATCGCCAGGGAACCCGCCTGGGAAATCCTTGCGCACATTGCCGTCGGTCACCTCCTTGGTGCCGTTCATCAGAACCTCCGTGCCGTAATAGAGCTGCGGGGTGCGGTTGATGGTGAGCAGCAGGGCAAGGGCCTGCTTCAGGGCCAGCGAGTCGCGTCCGTTGCCCAGGAATCGGTCGGTATCGTGGTTCTCGATGAAGGCCATCACGTTGGAGGGGTTGGCATAGAGATAGTCGTAGACCAGACTGTTGTAGATGCGGTTGTATCCGTTCCACCAGCCGTCGGTTTCCTCGTTCTTGGCCTGGTTCAGCTTGTCGAAGAAGCTGAAGTCCATCACCGTCTTGAGATAGCTGTTGCGGGCCGACAGTTTGGAGTCTTTCTGCCAGGCGGCGGTATAGGCGGGTTCGGTGACCCACGTCTCGCCCACGGTGTTGAAGTTGGGATACTCGCGGTCGAGGGTCTTCATCCAGAGCGCCATGGCGTCGGCGTCGGCATAGGGATAGGTGTCCATGCGGATGCCGTCGATGCCCACCGTCTCTATCCACCAGATGCTGTTCTGAATGAGATAGCGGATGACGTGGGGATTGCGCTGGTTCAGGTCGGGCATAGTTGGCACGAACCATCCCTCCACCGTCTCGCGCTTGTCTATCTCCGAGGCGTAGGGGTCCATCACGGGCGTCAGTTTGTAGCTCGTCTGCAGATATTGTGCGTTGGTCTTGCCCTCGGGGTTGTCTTTCAGCCACTCAGGCGCATTGAACCAGTCGGCCGAAGGCATGTCCTTCACCCAGGGGTGGTCGAAGCCGCAGTGGTTGAAAATCATGTCCATCACCACCTTGAGGCCGTGCTGATGGGCCTCGTCTACCAGGCGGCGGTACTCATCGTTGGTGCCGAAGCGGGGGTCCACCTTGTAGTAGTCGGTGGTGGCATAGCCATGGTAGGTGCTGAAGCCGTGGTCGTTGTCGGGCGAGTTGTTCTCCAGCACAGGGGTGAACCACAGGGCGGTCACACCGAGTTCGTTGAAGTAGTCGAGATGCTGGCGGATGCCCTCCAAATCGCCTCCATGGCGCAGACTGGGCTGCGTGCGGTCGTTCTTATAAGCCGCCATACCCTTTATCTGGTCGTTGTCGGCGCGGCCGCTGGCGAAGCGGTCGGGCATGAGCATGTAGAGCACGTCGGCATTGGTGAAGCCGCGGTGTGCCTCGCCGGCCATCTCGCGGGCTTTCAGTTCGAAGGCCTTCTTGAGGGTCTTGCGGCCCACGCCGAACTTGAGCTGCATGGTGCCGGGCTGCGCGCCGGAGAGATTGAGGTAGACGAGGAGGTAGTTGGGCGAGTCGAGCCGCACGATGCTGTCTACTGCCACGCCGGGATAGTCGGTGGTCACATCGGCCGCGCCGATGCCCTGTCCGTAGACCATCAGTTGGAGCGAGGCGTTTTTCATGCCTGCGAACCAGTTGGCTGGTTCTATTCTGTCTATTTTGGGTGCTGCGTTCATCATTGTCATGAAGCCTGCCGTCACACAGAGTAAAAAGAAACGTTTCATCATAGGTGTAAAAGGGAAAGAATGGTTCAATTGTGCAGTATCAAGGCACTCTGTGGAGCCACCTCCACCTTGTCGGCGGTGAAGGTATCGAGTCCGCTCTCATCGATGCGTCCGTCGCGGCACACCACGGTGTAGGTGCCCTGCGGCAGAGCTGTCTCCCGGGCGGTCTTGCCCCCATTGAGCACCACATAGATGTCCTGCCAGGCATCGCCGCCGGCATGGTCCTTCAGGCGGAAGGCCACGAAGCAGGGTGCAGTGGGCAGAAACTCCAGATGCTGTGCCACAAGGGCGGCGGAGCCCAGGCGGAAAGCAGGATGATGGCTGCGCAGGGCGATAAGGCGCTTGTAGTAGTCCATCACACTGGCGTAGCGCAGCGGATTGTTCCAGTTGAGCTGGTTCACCGAGTCGGGCGACTCGAACGAGTTGTGCACGCCTTTCTTGTCGCGCAGCATCTCCTCGCCGCTGAGCATGAAGGGCACGCCCTGCGAGCAGAACACGGCCGTCTGTGCCAGCAGGTCGAGGCGGATGAGTTCATCCTGCGAGATGCCGGGGATAGAGGTCTTGAGGCGGTCTACGAGACACATATCGTCGTGGCAGCTCACATAGCTTATCATCTGCGTGGGCTCTGTGGCCCAAGCCTCTTTGGTGTAGTTCACCTGGCTGTAGTCAATCTGCGGGTGGGCCGTCATGCCGGCGATACCCGCCTTCACACTTTCCTCCTCGCCGGGCAACGAGGCCAGGAAGGCGCCTTTGGTGTCGTCGCTGAAGGGACCGCGCAGGGCATCGCGCAACTCATCGGAGAAGGCGGCTATGCGGGGCATCTGCGGGATGTGGGCCTTGGCGGCCAGCAACTGGCCGTCGATGGCGCACTGTCCGGCGCTCCATCCCTCGCCGTAGAGGAAGATAGAGGGGTCTATCTCGTCGACCGCCTTGCGTATGGCGTTCATCGTCTCGATGTCGTGCACGCCCATGAGGTCGAAGCGGAATCCGTCGATGTGGTACTCATTAATCCAGTATTTCACCGACTCAATCATGAACTGCCGCATCAGGGGCCGGTCGGAGGCCGTTTCGTTGCCGCAGCCGGAGCCGTTGCTGTAGCTGCCGTCGGCATTCTTGCGATAATAGTAGTCGGGCCAGGTGCGCTGGAAGTTGGAGTGCTCAATGTCGTAGGTGTGGTTGTACACCACATCGAGGATGACACGTATGCCGGCGCGGTGCAGGGCCTGCACCATCTGCTTGAACTCGCGTATGCGGCAGGCAGGGTCGTAGGGATTGGTGGAGTAGCTGCCCTCCGGCACATTGTAGTTCACCGGGTCGTAGCCCCAGTTGTACTTATTGTCGGCGAGGCGTGTCTCGTCGACCGAGCCGAAGTCGTAGGAGGGCAGTATGTGCACGGCATTCACCCCGAGCTCCTTCAGGTGGCCGATGGCCCAGGGCTCGGTGAGGGCGAGGAATTTGCCCGGATGCTCCGAACTGACACGCTTCACGGTCATGTCGGGGTCGAGGTTGATGTTGCGGGCGATGGAGAAGTCGCGGTGGTGCATCTCGTAGATGACGAGGTCGGCGGGCGAGCGGAGCGGCAGCCTCTTGTCTGATTCCCATCCCGGCGGATTGGTGGTGCCCATGTCGAGCACATAGCCGCGCCGTCCGTTCACGCCCACCGCCCGGGCGCCGATGCCCGGTGTCTCCACCCACTGTTTGCGGTTGCCGGAGATGTCGAGGGTGTAGTAGTATCCTCGCCAGTCGCCGCGCAAGGTGGCGCTCCACACGCAGTCGAAGGGAGCCTGCCGTTTCAGCCTCACGGTGCGCACAGGCTTGCCGCCCATACCCTCCTTGTAGAGGCGTAGCACCGGTTTTTTAGCATCGG
Organism: uncultured Prevotellaceae bacterium; assembly: GCA_902777645.1. Classification (GTDB taxonomy): domain Bacteria; phylum Bacteroidota; class Bacteroidia; order Bacteroidales; family Bacteroidaceae; genus Prevotella. The sequence goes on along the minus strand of CACYUZ010000017.1, from coordinate 56,908 downwards.
GCGAGGCTACGAAGAGGAACAATGTCTCATGGGTGGCGGTATCGTAGTGGCCGCCGTCGCCCACCAAGGGAGCCTGTGCCGGGGAGCACAGGGCCGCCAGGGAGAAGAGGGCTGTGAAGAGCAGTTTTTTCATGAGGTGACAGTTGTTGGGTTTATTTTGCTATCAGCGAGACGGCGAATCCGCCGCCGGGAGCCTCGGTGAGCTTGAGGGTGTCGCCCCGTTTCACCGTGCGTTTAGTGATGGTGTAGGCCTTGGGGTTCTTCTCATAGTGAGCATCCTTGGCATCGGCGTAGATGGTGCATTCGTATTTGCGGCCTTTGTCGAGGAAGTCGAGTTTCACCACGGCCTTGTGGCCGTTCTCGTCGCACTTGCCGCCGATGAACCAGTTGTCGGTGCCTTTGGCCTTGCGGGCCACGGTGATGTAGTCGGCGGGCTCGGCCTCCAGATAGCGGCTGTCGTCCCAGTCGCAGGCCACATCGCGTATGAACTGGAAGGCGGGGGCCAGGTCGGGGCGCTCATAGTGCTCGGGCAGGTCGGCTGCCATCTGCAGGGGTGAGTACATGGTGAGGTAAAGGGCCAATGAGCCGGCCAGCGTGATGTGTGCCCACGACTGATTGTCGCTCCAGGTGTAGAGCTGGGTCTCGAAGATGCCCGGTGTGTAGTCCATCGGGCCGCCCTGCAGGCGGGTGAAGGGCAGTATGCAAGTATGGTCGGGCCGGCTTCCGCCGAAGGCCTCATACTCGGTGCCTCGTGCGCTCTCACCGCCCACCAGGTTGGGATAGGTGCGGCAGAGTCCGGTGGGTCGTGTGGCCTCATGGCTGTTCACCATGATGTGGTGTTTGGCGGCCTCTTTGATTACGTAGAGATAGTGGTTGTTCATCGACTGCGAGTAGTGGTGGTCGCCGCGCGGTATCATATCGCCCACATAGCCGGTCTTCACGGCATCGTAGCCATACTTGTTCATCAACTCATAGGCCTCCTTGATGTGGCGCTCGTAGTTCTGGGTAGACGATGAGGTCTCGTGGTGCATGAGCAGTTTCACGCCCTTGGAGTGGGCATACTCGTTGAGCATCTTGATGTCGAAGTCGGGATAGGGAGTCACGAAGTCGAAAACATCACGTTTCCACATGTTGGCCCAGTCTTCCCAGCCCACGTTCCATCCCTCCACGAGCACCTCGTCGAGTCCGTTTTTGGCAGCGAAGTCGATGTAGCGCTTCACCTTCTCGTTGTTGGCACCGTGGCGGCCGTTGGGTTTGCACTTGGTGTAGTCGATGGTGGCGAGGTCGACGGAGGGATAGTCCCAGGTATACGACCACTGGCTCTTGCCCACAATCATCTCCCACCACACACCGCAGTACTTGGTGGGGTGTATCCACGACACGTCTTCAAGGGCGCAGGGCTCATTGAGGTTGAGGATGAGGTTGGAGGCGAGCATATCGCGGGCGTCGTCGCTCACCATGACGGTGCGCCAGGGGGTGTGGCAGGGCGTCTGCATGGCGCCCTTCAGTCCGGTGGCGTCGGGGGTGAGGTGGCTCACGAAGGTATAAGGCTTCGGCAGCGGGTAGCCCGAGGGCGTGGGAGCCGGGGTGTACTGGTTGCTGCCGCCATAGAGGCGGGTGGTGAGAGAAGTGGTCTGCTCGTCGACCAGTTCCAAGTGCATGGTGGCGTAGTCGGCGCAGGCAGCCTCATGGATGTTGATGTAGAGGCCGTCGTCGCTCTTCATCTGCAGTGCGGTCTGCACACCGGTCTCGGAGAAGACTGCCACCGACGAGTTGCCCCAGTTGACGGCTGTCTTGAGGCGGCCGCGTATCTCGGAGAGGCGGGTTTGCTGCGTCTCCTGCTCCTGGGTGTCATAGTCGCCGGGCAGCCACCAGGCGGTGTGGTCGCCAGCCATGGCAAACTCGGTCATTTCTTCCTTGATGAGGAAGTAATTGAGCTCCTTCTGCTGGGGGAACTCATAGCGCAGGCCCATACCGTCGTCGTAGACGCGGAAGCGTATCAGGATGGTGCGTTCCTGCAGGTCGAGGGCCAGTCCGGGCGTCTTGCCGTCGCCTTTGTAGGCGGGTTTCTCGATGCCCTGCTTCAGGGTGACGGCCATCTCATTATAGTGGTTGCGTATGGTGGCCGTCTCGCCCCACACGGGGCGCCAGGTCTCATCGAAAGAGGTCTGCGCCACATCGGCCACGGTGAAGTGGTCCATGAGGTCGGTCTCGTCGAGTCCTTTCGAGGCATGTTTGTCTTTAGCGAGCACCAGTCCGAGGTGCGAGGGGTTTACCACGGCCTTGCCCTTATAGGTCATTTCGTAGGTGGGCCGACCGCCGTCGGTGAGCGAGAAGGTTACGGCGATGTTGCCGTTGGGCGAGGTGACGGTCTGCGCGGCTGCGAGCAGGGGCAGCAGGAGCAGGGGCAGGGAAAAAAGCAGTTTTCGCATAATCGATGTGTTCTGTTTTCGTGGGTTCGGACCCACATTTGAATGATAATTACCGGCGGCCTGATTGGTCGATGAGCTCGGTGATGTTGTCGTTGAAGGCGGTGCTGCGCATCAGTTCCTCTATGCTCAGGTGCATGCGGTAGCGCCAGTAGTGGCGCGGATTGGCGGGGATGTTGATGCGCTCGGCATTGGCATCGGGCAGACGCAGGCGCTCGTCGATGGCGAGCCAGTCCTGGATGGAGAGGATGCATAGCATGGACGGACTGGTGAGGTGGCGCGACACGATGTCACGTGCCAGCCAGCCGGGCAGCGGATGCGGGGCGGCATCGCCGCGGTAGAGCATGGTGTTATAATATTCCTGGGTGCGGTCGTAGTCCTCGTCCCACCACTGGCGCAGCGTAGGCATATCATGACTGGAGATGGTGCACACCGAGCGGTAGGGGTTGCGCGAGAGATGGCCGAAGCGCACCGACGGGTCTTTGGGCATGGACTGCAGCTCGAGGCTCAGTATGCGCAACTCGTTCATCACCCAGGGCACGCAGTCGGGCACCATGCCCAGGTCCTCGGCACACACCAGCATGCGGGTGGCCTCTACCAGGCGCGGCAGTTTCTTCATGGCCTCGCGGTACCAGAACTGGTTGTTGCGACGGTAATAGAAGTCGTTGTAGAGGCGGTTGAAGACAAACTTGTGGTGCTCGGGGAGTTGCTTGTAGATAAAGTCGAACTGCACCGAGATACGCGGGTGGAACTTTTCGGTCTGACGGTGGTCGCGCACGAAGAGCACGTCGCTGATGAGGGCGTAAAGACCGTCGCGCAGCATGATGTCGGTGTCGGAGGTCTTGCCCATGAAGGCGGCCTCCACCTTGCGCTGTGTGTCAAACTCCGGCCGCATGCGGTAGCGGCCGTCGGCAGCGGGCTCCAGATAGTGCTCGCGCACCCACTGGGCATGTTCGTGGAAGATGCTGTCGAGCACCCAGTCGTTGATGAAGGGCTCGGTGAAGAGGGCCTCGTCGAAGGGCAGGCCGTAGGACTCTATCTCCTCGCGCGTCATGGGCAGGGCAGGCTGGAACTGGCCCAGCAGTCCGTGCACGGCGTTGGTGGGAATCTCCCAGATGCGGAAGAAGCCCAGCACATGGTCTATGCGGTAGGCATCGAAGTATTTCTGCATGTTGGAGAAACGGCGCAGCCACCAGGCGCAGCCGTCGGAGAGCATTTCCTCCCAGTTGTAGGTGGGGAATCCCCAGTTCTGTCCGTTCGCGGAGAAGTCATCGGGCGGTGCGCCGGCCTGTCCGTCGAGATGGAAGTAGCGGGGTTCCTGCCACACGTCGCAGCCGTGGCGGTTCACACCGATGGGGATGTCACCCTTGAGGATAACACCACGCTCCCGGGCATGCTCATGTACGGCCTTCATCTGCACGTTGAGCACAAACTGCACATAATAGTAGAAGGCCACTTCCTTGTAGGCCTTGGTGCGGGTGGAGGAGAGCGCATGGCGTTCGGCCTCGTCCCAGGTGTTGTGGTCGGGCCAGCGGCTGAAGTCGGCCGTGCCGTAGAACTCGCGCAACTGGCTGTAGCGGGCGTAGGGCACGAGCCAGCTCTTGTTGTCCTCGAAGAACTGACGGAAGGCGGGGGTGGCCATGGCCTGCTTGCCCTCTTGTGCGAAGATGGCCTGCAGGTAGCGCAGCTTGGCGCGGTTCACCTGTTCATAGTCTATCTGCGGCAGGGCGTTGAGGCGCTGGCGCGTCTCCTCCATCTCGGCACGCAGCTTCTCGTCGGCCAGCGGGGGAAGCTGGCGCAGGTCGGCATACTGCGGATGAAGGGCGAAGATGCTGATGCAGCTATAGGGATAGCTGTCGGTCCAGGTGTGGGTGATGGTGGTGTCGTTGATGGGCAGTATCTGCAGCACGCGCTGATGGGTGTGCGCCACCCAGTCGACCATCATGGCGAGGTCGCCGAAGTCGCCCACGCCGAAACTACCCTCTGAGCGCAGTGAGAACACCGGCACGAGGGTGCCCGCGCACTTCACGTCGTAATGGGGAAAGTGGGCCTCGGCCAACTCATACACCACCACATCGCCGTCGTTCATCTCGGGCAGCACCACGAAGCGGTTGTCGCCGAGCTCCCACAGCGGGGTCACGTCCTCATCCTCGTCGAGGGCAACAAACTTGAACACGAGACGGCCGCCTGAGACCCTTGAGGCATCGACGTCGACCACCCACTCGTTGTAGTTGTGCTCCGACATGGCCAGGGCGGCGGTGGCGGCCCAATCGCCCAGGGCGGGTCCCTCACCGGTCACGGCAAGGCGCTCGTTGCGGCGCAGCTGCGGTGCCCTCACCTTGAGGCGCACGGTGCGCGGATAGGCGGTGGTGCGCAGGGGCTGACCGGCGTGACGGTTCACACACTCGGTCATGGCGCTGCTGTAGAGATAGGCGTTGTCGGGAATGTCGCTCCAATGGTCGTAGGCCACCATGCGGTCGCCCTTGCTGGCCTTGAGCTGGAGGCGGTGGGTTTCGAGGGTCCATTCGCGGCGCAGGGTCTTTTCGCCCTTCACCACACTGTAGTAGTAATCGACCGAAGCGTCGATTTTGGGCATGTTGATCTCGCACATCCAGCGGCATCCGTCGTAGGTGGTCATGCGGTAGACGGTCACGTCCTGATGTCCGTCGGCACTTTTCGACACCAGGTTGAGCATAAGCTCCTCGCCGAAGTTGGTGCGGTATTCTATATGAAATATAAGGTTCATAAGGCTATTAGGTTAATTGTTTGTGGCGGTAAAAGTACGAAATATTGAAATTGGGTGGATGACGGAAATGCCAACTTTTTAGGAAAAATCCGTGCAAACGTTTGCATCACCACATCACCAGCAGATGAAGCCCTGTGGGCGAGAGCGCCACCTCCACCCGTTCCTTTCTGTCGGGCAGCAGCTTACGGGTGATGTAGTAGGACAGTTCGGTGGAGAGCACCCCCACCCCGGCACCGGCCACCACATCGTACCAATGGTGGCGGTTGCGGCACACGCGGTCTACGGCGGTGGCAGTGGCCACGGCATAACCGGCCACGCTGACCCACGGACTGAGGTGGCCGAACTCCTTGTGCAGCACGGTGGCACCGCTGAAGGCGAAGGCGGCATGTCCCGACGGCAGCGACCGGTGGTCGGTACCGTCGGGACGACGCTTATGAACCGTATGCTTCAAGCTATAGGTCACACCGGCGGTGAGGGCGTAGGAGAGCGCTGCTCCGCACAGGAACTGCGGCCAGGTGTGGCCGTTGTCGGCACCTGCTGCCTTGAGTGCGAAGGCGGCCGCCATGGACAGATGTTCGAGCACATCGTCGGGTCCGTCGCCATGGTAGGGCTTGTCTTGCGCCCAAGCCATGGCGGCGACCAGGAGTAGGCAGGCTGCCAGCAGGCATCTTCGCATACCGGAAGGTTTAAGCGGTTTTCTTCTCCTTGATGGCTGTGACCGCGATGGCGCCCAGCACAAGCAAGACGCCCGACACAATCATCATGGTAGACTGATGACCACCCACCAGCCGGAAGACGACACCGCCGCAGAGTGCGGCCACAATCTGCGGCACGCAGATGGTGCCGTTGAAGAGGCCCAGATAAGCACCCATATGGCCGTAGCCCTGCAGGGCATTGGTCACGAAAGTAAAGGGCATGGCCAGCATGGCGGCCCAGGCGCAACCGATGAGCAGGAAGGGGATGACCATGAGCCACTTGTCGTGGACGAAGGGTATCAGGGCGAAACCGATGCCGCCGAGCACAAGGCTGAGGGCATAGGCCATCTTGGTGTTCTTGAACTGCGGCAGCAGGGCTGCCCACACCACGCTGCCCATGGCCTGGATGGCATAGAGCACACCGGTCCAGTTGCCGGCCACCTGATAGGCCTCGCTGGCCGAGTCGGTAGTACCCCACACGGTCTCCGACACGGCGTCGACCACATAGGTCCACATGTAGAGCAGGGCAGCCCAGCAGAAGAACTGCACCAGTCCCACGCGCCAGAAGGTGGCGGGAGCATTCTTGAGCAAGGTGAACCAGTCAGCTTTCTGCTCCTTCTCCTCCATCACCGGATTGTACATGGCATAGGTCTGCGGGTCCCATTCCTTCACCTTGGCCGTGGTGTAGAGCACACAGAGGATGAGAATGAGCGCTCCGATATAGAACGACCATATCACGCTGTCGGGCACCACGCCCTCGGGGGCCACGTTCTTCAGTCCTATCCAGGTGAAGAAGAAGGGGAAGAGGAATCCCACCACGCTGCCCGCATTGCAGAGGAACGACTGTATGCTATAGGCTTTGGCCTTCTGGCGGTCGTTCACCATGTCGCCCACCAGCATCTTGAAAGGCTGCATGGCCATATTGATGGAGGTGTCGAGCAGCATGAGGGCGAAAAGGCCGAAGATGAGCGCGGTGCTCACGCTCATGCCAAAGGAGCCTGAGTTGGGCAGCAGGCACATCACAGCCACGGCCAGTGCAGCGCCCACAAATAAATAAGGTATACGGCGACCCAGACGGGTCCAGGTCTTGTCGGACAGGGTTCCTACGATGGGCTGAACAAGGATGCCCATGAGCGGTGGCAGAATCCAGAAGAAACTGAGTGAGTGGGGATCGGCACCCAAGGTGCGGAAGATACGCGAGATATTGCCGCTCTGCAGGGCATAGGCAATCTGTACTCCGAAAAAGCCGAAACTGAGGTTCCACAATTTCCAGAACGACAAGTCGGGCTTCTGTGTCAAATTTTTGTTCATAATCGGCTGTTTTTATGGTTTTATCTTTACATTTTCCTTTATTCCTACCGTGTGGTGCCCCGCACAATGAGACGGGTCTTCACGATGCGGCGCTCCACCTTGTCGAGCGGCAGACGGCCCTCCACCTGACCGATGAGGATGTCGGCGGCCTCGCGGCCCACCTGCGAGCCGCGCTGCTCTACGGTGGTGAGCATGGGGTCGCACGAGATGGAGCGGTCGCTATTGGTAAACCCGCAGATAGAGATGTCGTCGGGCACACGCCGTCCCATACGCTTGGCGGTGTAGAGGATGCCGATGGCGGTGTCGTCGTTCACAGCGAAGAAGGCGTCGGGAGCTTCGTCCATCCGCAGCAGTTCGGGGGTGATGCGCTCGGCATCGGCACGGTTGTCGCAGTAGCGTATCAGACGCTCGTCGGGTTTCAGCCCATTCTGCAGCAGGGCGTCCTTGTAGCCGTTGTAACGATTTTTCGATATTTCCAACTTCATGGAAGTGCCGTAGAAGGCAATGCGGCGGCAGCCCGTCTGTATCAGATGGTCCACGGCATTGAGCGCCCCCTTGTAGTCGTCGACCACCACACGACTGCAGTCTACCCCCGTGCAGATGCGGTCGAAAAACACCAACGGCGTGCCATGGTCGATAAGTTGCTGGAAATGGTCGTACCGCACGGTGTCCTTGGCCTGCGACACGATGACACCGCACACTTTATGCTCGAAAAACGACTGACAGAGCTGCCGCTCGCGCTCATACTCCTCGCCGCTCTGCCCCACCATAATCTGATAGTCGAGCGCGGAAGCCATCTGCTCGATGCCGTTGAGCACCGACGAGAAGTAATAATGGGTGAACTGCGGCACGATGACCCCAATCACGCGCAATGGCTTGCTGCGGCTGTGGCGCAGGCTCTCGGCCAGGACATTGGGGTAGAACTGGTGGTCGCGGGCATAGGCCTTGATGACCTCGCGCTTCTCGGCACTGATGCGCGGACTGTCTTTCAGTGCACGCGACACAGTGGCCACCGACACGCCCAGCGCCTCGGCGATGTCCTTCATCGTGATGGGAGCATTGTCTTTCATACCGGCAAGATTATCGATTGCAAATGTAGGGAAAAAACATACACATTGTTATCGCTCTCCAAAATTATAAATATTTTTACATGCGCAAACGTTTGCGCACTCTAAATAACATTTTTTAAACAAAAAAGTGTACAGCGAACAAGGAAGAGCACTAAATTTGCATCGTTCTGCGAGGAACACTGCTAACCGCAAGCTGTTGAAGACAATATAAACTACATATCATAACGTTAACTTAATAACCAAACAAGATGAAGCAGGTTAAAATCAGAATCCCTGTTAGGTTCTTTGCCCTCTTATGCGGGCTGTTCCTATCAGTGGGCGCCTTTGCACAGCAAATCACTGTGAATGGCCATGTAAAGGATGCAACCGGCGAACCCATCATCGGCGCCACCGTCCGCATAGTAGGACAGTCGGGCGGCGTGGTGAGCGATTTCGACGGTAATTTCACTATCGAAGCAGCATCCGGCTCTACCCTCTCCGTATCCTACATCGGATACCAGACACAGGAAGTGACCGCCGCTCCCAATGTGGTGGTAACCCTGGAGGAAGACGCTGAGAACTCCCTCAACGAAGTGGTGGTCATCGGTTATGGTGTGGCCAAGAAAAGCGACCTCACCGGTGCCGTGTCGGCACTCAAGCCCGATGCCAAGAACAAAGGTCTTGTGGTGAACCCGCAGGACATGCTGGCCGGTAAGGTGGCCGGTGTGAACATCACCAGCAACGACGGTGCTCCGGGCAGCGGCGCCATGATCCGCATCCGTGGCGGCTCGTCGCTCAACGCCTCCAACGACCCTCTGATCGTGATCGACGGTCTGGCCATGGACAACGACGGTGTGAAAGGTCTTTCCAACCCTCTCTCTATGATCAACCCGCAGGACATCGAGTCGTTCAACGTGCTCAAGGATGCCTCCGCCACCGCCATCTACGGTAGCCGCGGTTCGAACGGTGTGATCATCATCACCACCAAGAAGGGCAGCAAGGGCATGAAACCCCGTCTCTCCTATGCCGGTAGCGCCACGGTGAGCATGCGCCAGAAGAGCCTCGATGTGATGACGGGCGACGAGTACCGCGCCTTCATCAAGAACATGTACGGCGAGGGCAGCATCCCCGTGAGCGCACTGGGTACCGCCAACACCGACTGGCAGGACGAGATTTACCGCACCGCCATCAGCCACGACCACAACGTGACTCTCTCCGGTGCCCTGAAGAACCTTCCCTACCGTGTATCGGTGGGCTATACCGACCAGAAAGGTATCCTCAAGACATCCGACTTCCAGCGCTTCACCGCTGCGTTGAACCTGAACCCCTCGTTCTTCAACAACCATCTGACTCTGAACCTCAACGGCAAGGGTATGTATGCCAAGACCAAGTATGCCGACACAGGTGCTGTGAGCGCAGCCGTGTACATGGACCCGACACAGGATCCCTACAGCTTCACATCGGAGTACCACAAGAACCTCCTGGGCGGCAGCCTGCAGCAGACGCTGAACAACTTCGGCGGCTACTTCCAGTGGCCGGTGGAGGCCGACTATGACGGCGACACCTCATGGCCCTTCACCTACCGCAGCGTGGCCAATATGCCTAACCCGATAGCCCTGCTCAACGGCCGCGACGAGAAAGCCGACAGCCGTTCCTTCATCGGCAGCGCCGACATCGACTACAAGGTGCACGGTTTTGAGGACCTCCGCCTGCACGCCACCCTGGGTGCCGACATCTCCGAGGGTGAGCAGAAGACCAACAACCAGCCTTGGTACACCGGCTCGATGTACTACGGCAGCGTGGGCCAGGAGAAGGTGCTGAAGCGCAACCTTCAGCTCTCCACCTATGCCCAGTACTACCACGACTTCGACGACGCCTACAAGAACCACTTCGACCTGATGGCCGGTTATGAGTGGCAGCACTTCTGGCGCGACGTGAAGAAGGACTATGTGGGCTACTATCCCTCCACCAGCCCCAACGCCGGCAAGGAGCGTCCCCACACGCCCTACCACTACCGCACCGACAGCTACCTGATCTCTTTCTTCGGACGTGCCAACTGGTCGCTCATGGACCGCTACTATGTGACCGCCACCGTGCGCGACGACGGTTCCTCACGTTTCAAGGACCACTGGGCCGTGTTCCCATCGTTCGCCTTCGCTTGGAAGATCAACGACGAGAACAAGTTCCGTGAGATCACCTGGCTCTCCGACCTGAAGCTCCGTCTGGGCTGGGGTATGACCGGTCAGCAGGCCGGCGCCGTGCCCGACTACAGCTGGATACCGACCTACTCGCGCAACACCGGCACCGACAGCTTCTATCCTGTGACCGGCGACGGCACCCTGTACCGCCCGGACAACTACACCCCGAACCTGAAGTGGGAGACCACCACTACCTATAACATCGGACTCGACTGGGGTATCTTCGACCAGCGGCTCACCGGTACTGTAGACGTCTACTACCGCAAGACCACCGACCTGCTCAACTATGCTCCCTCGCTGCCCCTCTCCGCTTACCGCAACCAGAGCTGGCAGAACATCGGTACCCTGACCAACAAGGGTGTTGAGGCTACCTTGAGCTGGAAAGTGCTCCGTTCGAAAGACTGGTACTGGACCATCGACTACAACTTCACCTACAACCTGAACGAGATCACCGACCTGAACGGTGTGTCGAGCGACGGCTCGCCCGTGCCCAACACCGGCATTAAGATTGGTACCGACCGTTACCTGCAGTATCAGCAGGTGGGCAACCCCATCAACTCGTTCTATGTGTTCCAGCAGGTGTACGACCAGAACGGCAAGCCCATCGAGAACGCTGTGGTAGACCGCAACGGCGACGGACAGATCACCCAGGCCGACCGCTACTTCTACAAGAGCCCGGCTGCCCCTGTCACCATGGGTCTGTCGTCACGCCTGGAGTACAAGAACTGGGACCTCGGCTTCTCGCTCCGCGCCAGCATCGGCAACTATGTGTACAACAACAACGAGCAGGGCATGGCCAACGTGAACCCCACCGAGGTGTGGAAGAGCTCGCTGCTCTACATGAACAACTATACCTATGAGGCCATCGCACGCAACTGGCAGACCTACCAGATTACCTCGCAGCTGAGCGACTACTACGTGCACAACGCCTCCTTCCTGAAGTGCGACAACATCACACTGGGCTACAGCTTCCCCATCGGACGCGTCTACGCCACCGCCTCCAACGTGTTCACCATCACCAACTACGACGGTCTGGATCCTGAGGTGGGCAGCGGCTTCGACAGCAACATGTATCCGCGTCCCTTCTCCGTGATTGTGGGTCTGAACCTCAATTTTTAAGTCTACCCAGAAAACAAAAAGGAAATAAAAGTCATGAAAAGATTATATAAAAACCTGATTCCCGTAGCCGCCATCTCCATGGCACTCGGTATGGCTTCCTGCACCAGCGACCTCGACGTGGAGCCCCTGGACCCCAACATGTCGACTGAGGTGAGCGTAGAGGGCCTCTTCAACAAGTGCTACGCCAACATCGCCATGGCCGGCAACGGCGGCGCCAACGGCGACTGCGACATCGACGGTATCGACGGCGGTACCTCCGGCTACGTGCGCCAGATGTGGAACTCGAACGAGCTGCCCACCGACGAGGCCATCAACGGATGGGGCGACGACGGTATCGAGCAGTCGTGCTTCAACACCTACGATGAGAGCCACCCGATGCTGAACGGCTACTTCGCCCGACTCACCACCGGTATCACTTTCTGCAACCAGTATCTGGCCATCGCCGCCGACCACGACGCCACGATGACCGCCGAGGTGCGCTTCATCCGCGCCCTGAACTACTACCTGCTCATGGATGCCTTCGGACGCGTGCCCTTCGCCGAGTCGCTGGGCAACCCCGTCATCTTCAGCCGCCAGGAGATCTACGACTGGCTGGAGAATGAGCTGGTGAACAATGTGGAGCCTAACCTCTCCCCCGCCAAAGCCAAGAAGTCGAGCGACGCTGGTTACGGCCGCGTGGACAAGGCTGCCGCCTGGATACTCCTCTCGCGTCTGTACCTGAACGCCGAGGTCTACACCGGCACCCCGCAGTGGGCCAAGGCCGCTGAGTATGCCAAGCGCGTGATGGACTCTGACTACCGTCTGAACACCACCAGCATTAACGGCTGGAGCGCCTACCAGATGCTCTTCATGGGCGACAACGGTGAGACCGACGCCGCCTACGAGGCCATCTTCCCCATCCTGCAGGATGGTCTGACCACCACCTCTTGGGGTACCTCGCTCTTCCTCTCCGCCGGCAGTTTCGACAGCGACATGCACGCCAACCCCAACAACCTAAGCTCCACCAACGGTGTGTCGGGACAGGTGTGGGGCGGCAACCGCGCAAGACCCAACCTCATCGAGAAGTTCTTCCCCAACCTCGACGCTCCGCAGGCTCCCTCCTATGAGATGCCCGCAGCAGCCGGCGACGACCGCGCCATCTTCGACGGTGTGGGACGCGAAATCAACAACCTGGACCGCGCTACCTTCAAGAACGGATATGCCGTGGCCAAGTTTGTGAACTTCAAGACCGACGGCTCATCCGGCCATGATGCCACCTTCATGGACGCCGACTTCTTCTTCTTCCGCACCGCAGAGGCTTACCTCACCTATGCCGAGGCCACCGCACGCCAGAACGGCGGCACCTGCACGGCCGATGGCATCAAGGCCATCAACGCCCTGCGCGCCCGCGCCCATGCCACCCAGCGCTCGGGCTACTCGCTCAACGACATTCTCGACGAGTGGAGCCGTGAGTTCTACTTCGAGGGCCGTCGCCGTGTAGACCTGATCCGCTTCGGCAAGTTCGGCGGCAACACCGACTATATCTGGCAGTGGAAGGGCGGTACCTACCAAGGACGCAACTTCGACGCTTACCGCAACATCTACGCCATCCCGGCAGCTCAGTTGCCCGCTTACAACAATGAGCAGAATCCTGGTTACTAAATCATAACAGAAAGGACAACAGATTATGAAAAATATTATAAAGTCAGCATTGTTTCTGCTCTGCAGCGTATGTCTCTTTACGGCCTGCGAGGACGACAATGACTCCAACCCCACCCTGGTAAGGCCCGCCACGTTCAAACTGAACACACCGGCCTACTCGAAGGCGTATACCGACCTGGCCTCGACACAGGCCATGCACTTCACCTGGTCACAGCCCGACTACGGCGGATTCCCCGTGGCAGCCCAGTATCAGATGCAGTTCTCACTGAGCGGCAACTTCACCACCTCGGTGGCAGAGGCTGAGGCCGACGAGAGCGGCAACACCAAAGCCGACTATGTGATGCTCGACCAGATCTACAACGGCTGCGAGGGCGATGTGGATCCCGCACAGCTGGCCAAGGGTCTGCAGCAGATTGCCCAGTGGGACGAGTCTGAGGTGCCCCCCTTCACCAACATCACCGCACGCCTGACCGCCGACTATGCCGGCGACACCATCTACTCGAACAACATCCAGTTTGCAGTGGTTCCCTACTATGTTGAACTGAAAGACGCTCCCATTGAGATTTGGTGGCTCATCGGTGGTGATATCTGCGACGGTTCATGGGGTGGCGACTATGGCAAGTGCGTGATACCTCTGCAGCCCATCGAAGGCATCGAGTATGACAAGAAGACCGGCAAGGGCGAGATTCGCTGGATTGGCTATCTGGCCGGCAAAGGCTTCAAGCTACGCGGCTCCATGGACGACAACTGGGCCACCCAGTGGGGACAAGGCAATACCTTCGGCACATTCGTGAAGAATGACGGTGGTTCCGGCAACATCACCGTGCCCGAAGCTGGCTACTATGAAGTGCGCCTCAACACCCAGAGCGACAACCTCTATGTGACGGCCTACTCTGAGACACCGAAGGTGTTCAGCGGCATGGCTATCTCCGGTACGTTCAACGACTGGGGCGATACCGAGATGAAGCCCTGCTTCACCTACGACGGTGCCCAGAACCATGACTGGTATGTGGTGCAGACCTTCGCCGCCGGCGATAAGTTCAAGACCAAGGAAGCCGGCTCGTGGGACTACAACCGCGGCGGTGACCCCATTCTGAGAGAAGACGGCCTGTACGTGTTCGGTACCCAGGGCGGTGCTGACATCGTAGTGCCAGAAGACGGCAACTACATGGTGTTCTTCAACGACATCACCGGTTTCATACGTCTTATCAAGCAGTAATCTAACGCTAAAAAGAAACAACTATGATGAAGAAAATATTATATGGTCTGACACTGATTGCCGCCATGGCATCATGCACCGACGACTATACCGATTGGGCCAACCCCCTGAGCAATGCCGAGGAGGCCGCCAAGACGGTGGAGATGACGGTAGGACAGGCTCCTGAGGTGAATCTTGCCACAGCCGGCGAGACCGTTCAACTGTTCGTACCCACACTCAAAATCAGCGATGAGGCCACCAACGCCTACACCGTGGAACTCTACAAAAATCCCTACGTGCCCCATGAGAGCGAGCACGCCACACTGACCACCGACGCCGAGGGCCGCGTGGCCGCTGCCGACCTGCAGCAGGCCGTGGTGTCCATCTTCGGCGCCCGTCCGGAACTCCGTGAAGTGGGACTGCTGGTGACCTGCCTCACCACCGTGGGCTCACAGACCTTCAAGAACGAAGGCGCTACCCAGCTCAAAGTGACCCCGAAGGCTCCCTTCATCGACACTGCCTACTACCTGGTGGGCGACATGGCCGCCTGGAACAAGGAGGGCGCGCTGGCCTTCACCCATAAGGGTGGCGGCGACGTGTACGACAATCCTGAGTTTGAAATCGTGTTCACCACCACCGCCGACAACCAGTACTGGAAGATTATCCCCGGCACCAACTACGACAACGACTTCTGGGCCGAGGGTGAGACCGGTGTGGTAGGCACCGCCGTGGACGGCGACACCAGCCTGGAGGGCGACCTCACCACCATGCATCCGCAGGCCGGCAAGATAGAGCAGGCCGGTATCTACCGCATGACCATCAACATGATGAACTACACCTACAAGCTCGAGAAGTTCGACTTCGCACAGTTTGTCTACTTCATCGGCGCCACCGACGGATGGAGTGAGTCTGTTCAGAAACTCGAGAGCCCCAACCTCGACGGCAACTACAGCGGCTATGTGTATCTGGCCGACCCCAAAGGATGGGGACTCGACTTCAAACTGCAGCGTACGGCCGGCTCGTGGGACAATGAAATCAACTACGAGACCTTCAGCAGCGTAACGGGCGACCTGTCGCGGGGTGACGGCTCCAACATACACGGCACCGCAGGCGAGGGTATCTACTACCTCACCCTCAACCTGGCTACCGGCACCATGAACGGTGTGAAGATCAACAACATGAACCTGGTGGGCGACTTTAACGGATGGAATCCCGGCGATGACGCACAGCAGATGACCTGGGACGCCGAGAACTACTGCTACGTAATCAACAACGCCGGTGTGAACGGCAACGGCTGGAAGTTCACCGCCAACAACTCCTGGGACATCAACCTGGGCGGCAACGACAGCGTAGAGCCGTCGATGAACATCTCCGACCTGGTGGGCGGCGGTAAGAACCTGGGCGCAGTGGGCAAGACCATCAAGCTCTACCCCACCCGCAAGACCTCTAACAAGATTTACTGCACAGTGGAATAAGACAATGCATCAAAAAGAGGTCTCACCCCGGAAAGAGTGAGACCTCTTTTTTCTTCTCTCCCTATTTCTTATCCAAAGCAAAAGGCAAAACATAATCAAGCTGAAAAATGAAAAAACTCTACACCACCCTACCCTTGCTCTTCCTGCCGCTGCTGATGATGGCGCAGGGCTGGCCCTCGCAATACAAAGGCGTGATGCTGCAGGGATTCTACTGGGACTCCTACGATGCCACCAAATGGACCAATCTGCAGGACCAGGCCAAAGAACTGGGACAATACTTCGACCTGGTGTGGCTGCCGCAAAGCGCCAACTGCGGCGGACAGTCGATGGGCTACGATGACCTCTACTGGTTCTCCGACTACAACAGCTCGTTCGGCAGCGAGGCCGAACTGCGCAGCCTCATCAAGGCCTTCAAGGACAACGGCATCGGCACCATCGCCGATGTGGTAATCAACCACCGCAAGAACAAGTCGAACTGGGTGGACTTCCCCAAGGAGAGCTACAACGGGGTGACCTATGAGCTCACCTCGACCGACATCTGCAGCGACGACGACGGCGGCGCCACCAAGCAGTGGGCCGACCAGAACGGCTACTCGCTCTCGCCCAACAAAGACACCGGCGAGGGATGGAGCGGCATGCGCGACCTGGACCACAAGAGCGAAAACGTGCAGACCAGCGTGAAGGCCTATCTCAAGATGCTGCTCGAAGACCTGGGCTACACCGGATTCCGCTACGACATGGTGAAGGGCTACAGCGGCTCGTACACCAAGCTCTACAACGACTACGCGCAGCCCACCTACAGCGTGGGCGAGTGCTGGGACGGCACCAACACCATACGCAACTGGATAGACGCCACCGAGAAGACCTCGGCCGCCTTCGACTTCCAGTTCCGCTACACCGTGCGCAACGCCATCAACCGCAACGACTGGACCCAGCTGGGCAAGCAGAACGAAGGCAACTGGCCCCTGGTGAGCAGCAGCTACCAAAACGGCGAGTACCGCCGCTGGGCCGTGACCTTCGTAGAGAACCACGACACCGAGCGCCGCTCCAACGCCGCCCAGGACCCCATTGTGCGCGACACGCTGGCCGCCAACGCTTACCTGCTGGCCATGCCCGGCACCCCCTGTGTGTTTCTCACCCACTGGATGGCCTGCAAGAAAGACATCAAGATGATGATCAACGCCCGCAAAGCCGCCGGCATACACAACGAGAGCAGCTACGCCAACCACACCAACAGCACCGGCTACTACGGGGTGCGCGTGACGGGCGACAAGGCGCAGCTTCTGGCCGTGGTGGGCAACAACGTGGCCAACTTCATCCCCAATGAGCAGTGGCAGCCCATCATCAAGGGCTACCACTATGCCTACTACCTGAACCGCCAGGCCGAAACGGCATGGATTGACCTGCCCTCAGGACAGTATGACGGTGCACAGACGGCCACCCTGACCGCCGTGAGCCAGCAGGAGGGCGCCAAAATGGTGTACACCACCGACGGCTCCACCCCCACCGCACAGAGCGCACAGGCCACCACCGGCACCACCGTCAACATTCCCGTAGGCACCACCGTGCTGAAAGTGGCCCTGCTCACGGGCTCCACCGTGGGCGAGGTGGTGACACGCGAGTACACCGTGACAGCCTTCGAGCCGCACGATATCACCGCCTATGTGAATACCGACGAGGTGGGATGGACCAGCGTGAACTTCTGGACCTGGGGCGGCGACGGCACACACAGCCCTGCCAACAGCTCCTGGCCCGGCGACAAAGTGAGCGCCACCGTACAGATAGACGGCCGCAACTGGTATGTGAAAACCTACCGCATGAACAGCGCCGACGACTGCGTGAACTTCGTGTTCAGCACCAATTCGGGCAGTCCGCAGACCGTGGATGTGAACAACATCAGCGAAGACACCTTCTTCGTCATCTCCGCCGAGACAGAGGGCGGCAAAAACAAGGTGAACACCCTCTCCGCAGGCATCGACAATGCCGTGGCCGAACAGCCCTCCGCTACGGGCACCACCATCTACACTGCCGACGGCCGACTGGTGCGCACCCTGGCTCCTGGCGAGCGAATGGAACAGGTGCTCCCCACACTGCCCCGTGGTCTCTACATCACCGGCGGCAAGAAATATGTGGTGAGATAAAACCTCTCTCCACCCATCCCACATTAATGAAAGGCGGGACTCCCATCAAAAAGGAGCCCCGTCTTTTTTTGACACTTGCACTACGTTAAGAAAAACAAAAACGCCGCCATGTGTAGAAAAATATTGTATTTTTGCAACGATAAACAAAACAAATCCTAACCAAAAATAGAGAAAGCAATGAAAAAGACCCTTCAAACCGTATGCGCCGCACTGGCCACACTCGCCGTGCTCGCACTCACCGGATGTAAAGACACTGCCGCCCTGAAAAGCGCTGTAGAAGAAGCCAACAAAAACCTGCCCCAACTGCTGGCATCGGTAGGACAGGCCACCGGCCTGACAGTGGACGAGAACGCACTGACCTGCGAACTGACCGCCAACGGCCTCTCAGCCGCCGACCAGGCCGTGATAGGCAAGTATGCCGCCCTGGAGCTGCAGCGCTCTCTGCCCGACCTGATGAAGATGGCCGTGGAGAACGGCCTGACCCTGAAATGCAACGTGAAGAACGAGAACGGCGAGAGCACACCCGTGGAGGTGAGCGCCGATGAACTGAAAACCCTCGGCGACCAGTTTGCCGCTGCCGGCGGACAGGTAGCCCCCGTGGTACTTCCCCTCTACAACGCCGCCCTGAAGAGCAGTCTGCCCTTGGAAATCGGCGAAGGCCTGACCCTGAAAGACGTGAAACTGAAAGAAGGCAAGCAGACCTTCTTCATCAACGTAGACGATGAGAAAGCCAAATTCGATGACGTGCGCGGCAAGATTGTGAAGAGCCTGGAGAACGCCAGCGAGAAAGTGTCGCTGGCCGGCATCAACCTCAGCATGGTGCTTCCGCTGCTGCAGGAGCTCAACTACGAGGCCATCTTCCGCTACTCGGCCAAGGGCGGCAAGGAGACCTTCATGGAAATCACCGCACAGGAGATAAAGGACTTTCTGGCCAAAGGCGATGCCCCTGCAGAGGAGGCTAAATAAAAGACCCCATACATGAGAAAATTATTTGTCATCCTGCTCTGCACCTGCGCACTGACCGCCATGGCCGACGGCAAGTATGTGGGCGGCGATATCTCGCTGCTGCCCTCCTACACCGGCCATGGCGCCCTCTACTACGACACCGACGGCAACCTCATCGATGCCCCGCTCACCTATTTCAAGGAGCTGGGCATGAACGCCATGCGCGTGAGGCTCTTCGTTGACCCCTCGAAAGCCTCCAGCGACGACAAGGGGCAGGGCGTGTGCCAGGACCTGGACTATGTGAAAGCCCTGGGCAAGGAAATCAAGGAGGCCGGCATGGCCCTCATGCTCGACTTCCACTACTCCGACTCCTGGGCAGACCCCGCCAAGCAGTGGACTCCCGACAGTTGGACCGGACTGAGCGACGACGAGCTCTACACCCGCATCTACGAGTACACCAAGGAGGCACTGCAGCAGATGAAGGCGGCCGGTGCCACACCCGACTTCATACAGACGGGCAACGAGATAAGCTACGGCATGCTCTGGGGCAAAATGAGCGACCCCGCCAATACGCTGAAGAAATGCTATGTGAACAGCGATGCCAACTGGCCCCGGTTCACCACCCTGCTCAAGAAGGCCATAAGTGCCTGCCGTGAGGAATGCCCTCAGGCCAAGGTGGTGATACACACCGAGCGTGTGGCACAAAACGAGGTGCTGAAATCTTTCTACGACAAGATGAGCAGCTACGGGGTGGACTACGATATCATCGGCCTCTCCTACTACCCCTACTACCACGGCAGCCTCACCGTGCTGGAAGGCGCCCTCAACAAGATGGAGGCCAACTTCCCCGAGAAGGAAATCATGCTGGTGGAGACCGGCTACTACCACGACTGGCAGCCCAACGACGTGACATACGACCTTTCCTACACCTACCCCATCAGCGGCGAGGGCCAGAAGGCCTTCACCGAGGCGCTCATCGCCAAGCTCAACACCCATGAGAAGGTGACCGGACTCTTCTGGTGGTTCATGGAGGCCAACGAGCACGGACTCGACTGGAACACACAGCGCGTGACCGACAAATGGTACAACGCCGGACTCTTCGACAACCAGACCGGCAAGGCCGAACCCGCCATCAAGGTGCTGAAAGACTTTCTCGGACAAGACGGCATTGAGGCGCTGCCCGTAAGCTACGAGGCCCAGCATTCCGTGTACACCCTCGACGGTCGCTCCATAGAGCGCCCCACGGCCCCCGGTCTCTACATCATCGACGGGAAAAAGCAACTGATAAGACGATAGCCGGCACGGCAGCCACAACCAATCAACCTATACACAAGGCGGGACACCCTTCAAAGGGCATCCCGCCTTGTGTGTCTGAAGTCAGCCTATCGCGCCCGCTACTACAGTTTCTCAATTTTCAGCGTCTGGTCGCAATAGTCGATTACGGCCGGACGGTGGGTGATAAAGATGACGGTGCGGTTGTGCTTCGCCAGAATGTTCTGCAGCAGCTGGCGCTCGGTCTCCGGGTCGAGGGCGCTGGTGGCCTCGTCGAAGAGCATCACGGCGCGGTCGCGCAGCAAGGCGCGGGCAATGGCGATGCGCTGGGCCTGTCCCTCGCTGAGACCGCCGCCCGACTCGCTACACACGGTGTCGAGCCCCTCGGGCAATTCCATCACGAAGTCGGCGCAACTGGTGTGAAGGGCCTCCTCCATCTCCTGCTGGGTGGCGCTGAGCTTGCCCAGCCGCAGATTGTCGCGTATGGTGCCGCTCATGAGCGTATTGCCCTGGGGCACATAGACGAAATTACAGCGCGTGCGGGGCGACAGCTCACGGCTACGGTGCTTGTTGTAAATCTCTACCGTGCCCTCCTTGGGCTTGAAGAGCGCCAGAATCATACGTACCAGCGTGGTCTTGCCGGCTCCCGTCTCACCCAGAATGGCGGTACAGCTGCCCGGCGGGAAGTCGAAGGTGAGATGGTCTATCACGTTGATGTCGGCATCTTGATAAGCATACGACACATCCTTGAAACGAATACCGCAGGGCGAGCCCATCTCGATAGGGTCGCCCTGTTCCTCTAACGGGTTCTCCTCCAGTTCCATCAGTCGCTCGGCGGCCGTAAACACCGACACGAAAGCCGGCGCCAGACGGGTGAGGCTGCGGGCCGGTGTCTGCACCTTGTTCACCAACTGCAGGAAAGCCGCCATACCACCGAAGGTGAGCGTGTGGTTGGCCAGACGGAGCGCACTCCAGAGAAAAGCCACCAGGTAGCCGATGGTGAATCCCAGGTTGAGCACCAGATTGGAGAAGACGGAGAAGACGGTGCGTTTCACCACCTTCTGTCTGAGCTCGCTCTGTGTATTCTCCAACCGGTTCACCATCTCGTCGTCGCTCTCCAGGGTCTTGATGAGCATGCGGTTCTGTATGGTCTCGGTGAGCACGCTCTGCACCTTACTGTCGGAGGTGCGCACATCGCGCGATAGCTCTCGCATTTTGCGCATGTACACCCTGCTGAGCAGTATAAACACCGGTATCATGGCCACGATGATAAGAGAGAGCACCTTGTCCATGAAGAACAGGTAGAAGAAGGCACCCAAGAACATGGTGAGGGTAGAGAGCGTGTTGGGTATCACCTCCGTCAGGAAGTTGATCACATTGTTCACGTCCAGCTCCAGGCGGTTGAGCACATCGCCGCTGTGGCGGGCTTCCTTGCCGTGCCACTCCGAGCGCAGTATGCGGTCGAGCATGCGCTGCTGCATGCGGTTCTGCGCCTTGATGCCCAAAATGTTGCGTATCCAGATGCTGGAGATATGCAGGGCGAAGTCGATAAGATAAAGCAGGCCCATGAATCCCACCGCCATATAGATGCTGCCCTCCACATGGCCGGCGGCCACGTCGACGGCATGCTGCACACCCCATACCATGGAGAGGCTCACACCCACCTCCAACAGTCCGATGGAGGCATTGAGAATGGCCTGCAGGTGGTTGCCCTTCCAGGCTCTCCAGAGCCAGAGGAGCAGTTCCTTGACGGTATATTTACTCTCAGCAACCCTAAGATAACTTTTCAAGCCCATAGCTGTACTATCTTGTATCGGCCCCCCACATCATCTTCTCACGCAGCGTGGCGAAGTAGCTGTGGTCGGGGCGTTTTATAATTCTAATCACATACGGTGCCTTGCTGATGACGAGGGTGCGGTCTTCGGTGCAGTCTTGCGAACGGCCGTCGACGGCCACCAGGAACTGATGGCTGCGGCTGGTGACGCTGAGCCGCACCACGGCCGTGTCGGGCACCACGAGGGGCCGCACATTGAGACTGTGGGGCGCCACCGGAGTGAGGCACACCACTCCCGTGGCAGGAGCGAGGATAGGACCGCCATTGGAGAGCGAGTAGGCAGTGCTGCCGGTAGGAGTGCTCACGATGAGTCCATCGGCCTGGTAAGTCATGAGATACTCACCGTCAATCTCCGTACGGATGGAAATCATCGAGGCATTGTCGCGCTTCAACACGGCGATGTCGTTGAGGGCATAAGGACTCTCCAGCGGTCGTCCGTCGTCGGCATGCATCATAATCACGGTATGCTCCTCCACCTGGTACTCTCCACGCAGGATGGCACGCAGCGAGAGTTCTACCTCCTGCGGGGTGATATCGGCCAGGAAGCCCAGCCGTCCCGTGTTTACACCCACAATGGGAATGCCCTTCCTGCCCACAAGCCTGGCGGCATTGAGGAAGGTGCCGTCGCCACCCATCGATATCACATAGTCGGCCTCGAAGTCGCCGCCCTCGAACGAAGGCACGCCGGCAGGCGGCACATGCCCCCTCTCGCGCAGGAACTCGAGGAAACCGCGCTCCACACACATCTCAATACCCTGCGAGGCAAGGTATTGCATGACGCGGGCCGTGGAGACCGATTTCTCGGCCTGGTACACATTCCCGAAGAGGGCGAATCGCAGCTTCTTTACCGGCATATTCAGTGGTTTTTTCTTTCTTTTGCCATGTGGGCAGAGCCGGCTTGCCACAAGGTGCAGCCCAGCCCTCACCGCACAAGGCGGCATGAGAGTGCAAAAATACATTTTTTTGGCGACAAAGAAAAATAAAAGGCCCAAAAACCGCCTCATTTCGCCATATCGGCCCAAAGGCTCGGAAACTTTTTATATAAAACAGAATTGGCGGTGTGCCGAACATTTCGTATATTTGCCACGCAGAATGAGAAAACCAAAACACTCTTCAAGAGAAACTATATGAAAAAAGCATACGTATTCCTGGCCGAAGGTTTCGAGGAAATCGAGGCCCTTACCCCCGTCGACATCCTGCGCCGGGGCGGTGTGGACGTGACGACACTGAGTGTGACCGGTGAGCGCTGCGTGACCTCCTCGCACCAGGTGACTGTACTGGCCGATGCCCTTATGGAAGAGGCCGACCTGGAAAGCGCCGACCTGCTCGTGCTGCCCGGCGGCATGCCCGGCTCGGCCCATCTCAACGCCCACGAGGCACTGCGCGAGGCACTCATCCGCCATGCCGCAGCCGGCAAGGTGATAGGCGCCATCTGCGCCGCACCCATGGTGCTCGGCTCGCTGGGGCTGCTTCGCGGCCGCCGCGCCACCTGCTCGCCCGGTTTCGAGGAGTGGCTCGAGGGAGCCACCTGCACCGGCGAGCTGGTCACCACCGACGGTCCTTTCATCACCGGCAAGGGTCCTGGAGCCGCCATGCCCTTCGCCTACACACTGCTCTCGCTCTTCGTCCCCGAGGAGGAAGTGCGCACCCTGCAAGGCAAGATGCAGTTTCTACAACTCATAGGCAGAGAATAGCACCCAACCGCAACGCTTATGGCCGACATACTGGAACAGGACGTGATGTACGCACCGGGGGTAGGACCCTCGCGCAAGAAGATACTTGAGGCTGAACTCGGCATCAAGACCTTCGGCGACTTGCTGCAGTACTACCCCTACAAGTATGTGGACCGTAGCCGCGTCTACACGGTGCGCGAACTGAACGCCGACATGCCCTTCGTGCAACTGAAGGGTCAGATACTGAGTTTCGACCTCTTCGACAACGGTCCCCGCAACAAACGGTTGGTGGCCCATTTCTCCGACTCCACCGGCATCGTAGACCTCATTTGGTTCGCACGCACGCAATACATCACCAAGACCTACCGCACCGGCGTGCCCTACATCGTGTTCGGAAGGCCTTCCGTCTACGGCGGACGTTTCCAGGTGGCCCACCCGGAGATAGAACCCGCCGAGAACCTTCAGCTCTCGGGCATGGGCATGCAGCCCTACTACAACACTACCGAGAAGATGAAGAAGGCGGGGTTCACCTCGCGCCCCATGGAGAAAATAACGCGCGGCCTGCTGGAGCGCCTCACCGCTCCGCTCGAAGAAACCCTTCCCACCTTCCTCACCCAAAGTCTGGGGCTCGTGTCGCGCGACGAGGCCATACGCCGGGTGCACTACCCCCACAATGCCAACGAGGTGGAGCGCGCCCGCTACCGGCTCAAGTTTGAGGAGCTTTTCTACGTGCAGCTCAACATACTGCGCTACGCCAGCGACCACCGCCGCAAATACCGGGGATACGTCTTCTCACAGGTAGGCCATTTCTTCAACACCTTCTACCACAACCACCTGCCCTTCTCGCTCACCGACGCACAGAAGAGAGTGACGCGCGAGATACGCAAAGACGTGGGCAGCGGACAGCAGATGAACCGACTGCTGCAGGGCGACGTGGGCGCCGGGAAGACCCTGGTGGCCCTCATGGCCATGCTGCTGGCGCTGGACAACGGCTTCCAAGCCTGCATCATGGCCCCCACCGAGATACTCGCCGAGCAGCACCTGGCCACCATCAGCCAACTGCTCGAGGGCATGGACGTGAACGTGCGCCTGCTCACCGGCATCGTGAAGGGGAAACGGCGCCAGGAGGTGCTCGACGGACTGATAGCAGGCGAGGTGCAGATACTGGTGGGCACCCATGCGCTCATTGAAGACAACGTGCAGTTCAAACGGCTCGGACTGGCCGTCATCGACGAGCAACACCGCTTCGGTGTGGAACAACGGTCACGCCTGTGGACCAAGAGCGAGCGGCCTCCCCATATCCTCGTGATGACGGCCACCCCCATTCCGCGCACCCTGGCCATGACCATCTACGGCGACCTCGATGTGAGCGTAATCGACGAGCTGCCCCCGGGCCGCAAGCCCGTGGAGACCGAGCACTACTACGACCAGCAGCTCAGCACCCTCTACGAGGGCATACGGCGGCAGGTGAGGGCCGGCCGTCAGGTATACATCGTATTCCCCCTGATCAAGGAAAGCGAGAAGAGCGACCTGAAAAACCTGGAAGACGGCTACGAGGCCCTGAAGGAGGTGTTCGCCGAATTCAGCCTGAGCAAGATACACGGCAAGATGAAACCCCGCGACAAGGAGGCCGAGATGCAGCGTTTCCTGAACAAGGAGACACAGATACTGGTGGCCACCACGGTGATAGAAGTGGGCGTCAACGTGCCCAACGCCTCGGTCATGGTGATACTCGACGCACAGCGCTTCGGCCTCTCACAGCTGCACCAGCTCAGAGGCCGTGTAGGAAGAGGCGCCGACCAGTCGTACTGCTTCCTCATCACCCCCTACAAACTGAGCGAGGACACCCGTAGGCGCATCGACATCATGTGCCGCACCAACGACGGATTCGAGATAGCCGAGGCCGACCTCAAACTGCGAGGCCCCGGCGACCTGGAAGGCACACAACAGAGCGGAATGGCCTTCGACCTGAAAATAGCCAACATAGCCCGCGACGGGCAAATCGTGCAGACAGCCCGCGAGGAAGCCCAGAAAATCATCGACCGCGACCCGCTGGGCGAGCTTCCGGAACACCGTCTGCTGTGGCAACGGCTCTATGCCCTGCGCCGCACCAACATCAACTGGGCCGCCATTTCCTGAGCGCAAATATGTGTTAAATCGTCTGCAAAACCGTTAATCATGTAGGTTTTTCAGAAAGATTTTGTTACTTTTGCACAGGTAAAATAATTTTTGTGCATTATTTGTGCCTTATTTTACCACCAGACACTGGGCCTTTGCCCAAGAAAGAACAATAAAAAAGGGATTATGAATTTCAGCAAGACGATAAAAACTTTTGTGACAACTATATTGGTGGCGGCGACGTCACTGCCCATGGTAGCCCAGGACAAACTGGCCATGCAGGCTCCCGTGGACCGCAAACTGAAAGTACTCGACACACTGGCACTTCAAAGCGTGCTGGAGAGAGAATCGATGGAGATGCCCGCCTCGGCCCTCTACCAGGATTGGGACAACCGCTACGCCCACAAGGCCACAGCGCTGCCCGACAGCTTCCGCATCAACCTGCGCGGTTTCTGCATGCCCACGCCGAGCCGTGTGATCACCTCCAACTTCGGCCCTCGCTGGGGACGCCAGCACAAGGGACTCGACATCAAGGTGTATATCGGCGACACCATCCGCGCTGCCTTCTCCGGCAAAGTGCGTGTGGTGAGATATGAGGCCAAAGGCTACGGCAACTATGTGGTGATTCGCCACAACAACGGTTTGGAGACCATCTACGGCCACATGTCGAAGCATCTGGTGAGAGAGAACCAGAATGTGAGAGCCGGCGACCCCATCGGTCTGGGCGGCAACACCGGCCGCAGCACCGGCTCGCACCTGCACTTTGAGACCCGCCTCTGCGGTGTGGCTCTCAACCCCGCCCTCTTCTTCGACTTCCGTGCACAGGACGTGACGGGCGACTCCTACCTCTTCCGCAAGAGAAACATGGAGTCGGAGTCGGCACGCGCCACCCGTGAGCGCGGCCAGAAAGTGACCGGCGGCTACACCCGCGAAGAGGTGACCGGCAAGAAAGAGCCCGCACGAGCCACCGCCAACGCCACAGAGAGCAAGAGCTCCACACGCTACCACAAGGTGGAACAGGGCGAGACCATCTACTCGATAGCCCGTAAATACGGTCTCACCGTAGAAGCCCTGGCCAAGATGAACCACATCGGCGACAACATGCGCGTGAGAGTGGGCCAGCTGCTCCGCTACTCATAAACCACACGAAACACATTCCATTACCAACCAATAAGAGCGCTGGAAAACCTGACGGTTTCCAGCGCTCTCTATTTCTCCTCACTCCTCTCCTCCTTACTTGCCCGTGGCCTTACGGGTGGTCGTGGCGGCAGCTTCCTTCTTCTGTACACTGACAGGCTGTGCCACACGGGCACGCGGTTGGGCAGTGGGCGACAGCTTCTGCTGACTGGGCTTCGCCTTGGGCTGCACAGTGGTCTGCGGAGCTGCAGAGGCTTTCGGACGGACAGCTTTCTTACGGGCTGCAGTCTTATTCGACGTTGTCTTTTGCTGCACGGTGCCTACCGGCTGAGCTTTCACCTTGGCCTTCGTCTTGACCTCCTGGGCAACAGCACTGGTGCAGAACGAGGCGGCTATCATGACCGCCATGCTGAGAACAAATTTTTTCATAAGCGTTTTATTGTTTGGGGTATTTCAAAATTACTTCAATTTCCTTAGCACGGCCCGCACCACAAACCAAGCATGCATGGCCAGGGCACGGCCGAGGCCATAGTGGTGCGCCATAACGCGGAAACGCTCCTTGAGCGAGGCGCGGTGGTTTTTCGTGGTCTGTCCCTCGTTCAGATAGTCTACCACCGGCTGATGCAGGTGCAGCAGACGCAAGCCCTTCTCATCGGCCAGCCTCATCACCCGTATGCACCAGTCTACATCGGCCGAGAAACGGTAAGAGAGGTCGTAGGGAGCCGCCTGTGCCAGGTCGGTGCGGGCATAGAAAGCCTGATGGCACACCAGCATGCCCTGAAGGAACGACCGCCAGGTGAGCACATCGGGCGGTGTGAGATGGCGCGGGCCCAGGTAGCGGCCGTCGTCGTCGACGATGTTGGTATCGCCGTAGAGCACGGCAGGCCATGCCTGGTCGGCCGTCTGTGCCTCTGCCGCCTTGCGGGCTATCTCGCTGAGGGTATGCGGAGAGGGGAACTTGTCGCCGGCATTGAGGAAGCACACATACTGCCCCGTGGCCATGCGCAGACCCTTGTTCATGGCATCGTAGATGCCCTTGTCGGGCTCAGACAGCCACCGCACGCTGTGCCCGTGGCCCTGCCCGCTGTTGCTGTCATGCTCATACTGCTCTATCAGACGGCGCGTGCCGTCGTTGGAGCCACCGTCGATGATGAGGTGCTCCACATCGGCATAGTCCTGCTCCATCACACTCTGCGCGGTGCGCGGAAAAGTGTGCTCGGCACGGAAGGTCACGGTAACAATGGAGAATCTCATCACAGCAGGTAGTTTTTCTGAGCGAGCGCATGCTCGTAAACATCGATATACTTCATGGCCACATGCGGCTGCGAGTAGTTGAGCGCCACCTTCTTGAGCGCCTCGCGGCTCAGCTCCTCATAGTGCGGTCCGCAGAGCACGTAATGCATGCCCTCGGCCAGGTCGGCGGCATCGCGCGGACGGGCCACATAGCCGTTGCGCTCATGGTCTATCATCTCGGGTATGCCGCCCACGGCAAATCCCACACAAGGCACCCCGCAGGCCATGGCCTCCATGAGCGTATTGGGCAGGTTGTCTTCGAGCGAAGGGAGCACATACACATCAGCGGCCTGATAGACCTGCACGATACGGTTCACGTCGCTCACATAGCCCAAGGGGATGGCCTGTACGGGCAACTGTGCCGTCACTTCCTCGGCATGACCGCCCAGGACAGCCACCACCGTGTCCTCTTTCATGTCAGGATGCAGCTCCACCATTTTCTGCAGGGCCTCCACAAAATAAGGCATGCCCTTGCGCTCGTCGGTGACGCGCTGCGAGACGAACAGCACCACCTTCTTGTCCTCAGGCAGCCCTACGGCCCTACGGGCCTGAGCCTTGTCGCCTGCGCGGTAGAGGCGGCTGTCGATCGGATTGGGGATATCGGTGATATACTGGTCGTGCAGCAGGCCGCTCTTGCGTGCCTCGCCGGCCAGCCACTTGCTGCAGGCCACAAAGTGTATGCTCTTGCCGCTGAGCATCTGTGTCTTGCGCTGCCATACCTTGTACGACAGGTCGCGCCGGCCGCCGCCACGCGGCAGCAGCGGGCAGTGGTGGCATCCCGTCTGGAAATGAGTACACCCGCGGGCATAATGGCAGATGGAAGAGGCCGGCCACAAGTCGTGCATCGTCCATACCACCGGCTTGCCCGACTCCAATATCTTGCGTATGCCCGCCAGCGAAAGCATGCCCTGGTTCACCCAACTGAGGTGTATCACATCGGCCTCCTTGAACTCACGCAGGCGGGTGATGTCGGTGCCGGCACAAGCCGTATCTATCTCAAACAGATGCTTGCGCGAGAAACAGCAGCGCACGAAGATGCTCCAACGCTCCCGAAGGAAATGCCACGAATGGCGCAGCCGGCTGGGCAGTGCCACCACCGACACATTGTCGCTCGTCTTCTCCGCCACCAACAGCTTGGCTTTCACCCCGTTGGCGTTGAGCGCGTTCATCAGCCGGCGTGCTGCCACGGCGGCTCCTCCCGTATTCTCGCTTGTATTGACTATCAGTACTCTCATAGATTCATCATTAGCGCACGACGGCTGTAACACTTTATCATGCAAAGTAGCTACAAATATAGACAAAAAACCTGAAAGTAAGCAGTTTTACACATATAAATATTATCAAGGAAAACACCTTTTTTGAGGCTGTGTGCGCAAACAGCCCTTGATTTAAGTCAAGAAGAGAGCCATTTTTAAGAGAAAAGGTCTGAAATAGTTGGAAACGCCTTGAAATAGCCGTACCTTTGCATCGTCAAAAGGTTAATAGATTGTTTAGGTTAGTAGTAATAGATTTAGGTTTTAGTTATTAGGTTAAGGTATCATTAAAGATTGTATTTGGTTAACAAAGGCTGCCGTGAGGTTCCCTTTGATTTTGAAAAGGTTTTTAGTTAAACATAGGCTCGTACGCTGCAGCTCGCTGAAGAGTTGCGGCGTACTTTTTTTATTCATTCCTTTCTGTTTATTCTGCTTATTCAGTTTATTTCTGAATGAGCACGGTGGCATAGGCCGAGATGCCCTCCTCGCGCCCAGTGAATCCGAGGCGCTCGGTGGTAGTGGCCTTGATGGAGATACGGTCCTCGTCAGTGTGCATCACCTTTGCCAGACAAGCTTTCATGGCGGGGATATGGGGATTGAGTTTGGGATGCTCGGCACACACCGTGGCGTCCACGTTGCCCAGACGGTACCCTTTGGTGCCGATGAGCCGCATCACCTCGGCCAGCAGCACCTTGCTGTCCATGCCAAGGGTGGCATCGGAAGTATCGGGGAAGTGATAGCCTATATCGCGCATATTGGCGGCCCCGAGCAGGGCGTCGGCAATGGCGTGAATGAGCACATCGGCATCGCTGTGTCCCAGCAGGCCTTTGTCATGTTCCAGGCGTATGCCGCCCAGCCACAGTTCGCGGTCGTCCACGAGCCGGTGCACGTCGAATCCGAATCCCACTCTGATGTCCATGGTTATCTGCGGTTGAAAAGGTCCTTGATGCCGTCCATGTCGAAGGAAAGCGTGAAGCGCAGTGTCTGGTCGAGCGGGTTGCTCTTGGCGGTGGCTATCACATAGCCGGCATCGAGCGAGAACACGCTCATGCGGAAGCCGGCACCCACGGTGAAGTACTTACGGTTACCCTTGTTGGCACTCTCGTGGTGATAACCGGCACGTACGGAGAACTGGTCGTGGTAGACATACTCGGCACCCACGCTCCACTGTATCTCCTGCAGTTCCTCCTTCATGCCGTTGGGGGCATCGTTGAAGCTCTTGAAGATACCGCTGATGCTCGACACATCGAAGTATTCCTTCTCCAGGCGGTCCTGATACTCCTGCGAGGTCTCCTCCTCCATCTGCTTGGGATAAGTGGGCACCAACAGTTTGTTGGCATCGGCTGCTATGGTAAAGCGGTTATACTCGTCGACAGGAATCATGAGCGAGGCACCCAGACGCAGGTTGGTGGGGATGAACTCGCTGTGGTCGTCGCCGCCGAAGGTGATTTTGCTACCGATGTTGCTCACATTGAGACCCAGGCCCAACTGGCACTCCCTGGCGCCGAGGTTGAGGTAGTTCTGGTAGTAGAGCGACACGTCGGCGGCAAAAGCCGAGCCGGGGCTGGTGTCCTCGGTGTAGTCGTAGGTAAGGTCGGAGTAAATCCATCTCACTGCGGCGGCGAGCGAGAACTTCTCGCTCAGCATGAGCGAGTAGGCCACGTCGAGCGACATCTCGTAGGGGTTGATGGTCATATCGTTGGCGCCATCGAGCGAGCTGCTCGTCATCACCTCGCCGAGCGAGAAATAGCGCAGCGAGCCCGACACAGCGCTGTAGTCGCCGATGCGGTAATAGCCCACCAGATAGGCCAGGTCCATATCGCTCACCAACTGTCGCAGCCACGGGGTGTAGTTGAGCGCCACGCCAGCCCTGGAAATGGTGAAGGGATACTTGGCGGGGTTCCAATATTGCGACACCACATCGGGATCGGTGGCGGCACCCACGTCGCCCATACCGGCTGCACGGGCATCGGGAGCGATGGTTTGAGAGGTGACCGAGGTATTCACGGGGTTGAACATATCCTCCTTGTCCTGTGCCCCTGCCGAGAGGGTGAGCAAGGCGGCAACCGCCGTGAGAAAAAACTTACATGTCCGGTTCATTGATCAACTGTGTCTATTCTGTTTTTTGATGTAATGTTATAACGTCGCGTAGGGTCAATTATTGCCTATCACGATGAGTTTCTTAGCTTTCGACGTCTTCTTGCTGCCGTCGCAACTCACACTCACCCTATAGAGGTAGACACCCGTCTGGAGGCGCTGTCCGCCATCGACGGTAAGGTCCCACTGCAGGGTGTAGGCTCCGTCGGTGGCCACGCCCATGTCGCGGTGCTGCCACAGATGCCGGCCGCTGAGGTCAAATACGTCGAGCTCCACATCCATGTTGCTGCCGGTGCGGTCGTGGTTGACAATGAAGGTGGTCGAGGTGGTGGCGGGATTGTCGGTGCAGGCCACGCTGAAGAGCTGCGGACTGAGTCCGGGCACCACGGTGAAGCTCAGTTCGGCGGTCGAGGGATTGTTCAGGATATCCCAGGCCCTGAAGCGCAACTTGTGCATACCTGCGCTGAGTTCCGGAATGTTGAAATAGGTGCTGCCCGACGTATAGCTGCCGAAGTCGAAGGTGAAGTTGTCGTTGAGCACATAGGTGCGCGTCATCTCGTTGTCGATGGTGAGCTCCAGGTCATGGCCGATGCCGGTGCCCGAGGCATTGATACCGTTGCGGTCGTTGATTACCGCCACGAAATAGGGGGTGCTGTTCACCTTGTCGCCATTGGTGAACGACGGGGTGTTGAGATAGCAGAAGATGGAGGGGCCGATGGAGTCGTTGCCCAGCTGGTCGGTTCCGCCGAGCACGAAGTTGTCCATGGCGCCGTGTGCTATCTGCTGATGGCTGTTGTCGGCCATGTAGATATTCATCAGGCCGTTGCCCTCGGCGTAGCGTATGTCCATCGGCACGGCGAAGGTGAAGTCGAAGCGTCCGCCATGCACGCTGTCGGTGCCGCTGAAGAGCACATTGGGCCGGTCGTAGTAGGTGAACGGGTTGTCGTAGTTGCCCTCGTTGAGGCGGCACACGATAAGTTCCTCGCTGTCGCGCACGGTGAGGGCGGCGATGCCGTCGTAGTGGGGGAGCCGCTCGCCGGCGCTCTCCACATGTCCGACGACACGCACGGTGGAGCCGGCGTGGAGTTCGGCCTTGGCATCATCGGTCACGGCCTGTCCGTCGATGCTGTCGACCACGGCGGTGAGGGTGGGCAGGCAGAGATGCAGGGCTGGGTCGCCCAACAGCGAGTACTGCAGTTTGTTGGCGGTCTGGTCCTTGTGGGTGGTTATCATCTCATTCTTGGCCAGCCGCTGCGCCTCGCCCAGGGCGATGGGCTTGCCGCCCGGTGTGCTGAGTACATGGCGCACGAAAGCCTTGTTGATGGGGTCGTTGTAGTTGGTGTAAACCGTGCGGGTGGTACCGAAGAAGGCCATGGAGCCGCCGTTTTTGTTGAACATGGCCGCCTCGCCGATATTCTCGGAGGAACCGTCGAAGGGCATGATGTCGCAGGAGGCGGTCACCCACAGCGGATAATGGGTGTTCTGGAAGTTCTGGAAGTCGCTCAGGGTGAGCACGCGCTCGTGCGAGATACTGATTTCGGAGCCGTGGCCGCAGTAGTCGATGAGCAGGGCGCCTGCCGCCTGCTGCTGCTTCACTATTTTCGTCACATCGGGATAGGTGAAGCCAGTGGAGGAGGCCACCCGCTCGTAGGCGTCCCAGATAACCTTCTTGACATGGTAGCCGGGATGGAGGCCGCTGATGATTTCGGCACATTCGTTCGACACCTTCATGTGGCCGGTGCCGTCGTCGTCGCCCAGGAACATCACCACGTTCTGCCAGGCGCCGGCCTCTTTGTTCTCGGCATAGGCGATGGTCTTGTCCACCACCGTCTTGGCCTCGTCGAGGGTGCGGCAGCTGATACGTCCGATGCCGATGTCGAGTTTGTCGCGGGTGAGCGGGTCTACGCCCTCGCCGTCGTCGAGATAGCCATAGTAGCCGTCGTCCACATAACTGGTGGTGGCGCTGAAGGAGTTCTCGCTCTCCATGCAGAGCAGGAAGTCGTCGGGCGAATAGCCGGTGCAGTCGGAGGTGAGCATGCGGTTGTCCCAGAATCCGTCGCCGAAGAGGAGCAGATACTTGGGCATGTCGGCCTCTGTCTCCGCCCGGTCGTAGAGCATCTTCATGTAGTTGCGGTAGGCGCTGGCATCGGGGGTGCCGCTGGAGAACTCGTTAAAGAGCTCGTCGGCGGGCACGATGCGCACCCGCAGCGAGTCGGCCTGCTCATGATAGGTGGCCAGCCGCTCGGCCTGCGAGCGGGTTTTCTGCGAGGTGGGTATGATAATCACCATGTCGGCAGCCGTGTGGGCATGCAGATTCTGGTTGGTGATTTGGTAGACGTATTCGGGAGCTGCGAAATTGCCGGCACGCAGGTTGGGTGCTGGCCGCGGCACGGGGGTGTATAGGTCGATGTAGTCGAGCCGGGCGGGTCCGCCGCTCAGCACGTTGATCTTTACGGTGTCGGAGGCACGCAGATTGGCCACGTCATAGACGGCGGTATACTGTCCTCCCTTGTCGTTGCCGCCCAGCGAGATGCTCATCTGTCCCAGCAGCGAGTCGTTGAGTTCTACGGAGACTTTGCTAACCGTGCCCGCCGACACCGAAACAGCCAGCCGTCCGGTAGCCGAGGCGCCGGGCCGGTTCATGACGTAGGTGCGTGAGGCGCCAGCCGCTACAGGACTGTTCTCAAAGAAGTTGCGTCCGCTGTGCAGCCAGGAGAAGTTGTCCACCTCGTGCAGGGTATGATAGTCGGCGTTGGCGGGATAGTACTGCATGAAGGCCGCGCTGTCAACCTCGTTGCGCTCGGCATCGTTCTCGGTGAGGAAGTAATAGCCGTAGTCGGAATAATGGTTGCGCACGCGACGCATGCTGTCGCTTGTCTTCCAGTGAACGGTACCCTGCGCCCGGAAGAGCAGGTGTCCGTCGACATTGCACACGGGCACCTCTTTCAGGTCGTCGGTGGCCATCAGGTCGGTGGCATTGAGCTGCTCGCTCAGCAAAGCACCACCGTAGCCGTATACCTTCACACGGTTCTTGTCGCTGAAACCGGCCTTGCGCAGCAGCGCATCGCTCAGTTCATAGATGCCCGTAGAGGGCACCCTGATCTTCACCCAGCGGCCCTCGGCAAGCACCGAACTGGCCGCATAGCGGTCGGCCGGCTGAGAGGCGCCGGCCACCTGCCGGGCTCTCCGAGCGAGCGGACGTGCCTCCACCTGCAGCATAAAGCTCACGAGCATGCAGTATTTTCCGTCGCGGTAAGCCAGGGGTACCAAAGAGGCCTCCAGGCTGCCCTCCTTGCGGCTCACCACCACCTGTGTGTGCACCTCGGGCATCTCGGGCAGGGAGTCCTGGGTGATGGCCAGGTAACTGGCGATATCGGCAGGCGTCATCTCAATGAACTCAGGATAGGCGATATGCACCTGATAGGCCGAGTCGGCATACTCCCTCGGTAGGGGCAGCGTGCAGCTGAACCGTGGCAATACGGAGTCGATCCTGACCTCATCGGCGGTCAGGTTGTAGAACTGCTGGGCGCGGACGAATGACACGCAGCCCCAAAGGGCAATTCCCAAAAAGAGCAATCGTACAACAGCTTTCCTACTTGACATTGAATTCCAACACTTTCTGTTCTTCTATCCAGCCCTCTATGTGGTCGTCCAGCGCCACGGGCCCCACTCCGGCCGGGGTGCCGGTGTAGAGCAGGTCGCCGGTCTTGAGCGTGCAGAACTGGCTCACATAGGATATGAGGAGGTCCACACTGAAGAGCATCTCCGCGGCATCGCCCCGCTGTACTACCTCGCCGTTACGCGAGAGGGTGAAGTGGAGCTGCTGCACCGGCGGCAGGGAGTCGATGGCCACCCATGTGCCTATGACAGCGGCGCCGTCGAAGCCCTTGCTCAAAGCCCAGGGCAACTGCTGCTCCTTGAGCCGTCGCTGCATATCACGGGCTGTGAAGTCCACTCCCACGGTCACCGCATCGTAGTAGCGGTGGGCGAAACGCTCAGGGATGTTCTTACCCAAACGACAGATACGGACCACCAGCTCTCCTTCGTAGTCTACCCGTCCCAGATGGTCGGGCAGGAAGAAGGGCTTGCCGTCCTTGAGCAATGAGGAGTCGGGCTTGAGAAAAACCACGGGCTCCTCCTGTCTATATAACGTATCGCCCATTTCTTTATTGTGCTGGGCGTAATTCTTTCCTACTGCCAGTATCTTCATGCTGCCTCGGTATTAGTGTGACAAGTGATTTTCTTTCTCCGTAAAAACGACAAACGCCGGTCGCTTTTTACAACGACCGGCGCTATATCATTCATATTTAATTGCAGGGCAAAATTACTCTGCGCGCAGGGTGAATCTCTTGAAGTCGACGATGCTCAGTTCCTTGTCGTTGGACTTCACATACTCGGCCACATTCATCTTGCTGTCCTGGATGAACTCCTGGTTCACGAGGCAGTTCTCCTTGAAGAACTTGGCCAAACGGCCTTTGGCGATGTTCTGAATCATCTGCTCGGGCAGGTTGGCAGCCTTCTCGGCAGCCACCTTGGTGCGGATGTCGCGGGCCTTCTGAGCCTCTTCCTCGGTGAGCCAGCCTTTGGCGATGTTGGAGCTGATGTGGTCTTCGCTGTCCACGAGGTTGGCGTTGATGCCAGCCTTGTTGATGGCGCTCACCACAGCCTTCTCCACCTGCTCTTCCTTGGTCTTCTCCACAGCCACTTTGAACTCGCTGTCCTTCACCTCCTGGGGTACGCTGGCCTCGTCGAGGGCGATGGGCTTCATGGCAGCCACCTGCATGGTGATCTGGTGTCCCACTTCCTCGTTGTCCTTGCTCAGCTGCACCATGGTGCAGAGCAGGTTGATGTTCTGGTGGTTGTAGGTGTAGATGTTCTCACCCTCGAGATACATGTATCCGTCGAGTTCCATCTTCTCACCGGTGATACCGGAACGCTGGGTAACAGCCTCGCTCACGACAGTACCGTCGGCGAGCTTGAGAGCCTGCACCTCTTCAATCGACTTGCACTTGTTGGCAACAGCGGCGTCGAGGATCGACTGGGTCAGGGCGATGAAGTCCTTTCCGTTGGCCACGAAGTCGGTCTCGCACTTCAGGGCGATGATGGCACCGAAACCGTTCTCCACCTTCACCAGCACGCAGCCGTTGGAGGTCTCACGGTCGCTACGCTTGGCAGCGATGGCCAAACCGCGCTCACGCACGAGCTCGATTGCTTTCTCAAGGTCACCGTCAGCCTCGGTGAGGGCTTTCTTGCAGTCCGACAGACCGGCACCGGTCATCTTGCGGAGTTTCTGTATGTCAGCTATTGTAACAGCCATTGTTGTGTTTCTTGTTTTTTAATTGTGAAAATGTTGCTTGTTCTCTTTATTACTCAGCGGCGGGGGCGTCCTTGCGGGCTTTGCGCTGGCGCTTGGGTTTGGCGTCGGCAGCTTCCTCGCTCTGCTCCTGGGCGGCTTTCTCGTCGGCCTTCTCAGCCTTGCGCTCCTCGAGACCCTCTGCGATAGCGGTGCAGCAGGCGCTCAGGATCACGTCGATGCTGTCTTTGGCATCGTCGTTGGCAGGGATGATGAAGTCAATGTCGTCGGGGTTGGAGTTGGTGTCGACGATACCGAACACGGGGATACCCAGACGGTTGGCCTCTTTCACGGCAATGTTCTCCTTCATCACGTCGACGACGAAGAGAGCGGAGGGCAGACGGGTCAGGTCGGCGATAGAACCGAGGTTCTTCTCCAGCTTGGCACGCTGACGGGTAATCTGGAGCAACTCACGCTTGGAAAGGTTGGCAAAGGTGCCGTCTTCCATCAGCTTATCGATATTGGCCATCTTCTTCACAGCCTTGCGGATGGTGGGGAAGTTGGTGAGCATACCGCCCGGCCAACGCTCAATGACGTAAGGCATGTTGACAGCGGCAGCTTTCTCGGCCACGATATTCTTGGCTTGTTTTTTAGTAGCAACGAAGAGGACCTTCTTGCCCGACTTGGCGATCTGCTTGAGAGCCTCAGCAGCTTCGTCTATTTTGGCCACGGTTTTGTGAAGGTCAATGATGTGGATACCATTGCGCTCCATGAAGATGTAGGGAGCCATGGCGGGATTCCATTTACGGCGGAGGTGTCCGAAGTGGCAGCCAGCCTCCAGCAACTGATCAAAATTTGTTCTTGACATTTTGTTTGATAATTTGTTTACGTTCCTTTTAAGTTATGATGAACCCAACCGGCGGGTAATCGCACCACACAAGGAGGCAGCGAGTCGCGTCAGTTTGGATGCTAAACAGCCGTTGAATATTAACGCTTGCTGAACTGGAAGCGACGACGGGCTTTGGGCTGACCCGGCTTCTTGCGCTCCACGGCGCGGGAGTCGCGTGTGAGGAAACCATGGTCCTTGAGGTTCTTCTTGTCTTCCTCGTTCACCTTCACAAGTGCGCGGGCGATGGCAAGGCGAAGAGCCTGGCTCTGACCGGTGAAACCACCACCGTCGAGATTCACTTTGATGTCGTATTTCTCAGCTACCTCAAGCAGGTTGAGCGGCTGCTTCACCACATACTGCAGAATGGCTGAGGGGAAATATTCGGTAATGTCCTTCTTGTTGATGGTTATCTTGCCTGTGCCTTCCGTTTTCAGGTAAACACGTGCCACAGCACTCTTACGGCGACCTATTGCATTATATACTTCTGCCATTGTTGTGATTATTTGTACTGGTTAATATCGATAGCTTTCGGTTTCTGGGCCTGGTGCGGATGCTCAGTTCCCTCATACACATAGAGGTTGTCGAGGATATGACGCCCCAGGATTCCCTTGGGGAGCATGCCCTTCACAGCATGGCGCAGGATGCGCTCCACGCCGTCTTTCTTCAGACGGAGCTGTGCGGGGGTGTTGAAGCGCTGACCACCAGGATAGCCGGTGTAACGGGTGTAAACCTTGTCGGTTTCCTTTTTGCCGGTGAAGACAACCTTCGATGCATTGATGATAATCACATTGTCACCACAATCTACATGCGGTGTGAAAGAGGGCTTGTACTTGCCGCGCAGCAGCTTGGCAACCTTGGAGCACAGACGGCCCACCACCTGGTCGGTGGCATCAATCACTACCCACTCTTTCTTAGCTTGAGCTGCCTCCTTGCTTACGGAAACAGTCTTGTAACTTAAAGTGTCCATTCTAAATTTTAAAGATTTACTACTAAAAAACTATTACTTTTGCTTGGACCGGCAATTCACTAACCATGGCACCTGGCCAAAAGTACCACTATTAACATGCCGAACCTTGGGGGCCTAAGACTCCCCCACATAATAATCGGACTGCAAAGGTAGACATTTTAATTGGCATAGCCGTCTGCCCCTGCAGTCCGATTAAGATATTTTCAGACTTTTAACTTTATTTAAGCACCCCTAATTCACGTCCAACCTTCACGAAGGCCTCGATGCACTTGTCGAGCTGCTCGCGTTTGTGTCCGGCCGAGATCTGCACGCGTATGCGGGCCTGTCCTTTCGGCACCACGGGATAGTAGAAGCCCGTGACGTAGATGCCCTCATCGAGCAGTTTGGCGGCATACACCTGCGACAGTTTGGCGTCGTAGAGCATCACGGCGCAGATGGCGCTCTGTGTGGGCTTGATGTCGAAGCCGGCGGCCATCATCTTGTCGCGGAAGTAGTTGACGTTCTCCACGAGTCGGTCGTGTATCTCGTTGCTCTCCTTGAGCATCTTGAACACCTCGAGGCTGGCGCCGATGATGCAGGGGGCCAGTGAGTTGGAGAAGAGGTAGGGACGGCTGCGCTGGCGCAGCATGTCGATAATTTCCTTTCGGCCGGTGGTGAAACCTCCCAGGGCACCGCCGAACGACTTGCCCAGTGTGCCGGTGTAGATATCCACTCTGCCGTAGGTGCCGCAGAGCTCGCTCACGCCATGACCGGTAGCACCCACCACACCTGCCGAGTGCGACTCATCGACCATCACGAGGGCGTCGTACTTCTCGGCCAGGTCACAAATTTTGTCCATCGGTGCCACATTGCCGTCCATGGAGAACACGCCGTCGGTGCAGATGATGCGGAAACGCTGTGCC
Organism: uncultured Prevotellaceae bacterium; assembly: GCA_902777645.1. Classification (GTDB taxonomy): domain Bacteria; phylum Bacteroidota; class Bacteroidia; order Bacteroidales; family Bacteroidaceae; genus Prevotella. Next base: position 17,233 of record CACYUZ010000017.1, on the reverse strand, counting down.
TGAGCTTCCTGCAGGCAACGTTCCAGGTCGGCCATGTCGGCATTGGCATAGCGGTAGCGCTTAGCCTTGCAGAGGCGCACACCGTCGATGATGGAGGCATGGTTGAGCGCATCGGAGATGATGGCGTCTTCCTCGGTGAAGAGCGGTTCGAACACACCGCCGTTGGCATCGAAGCATGCGGCATAGAGAATGGTGTCCTCGGTATGGAAATAGTCGGCGATGGCGGCCTCCAGCTGTTTGTGGATGTCCTGCGTGCCGCAGATGAATCTCACCGACGACATGCCGAAGCCACGCTCCTTCATCATGTTGGCAGCGCCCTCTATCAGACGGGGATGATCGGAGAGGCCCAGATAGTTGTTGGCACAGAAGTTGAGCACTTCCTTGCCTTTCACCATGATACCTGCCCTCTGCGGACTTTCAATGATACGTTCCTCCTTGTAGAGGCCTGCCTCGCGGATCTCTGCCAGCTGCTGGCTGAGATGCTCTTTCATTTTACCATACATACTTTTATTAGATTTTAGAATTAACCACGACAAAGTAAGCAATAAAAAATGAGACGGCCATATTTTTCATCTATTTTTTTTCGCAGAAGGCCCCGTTTTGGCAAAAAGACGGCAAAAAGTGAATGCTCAAGGCTCGTAACTGGCCTATGGCGGCTTCCCGGCAGGAGTCGGCATCGGTTTTGTGTGAATTTGAGAAAAATGTACGCAAAAAACATTTTTAAACATAAAAATAATCGTTATCTCGAAAAAAAGCAGTTATTTTGCACCCCCGTAACAAACAAACAACAAAATACATGAAAAACATACTGGTAATTGGTTCTACAGGACAGATTGGTTCAGAGCTGACCATGCGTCTGCGTAATTATTACGGCAACGACCACGTGGTGGCCGGCTACATCAGCAGTGCGCCTCCGAAAGGTGAGCTGAAAGAGAGCGGCCCGTCGGCACTGGCCGATGTGACCGACGGCGAGAACCTGGCCAAAGTGGTGAAAGAGTACCACATCGACCATATCTACAACCTGGCCGCCCTGCTCTCGGTTGTGGCCGAGAGCAAGCCTCGCATGGCATGGCGCATCGGCATCGACGGTCTGTGGAATGTGCTTGAAGTGGCCCGCGAGAATGGTTGTGCCGTGTTCACCCCGAGCAGCATTGGCTCCTTCGGCGAGAGCACGCCTCACCGCCCCACCCCGCAGGACACGCTGCAGCGTCCGCTCACCATCTACGGTGTGTCGAAAGTGACCACTGAGCTGCTGAGCGACTACTACTACCACAAATACGGTGTCGACACGCGTGCCGTACGCTTCCCCGGCCTCATTTCCTACACCACTCCTCCGGGAGGCGGCACCACCGACTATGCCGTCGACATCTACTATGCCGCGGTGCGGGGCGAGAAGTTTGTCTGCCCGCTCAAGAGCGACACCTATCTCGACATGATGTACATGCCCGACGCCCTGCGCGCCGCCATCGAGCTGATGGAGGCCGACCCCAAGCGCCTCGTCCACCGCAATGCCTTCAACGTGACGGCCATGAGCTTCACGCCCGAAGACGTCTACGCCGCCATACGCAAGGTGAAGCCCGAGTTTGAGATGGTCTACGAGATTGACCCGCTGAAGCAGGCCATCGCCGACAGTTGGCCCGACCAGATGGACGACAGCTGCGCCCGCCAGGAATGGGACTGGAAGCCGGAGTACGACCTGACGGCCATGACAGCCGACATGCTTGAGAAATTGGCCAAGAAGCTGCTGGGATAAGCCCTCTCCTTATTCATAATCATTATACACCAAGGCGCCAGGACTCATTGAGTCTTGGCGCCCTTGTTTTTTTATTCAGATGTCTTTGTATTGCCAGCCGGCGGTTGTTACTCCACCACCAGGCGGCGCTCTTTCATGCCGTCATAGGTGTTCACGTGCAGCACCACGGTGTCGTCTTTCTCCATGTCGCTCAACCGCAGGCTCACCCACAATTGCGACGAGTAATACTCCGGCACCCCGTTCTGGTCGTGGAAAAGGGTAAACTCGTGCAGGCGGTGGCCCGAGGGATGGGTGACGACGGTGTCGCGCAGCACCCCCACGCTCTGGCGGGCATCGGCCTGGTCGGGCGTTCCGGTCTTCAGCCGCAGTCCCAGGTTCAGGAAAGCGGCGTCTTTGCTGAGCCATGCACTCTCGCAGTGCACCGGGTCGGTGATGAGTTTTTTGAGCCGCTCGCGCTGCATGGGCCACACGGTGAGCACCTGCGTGGCGACGACCACCTCCACCTTGCCATCTTCCACCTTATTATTATAATACACGAGCGCACGGTAGACGGAATCGGCCACCGTGGCCCATTTCGTGGCATAGGGTTTGGAGAACGAGAGTTGGTTGCCCTCATCGGTCTCAGCCCGGAAGAAAGCCGCCTGGCTGTCGGTATAGGCCATGGCGAAGTCGGCCCGCAGATAGGAGAGGTCGCCGTCGCCCGTCTCATACACATCCTCCTTGCACGACCACAAGGCGGTGAGCATGGCAGCGGCCAGGAGGCCGGTGGAGAAGAGGCGGCAACAGACTCTCATGGAGGGGGTTACTTAAACTGGTTTTCTACAATCTCGGTGAGCACATCGGTGATATTGAGGCCTGCGGCGCGCACCTGCTGCGGAATGAAGCTGGTGGCCGTCATGCCGGGCGTGGTGTTCACCTCGAGCATGTTGATCTTGTCGGTGCCGTCCTCGTTCTTGGTGAGGATATAGTCGATGCGGATTATACCGTTGCAGTGCAGGATATCGTAGATGGCGCTGGTGATGCGTGCCACGCGGTCGGCTGTTTCGGGAGCGATGCGGGCGGGCGTGATTTCCTCCACCTGGCCGTTGTACTTGGCGTCGTAGTCGAAGAACTCGTTCTTCGTCACCACCTCGGTGGCGGGTAAGACGACCGATTTCTCACGTGTCTTGTAGCAGCCGATGGAAAGTTCGGTACCGTCGAGGAACTGCTCCACCATCACCTCGTCGCTCTCCATCATGGCCTTGCGCAGGGCGGGCGCCAGCTGGTCGATGTTCTTCACCTTCGACACGCCGAAGCTGCTGCCGTCGTTGGCAGGCTTCACGAAGCAGGGCATGCCGATGCGCGACACAATCTCGTCTTCGTCTATCTGGTTCTCATAACCACGGCGTATGAGCAGGCTGTCGGGCACGCTGATGCCGTAGCCGCGCAGATACTGGTTGAGCACGAACTTGTCGAATGTCATGGCCTCTACGAGCACACCGCTGGTGCTGTAGGGAATATGTATCAGTTCGAAGTAGCCTTGCATGATGCCGTTCTCGCCCGGAGTGCCGTGAATGGTGATATAGGCATAGTCGAAGACTACTGCCTTTCCGTCGAGTATGAAGGAGAAGTCGTTGCGGTCTACGGGTGCCGTAGTGCCGTCGGGCAGGTTCACCCGCCAGTTGACGCCTTTCACGTCGACGATGTACACATTGTAGCGTTCTTTGTCGAAGAAGGAGTAGAGTCCTTGTGCCGAGCGCAGGGAGACATCATGCTCGGAGGAGTCGCCTCCGCACACGATGGCTATTGTTCTTTTAAGCGTGTTCATTATTCTATACTATAGTTATTTGGTTGATTTTCAGATATTCAGTATGTCGCTGGCATTGCCTTTGGTATACACGCGCCACTTGTCGAGCAGAGCGGCCATGTCGGCGGGCGGCTCGGCCGAGAAGTCCATCTGCCGGCCGGTGACGGGATGCACGAAACCGAGGGTGCGGGCATGGAGGGCCTGCCGCGGACAGAGTTTGAAGCAGTTGTTCACAAACGCCTTGTAGGTGCTGCTGCGCTCGCCGCGCAGTATCTCAGTGCCGCCATAGCGCTCGTCGCCGAAGAGGGGATGGCCGATGTGCTTCATGTGGGCGCGTATCTGATGGGTGCGTCCGGTCTCCAGCCGGCACTCCACCAGTGTGGTGTAGCCGAAATACTCCACCGTGCGGAAATGCGTCACGGCGGGTTTGCCTTCGGGCGAGTCGGGCGGGAACACCGTCATGCGCAGGCGGTCTTTGGGGTCGCGCCCTATGTTGCCTTCTATGCTGCCCTCATCGGTGCTGAAGTGTCCCCACACCAGGGCGTGGTAGGTACGGTGGGTGGTATGGTTGAAGAACTGTAGGCCCAACTCGCTCTTGGCCTCGGGGGTCTTGGCTATGAGCAGCAGTCCGCTGGTGTCCTTGTCGATGCGGTGCACGAGTCCCACCTCGGGGTCGTTGGGGTCGAAGGAGCGCAGGTTGCGCAGATGCCACGCTATGGCGTTGACCAGCGTGCCGTGGTAGTTGCCGCATCCGGGATGCACCACCATGCCGGCGGGTTTGTTCACCACCATGAGCACATCGTCCTCATACACGATGTCGAGGGGTATCTCCTCGGGCTCGATGGTGGAGTCGTATTGCGGGCGGTCGAGCATCAGCGTCACCACATCGCCGGGCCTCACCTTGTAGTTGCTCTTCACGGGGCGGTCGTTCACATGCACGAAACCGGCGTCGGCGGCCTTCTGTATGCGGTTGCGGCTGCTGTGGGGCAGTTTTTCGCACATGAACTTGTCGACCCTGACAGGGGTCATGCCCTTGTCGCCCACGAAGCGGAAGTGCTCGTAGAGGGGCTGCTCATCGAGTTCGTCGCCGGGGATGAAAATCGTGTCTTCTGCCATTATTCTGTGCGTGATTCGGTGGGAGGTGCCTGCTCGGTCATCACTGGGCGCGAGGGGGCCTCGGCGCGCGGCTCTGCCTTGCGCTGATAGTGGGTGCGGGGTTTCTTGTTCTCTTCCTCGTCGTCATCGGCCTCACCCAAGTAGGCGGGTTCGGTATAGACGACGGGCATGTTCAGGTCGCGGCGGCCGTCGCCCACCTGGATGATGAGCACATCTTCCACCGACACCATGTCGCCGGTCTTCAGACTGCGTCCGCGGCATTTCAGGCCATACACCCACTCCTTCTCACCGGGTATGTACTCCGGGTCGCCGAGTTTGAACCCGATGGCGAGCAACTTGGCCTGCGCATCGCGCAGCGAACTGTTCTCGATGATGTCGGGCACTGGATAGGAGGGCGAGTGCGAGGCATTGATTTTGAGATAGACGATACGGCCGGGCTTCACGGTGTCGCCGGCGGTGGGCGACTGCTCCAGCACGCAGTCGGGCGGCAGTGTCTTCACATAGTCGGTGTCGCTCACCACCACCGTGAGGTCCATGGCGTCGAGCAAGTCTTCGGCCTCGCTGTAGGTTTTGTGTATGACATCGGGCACCGGCACCTTCTGTCCGTGATGCGTGTAGAGGTCCAGTCCGTATTTCAAGCCTATACTCAGCAGCAGCACAATGACCACCATGGCCAGTATGTTTCCCCACAGATAAAGGCTGAAAAATTTCTTTATAAAGTTCTTTCCCGTCATGGCAACTTAACTTGTGGTGTGTTGTTATAAATCGGTTTATCGTGCAAAGATAGCACAAAGCGGGCGGAATACAAAATCGTAGTCCCGTTTTTTTAAAAAACGGAGGTCTTCGGCCCTGATTTTTCCTACAGGTGCCCCCGGCAGCGGCCTGTCACCGCCCATAGCGCATGGACGGTGCGAAGGCGCCCGCCATGTGAGCAGTTTGAATAAAGCACAAAAAAAACAGGAAATAAGCATTGCCCTTTCCTGTCCTCTTTCTTTCGCGCTATGGCCTATTTGCCATGATGCTCATCGGAGACTGTCAGTTTGTTGCGGCCCTTGCCGCGACGTGCTGCGAGCACGCGGCGACCGTTCTTGCTGGCCATTCTCTCACGGAAACCGTGTTTGTTCACTCTCCTGCGATTGTGGGGCTGAAATGTTCTTTTCATCGTTTTATCTGTTAATTTGTTGTATTTTCACACTTTGGGCTGCAAAAGTACTTATTTCTTTTCAAATAACCAAGAAATAGTTGATTTTTAGTGCTTACTTTTATGTTTTTTTCGGGATTTTGCGTAACTTTGCACCGAAAATGGCATCCACAAGCCGCCAAAAGTGATTATACACATCAAAATTTTCAAAAATCAATATGATCAACTCACAAGAAATCAAGAAAGGCACCTGCATCCGCATGGACAACGCCATTTGGGTGTGCATCGACTTCCAGCATGTGAAGCCGGGCAAAGGCAACACCGTGATGCGTACAAAACTGAAGAACGTGACCGACGGCCGTGTGCTGGAGCGCACCTTCCAGGTAGGTTTCAAACTCGAGGACGTGCGCATTGAGCGCCGCCCCTACCAGTTCCTCTATCAGGAGGGCGACGACTACATCTTCATGAACAATGAGACCTACGACCAGGCTCCCATCGCCAAGGACCTCATCACGGGTGTGGCCTACATGAAGGAGAACGACATTGTGGAAGTGGTGACTGACACCACCGACGGCACCGTGCTCTTCGCCGAGATGCCAGTGAAGACCAACCTGCGCGTCACCCACAGCGAGCCGGGCATCAAGGGCGACACCGCCACCAACACGCTGAAGCCGGCCACTCTGGAGACCGGTGTTGAGGTGCGCGTGCCCCTCTTCATCAACGAGGGCGACCTCATCCAGGTGGACACCCGCGACGGTTCCTACCTGAACCGCGTGAAAGAATAAGCCCGACATTTCATTCAGTCTTATAGAGGATTGGGGCCAAGGACACCGCCGCGACACACTGCCGCGACATTGCTCTTTGCTCCAATCCGCAGTTTATACGCCATGAGATATTCGATAATAGTACCTGTTTACAACCGCCCCGACGAGGTGGACGAGCTCTTGGAGAGCCTCACCCGCCAAACCTGCACCGACTTCGAGGTAGTCATCGTGGAAGACGGCTCCACCACCCCCTGCCAGGAGGTGTGCCGACGCTATGAGGACCGTCTTGACCTGCACTACTTTGCCAAGCCCAACTCCGGTCCCGGCCAGAGCAGGAACTATGGTGCCGAGCGGGCCAAAGGCGAATATCTGCTCATTCTCGACTCCGACGTGGTGGTGCCGCCGGGATATGTCGAGGCGGTGAACGACGAGCAGCAGCGCCATCCCGCAGCCGCCTTCGGCGGCCCCGACAGCGCCCACCCCTCGTTCACCCCCACCCAGAAAGCCATCTCCTATGCCATGACGAGTTTCTTCACCACCGGCGGCATACGCGGCGGCAAGAAAAAACTCGACAAGTTCTACCCCCGCTCCTTCAACATGGGCATCCGCCGTGATGTCTATCTGCAGTTGGGCGGTTTCTCCAAGATGCGCTTCGGCGAGGATATCGACTTCTCCTACCGCATTGTGGAGGCCGGCCATCAGCCGCGTCTCTACCCCAGCGCATGGGTGTGGCACAAGCGGCGCACCGACTTCCGCAAGTTCTTCCGCCAGGTGTACAACAGCGGCATAGCCCGCATCAACTTGGAGAAACGTCACCCCGGCACCCTGAAGCTGGTGCACCTGCTGCCCATGGTGTTCACCGTGGGAGTCATCGGTCTGGTGCTCATCTCGGCCGTAGGACGCGCGCTGATGCACTACGACGCGCCCAACTGGCGCACCTGGTACTGGGTGTGCGCCCTGCCCTGGCTGCCCATCCTGCTCTACAGCCTCATCATCTTCATCGACTCCACGCTGAAGAACAAGAGCCTTAAAGTGGGACTGCTCTCCGTGCCCGCCACCTTCGTGCAGCTCATGGGCTACGGATTCGGTTTCATCGAGTCGTGGTGGAAGCGGTGCGTGAAGAAGCAGGACGAATTCACCGCCTTTGAGAAAAACTTCTATAAATAAAGCCGTCAGGCACAGCCGGAGCAACAAGAGGGAGGAAAAGCACATGAGCGACAAGCTGAAAATAAACGAATGGGCCGAGGAAGACCGGCCGCGCGAGAAACTGATGCGCCTCGGGCCCGAGCAGCTCTCCACCGCAGAGCTGCTGGCCATACTCATCGGCTCCGGCTCGGCCGACGAAAATGCCGTAGACCTGATGAAACGCGTGCTCACCGACTGCAGCCGCGACGAGAACGGCAGGCCCACCGGACGGGAAAACCTGAACAGGCTGGGCAAAATGAGCATCGACGAGCTGACCCGCTACAGGGGACTGGGACCGGCCAAAGCCATCACCATCCTGGCCGCCTGCGAGCTGGGCAAGCGCCGACAGGCCGAAGAGGTGTTGAAGCGCAAGGACATGGGGTCGCCCGACGCCATCTACAACTTCATGACCACCAAGATGAAAGACCTCGACGTGGAGGAGGCCTGGGTGATACTGATGAACCAGAACTACAAGTTTATCGCTGCCGAGCAAATCTCTCACGGCGGCATCAGTGAGACATCGGTCGATGTGCGCGTGGTGCTGAAAAAGGCGCTGCTCTGCAACGCCACCATCCTGGCCCTCTGCCACAACCACCCCTCCAACAACCCCACCCCCAGCAAGGTGGACGACCAGATAACCAAGAGGCTGAAAGATGCCTGCGACATCATGCGCATACACATGGCCGACCACCTCATCATCACCGACGGACAATACTACTCCTACCGCGAGCACGGCCGCCTGTAGGAGCCAAACATACCAAAACCTATCATTATGACACAAGAAGAAAGAACCCGTATAGAAACCCGCATCGTCGATGTGCTGCGCACCGTCTTCGACCCTGAGATTCCCGTCAACGTCTATGACCTGGGGCTCATTTACAAAATCGACCTCCAGGACAACGGCAACCTCGATGTGGACATGACCCTCACCGCCCCCAACTGCCCCGCCGCCGAATACATCATGGAAGACGTGCGGCAAAAGATAGAGACGGTGACGGGCGTGACAAGCGCCAACGTGAACCTCGTGTTCGAGCCCGAATGGGACCGAAACATGATGACCGAAGAAGCCCGCGTGGAACTGGGCCTCGACTAATCCACATCTCCTTACCCACCAACATCGCGCCACCATGAACAAAAACATCTATTTCCTCTCCGACGCCCACCTCGGCTCGCTGGCCATTCCCCACATGCGCATGCAGGAACGCCGCTTGGTACGTTTCCTCGACAGCATCAAGCACAAAGCAGCCGCCATCTACCTGCTGGGCGACATGTTCGACTTCTGGAACGAATACCGCTATGTGGTGCCGAAAGGCTACACGCGCTTTCTGGGCAAGCTTTCCGAACTCACCGACATGGGGGTAGAGGTGCACTTCTTCACCGGCAACCACGACCTGTGGACCTACGGCTACCTGGAAGAGGAGTGCGGACTCATCGTTCACAAGCAGCCGGTCACCACCGAGATATACGGCAAGGTGTTCTATCTGGCGCATGGCGACGGACTGGGCAGCAAGGACCAGAAGTTCAAACTCCTGAAATGGCTCTTCCACAACCGCACCTGCCAGAAGCTGCTCAACGCCATACACCCGCGGTGGGGCATGGCACTCGGACTGAATTGGGCGCGCCACAGCCGGCTGAAACGGGCCGACGGCAAGGAGCCGGCCTATATGGGCGAGCACCGCGAGCCGCTCGTCATCTTCGCCAAAGACTATCTCAAGGCGCATCCCGATACCGACTTCTTCATCTTCGGCCACCGTCACATAGAACTGGACCTCATGCTCTCCAAAAAGACCCGCATGATGATTATCGGCGACTGGATTTGGCAGTTCACCTATGTGGTCTTCGACGGCGAGCACATGTTCCTGGAGGAATATGTGGAGGGCGAGAGCCAGCCGTGACATTCCCCACAAAACATAAAGCCGCCTGGACCAGATGGCCCAGGCGGCTTTATGTTTTGTGGCAGTTGCTGCCATTTTTACTTCTGCACCAGCGCCATGGTGTCGGAGGCAATCATGAGCTCCTCGTCGGTGGGAATGACGCAGACGGTCACCTTCGAGTCGTCGGCCGAGATGACGGCTTCCTCACCGCGCACGTTGTTCTTCTCCTTGTCGAACTTCACACCCAGGAACTCCAGACCGTCGCACACGGCCTCGCGCATGCCTACCTGGTTCTCGCCCACACCGGCCGTGAACACGATGATGTCGACACCACCCATAGCGGCGGCATAGGCACCGATATACTTCTTGATGCGGTAGAAATACATGTCGAGCGCCAGCTGTGCACGGGTATTGCCCTCTTTGGCGGCATTCTCCACATCGCGCATGTCGGAACTCTCATCGGTGATGCCGAGCACGCCGCTCTGCTTGTTGAGCAGGTTCGACATGCCGTCGGCGTTCAGGTCGAGCTTCTTCTGCAGGAAGGTGATGGCACCGCCGTCGATATCGCCCGAGCGGGTGCCCATCATAAGACCCTCGAGCGGGGTGAGGCCCATCGAGGTGTCCACACACTTACCGTCGACCACAGCAGCGATAGAACCGCCGTTGCCGATGTGGCAGGTGATGATGCGCTTGCCCTTGGGATTGACATCGAGGAACTCGCACACCCGCTGCGACACATAGCGGTGGGAGGTGCCGTGGAAGCCGTAGCGGCGCACGCCAAACTGCTTGTAGAGCCTATAGGGGATGGCATACATGAAGGCCTTCTTGGGCATGGTCTGATGGAAAGCGGTGTCGAACACACCCACCTGGGGCAGGCCGGGCATCAGCTCGGAAACGGCACGCACACCCTTCAGGTTGGCGGGGTTGTGCAGAGGAGCCAGGTCGCTGCACTCCTCGAAAGCCTCGAGCACCTCTTCGGTAAGCAGCACGCTCTGGTTGAAGCGCTCGCCGCCGTGCACCATGCGGTGGCCCACAGCATCGATTTCCTTGAGGTCTTTGATAGCGCCTATCTCGGGGTCAGTGAGCAGGGAGAAGATAAACTTCACGCCCTCGGTGTGCTCAGGAATGTCGTGCATCACCGTCTTCTTCTCGCCGTTGGGCAGTTTCACCTTCACGAAGGAGCCTTCGATACCCACACGCTCGGCACCGCCGGAGGCCATCACCTCTTTGGTGTCCATGTCATACAGTGCATACTTGATAGAACTGCTTCCGCAGTTAAGAACTAAAATTTTCATCTTTTCTATTATATTAATTCAAAATTATTGTCTTTTCACTACAGGAAAGAAATATTCAAACGGATTGAAAGAAACAATCAAAATTTTCTTGAAAGAAATTATCATAATAATCATAATTTTACTTGTTCCTAATGACATATTGCATGTAATTCTGCTTGGTGAGGAGTGTAAAACCGTCAGTCTCATCATCGAAGATGTAACGCTCAACTCTCAATTTCTTCTCTCCATAATTGAGTAAGATGCCTTTGTCTTGTTTAGACACACGCATATAATTGAACAGCTGAGCTCGATGTTCTGAACTAATCTCATCCACCGATTTCAGTTCTATGACAATACCTTTATAATAAAAATCAGCAAAATAGACTTTATTCAATTGCATGTCTTTGTAGTAAAGATGCAACGGTTTTTCTCTCTCCACTTCCATGCCCTGGAGTTTCATTTCCAAAGCAAGAGCCTCTTGATAGATGGGCTCGGACATTCCTCGTCCCAATGCGTTGAAGACCTCCATAGCAGCCCCCACCACATCGTATATATCAAGATACTCTTGCTCTGTAATCATTCTCCTTTATATTTCCTTAAAAGGAATTATGATAATTATGATAATTTCTTTCCTTTAAATTTCTGCGTATTATGATAATTTCTTTCCTTATTTTCCAAGTTTGAGTTCAGAAATTATTTCTTGGCGTCCATGGCCTGGCAGGCGGTGATGGCCACGAGGTAGTAGATGTCGTCGACGGAGCAGCCGCGGCTCAGGTCGTTCACCGGACGGGCGATACCCTGGAGGATCGGACCGATGGCGATGGCGTCGCCGAGGCGCTGCACCAGTTTGTAGGCGATGTTGCCCACCTCGAGGCACGGGAACACCAGCACGTTGGCCTTGCCGGCGATGTCGCTGCCGGGAGCCTTCTTGGCACCCACGGAGGGCACGAGGGCGGCATCGGCCTGCAGTTCGCCGTCCACCTTCAGGGCCGGGTCGAGTTCTTTGGCCAGACGGGTGGCTTCAATCACCTTGTCCACCACTTCGTGCGTGGCGCTGCCCTTGGTTGAGAAGCTCAGCATGGCCACACGCGGGTCGTCGAAGCCGGCCACGCTGCGGGCGGTCTGTGCGGTGCACACTGCTATCTGTGAGAGCTGGTTGGCATCGGGCATCGGGGTGACGGCCACGTCGCCCACCACGAGCACACCGTTCTCGCCGAACTCCGGTTTCTTGGTGATAAGGAGCATGGCGCCGCTCACGCAGGTGATGCCCGGTGAGCACTTGATAATCTGCAGGGCCGGACGCAGGGTGTCGCCCGTGGTGCTCAGTGCGCCCGAGATCTGGCCGTCGGCGCCCTCGGTCTTGATAATCATGCAGCCCAGGTAGAGCGGATTCTTCACCAGCTCACGGGCTTTTTCGATGGTCATGCCCTTCTTCTTGCGCAGCTCGGTGAGCAGCTCGGCATACTCCTCGCTCTTGGGGTTGTTCTCCGGGTCGATGAGGGTGGCCTTGTCGATGTGGGTCAGTCCCCACTCTGCTGCCAGGCGGTGTATCTCATCGGGATTGCCAATAAGGATAAGGTCGGCGATGTCTTCGGCCAACACACGGTCGGCGGCTCTCAGGGTGCGCTCCTCGGTTGCCTCAGGAAGCACGATGCGCTGCTTGTTGCTCTTAGCGCGCTCAATGATTTTCTGTACTAAATCCATAATTTGATTATTGTGTTTTAAATAGATTAATTCCTCCGTATATAAGGATGGTTGCAAACTTACAAAAATTATTTGAGAATCAGGGTCTGCCGCGCCATAAAAATTGTAAAACAGGGTGCTACGGCATCGCCCCGGCGGGCATTACTCCACGGCATGGGAGATGATGCTCTCCAACTGCTCGGCCGACAGACGCAGGCGGAACTGGCCGTTCTGGGCCACGCTGATGCGGCCCGTCTCTTCCGAGACGATGATGGCCAGGGCGTCGGTGTTCTGCGAGATGCCCAGGGCGGCGCGGTGGCGAAGGCCGAGCTCCTTGGGGATGTTCATGTCGTGCGACACGGGAAGTATGCAGCCGGCCGCCTTGATGCGGTTCTCCTTGATTACGATGGCGCCGTCGTGCAGGGGCGAGTTCTTGAAAAAGATGTTCTCTATGAGGCGCTGGCTCACCAGGGCATCGAGGTTCTCGCCCGTGGCGGTGATTTCGTCGAGCGGACTGTCTATCTCCAGCACAATCAGAGCCCCTACCTTGCCCTTGGCCATGCTCAGGCAAGAACGCACGATGGGCATCACGGCCCAGTTGGAGTCCGACTTCTTCTTCCGCCCGAAGAAGAAATTCTTTACGGTGCTGAAGCGCTGGTGGGCGCCCAGACTGTAGAGGAACTTGCGAATCTCGCCCTGAAACAGCACGATGAGACCTATCACACCCACGCTGACCAGCTGCTCGAGGATGGAGCCCAGGAGGCGCATGTGGAAGTAGCGGTCCACCACCATCCATATCAGCACGAAGACGATGATGCCCGTAAACACATTCATGGAGCGTGTCTCCTTCATCAGCCGGTAGGTGTAGTAGATGATGACCGCCACCAGAAAGATATCGATAAAATCCTTTATGCCAAACTCTATCATAAGGTCTCGTTATTTTTGTTCCTCCAGACCCGTCGCCGGGTCATACTGCCGCAGGGCCTCCATCACCCGCACGGCCGCCACGGCATCGGCCACGTCGTGCACTCTGAGCACCCGGGCTCCCTTGGCCAGCGCCACGGCATGGAGCACAGTGGTGCCGCTCAGGGCCTCGTCGGGGCTGCAGTCGAGCAGGCGGTATACCATCGACTTGCGGCTCACCCCCACCAGCAGGGGCAGGCGGAGCGAATGCAGCAGTTCCATCCGGGCCAGCAGCCGGTAGTTGTCGGCCAGCGTCTTGCCGAAGCCGAAACCGGGGTCTATGAGGACGTCGCGCACCCCAAGGGCGTGCAGCTGGCGCACCTCATCGGCCAGTACCGGCAGCATCGTCTCTATCGAGGGGCGCACCGACATGAGCACATAGGCCACCCGCAGCCGCGCCACCATAGCAAACATGGACGCGCTCTCCGACACATCGTTCACAATGCCGGCGCCATATTCCTCTACGGCCATGCGGGCCACATCGGGGCGGAACGTGTCTACGCTCAGCACGGCATCGGGCTGCACCCTGCGCACGGCGGCCAAGGCCGTGCGCAACCTTTCCATCTCCTCGGCCTCACTCACTTCACCGGCGCCGGGCCGTGTGCTGCACGCCCCCACGTCAATAATGGCACCGCCCTGCTCCACAATCTCGTCGGCACGGCGGCTGATGTCACGCTCCGTCTGCTTGCGGCTGCCGGCGAAGAAGGAGTCGGGGGTGGCGTTGAGGATGCCCATCACACACGGACGGGACAGGTCGACCAAACGGCCGTGGACCTGCAAGGTAAAACCACTCGTAGGTGTCATCTCAATAGGTGTTTTCTGCTGTGGCTACAAAAATACTAAGATTTATCGGGAAATCACCCCATTTTTCATTTTTTTATATTCGGGCAATAGAAGTTTCTCATCATTAAATGCTACTTTTGCAGATTGCAAAACGTAAACAGAGAACTGATATGCAACTATCCGAACTATACCGCATCTTCCAGGAGCGGCCCCACATCATCACCGACAGCCGGCAGATAGAAGAGGGCGCCATCTTCCTGGCGCTGAAAGGCGAACGCTTCGACGGCAACCAGTATGCCCGACAGGCTATCGAGCAAGGCTGCGCCTATGCCGTCATCGACGAACCGGAATACGACGACCCCAACGACGACCGCATCATCCTCGTCGACGACTGCCTCGCTACCCTGCAGGCGCTAGCACGGCTGCACCGCCGCACCCTGGGCACACACATCATCGGCGTGACGGGCACCAACGGCAAGACCACCACCAAGGAGCTCATAGCCACCGTACTGGGCAAGAAATACAATGTGCTCTTCACCGAGGGCAACCTGAACAACCACATCGGTGTGCCGAAGACACTGCTGCGCCTGCGGCCCGACCACGACATAGCCGTGGTGGAGATGGGCGCCAACCACCCGGGCGAGATCAAGACACTGGTAAACATTGCCGAACCCGACTACGGCATCATCACCAATGTGGGCATGGCTCACCTCGAGGGCTTCGGCAGTTTCGAGGGTGTGGTCAGGACGAAAGGCGAGCTCTACGACTTCCTGCGGCAGCGGGAGAACAGCGTGGTGTTCATACACCATGAGAACGAGCACCTGCACGGCATTGCCCAGGGCCTGCACCTGGTGGAATACGGCACCGAGGGCGACCACCTGTATGTGGAGGGACGGCTCATAGCCTGCGACCCCTACCTGCGCTTTGAGTGGCGCAAGGAAGGAGGCGAGTGGCACACGGTGGCCACCCAGCTCATCGGCGCCTACAACCTGTACAACATGCTGGCGGCGGCGTGCATAGGCTGTTACCATGATGTGGAGGCCCACCTCATAGACGAGGCGCTGGGCAACTACCGCCCCACCAACAACCGCTCGCAGATGCAGCTCACCGAGCACAACCGCCTGGTGGTGGACACCTACAACGCCAACCCCACCAGCATGAAAGCCGCGCTCGACAACTTCGTGCTCATGGACGTGAAACCGAAGATGGTGATACTGGGCAGCATGGGCGAGCTGGGTGCCGTGAGCGAAGAAGAGCACCGGAAAGTGGTAAAAAGGCTGGAAGAGGCCGGTTTCGAGCAGGTATGGCTCGTAGGAAAAGAGTTCGGCAAAATACCCTGCGCGTTCAGGAAATTCGCCGATGTGGAGGAAGTGAAAGCGGAACTGGCAGTCCACAAGCCGGAGGGTTTCTGCATCCTCATCAAGGGCAGCAACTCCACCAAACTGTTCCAGTTGCCTCCTTATCTATAAACATATCAATAAAAGGAAAAGAGAGTTCAATCCTCACCAAGAGTCCGAAGCACCTTGCGCGCTTTGGGCTCTTTGCGTTTGGCGGCCTGCCTGAGCCAGAAGAGGCCCTCCTTGCGGCTCTTCGGCACACCGATACCCTCCAGGCAGCGCATGCCGAGATTGTACATGGCCTCGGGCACACCCTTCTTCGCCGCCTCACGGTACCAGAACACGGCGGCGGTGCTGTCGGGCGCTGTGCCCACACCGAGGTCATAGCAGAAAGCGAGTGTGCAGGCGGCATCAGGATCGCCCTCTGTGGCCGCCTGACTGAGCCACGACAGAGCACGGCGACCGTCTTTCGCCACGCCCTTCCCCTCCAGGTAGCACAGCCCGAGCCGGTACATGGAAGCCACATGCTGTCCACGGGCCGCCTCGCCCCACCACACGGCGGCCAGAGAGTCGTTCTGCTCCACCCCCTCGCCCAGCGCATAGCAGTCGGCCAGACTGTACTGGGCATCGGCATGGCCTGCTTTTGCCGCCGCGGCATACCACTGGGCGGCCAGGGCATAGTCGCGCCTCACACCGCTGCCCCTGTCGTAACACAGAGCCAGACTGTACTGCGCCGCCGTGTCGCCCTCCTGGGCCATCGTGGTGAGTTCTGCCACCGACACCTTGCGACGCTGGGCCACTGCCACTACACCTTGCGCCATGAGCAGCAGGAGCAACAGCATGCGCAGCCAGCCCTTCGGGCCACGACGCCCAAGGACAAAAACATTTTCAACAAGGTGACTGGACAACATTTCTCAGAAACTATTGGGTGATGACTAAGGGGAAAAGAAAAACCCCGCTTAGGCTTACACCATCACGGGGCGAAGAAAGGAGGAGTGGTACCTCCAGGAATCGAACCGGGGACACACGGATTTTCAGTCCGATGCTCTACCAACTGAGCTAAGGCACCATTTTCTCTTCTGCACGGCCTGCAAACAGCAACGCAAAGCAGCCTGTTTCGGCAAATGCGGTGCAAAGATACATCAAAAAATTGAAAGTCTATCATTTTTGGAAGAAAAACTGCAAAAAATTTGTCTGTATGCAAAAAAAGGCCTACCTTTGCACCGCAAAATCGGGATGTAGCGCAGTTGGTAGCGCACTACGTTCGGGACGTAGGGGTCGGGCGTTCGAGTCGCCTCATCCCGACTGATAAAGGTCTAGCTATTTTCAGCTAGGCCTTTTGTTTTTAGGCTTGCGAATTATGAATCAAAAACTCCGTCACCGCAATCCACGAAAAAAAGGAATCAAAATCTCCGTCACCGTGATTCCCGTGATTCCCGTCCCCGTGAACACCACGGGAACACGCTGCCCCATATTTAGGGACTGTCGTTGAATATTAAGATTATTTATAACTATTTGTTTTTCAATGTGATACAAGTTTTGTACCTTTGTATAGGGTAAGAAAAATCCCCCCG
>CACYUZ010000016.1:0-67676 GCA_902777645.1 uncultured Prevotellaceae bacterium | reverse complement strand
TGTGCTGTGATATAGTCTTCGGGAACCTCAAACTTCTCCGGGTCTCTGTTGAACAGCTGTTCAATGGCAGCCTCGTTATAGTAGTTCAAATGCTTGATAATAAGTTTTGGTGTTTTTGCCTCACGAGTCTTAGCCTGGACATGTTTGGTTGTGACTCCATATTTCTCTGCTATCTGTGCAACGGAAATATAGCCATCAGGAATTTCATTGAGTTTCGGCAGTTTTGCTCTCCGCTCTTTCTCTTTTTCCAGGGCATTTGTTTCCATGCGCTCCTTGATGATACGATCAAACTCCTTTCTGTTGATGACCGTAAATCGTCCCTGCTTATGATTGTCTATCTCGTAGTTATGGATATAGTAGGCAACTTGGTCTTTTGTGAAGTGATACTTCTCCATAATCTCCGAGTAGGTATAGTAGTTCGGGTCGATGGATTCACGTTCACCTTTTATCGTATCGATATGCGCCCTGGAATAATAGACAGTTCTTCCTTGGGTGATACGTGGAATCTTGTTTCTGGTCACAAATGATAATACTGCTGCGTGGCTCATCTTGTACTTCTCCTCCAACTGCGGAATTGTATAATAGTCACGAAGGTCTATCTCCGCAATAAGTTGAGCAAAATGAACATCAACAAGAGCACGATCAAAGAAACAGTTGCGGCCTTGATATACTTTGGGTATATTGTATTTCTCAACTCTGGTCATGACCGCCTTCTTGGAGCATTTGAATTTCTCCATGATTTGCCTGAAGGTATAGTATTCACGCTTCTCCTGCTTCTTCTCGGAATGGGACTGGTAGGTAGGGGGATTGTCGAACAATCGCTCTATATCCTTTCGCCTGATGATAGTCTTACCACGAAGCTGGACAGCCTTGATGGTTCCATTGCTCATATAGCGATAGAAAGTAGCACGACTCAGTCCAAGCAGTGATGCACCTTCAGTAGGGGTGAGGAATTCCTTGCCCCCAAGAATATCTACCTTGGGTGTCTTCTTCTTTTCTTCCTCCATGAATTCGGCAATCTGCTTTTCTCGGATTGCTCTCTTGTAATCCTTATTATTGCACGAAGGTGAGCAATAGATAGTGGTCATCTTATGCGCAATAAAGGATCTTCCACAATACTTGCAGCGTTTCTGAATCTCCATAATTGTTGCACTCGTTAGTGAATTTTCTCCTGCTAAAGTGTCTCATAGTGTCTCACCACGTCTCATGGTGTCTCACGTTGTACCTTCGATTGCATTTTGGCATTTTCTCACAGCGTCTCACGCTTGTACCTATGATGTCATCTTGGTGTGAAATCGACTTTCTATTTTACACTCGCGGTAGAAATATGGTGCAAAAATAACTGGAAAAACTGTAACTAACAAATATGCAACTTGAAGTGTTAAAATACAAAAAGTCCCTCATTTAGAGGGACTTAGTTCAAATTGCTCCAAGTTGTTCAGAGTTGTTTATAAGGGGTCACTTGCCCACGCAGAACTCACTGAATATCGCACCCAGTGTTTCGTCGGTCGTTATCTCGCCGCCGGTTATCTCGCCAAGATGATGCAGGCACGAACGGAGGTCCTCGCTCAGCAAGTCGCCGCTTAGTTCCATCTGCAGGCCTTCTATCACACGCTCCAGGTCTTCGTGGGCATGAACCAACGCTTCGTAGTGGCGGGCGCGTGTCACAATCACGTCGTTTTCGGTCACCTCGGGCAGATTGGCGGCTTCGAAAATCATCTGTTCCAGTTCGTCAATACCAGTGCCGTATTTGGCGGATAGAAGAATATGGCGGCCAGGAAGTGTAGCTAGCCAGGATGGGGTAGAGAGGTCCGGGGTCTTGTCTATCTTGTTCAGTATCGTGATGAGTCCCTTGCCCTCACAGCGCTGACGCATCTCTTCCGTCATCTCTGCATCGGGACACTCGTCGACGATCCAAAGCACGATTGTGGCCTCGGCCAACTTCTGATACGTACGCTCTATGCCTATCTGTTCTATCTCGTCCGCGGTGGAGCGGATACCGGCGGTGTCGATGAAACGGAAACAAACGCCGCCTATCTGGGTGGTGTCTTCTATGGCGTCGCGTGTGGTGCCATGTATCTGGCTCACGATGGCTTTATCTTCATGCAGCAGGCGGTTCAGAAGGGTGCTCTTGCCTACATTGGTCTTGCCCACGATGGCCACGGCTATTCCTTCTTTCATGGCCTTGCCGGTTCGGAAAGAGCGGGCCAGGGTCTGAACACGGTCGTCGGTGGCACGGGCAATGGACAAAATCTCCTGGCGGTCGGCAAAGTCTACATCCTGGTCGCTGAAGTCGAGCTCCAGTTCCAGCAGGGCGGTCAGACGGAGCATTTGCTCTCGAAGCTGTCCGAGCGAGTCGCTGAAATGACCGCGCAGCTGGCTCATGGCCATCTTGTGCGTGGCGCTGTTGGTCGAGGCTATCAGGTCGGCCACGGCTTCTGCCTGACTCAAATCCATCCTGCCGTTAAGATAAGCGCGTTGGGTGAACTCGCCGGGTAATGCTTGCCGACAGCCTTTTTCTATCAAAACCTCAAGAATGCGCTCTATGATGTAGCGCGAACCATGGCAGCTGATTTCCACTACATCCTCGCCGGTATAGCTGTGGGGAGAACGGAAGATGGTTACCACCGACTCGTCGATGCTCTCTCCGCTCGGCGAAACCATGCGGCCGAAACTGGCATGATGGCTCTTGCTCTCTGTGAGCTGTCGGCCGGTGGCGCTCTTAAAGAGAGACGACACGATGGCTATGGCTTGTGGACCGGAAACGCGTACGATGCCCAACGCTCCACCAGGAGCAGTCGACATGGCACAGATGGTGTCGCTGTTCATTTCGTTTTTGCCCATGTGTTGGCGAGAATAACTATGACTAAAAGGATAAGTAGAAAAATTCCTGTGGCTGTCAATTCTGCTACAAAATTTTCTCCTATAACTGGCATGCATAAACAGAGCACAGTGCTGGAAAGACACGTTATCGCCACCAAAAGCCGAAGTCGCTTTATGTTTATTTGCTGGCGCTCTTCCTCACTGGCCGTGTTGTAGCCCGCAATGAGTTTATCGCCCTTGCCCATCAGAATGATGACGGCAAGGACGATAAACACAATACCGATGATAATACTTTTTATCATATCCGGTCCAGAACTTTCTCAATAAGAGTGTCGATGGAGTTCTTGTATTCGGTGTTCATCTTTTGGGCATAGCGGTTGGCGATAACCATGCAACAGGTCATCGCACGATGGCCAAGCAGAGAGGCCATACCGGCCAGCGCACTCGACTCCATCTCAAAATTGCAAATCTTCAGACCGTCATACTCGAAACGCTCTATCTTCTCATTCTGCTCCGGGTCGGAGATGTCGGCACGAAGAACACGACCTTGTGGCCCGTAAAAGCCACCGCAACTGATGGTGTAGCCGCGAACCATGTCGTCCTGGGCTATCTGGTTGATTAGGTCAGCATCGGCCACTGCCACATAGGGAGCGCCTTTTATGGGGTCCCAATGCATATGCTCCTTGAAGGCTTCTTCCAGCTGTAGGTCGCACACCTTATTACGACCGGCGTAGTAATTCAACAGACCGTCGAAACCGATGCTCTTCACACTGGCCACAAAACAGCCGGTGGGGGTGAAAGGCTGCAAACCGCCACAGGTGCCTATGCGCACCATGGTCAGCGTGCGGTGCTCGTCGCGCTCCTCGCGGGTTGTATAGTCTATGTTGGCAAGAGTGTCGAGCTCGTTGGCCACTATGTCGATGTTGTCACAGCCTATGCCGTGGCTTTGACAGGTGATGCGCTTGCCTTTGTAGGTGCCGGTGATAGTATGAAATTCGCGGCTCTGAACTTCACACTCCCGTGAGTCGAAGTGGGCGGCCACCGTGTCCACACGGGCCGGGTCGCCCACAAGCACTACCTTGTCGGCCAGATTCTCTGGCTTGAGGTGCAGATGGAAACAGGAGCCGTCGCCATTGATGATGAGCTCTGATTCAGGAAAAATCTTCTTCATATCTTTCGGTTTTTGTTACACAAAGGTCTTTAAATTCGAAAATACAAATATAGTGATTTTTCAGCCTCGTTATTTACCCATAAATCAATTTAACCTTCTTTAACAGACCAAAGGGGATAATCAAAAACTATTCCTCTACCAACTTTCCAGCATCCTCCAGAGCACGCCACAGGCAGGGACGGGCTTCTGGGTTGTGGGCTTCTATTTCCTTGAACAGATTGGCCGCATAGTCGCGGCTGGAGTCGTGCTCGTAGGGGCATTGCTTCAGCTGGGGTTCATAGCCTCTTAGGGCTGCCAGGCGTCTGATGTCGTCTTCTTGCACCAGACAGAGGGGGCGGATGATGCTCAGCGGCATCTTCCGCAGACGAAGCCGGGCGGGCATCGTTGCGAAACTTCCTTGAAAGAAGGTGCTCATCAGGGCGGTGTGGAGCAGGTCGTCTTGATGATGACCGAGTGCTATCTTGTTGCAACCCAACTCCTGGGCCAGGTTGAAGAGCTCTTTCCTGCGGTACCAGGAACACAGGAAACAGGACGTCTTCCGGGTGTCGGTGCTGGAGTCGAAGCGGGTGGTGCGCAGGTGAAGGGGTACACCGAGACGGTGTGCAAATTCCTCCAGATAGCTGGTGTCGCTCTCGTAGTGGATGTTCTCCATCCGCACATGAAGGGCTTCTACCGTGAACACCGGATGGGCTATCTTTCGGCGCTGGGCCAGCATCTCCAGCAGGCAGAGCGAGTCCTTGCCGCCGGAGAGACCCACCAGTATCTTGTCGCCGTCGGATATCAGGCGGTAGGTGGCCATCGCTTTCACCATGCGGTGCATGATGCGCTGCTCCAGCAGTTGCTCCTCGCTCTTCCTTGGCATCGGCGGCTATTTCATAAACACCAGATACACGGCGCAGATGATGAAGAGGAAAGCCAGAATATGGTTCCAGTGCAGACTCTGGCCCTGAAACATGATATTGGCAATGACGGCAAATACGCCGAGGCTGATGCACTCTTGTATCACTTTCAGCTGAACCAGATTGAAGGGACCGCCGTTGCCTTCAAAACCAAGACGGTTGGCGGGCACTTGACAACAGTATTCGAAGAAGGCGATGCCCCAGGAAAAGGCTATCACACCAAGCAGGGGCCAGTCGCGGCTGACCCCTGTCTCTTGTAGCTTCAAATGCCCATACCAAGCCAGTGTCATGAAAACGTTGCTGGTGATGAGCAGGATGATGGTATAAAGTCCGTTCATTTCTTTGTTGATAATTGTTCGTGCATGTGGGCGGCTGCTGAACGGCCGTCACCCATGGCCAGAATCACGGTGGCACCACCGCGTACGATGTCGCCGCCGGCAAAGAGGTCGGGGCGCGACGATTGCATCATCTCGTTCACGGCTATCGTGTTCTTGCGGCCCAGCTCCAAGCCTTCCACACTCTTGGGTACCAGGGGGTTGGGCGAAACACCGATGGCTACAATCACCTGGTCCACATCGAGGGTCACTTTCTCGCCCGTGGGCTCCGGACGGCGGCGGCCGCTGGCGTCGGGCTCGCCCAGACGCATCACTTCCAGCACGGCTTGCTTCACAGCACCGTTCTCATCGCCGATATACTCCACAGGGTTGTGCAGGGTCAGGAAGTCGATACCTTCTTCCTTAGCATGCTTCACCTCTTCCAGACGGGCGGGCATCTCGGCTTCCGAACGGCGGTACACCAGGGTCACCTGGGCTCCAAGGCGCTTGGCGGTGCGGCAGGAGTCCATGGCGGTGTTGCCGCCGCCTACCACCATTATTCTCCGGCCCAGATTGATGGGGGTGTCGGAGGTGGGGTCGGCGGCATCCATCAGGTTCACACGGGTCAGGTATTCGTTCGACGACATGATGTTGATCAGATTCTCGCCGGGTATGTCCATGAAGTTGGGCAGACCGGCACCGGAGGCAACAAAGATGCCCTTGAAACCGTCGGCCTCCAACTGCTGAACGCTGATGGTCTTGCCCACAATGCAGTCGGTGATGAAGTGAACACCCATCTTGCGCAGATTGTCTATCTCTACGTCTACTATGCGGTTGGGCAGACGGAACTCGGGAATGCCGTACTTCAACACACCGCCCACTTCGTGAAGGGCTTCAAATACATATACTTCATATCCAAGCTTCACCATGTCGCCGGCAAAGCTAAGACCGGCAGGACCAGAGCCTACTACGGCCACTTTGATGCCGTTGCTCGGAGCAATCTCGGGAATACTCATCTGACCGCTCTCGCGCTCGAAGTCGGCGGCGAAACGCTCCAGGTAGCCGATGGCTACAGCGGGTTCGTTCATCTTCAGGTGTATGCACTTGCTCTCGCATTGCTTCTCCTGCGGACATACGCGGCCACACACGGCGGGAAGGGCAGAGGTATTTTTCAGCACCTTGGCGGCGGCCAAGAACTGACCGCGTTCTATGTTCTTGATAAACGAGGGGATATTCACGCCTACAGGGCAGCCTTCCACACAGGTGGGCTTGGCACAGTCCAGACAGCGCTTGGCCTCGGTCATGGCCATCTCTTTCGTCAGGCCTTGGTTCACTTCTTCCTTGCGGGTGTGTGAACGGTACTCGGCATCGAGCTCGGGCATCACCACACGCTCTATGGCGGTGCGCTCCTTGGGCTTCATTCTTCCGCGCAGGGCTTTGCGCCATTCGGCATTGCGGTCGGTCAGTATCTCGATGGTGTCGTTGGTGGGGTCGTCGTCCATCACAATGTCGGTCGTCTCTACCACGGCTTCCTGATTCACCTGGGCCAGATGCTCGGCAAAATGGGCCATGTCGTCTTGCTCCACACGCTTGAAGGTGCCCATGCGCTTGAACATCTCATCCCAGTCTACATCGAAGCCGTTGAACTCGGGACCGTCGATGCATACAAAACGGGTCTTGCCGCCAATGGTCAGTCGGCAGGCACCGCACATGCCGGTGCCGTCTACCATGATGGTGTTGAGCGACACGTCAGTGGGTATCTCGTATTTCTTGGTGAGCAGACAGCAGAATTTCATCATGATGGCAGGACCAATGGCAAACACTTTGTCTATGTGCTCCTGATGGATGAGTTTCTCTATGCCTACCGTCACCACGCCTTTCTCGCCGTAGCTGCCGTCATCGGTCATAATGAGGGTCTCGTCGCTGTGGGCGCGTACCTCGTCTTCCAGAATGATGAGGTCCTTGCTGCGGCCGGCCAGCACACTGAGCACACGGTTGCCCGCGGCCTTCAGGGCTTTGATGATGGGGAGCATGGGGGCCACGCCCACACCGCCGCCGGCACAAATCACTGTGCCGAATTTCTCAATGTGGGTGGGGTTGCCGAGCGGACCTACCACATCGGTCACATAGTCGCCTACGTTCAGGTCGCACAACTTGGTGCTGCTCAGGCCCACCTTCTGCACCACAAGGGTAATCGTGCCGCGCTGGGTGTCGGAGTCGGCTATCGTCAGGGGAATCCGTTCTCCCTTCGCACCTACTCTTACTATCACAAAATGGCCGGCCTTGCGGCTCCTGGCTATGAGCGGTGCCTCTACCTCGAAGAGGTACACCTTCTCTGAGAACTGTTCTTTCCTGACAATCTTGTTCATAATGCTTTGTTTTTTTCTTGTTCAGTGGTTATATGGATGGCTTAGTGCTTGCCGTCTATCAGCTCAAAACCGCAGTAGGGTACAAGGCACTTCGGCACACGGATGCCCTCGGGGGTCTGGTTGTTCTCCAGAATAGAGGCCACGATGCGCGGCAGGGCAAGGGCCGAACCGTTCAACGTGTGGCAGAGCTCGGTCTTCTTGTCCGACGAACGGCGGTAACGGCACTTCAGACGGTTGGCCTGATAGGTGTCGAAATTGGATACCGACGATACCTCCAGCCAGCGCTGCTGAGCCTCGGAATATACCTCAAAATCGTAGCAGATGGCGCTGGTGAAACTCTGGTCGCCGCCGCAGAGCAGCAAAATGCGGTAGGGGAGCTCGAGCTTCTTCAACAGACCTTCCACATGATCCAGCATCTCCTTGTGGCTCTCCTTAGAGTGCTCGGGGGTGTCTATGCGGACTATCTCTATCTTCGAGAACTCATGCAGACGGTTCAGACCGCGCACGTCCTTGCCGTAGGAACCGGCCTCGCGGCGAAAACACTCGGTGTAGGCGCAGTTCTTGATGGGCAGGTCCTTCTCGTCGAGTATCACGTCGCGGTATATGTTGGTCACGGGCACCTCGGCGGTGGGAATGAGGTAGAAGTCGTCCACCTCGCAGTGGTACATCTGACCTTCCTTGTCGGGCAACTGGCCGGTACCGTAGCCGGAAGCGGCGTTCACCACGGTGGGGGGCATCAGTTCGGTATAGCCGGATTTCCTTGCCTCATCGAGGAAGAAATTGATAAGAGCGCGCTGCAGACGGGCGCCCTGGCCGATGTATACCGGAAAACCGGCACCGGTGATTTTCACACCGAGGTCGAAGTCTATCAGATTGTATTTTTTGGCAAGCTCCCAGTGGGGAAGCTTGGCCTCGCCGTTCGTGGGGTTGCAGGTCCAGTTGCCCACGGTGTCAGTGCCGTCGCACTCCTTCAGATTGCTCTTCACCACGTGGTTGTCCTCGGCGGCCTTGCCTTCGGGCACTTCGTCGTAGGGTATGTTGGGTATCTGGCAGAGCAGGGTGGTCAGGTCGTGCTCGGCATTGGATTTCTCTTGCTCAAGCTGCTTGTTGGTCTCCTTGAGCTGGGCCACAGCGGCCTTCACCTGCTCGGCTTCGTCACGCTGGCCTTGCTTCATGAGTTTGCCTATCTCGGCGGCCAGCTTCTTGGCCTCCGAAAGGTTGGTGTCAAGACGCTGCTGGGTCTCACGACGAAGCTTGTCGATAGCAAGCACTTGGTCTATCGCTTCGCGGGCACCGGCAAAATTCTTCTTCTCCAACCCTTTTACCACTCTTTCTGTCTCTTCTCTAATAAGCTGAATTGTAAGCATATTGTTCGTTTTTTGTTCGTTGTTCCTTCTTTTTATCAATTCAATCGGCAAAGTTACTTCTTTTTGACGTACTTTCCTAATATTCGGAGCAAAAACAGTCGTTTTTTCAATAAAAAAATCCCGACCTCTCAACGAGAATCGGGATGTGTTTGTTTGGAATACGTTTGTTTTGTTGTTATGCCTCAGCTTCAGGTATTACTGACACAACACTCTTGTCTCTCTTACCCTTGTGGAAGTTTACCACACCGTCTACGAGAGCATAAAGCGTGTCGTCCTTACCGATACCTACGTTGTTGCCGGGATTGTGCTTCGTGCCGCGCTGGCGAACAATAATGTTGCCGGCTACACACTTCTGACCACCCCAAATCTTAACGCCTAATCTTTGCGAAGCTGACTCGCGGCCGTTCTTAGAACTACCAACACCTTTTTTATGTGCCATTTCTAATCCTCCTAAATTTTAACCAATGATTGATTTAATCTCCAAGCGCGTGTACTGGCTACGGTGGCCGTTCAGCTTACGATAGCCCTTGCGGCGCTTCTTCTTGAACACCAGCACTTTGTCGCCCTTCACCAGGGGATCAAGCACCTCACATACTACTTTGGCACCCTCTACTGTCGGAGTACCTACGGTCACGGCACCCTCGTTGTCAACGAGAAGCACCTTCTCAAACTCAACAGACTGGCCGGCGGCAACATCGTTCATGCGGTTCACAAACAACTTCATGCCTGCTTCTGCCTTAAACTGCTGACCGTTGATGTCTACAATTGCGTACATTTAATTTTTTATTGTAATAACGGGTTTTTCCGCAAGGCGCACAACGTTATTGTGGCTTTTTCGAGCCTCCACGGACTAAATCGGCTGCAAAATTACTGAATATTTCTCATTATTTCATATTCACTTTGCTTACAAAGTTTCGAATTATGAATATTTAACAGTCCAAATGGGCCCAGATGGGGCGAAAACTCTTCTACATCGAGTCGAGCAAGATGAAGGCGGCCCAATAGTAGGGGTCTGAATAGGTCTTCTTCTGCTGATTCTTCTTGGCGCGCTTCGCACGGGCACCCACTCCACGGCGGTTACGGCTCACGCTCTCCATCTCTGTTTGGCGTAGCTGCTCCTGTGCCTTTATCAGCGAGGCGTGCTTGCTCATGCCCGACATCAGATTGCTATAGAAATAGGTCATCAACAGGCGGGTGGCCTTGTCGTCTACCTTCCAAAGACTCATAAGCATGGTGGTGGCGCCTGCTTTCTTGAATCCTCGCTGAAGACCGAATACACCGTCGCCGGTCACTTTGCCGAGACCGGTCTGACAGGCGGAGAGGACCAAGAGGTCCAGTCCGCGAAGGTCGAGCAGCGATATTTCTTTGGCGGTCAAGACGCCGTCGTCGTTACGATAGCTCATCTTATGACCGGTCAGCGCTTGGTTGGCACCGCTGAACAATAGGCCGGAACGGGTCAGCGCTTTGTCGGCATCGTCCAGATTGTTGTACATCGACAGGAATTGAAGACGTCCCTGCATGTCATGGGCGTTCACCTCCTTGTCGGTCCAGTAGAATCCATGGGTGGCTATATGCATGTCGGTAGGTACATGGCCCGACAGACTCTTCAGCGTCTTTTCTGTGGCTTCAGCGCCGAGATAGATCTCACAGGGAATCTGATGGCCCAGTAGAGTGGCATAGATTTCCTCTGCTTCAGTCTTTGTGCCGGGCAGATATTTGGCGGCATGCTCATAGCTGCTGTCCCATTGCTCGGTCTCGTCGTCGTCTGCAGTGACTTCTGGATGGCTGTCGTAGGTCATCCCGCCGAAAATGGCCGCCGTATATTGCCGAGGGCGTTTCTTTTCCTTTGACAGAACTATCTCACGGGTCGACGACAGACGGTAGAGCTGCCAGGTGTCTGCCATATAGCGGCCTTTGTCTTTCCAATAGGGCAGATTCTCTATCCCAAGGTTGTACAATTCTCCTACTGGGGCAAAGTACACTCTCTTGGCTTTGTTGAGATAGTCTTTCAGCGGCTTCCACACGATTTCCGAAAGCCGGGTGGTGGTGTAGAGTTCTTTCTTCGGTATCTCATTCAGCTCTTCATCATCCATCAGTGGAATGAAGAGGGGCGATTTCTGCTGGGTTGAAAGCAGGAGGGCTCCATATTGTCCGCGGCCCTGGCGCGAGGGGTAGTAGATGAATTCTATGGCTAGTTCGTCGGGACGAAGCTCGCGCTGTATCTGGGGCCATTCTATACGGAGTTGCTTGGTATAGTTGCCGTAGGTCTTCGAACGGCGCACCAGATGGCGCTCTTGCTTGGTGATGATTCGCTCCAATGAGTCGGTGTTCATGCTGCGGTCGCTCTTGGCGCATTCATATTGACGTATCAGCAGCGAGCGGTTCTCCTGCAAGGCGCGGTAGGCTTCCACTGCTGCTGTGTCACCGCTTTCCATAAGCAGATTGGTCATCTCCAACTCGCTGTTCAACAGCAGTCCCTTAGCCAGCAGCACACTGTTGTAAGCACTCGTGAGCATCGCAGGGGTCGGGGTCTTGCCGGCCAGTTGAAGCAGTGTGTTGGTGAACCAGGGCTTCACCTTCTTCCAGTAGAGGTCGCGCTCGTTGGAGGTGAGGTCGGCAAAGGTGGTCAGTATCACATCGGTGTATTTGCGGGTGGCCTTGCTGGCATAGTAGGCAGCTGAGTCGGCTTGCTCATCGGCCGAGAAATAGACGGCTTGCTTGCACAGTGACTGGGCGTAGGCGGGGTGCTCGTCGCCCAGTATCTGGTATTGCAGAGCAAGGGCGTTGCGGCCGGTTTCCACTGCCTTGGAATAGTCGCCCTGGGCATAATAGTAACCGGCCAGGTTGGCGAGCGATTCCGCGCAGTCGGGGTGCTTGTCTCCAAAAACACGATGTCGTATCTCAAGGGCTTCTTTGCCCAGCGAAAGGGCTTTCTGTAGGTCGCCGGTGTGCAGGTAGTAGTCGGCCAGGTTGCTCAGGGCGGTGGCGTATTCGCTGTGGTGGCGGCCGTATATCTTCTCACGCAGCTGGAGCGCTTCTGTGCCAAGTTGGATGGCCTCGCCAAACTCATTCTGAAAATAATGATATTTGGCCAGGTTGTTCAGACTCTGGGCATAGTCGGGATGCTGCTTGCCGAGCACTTGCTCGCGTATGTGTAGCGCAGCTTCTCCAATCTCAATGGCATGGGCATAGTTGCCCATCCTTGAATAGTAACCGGCCAGATTGCTTAAACTTTGTGCATAGTCGGCATTTTGTGTGCCCGTCAGCTTCGACTTCAGCTCCACAGCTTTCCGTCCGAGCCTTATCGATTCTATATGATTGCCCAGATAGGAGTGGTATCGGGCCAGATTGTTCAGACTGTGGGCATAGTCGATGTGGTCTTTACCAACCACCCGCTCTCTTATCTGAAGGGCTTCTGTGCCCAAACGGAGGGCTTCGTGATAGTCACCGGAGCGGGAATAGTAGCCGGCCTGATCGGAAAGCATCTGGGCATACACAGCACTCTCCTTGCCCTGTGTCTTCTCGGTGATGGCGAGGGCGGTCTTGCCCCATTGGATGGCTTCGGTCAGACGACCGGTATAGGAAAGGTATTTGGATAGGCGGTTGGCGGTGTGGGCATATCGGTCGGTCCGCGTTCCCCCGCTCTCGGAAAGCAATGCAATACTCTCACGCGACAGTCGTACCGCTTCTTCATGGCGGCTCTCTTCTGAACAGGCGGCTGCAGCCTTGTCAAGCGAGTCGGCACGCTGAAGAGTGGAGGCATCTTGAGCGGTGCACCACAGCGTACAGAGCACATAGGTGCACAGTAGCACGAAACGATGGGTCATCTTCCTTTATTTTGAGTCTAAGCCCCACTTGTCGATGAGGTCGTTTGATATGTATTCGGCAGGGGCCTTCAGGGTCGTAATCACCCAACTCTGGGCCAGCTCGTCCCATTTCTGGCGGCTCACCACTTGCCAGGTCTGGTCGAGCAACCCCATCTCCTTGCCTCTCTTGGCCAACTCCTTGCGATGCTTGTAGTCTTCTTTCCAACGGGCACGGTAGCTGTCAGTCACATCGCAGCTCTCCTTGATGTTTACACTCAGTCGGTACTCGCCAGTGCCCCAGCAGTCCTTGAAGTTGTCACGCTCATCGCGGAAACCCATGTAGGAACGGGGAACAATGAAACTCTCACCCATCACCTGATAGCGTGAAGGCTCACCGTTCTTTCTGACATAGCGGAAGAATCCTTTGTCGTCGAGCGAACTGGGGGCTACAGGTATGTTGATGGTGAAATGACCCAACTCCTGGTTCTTCTGCAGCTGCACCACTTCATTCATCCATGATGAGGTGATGCTGATGTCGAGCGTTAACGTGAAATCCTTGCGGTCGGCAAAGGAGAAAGGTATGTCCAGCTGGGTGTTGGGCAGGTTCGAGTGTTCTGGATTGATAATCAGCGTATCGAGCACCAACTCAAATTTCGAGTGATTGATAATGCGGTAGAGCTTCGTGCGGTCTATGTGACAAGATACATAGAACATGGTGTCCTGGCCTTCCATGCGCAGACAGCCTATACCGTCGAATCGCATTCCCTTGGGGTCCATTGCTCCGTCGAATGAGGTGTCGTCGTAGAAATCGCTCATCTCCGATACCGACTGTATCAGGGTCTGGTATACATTCTCTTTCTTCACGGCTTCTTCCCACTCTTTCTTCAGACGTGAGTTGCGGGTCACCAAAGCACCGATGGCATTCACACCAAGGTCGAAAAAGGAGGTGACATAACCCGATGCTAAACCACGCATGGAGTTGCCGGTGGCTTGCACGATATCACCCAAAAATCCACGAGATGCATCGCGTTCGGTGTTGAGCTTGCTAATCTCATTGGCAAGCGCATCGCTCGTATATACAATAGTCTTGTATTCTACCTTCTCTTGCGCATGAATAGGCATGGATAACAAAATGATACCGGCGCAAATCACTTTTCTTAATAGATTGTTCATACTCTTGTGGTTTTTATGGTGTCGTCTTTTATTTCACAAATGCAAATATAATACTTTTATTTCAATTCTATTGATGTGTACTCACTTTTTGACGTATTTCTGATAATCTTCACTGTGTAAACACACAAAAAGCGATTACCTTCACACACAAAAAAAGCGATTACCTTCTCAGGCGACCGCGTTTTTCTCCGCGAACTTTCTTGTATATCTACACAAAAAGCGATTAATTATACTTGTGCATCGACACAAAAAAAGCGATTACCTTCTCAGGCGACCGCGTTTTTCTCCGCGAACATTATGTGCATCGACACAAAAAAAAGCGATTACCTTCTCAGGCGACCGCTTCGAATCTTCAATAGGTATTAGTTTTTTTTAAGGTAAAAAGATTGTTTTCAGGATAACGCTGCAAAGATAATACATTTATTTTACTACAAAAAATTTTACTCAATCTTTTTTCCACTCTTTTCTGCTGTGCGCCTACACAATTCAATTGTTAACATATTTTATACAAATCAATGTTAACATTGGCCGCTGCGTCTTTTTTTAAAATCAATTTATAGTCCTGTTTTAAGGCAACTCGTTCTTCAATTCCCTTTTTTTTCATATTTTTGCAGATGAATTATGTCATTCTGTTTTTGGATATAAATGTATTTTTTATGAATAGAAGATATTTCTTTCTTACCCTGCCTGTAGCCTTGTTGCTCTGGCTCGTATCGTCTGTGTCTTTCGCACAGCAGCGCACTGTCTTGCATCTCAATGATGGATGGCTCTTTTCCAGAGACAGCGTCAATTGGCAAACCGTTTCCGTTCCTCACGATTGGGCTATCGACGGACCATTCGACAAAAAATGGGATTTGCAATATGTGGCCATCGAGCAGAATGGCGAGAAAGAAAAGACCGAGAAGTCCGGACGCTCCGGGGCTTTACCCTGGATTGGTAAGGGGTTTTATCAGAAAAAGGTCTTCCTCGACGAAAAACCGGCTTCGGCCCTCTTGCTGTTCGACGGCGCCATGAGCGAGCCCTGCGTTTATGTCAATGGCAAGGTGGCTGGAGGATGGGCTTATGGCTACAATGCTTTCCGTATTGATATCGCTCCTTTCCTGAAAAGTGGCGAGAACCTTATCGCGGTTTCGCTCAACAATAGGGAGGAGAGTAGCAGATGGTATCCTGGCGGAGGAATCTACAGGCCTGTCGACCTCATACTCGGTGGTACTGCTATGATTGATGAGTGGAGCACGTTCTTCTATACCGAACAGGCGGATAAAGCCTGTGCCGACATCGTGGTCAACACGGGGGTGAGGGGAACGATTCCTGAAAAAAAGAAACTGGCCATGGAGGTCACCTTATATAATAATAAGGGAAGACGCATCACGGGGGCTTACTCCGTTATTGATGCCGATGGAAAATGTCGTTTCAACCTGCAGGTGAAGAACCCTTCGCTTTGGTCGCCGGAGGCACCTGAACTCTACACACTCTCTACTTGCCTTTATGAAAATGGTTCACTAATCGACTCCAACAAGTCGAAAGTGGGCTTAAGGACAGTCTCCGTCAGTAAAGAGAATGGGTTCCAACTCAATGGGGTGACCCGTAAAATAAAAGGGGTGTGCCTGCACCACGACCTTGGACCGCTTGGCACAGCGGTCAACAAGGCTGCGCTCATACGACAGTTGCGCATAATGAAGGACATGGGATGCGACGCCATCCGTACGGCTCATAATATGCCTTCTACATGGCAGATGGAGATATGCGACTCTATGGGAATGATGGTCATGGCCGAAAGCTTTGATATGTGGATTTATCCTAAATGCAAGAATGGATATGCACGGTTCTTCAAGGAGTGGAGCGACCGGGATATCGAGAATCTGGTCCTCTGCCACCGCAATCATCCTTCTATCGTGATGTGGAGCATCGGCAATGAGATTCCTGAGCAGTGGAGCGAGGAGGGTAGGGAGATAGCCCGACATCTGCAGGACATCTGTCACCGTCTCGACCCCTCCCGACCCGTCACACAGGGCATGGACAAGGCGGAGGCGGCGCTCAAGTCGGGATTCGCACAGGTCATGGATGTGCCGGGATTCAACTACAGGGTGCACAAGTATGAGAACAACATCAAACAGCTCCCCAAGGGATTCCTCCTGGGGTCCGAAACGGCTTCCACCGTCAGTTCGCGTGGGGTATATAAATTCCCCGTCACAGTGTCCGACCATGCTGTCTATCCCGACGGGCAGTGCTCCAGTTACGACACGGAATATTGCTCCTGGAGTAACCTGCCCGATGACGACTGGCGATGCCAGGATGATTACGACTGGGTGATAGGTGAGTTCGTATGGACAGGATTCGACTATCTTGGCGAACCTACACCCTACGATGAGTATTGGCCGTCGCGCAGCAGCTATTTCGGTATCTGCGACCTGGCCGGACTGCCCAAAGACCGATTCTATCTCTACCGGAGCAAATGGAACAAAAATGAACATACCCTTCATTTGCTGCCTCATTGGACTTGGCCTGACCGGAAAGGACAAGTCACACCCGTCTATTGCTACACCGATTTCCCGTCTGCCGAACTTTTCGTCAATGGGGTAAGCCAGGGACGAATCACCAAAAATCCTGCAGAACGGCTCGACCGCTACCGCCTCAGATGGAACGATGTGGTCTATGAACCGGGCGAACTGAAAGTGGTGGCCTACGATGAAAAAGGCAATCCGGCAGCACAAAAGGTGGTGATGACGGCTGGAAAACCGGCGCGCATTGCCTGCAAGGCCGACCGCGAACAGCTCAAGGCGGATGGCTGCGACTTGGCTTTCGTCACTGTGAGCCTCACCGATGGCGATGGAACGCTCATACCGTATGCCGACGACCAGCTCACGTTCGAAGTGTCAGGTGTTGGCTCCTTCAAGGCGGTGTGCAATGGCGACGCCACTTCGCTCGAGTCGTTCACAAAACCCACCATGAAGCTGTTTAACGGTCAGCTTGTAGTCGTCATACAGACAATGAAACAGAAGGGGGATATCCTCCTGAAGGTCAATGACAAAAAACGCCGCCTGGCTACTACTCTGTCGCTTACAGCCGAATAGAGCTACTCTTTCAGCACTGCTTTAATCGGTTGGAGCGACAGCTCCTTCTTCCACGATTTCAGATAGGCAAACCATTCCTTGGCGGAATGCATGCCGAAGTCTTCGTTGTCGCTGCCGAAGGTGATATAATAGGTCAAATGCTGGCTCGGGGCATAGAATACCAGTGGGAGGTTCTGCTCTACCTCGGGCATCTCGTTCACCAGATATTCGGTGGGCACACACACACCCAGACCTACCGTCTCGCGTTTGTGCCCGACGGAGTCTTTCTCTGATACGGGCCAGTCGGTGCCCCAACAGCCGCGCAGTCCGGCATGGTCGGAGAATTCTTCCGAGTCTTTTACCTTGATCACACCTGTCGAGAACTTCAGCTCACGGCACTCGCGGCCGAAGTAAAGGTCCACACGGCAGTCTCTGCGGCCCGACTCCAAGGTATAGCGGATACGCATGTCAACAGGGGCATCGTCGGGTTGGGGGCGCCAGGCCTCGTCTATCACTTCGATGATGGTGCGAAGCGGACCGCGGGCTATGATGCGCTGGGTGCGGTGCTCCACATCGCTCACCATGGTGGGTGTCTGACCGTTCCATCCACGCACGGTGCCCAGACCGAAGGTGCTGCCCACCCATAGCACATCGTCGCCGTAGCCCAGGGCTTTCTGCTCTTTGTCGGGATAGAATTGGGTGTCGCGCAGTTCAAGCCCTTTGTGGTTTTTGCCATAGGTGTCCACGGTCTGGCGGTGGTCGAAATAGATGCGGTAGGCCACCATCTCATTCTCGAACGCGCAGCCATGATGGTGTAGCATCCAGTAGGGATTCACTCCTCTGTCCACTGTCAGATGAGAGATGTAGAGGTCTTGCTTGTTGCTCTCCTTGATTTTCTTGTTGGTCAGCATCATGTCGGCATACACTTCTGCTTTATAGGTGCGGGGCTGTCCGTAGTCCAGCACACTCAGTTGCAGCTGCTTGCTGCTCTTCTTCTTCATGTCGGTGTAGAAAAACAGTTCGTCATAGGTGCCGTTGCCGTCTGTGTCGTCAAGCTGACAGGGTATCTCCTTGCCGTCTTCGGTCAGATAGGCCGAGCGTACGTCCTGGTTTATACCGATCAGGTCTACAGTCACACCGGCATGCTGGTAGTCGGAGCGGTTCGGATTGGTTATTCCTATTGTGTAGAGGGTCTGACCTTTCAGCACAGCGCATGAAAGGCCCAAAAGGGTGATAAGGGTCAACGTCTTTTTCATATGCTTGGGTAGTTTGCTTTTTTATGGTCTCTTTTCATGTATCGCACTGCAAATGTAATAATATTGATTGGAAAATCTCTAACCCGACAGCCATTTTTTATTTTTTTACCGATTCTCTTTCGGCTTTACACGGCTTCTTCGGCACACTTTTTGCATTTTAATCAGTATACACCAACAACATGCCACTATGACAATTCAGTTCTTCATGGGCCCCATCGTGGGCGGGGTGATTGGCTATTTTACCAATTGGCTGGCCATCAAAATGCTCTTCCGGCCGCATCAGCCTAAGTATTTTATGGGGATGCACATTCCTTTCACACCGGGTATCATCCCAAAGGAAAAATACCGTATCGCCGAATCGGTGGGAAAGGCCATCAGTGAGAACCTCATGAACCAGGAGGTGCTCCAGAAGACACTGCTCTCCGATGAGATCGTTGAGAGGGTGCACGCCACACTCAGGGAGTTCTTTGCCAGACTTCAACAGAGTGATGAGTCGCTCAGAGAGTTCCTCCAAAGGTACGTCTCGGAAGAAGATGTAAGGCAAATGGCACTCTCTGTGAAAAATGACCTCGGCTCACAGGTGAGTACGCATCTCATGACGGCTCACCTGGGTTCGGAAATCGCACATGTAGCCGTGGTGCATGTGCTCGACAAAATGAGACTGTCGGAAAATATCGTGGTGAAGAAGGTTGAGGTGGACAACGGGCAGGGCATCGGCGACTTCCTAAAAAAGGGGTTCGACATGCTCTTCAACAAACAGGCAAAAAAGGTCTTCTCCGATGTGCTGAGTGCACTGGCAAGTCCGGTGGAACAGCTACTGGCCAAAAATATCGACCAGATGATGGAGAGCCATGCACCGGAAATGACGGCCAAACTGATTGACCGACAGACGGATAATTTGCTCGAAACAAGTCTCTCCGAACTCCTCCGGGGCAAGGAAGAACAAATTGACAGCCTGTGCGCTTCTGTCGTGCAGCTCTATCGGGATGTGGTTTCCAAACGGTTGCCACGAATGCTGCAGACGCTGAATATCAGCAAGATGATAGAAAACCGTATCAATGAGATGGACATGAACGAGGCCGAGCATATCATCCTCGATGTGATGGACAAGGAACTGAAGTGGCTCGTGTGGCTCGGGGCTTTGCTGGGATTCGTCATCGGATTTGCCAATGCTTTCGCTTATCTGTAGTTCCTCTTTTTTACGGACTGTTCGCTTTTTTCTTGTCTTTTTCTGTGTTTTATTCTTTTTTCTTCCTAACTTTGCCCTCGGAGTTTTCATAACATCAGTCCTAATCGAATCCTGTATGAAACATATCTCTTTATTCTATATAGGGGCCTTATTCATGGCCATGGCATTGTGGAGCTGCTCGGAAAAGGCTAAACCGGGTGCTTCAATACCAAGAAGTGAGAGCAGAACACCGGCTCCTGAAGCGGTCGAAAACCCAGCGGATGAGCGCGCCAATGAATCACAGTCGGCCTTCCACCTGCCCGAACTACTCATGCCGGGGCCGCTCGAACCGGTACCGCTCGATATTACCGACTCTACAGCCCAAGTGCCGATGCTGGCAGTGGCCAATATCGGACGTTTCGCTTCTATCAGCCAACTGCGGAAAAGCTATTTCTACAAACAGCTTTGCTCGCTTTATCCTGAATTGCAGAATATGAACCGTATCACCGTCGATACCGGTGTGGGCGATTTATGGCTCTTCAAACCGCTCTTGCCCAACTGTTCCATGGCGGTGAGAGAGTATAATATGCAGATGTTCATGCAGGAACAAAAGGAGAGCGAGGCAAAGGTCTTGTTCAAAACCGATATAGCCCGGCCCATCCTGGTAAAGGCTTCGATGGACGACCCAGGGTCGATTATCGTTGACTTGGACAACAGGGAGGGACGACGGCTCCATTGGATTCCAACTCAGTCGCCGGCCGATAATGCCCTCCGCTACGATGATGGGGTTACGGTGCTGTCCTACAATGTGTTGGAGAATTTCGCTGAAATGGGGGCCGACTATACGGCTTCGGTCAATGAGGGATTGGCCTCTCTCCGATTCTATGCCGACAGGCAGGTCCGGCTCGACAACAGGCTTATGCGCTATGTGTCGTTCCATACGGCCGACGGAAAAGTGGGACTCTATATCAAGGGATTGGACCTCGACGGCTATTTCGAAGTGGGTGGACATAAGAAAGACCTCGAGTCTTTTACACTCACCTGCAGAAAAGGCTACGACTTTGGTATGGGAACCAACAAAACCCTCACATTCAAAAAGTAGGAATGTGGGGCTGAAGTGATAATGCTTGTATGGGGTATGTAGGAGAAATCATTTCGCTGGGGGTGGCTTGCTCGTGGACCGTGGCGGCACTGGCCAGCGAGGTGGCGAGCAAAAAACTGGGGGTCTTTGTCATGAATGTCTGGCGCATGGCGCTGGCATTGCTCTTCTCAGCCGTCCTTATATGGATATTCACGGGATATCCTTATCCGGCTTTCGCAAAGTTCGACACTTGGGCCTGGCTCCTCGCAAGTGGGGTGGTGGGCTATTTCTTCGGCGATTGGTGTCTCTTCAATAGCTATCTCACCATCGGTTCCAGATTCGGACAACTTTTCATGACGCTGGCACCAGCGTTCACCGCACTCTGTGCCTGGGTCATGCTCGGACAGATGCTCTCATGGCAGAGCTTGCTGGCCATGGCCATTACGCTGTCGGGCATTGCTGTGTCGGTGCTCGGGCACGACAGCCAGCATCATTTTGGCGTACAACTGCCGCTCAAAGGCATCCTCTTCGGACTGGGAGCGGCACTGGGGCAGGGCGTGGGACTCGTGCTCAGCAAAATCGGTCTCGACTGCTATGAGGCGCAGGTGCCCCAAGAGATGATGGGGCAGATGGCCGATTTCCTACC
Source organism: uncultured Prevotellaceae bacterium (assembly GCA_902777645.1). Lineage (GTDB taxonomy): Bacteria > Bacteroidota > Bacteroidia > Bacteroidales > Bacteroidaceae > Prevotella. Next base: position 46,550 of record CACYUZ010000016.1, on the reverse strand, counting down.
ATTTGGTAGCAACCTCATCAGATGTGTGGCCGGACTCTTCTGCTATGCTGCATGGCTCTATGTCATGAACCTGAAAAGAAAACCGGAGGAGAGAATGACTATGCGTGGCAGTCTGAAGGAGAGGACGGGGCTCTTCGCCATGCTGCTGGCAGTGATGAGCGGACCCTTCATCGGAGTGGGATTCTCACTAATGGCTGTGCAATACACAGCGGCAGGCATCGCTTCCACACTGATGGCCACCACGCCCATCCTCATCTTGTTGCCTTCTTATTGGCTCTTCCATCAGCGCATCACGGTGCGTAATGTCTTGGGAGCAGTCATCTCCGTGATTGGCGTTTCGCTCTTCTTCCTATAGCTTGTTGCACGGCTTCTTTGCGGGCCTCAAACCGATTGTTGACAAAATGAAACAATCGCAAAAGTATCTGTAACAAATTGTTCTGTCTCGTTGCGCTTTTCTTCGTATTTTTGCGGTGAAAAGAGCAACTCTTTGCATCTTACCCGCTTCGAATCTCAACAAAACCTATTTTTATAATGAAAATCTCACTTAAATTCGCTGCATGCTGGCTGACGATGGCCATGTGCAGTATTGCGTCTTCTGCGCAAAGTCTGAAAGATGCCTACAAGGATTATTTTACCATCGGTGTGGCGGTCAATAAATTTAATGTCTCCATTCCCGAACAGATGGAATTGGTGAAAAAGGAGTTCAACAGCATCACCGCCGAAAATGACATGAAGGTGGGACAATTGCACCCGAAAGAGGGGGTGTGGAACTGGGGACCCGCTGACAGTATTGCCGACTTCTGCCGCAAAAACGGCATCAAACTTAGAGGACATAACCTCTGCTGGCATGCACAGTTCGCCGACTGGATGTTCTACGACAAAAAAGGCAAACCGGTCAAGAAAGAGGTCTTCTACCAAAGGCTCAGAGACCATATCCATACTGTCGTAAACCGTTATAAGGATATCGTTTACTGCTGGGACGTGGTCAACGAGGCCATGGCCGACCAGGCTTTTTCCTGGCCGGGACATGAGGCCAACCCTTATCGTGAGAGCACGCTCTACAAACTCTGTGGGGATGAGTTCATAGCCAAGGCGTTTGAGTTCGCTCATGAGGCCGACCCCAATGCTCTGCTGTTCTACAACGACTACAATGAGTGCGACCCGGGAAAGCGCGACCGTATCTATAATATGGTGAAGAAAATGATCGATGCGGGGGTGCCTATCCATGGCATCGGCATGCAGGGACATTATAATATTTATGGACCTTCTGAGGAGGATATCGATGCGGCCATCACCAAGTATGCGCAGTTGGTGAAACATATTCATGTCACCGAACTGGACCTGCGTACTAATACTGAGCAAGGTGGACAGCTGCGTTTCTCAAGAGGAGAGGCTACCCCGCAGGCTCCTTATATCGCTACACTCCAGGAGGATCAGTACAACCGTATCTTCCGTATCTTCCGCAAGCACAAGGACGTAATCGACAATGTGACCTTCTGGAATCTGGGCGACCGAGACTCATGGCTCGGCGTGAACAACCACCCGCTGGTGTTCGACGAGAACTACAAGCCTAAAAGGTCGTACCACATCCTCTGCAATTTCAATCCCGAACTCGACAACAAAACTCCGAAAGAGGACTTCCGGCCCAACCCGCTCAACCAGCCCGGACAGGAGTATCCGCAGGTCAACTCCGAAGGGTATGCGCGATTCCGTGTGGTGGCTCCCGATGCCAAGTCGGTCATCGTAAGTCTCGGATTGGGTGGCCGTGGCGGCACTGTGCTCCGCAAAGACAAAGACGGGGTGTGGACCGGCACTACAGAGGGACCCATGGACGAGGGATTCCATTATTATCACCTTACTATCGACGGTGGCGTGGTCAATGATCCTGGCACACACAACTTCTTCGGCTCTTGCAGATGGGAGAGCGGTATAGAGATTCCGGCTCACGACCAGGACTTCTACGCATGTCGGATGGATGTGCCGCATGGCAATGTGCAGCAGGTGCTCTTCCCCTCTGCCAGTACGGGCGAGGTGAAAAGGGCATTTGTCTATACACCGCCTACTTACAATGACAAGAAGAAGGAACGCTTTCCCGTGCTCTATCTGCAGCATGGATGGGGTGAGAATGAAACGAGTTGGCCCAAACAGGGATGTGCAGGACTTATCATGGACAATCTCATCGCCGAAGGGAAGATTCAGCCGTTCATCATCGTCATGACCTACGGCATGACCAATGATGTGAAGTTTGGTAAAATCAGAGAGTTTACTGCTAAGGAGTTCGAAACGGTGCTGGTCGATGAACTGGTGCCTTATATCGACAGCCACTTTAAGACGAAGGCCGACAAGTGGAACCGGGCTATGGCCGGACTGTCCATGGGCGGTATGGAAACCAAGATGATCACGCTGCGCAGACCTGAGGTCTTCGGCTATTATGGATTGCTCAGTGGAGGTATGTATGAGCCAAAGGACATCGCCGACAAGAACCAGGTGCGTCTTATCTTCCAGAGTTGTGGAAGCAAGGAAATGCCCGACCGCATACAGCAGTCCACAAAGGCGCTGCAGGAGGCTGGATTCAATGCCGTGGGATATGTGTCGGAAGGCACTGCTCATGAGTTCCTTACATGGCGACGCAGCCTTTATCAGATGGCACAGCTCCTCTTCAAGAAATAACGCGTATTTATGAGAAAATTCCTTCTGGCGGTCTTGGCCGCCGCATGCTTCTGTTCCGCATTCTCTGCCGAAAAGAACAAAAAGATTCCATTGGTCTACCATAGCGAGAATACCGGTGCGAAGTATAAGTTGCCCTCACTTCCTGAAGTGGGGCAACTGCCTTTCATACAGCAACTGCCCGACCCGCTGGCATGGTGCTCGGGCAAGGGTAGGGTGAAGAAGTTCTCTCAGTGGGAGAAACGACGCAATGAAATAGCGGCGCAAATTCAGCATTATGGCATCGGCATGAAACCGACGGTGAGAAAGCAGGATGTAAAAGCCAAAATGGTGGGCGATACGCTCATCGTTGATGTCGCGGTCAATGGCAAAACGCTCACACTGCGCTCGCATATTCATTATCCTGAAACGGGAAAAGCTCCCTATGCGCTGATGATAGGCACAAGCATGCTCTCGCTGCCCAAGGCGCTCTTTGCCGACAGGCCTATTGCCACCATGGTGTTTCATGAGGACCAGGTAAACGACTACTCTCAGTGGAGACATCACAAGGAGAGGGGGGAACATCCGTTCGATGCGCTCTATCCTGAACTGGTGGAAAACGGAGCTTACAGCGAGTGGGCATGGGGATTCAGCCGACTGCTCGACGGACTACAGATACTGGGCGAGGAGGTCACAAAAATTGACATGAACCGTATCGGAGTGTCAGGATGTTCCTACGCCGGAAAAATGGCGCTCTATTGCGGCGCCTTCGATGAGAGGGTGGCCCTCGTCATACCGCAAGAACCAGGTGGAGGTGGAGCGGCTGCATGGCGGGTGTCCCACCGGCTCGACAGCGTGGAGAGTCTCGAAAAAACGGATTATCATTGGTTTAAGGAATCAATGCGCGACAACTTCTCGGGCGCTAATGTTTACCGATTGCCTTACGACCAACATGAACTTTGTGCCATGGTGTGCCCAAGGGCTTTGCTCTTGCTGGGAAACCCTGACTATAAGTGGCTGGCAGATGAGTCGATGGTGGAGTCGGCCAAGGCGGCACGTGAGGTGTGGAATTTCTTCGGCATCGCCGACCGTATGGGCTTTTCCATAGTGGGAGGACATCCGCACTGCATGCTGCCGGAGGTACAATATGCCGAGGTGCAGGCTTTTATCGACAGATTCCTGCTCTGGAGGGATACCGATACTCGAGATATTCAGAAAGCGGTTTTCAACCGGTAATTTTTAATGTTGATTATCATTTTTGTTGCTGCAATCGGTCGGTATTGATGCCGGCCGATTGCTTTTTTTGAGCGCTTTTAGGCTTTTTCTCGTTCTTTTTTTGCAATTTGCTGCTTTATATCTCGATTTTTTTTGCTAAGTTTGCCCTCACTTTTAAACAGCTAATCTTATTGACTGATGATGAGACGTCTTGCCGTTTTGTTTTTTGCTGCATGTGCCAGCATGGGCGTAATGGCCCAGAATTCACTTTCTTTTGATCCCAGTAGTGGCCGGAAGGCTTCTCTAACCTTCCACGATGGTTCCATGGTCAACTATGTGGCTTACGAACGCTTGTTCTATGTCGCCAACGTTGAAGACTCTACATATCAATATCTCAATGTCTTTGTGCCGGATGGCGCCACACAGCAGTCGCCCATATTCCTGCGCACCTATGTGGGGGGATATATGGCATCGGAGGCTTCTCAGCCCATGGCGGGCGATGCCTCCGGCAGGGCATTGAAAGAGGGATTCGTACTGGTCATTCCGGGAACGAGAGGTAGAAATTCTTCTGTCGTTGCAACAAAAGCTTATGCCAAAAAGCATAAGGGAGTGAAAAAAGGACAGACGGTATATACCGGACGCGCACCGAAAGCTATCCTCGACCTGAAAGCGGCCATACGCTATCTACGGCATTTCGACAGCAGCATACCGGGAAATGCTGAGCGTATCGTCACCGATGGAACAAGTGCGGGTGGGGCTATGTCGGCACTTATGGGCGCTACGGGCAACAATCCGGCCTATGAACCGTATCTCAAGGCTATGGGGGCAGCCGATGAGCGCGACGATGTGTTCGCTTCTGTATGCTTCTGTCCCATCATCGACCTCGACCATGCCGATATGGCGTATGAGTGGGTATACAACCAGACCGACTCAAGACAGGCACTCGGCCAACCGTGGGCAGACTATTCTAAATCGCTCGCCGAGGCCTTCCCCGATTATATAAACAGTCTGCATCTGCACCTCGCCGACGGCACGCCGCTCACGGCCGATAATTATATGGATTTCTTGAAAAAGGAAATCATACGCTCGGCGCAGATAGCTAAAAACGCCGGGGCCGAATTTGCCGACTCGCTCGGTTTCTCCTTCACCCAGGAGGCTATGGGACGCTTCGCACCTCCTGTCAATGGGGGAATGGACGGAGCACCGCAAGGTTTTGAAGGTAGAAGGCCGGCAGGAGGCATGCCGCCCAAGGGCATGGTGCCTATGCGCGGCGGAAATAGGGTGGGTGAGTACATCATCGACCTCAATATGCAAATGTATCTCAACTATGTGGTCTCTACGCAAGCGCTCAAGACGGTACCTGCCTTCGACAGTATGATTGAGGGGGTGAACAAGGCGAGCGGTGAGAATGAGGAGTTTGGCGACGAGAAAGGCTCCGCCGTCAATTTTACGGATTTCACAGCAGCTCTCAACAGTACAAAAGTGTCGCCCGAAGTCAGGCAAGCGGCACAGCTGCTTAATCCCATGAGCTTTCTTGAGGATAAGGACACTTCCGTGGCTCCGCATTGGTATATAAGGCACGGCGCGCGCGACCGTGACACAGCTTTCCCCATACCGGTCAATTTTGCTACAAAACTCCAGAATACAGGCAGAGACGTCAACTTCCTGTTGGCATGGAACAGACCGCATAGCGGCGACTACGCACTCGATGAGCTCTTCCAGTGGCTGCGGGGTATCTTGAAATAACCGTGAAACTCCATTTAATATCCTGGTGTGTATGGACATGAATGCTCTGAAAGATTTTTTCCTGAAAGACCGGTTCGCGGTGCTGGCCGGCGCCGAATTGATGGAAATAAGGGTGGGATATGCCAAGGCGCGTATGAAGGTGACCGAAAGTCATCTCAACGGTGGCGATGTGTGTCAGGGGGGAGCGCTCTTCACCCTGGCCGACTTGGCTTTCGCGGCTGCTGTCAACAGTCATCTCACGCTCACCTTCTCCACTTCTTCGCAAATCACTTTCATCAGACCGGTCGCATCGGGATATGTCTATGCCGAGGCGGTCGAGATTGTCAATCATAAGCGGATGCCGTTTGCCGAGGTGCGTATCACCGACGAGGAGGGGCAGTTGGTGGCGGTCTTCACCTCAAGCGGGTACCGGAAACAGGGCACCACTATTCAGCTTTGACACCTTCGGACGATGTGCCATCTTCACGGACTTCTTTCGGCGCTCGGGGTGTACCAGGCAGGGTGTCTGGGGGCAGTGTGTCCTTCTTTTCTTCTACTTTACCGTAGAGGGTGTCCCAATTCTTCAACAACTCTTCGTTCTTCTTGCGCACTTTCTTGTTAAAGGGCTTCTTGCGGAACATCTCGAAGAAATCGAAGGTGGCCACTCCGCCCGCCGGGGCATAGGCGGGAAGGTCGCTGGTGACGTTCAGCACCATCGATTTGATGCGCTGCCGGTCTTTCCCCCATACGTACAGGGTGTTGAGCTCGTTCGATTTGGGCAACAGATACACCGTGTCTTTCAGTACGGCACAGGGGGTCTTGCGCTCCAGATAGCTCACATGGCTTAGCGTGGCACTCTCAAAGGGCTTGTCCACATGCAACTGCCCGGTATAGTCGGTCACATAAACATCACCGCGGTTGGTGTATACCTTCACATTCCTGATAGGTATGCGGGTCTCCATGTCGGCAACCACACAATGGGTCTGGGCAGACATCTTACTCATGTTGACTGTCAGCAGTCCACATGCCGTGAGGGTAATACAGAGCTTCTTTTGACAGGGCATCATATTCATGTTTGACATACAAATTTACATAATTGTACCATTCGATGTCATTTCTGCACCTGTCATTTAATGTTATTTGTAATAGTCGGTCTCCTTTCAGCTCGTTTTTTGATAATGCTTTTCAAAAAGATACAATAAAAAGCATTGATAAAAAAAGGTTAATTGTTTTGATGTTATCATTTCATTTTTATATTTTTGCAATAATAATAGTAAACGACTAAAAGATTTTGCTTATGAGATGTCTTTTTTTGTTTTTAGGATGGTTCGTTGCCGCTGCCGCATCGGCACAGGCCGTTTTTGATTTACCGGTAAACAGCAAACCGCAGGGCAAGGCGGCCGAATTCTACAACAAGCAAGAAGTGCAACGCGATAAGGACACTTACTTCGAAAAGCATCAGTATGAGCAGACGCTCGAATTTGCGGATAGAGCCTATAGAGCCGGCAAATACGTTGAGGCGCTCAACTATTATCAGGATGCCAAGTCTTTGTATCTGCAACTGCGTTCTCATGCTTCTGCTTCCAATGACACGTCTTTCCTCGACCAGAAAATTATGGACTGCAGCGAGAAAGTGAAACAGCAAGAACAACTCACCGAAAAGAAAAAGAAAAAGTAACAAACAATAGTGTTAATAACAAGAAGGGGACTTAGCCGCAGCTAAGCCCCCTTCTTGTCAGGGTTCCAATAGGGGCCAGTCGTCTTGCCAGCGTATCTTTTTCTGTATCAATAACGAGGCACCGCCTTTTTCTATGCTGTAACCGTGACAAAGGAAAAGGTCTTCGCCGTTCATCGTGTAGGCGGAGCAATGACCCATAGCTTCGTAAATCTTCTTGTCGCCCTCGGCTAAAAGAAAACCGCCGCCGTACAGCATGTTCAAACCATCTTTGTCAAGATAAGGACCGTCTACGCTTTGGCTTCTGCCCACAGCTACACGGTAGTTGCTCTTGCTGCCGCGGCAGCAGTAGTCCCACGATACAAATAGATAATAGTAACGGCCTTTCTTCATGATGAAGGGGGCCTCTATGGCATTCCTGCCGGCAAACTGTGAGGTGGGGTTGGGCTCCGCAAACTTACTGCCGGGCACATGACGCCGGGCAAGGGTGCGGGGGGCACCGGCCAGTCGGAGAGTGCTGTCGTCTACCTCGAGGGGGGCTATCTGTATGCCATCCCAAAACGATCCCCATACCATCCAGCCTTGGTCGTTCTCGTCTATGATGATATTGGGGTCTATGGCATTCCAGTTGTCACGGCCTTCTTTTGAACAGACCAGGCAGCCAAGGTCTTCCCAGTGATAATTGGGGGAGGAGGGGTTGAGGGTGCTGTTGCTCATCAGGCCGATGGCGGAACCGTTCTTGCCGAAGGTAGAGCAACTGTAGGTGAGCCACCATTTCCCATGCCACCGGATGATGTCGGGGGCCCAGATGTGACGCTCGAATCCGGGCACAGAGTCATGGGTCCAAGAGGGGATGTCCCGCAACAGCCCCTCGGGGTGTACGGTCCAGGTATTGCGGTCGGTCGAAGTGGCGCTCTGTATGCCCATGCCGGTGGAATAGACATAGTAGGTGCCGTCTTCATAGGCCATTACAGGGTCGTGCACCATCATGGTGTCGGTCTTGAAGGGAGCGCGCGGCTTCCTCTGCGCATGTTCTTGGGCCATTACATTCTTAGTCATGATAGCAGTCACGGCTATCGCAATCAGTCTTATATTCATTTTAATTGGTTGTAGATTAGTAGTTTATAGTTTCATATTAAAGTAATTCTTCCAGCGTTTGAAGGTCGGCTGAAGTCGTCGCCCAACTGGTAACAAAACGGCATACGGTATGTGTCTCGTCAAAGGGTTCCCAGTGAGTGAATATCACTTTCTTTTCCAATTCATGCATCTTGTCGTTGGGCAAAACCACAAATTGCTGGTTTGTGGGGGAGTCAAGATAGAAACGGTAGCCCTTGCGCTGCATCAGCGCTTTCATCTTGTTGGCCATTTCTATGGCGTGGTGGGATATCTTGAAGTAGAGGTCGTCTGTAAACAAGGCGTCAAACTGCACGCCTATCAGACGGCCTTTTGCCATCAAGGCTCCATGGCGCTTGATAATGGTGAAAAATTGCCGTGGGGCATTGCCCCTCGGAAAGACAAGGGCCTCTCCGCACAGAGCTCCCACCTTAGTGCCGCCTATGTAGAAGGCGTCGCAATGCTGGGAGAGATAGGGCAGGGTGATGTCGTTGCCGTCGGCCATAAGACCATAACCCATACGGGCTCCGTCAACAAACAACTGCAGATCATGACGCTTACAGACATCATAGATTTGGGCAAGCTCTTCGGCGGTGTAAAGGGTGCCGTATTCGGTAGGGAAAGTGATGTATACCACACCGGGCTGGGCCATATGGTCGCGGCTCTCGTCGTGTTCAAAGACGTCCATGAAGTGGGCAAGCTCTGATGCCCACAACTTGCCTTCATGAGCAGGAAGGCCTATCACCTTATGACCGGACAACTCAACGGCAGTCGCCTCGTGAACATTGATATGACCGGTCTCAGCTGTAATCACGGCCTCATAAGAGCGGAGCATGCCGTCAAGGGCGGTGGCATTGGTCTGGGTGCCGCCAGCAAGATAATATACTTGGGCATCGGGGATACGGCAAACTTCGCGTATCTTCGATGTGGCACACTGGCTGTATTCGTCAAAACCGTAGGTCAGGGTCTGACCGTCGTTGGTCTCTATCAAATGGCGCAGCACTTCGGGGTGGGCACCATTGTTGTAGTCGCATTCAAATGATATCATAATGACGCAAAATTATAAACTTTTGGGCGTAAATGTACTTTAATTATCGCATTTTATGCATCTTTCCACCATTTCCCGCCTTTTTATCCACCTCTTATTACAGTCTTTTGTCAATCTGCATACGGCAGGCGACTATTCCTTCTGCATATCCTTGTCTCGATTTTCAAAAGATAAAATGCCGAATAATCTCGCTTTTTATGCAAAAATTGTGTAATTTTGCATGCGTTACTGAATGGTCCTTTCCTGAGCATGATGAATATTGTCGTTCTGGATGCATATGCGGCCAACCCCGGCGACTTGTCGTGGGAAAAGCTGCGGAATTTGGGCAGTCTGTCACTCTACGACAGGACTGCTCCTGACAGAGTCGTGGAAAGGGCAGCCGATGCCGATGTGGTACTTACCAATAAGGTCGTGCTCGGCAGTGCGGTGCTGCGGCAGCTGCCTCGACTCAAGTACGTGGGTGTCATGGCCACCGGATACAATGTGGTCGATGTCGGCGAGGCGAAACGGCTGGGCATCATCGTCACCAATGTGCCTGCCTACAGTTCCGATAGCGTGGCGCAAATGGTGTTCGCACACTTGCTCAATGTCACGAACCGAACTGACCACTATGCTGAGCAAAACAGAAAGGGGGAATGGTCACAGGCACCCGACTTCTGTTATGCGGATACTCCGCTCATAGAACTGGCTGGAAAGACGATGGGCATCGTGGCTTTAGGTAATATCGGGAAAAAAGTGGCGCAAATAGCGCTCGCCTTCGGCATGAAGGTGGTTGCAGCAACCGGAAAGGCACAAGAGCTGCTTCCTCATGGGGTAAAAAAAATGTCACTCGACCAGCTTTTTGCCGCGAGCGATGTGGTCTCGCTGCATTGCCCGCTCACGGAGAAGACTTTCCACATGGTCGACAACGACAGAATCGCGCTCATGAAACCTTCGGCTATCCTTATCAACACGGCCCGTGGACCGCTGGTCGATGAACGCGCGGTGGCACAGGCGCTGAATGATAATCGACTGGCTGCCTACTGTGCCGATGTGCTCGAAACGGAACCACCGCAAGCCGACAATGTGTTGCTGCTATCCGAAAGGGCTTTCATAACTCCTCATGTGGCGTGGGCTTCGCTCGAGGCCAGAAAGCGGTTGCTCCAAGTAGTAACCGACAATGTAGAGGCCTTTATCAATGGCTGTCCCGCCAATGTGGTGAATACATGATTATTTTATCAACCAACTTAAATACTTTATATTATGAAATGTGTAAATACTAATCAGGCACCTGCTGCCATTGGTCCCTACAGCCAGGCTATCGACGCCGGTAATATGGTTTTCGTTTCCGGACAGTTACCCATCGACCCGGCTACCGGCACTTTCCCCGAGGGTGGAGTGGCCGAGCAGACCAAACAGTCGCTTACCAATATGAAAGCCATCCTCAACGAGGCCGGACTCGACCTCTGCAATGTGGTCAAGACGACTGTCTTCCTCGCCGACATGGCCGATTTCGCTGAAATGAACGGCGTCTACTCACAGTTCTTCACCATGCCCTTCCCGGCTCGCTCGGCTGTCGCAGTAAAGACGCTGCCCAAAAACGCTCTGGTCGAAATAGAGTGCATCGCTGCAAAATAAAAGTGGGCTGATGACGGTTGACTATGTGAAAGATGCAGCCATTATCGTAAGTGGCGGAATGGACAGCATTACGCTCCTCTATGAAATGAGGAAACGAATAGGACTTGCCATTTCCTTCGATTATGGCAGCAACCATAACCATAGGGAGATTCCCTTCGCAAAGGAACATTGCGAAAAACTGGGCATAACGCACATCGTTATCGATATGCGATTCCTGGGAAAATACCTCAAAAGCGCACTGCTCGAAGGCGACGACGCTATTCCTGAAGGCGATTATGACAGGGATAATATGAGCGCTACCGTGGTGCCGTTCCGAAACGGTATCATGCTGGCGGTGGCAGCCGGCATAGCTGAGAGCCGCGGACTCAAAGTCATCATGATGGCCAACCATGGGGGCGACCATAATATCTATGCGGACTGTCGGCCGGAATTCGTCAGCGCTTTCGACAAGGCGGTCTCCACTGGTACCGACTCGGGAATGAGACTGATTGCTCCCTATACTGACATCAACAAGGCGGATATCGCTGCAAGAGGAAAGGCTATGGGAATAGACTACAGCCGCACCTGGTCGTGCTACAGAGGTGGGGAACACCAATGCGGACGTTGCGCCACTTGCCTCGAAAGAAGAGAGGCGCTCCGACTGGCCGGAATCGACGATAATACCGTCTACGACGAAAAATGAAGAAATTCATTTTGTTTTGCGCTCAACTTTTCGTAACTTTGCATAAGTTACTACGTCTCGGCATAAAAAATGAATGAATTCATTTTGTTCTGCGCTCGACTTTTCGTAACTTTGCATAAGTTACTACGTCTCGGCATAAAAAATGAATAATTCATTTTGTTCTGCACTCGACTTTTCGTAACTTTGTAACAATTATTACATATTGAATTCTTTTCAAAAACAATAACTCTAAAAACTACTTGAACATGAAAAAATTTATGGACGAGAACTTCCTGCTCGAAACAAAAACCGCGCAGGAACTGTATCACAACCATGCGGCTAAAATGCCCATCATCGACTATCACTGCCACCTTATACCTGAAATGGTGGCCAACGACCATCAGTTCAAAAGCATTACCGAACTGTGGCTCGGTGGCGACCACTACAAATGGCGCGCCATGCGTACCAACGGGGTGGATGAGCGCTACTGTACGGGTAAAGACACATCCGACTGGGAAAAATTCGAAAAATGGGCTGAAACCGTTCCCTATACCTTCCGTAACCCGCTCTACCACTGGACGCATCTCGAACTGAAAACGGCCTTCGGTATCGATAAATTGCTCAGCCCTAAAACAGCACGGGAAATCTTCGATGAGTGCAACGAGAAACTGAAACAGCCGGGATACACCGCACGCGGATTCATGCGCCGATACAATGTGGAGTGCGTCTGCACAACCGACGACCCCGTCGACGACCTGCGCTTCCATAAAAAAACACGCGAGGACGGATTCGAAATCAAAATGATTCCCGCATGGCGACCCGACAAGGCCATGAATATCGAAAAACCTGACTTCGCCGACTATGTGGCTCAGCTGGCAAAGGTGGCTGATATGGATATCAAGTCGTTCAAGGATATGGTCGACGCACTCCAGAAACGCCACGACTTCTTCCATGAAAACGGATGCCGACTCTCCGACCATGGAATAGAGGAATTCTACGATGAACCGTATACCGACAGCCAGATTGAAACCATCTTCGACAAGGCCCTACGCAGAATGGTACTCTCCGAAGGGGAAGTACGTCAGTACAAACACTGCTTCCTCACTGTCATGGCCGAAATGGACCATGCCAGTGACTGGACACAGCAGTTCCACTATGGTGCTATTCGCGACAACAACAGCCTTATGTTCGACCGTCTCGGTCCCGATACGGGATTCGACTCCATCGGCGAGTTCAATACCGCACGCGCCATGAGCCATTTCCTCAACCACCTCAATGCCGAGGGAAAACTCACGCGTACCATTCTTTATACGCTCAATCCCTGCGCCAACGAGGTCATCGCCACCATGCTCGGCAATTTCCAGGATGGATCCTGCCCTGGTAAAATCCAGTTCGGCTCGGGATGGTGGTTCAACGACCAGCTCGACGGAATGACACGCCAGATGAATGCACTCTCCGTGCTTGGACTGCTCAGCAGATTTGTCGGTATGCTCACCGACTCACGCTCTTTCCTCTCTTATCCGAGACATGAGTACTTCCGCCGTCTCCTCTGCAACCTCCTGGGCAACGATGTGGAGAAGGGACTGCTGCCCGACGACATGGAGTCGCTCGCCCGCATGGTTGAGGATATCAGCTACAATAACGCTCGACGCTACTTCCGCTTCTATTAATTTAATAGAAACCGTAATTCTTCCTTACTGGGTGATGGTTTTTCCATCACCCTTTTTTTAATACACCTCTGCATCATTTATGAGTCTTTTGCCTCTTGATAAGCATTGTTTTGTTAAAAAAATTCATGAATAATGCATAAATATTCATTTATTGGTTAATTTCTGTAAAAACCAACAAATTTTCGTTAATACTACGTCTATTGGTAACAATTATTAAGGGATATGTCAATAAAAATTGGTAATTTTACAAGTGTAATTGATAGACATTTAATCTCACACGATTCTGCTGTTTTGTTTTTTGATTGACCACTTTATTTCATTTATTTAAATATTCACACTTTATGAACAAAAAACTATTCTTTTTGTTTTGCTCCCTTTTCTTATGGTTAGGGATCAAAGCTGAGACGGTTCCGCTCACAAGTGCCAAATTTGGCAGCAATGCCGCTACGGCTACGGGACAGACCGTCTATGCCACAAACCATACTGCCGATGATGCGCTCGCTATCTCTGCGTATGGGTTCAACAGGGTTCTCAATGCAAATATGATGCAAGGAGACGCCACTACCCTCACAGATGGAGTGCCTACTGCCGGACATTACTTCAAATTGGTCCCCAAATTTGACGGAACCATCGAGGTGGCTTTCTCTATCCATGCTGATGGCAAACACATTACTGCTGCCGAACAAGATGGAACCGTATTGGCTGAGTCGGAAGTGCCGACAAAAGACCAGGCCGCATCCTTCCTCTTCGATGTGGAGGCGGGAAAAACGTATTACGTCTATGGAACAGAATCCAACCAGGTGCAGTACAAGTCGCTCACTTACAAAATCGACATCACCGACTTCAGAGTGCGCGCCGGTAACGAGGCGACATGGGCCAGCGGAGGCAGAAACAACGCCGATGTCGTGATCCATCACAGCGGTGGAACAGCCACGGAACTGCCGCACTACAATTATTCAACCGGAGCATATGCACAAGGGGCTAACAACCTCTTCATCACATGGCAACTAGACCGGACGGATGTCGTGCAGATTCGGAATGACTACCAGGAATTCTCCAGCAGCCATTATTATGTGCGCTATTGGTATGTGAAACCTGGCGAAGCACGCGCTACACTTGTCTTCCCCGGCAATGAGGACTACAATCCAAAAACTGCCATGTGTGTGTTCTCTATCGAGAAAATACAGCAGCAGTTGGCCTACGCCAAGGCAACGGATGAGTATAACTATGCTAACAATCTCCAGATTAACCAGGTCACGCTCAACAGAAGCAATATCGCAAAAACCATCACCTACAAATCGTCGGATACCAATGTCGCTACGGTCAATAACTCCGGCGTGGTAACTTGGATGGGCAACTCTGGTAACGCTGTCATTACCGCCTCTGTTACCGGAGATGATTATTACGAAGCGGCTTCTGCCAGTTATACCCTCGTGGTGAAAGGCACTTCCGAAGGTCCGTACCTCGTATGGGCTACACAGCTTAACTTCAATGAACTTACTGGCGAACCGGTGGGAAGCCTGACGGGTGGAAAATACCGCGGTAGTTACTACGGACAGTATTACTATGCAAAGAGGGAAAAACAAATGCCCGACGGCTCCTATCAAGAGGTGACAGGAAAAGATGCTATCTTCGCTGGATACGGCAACGAACAGCTTTTCTCCGCTTTCGCGTTCAAGAGCCAGGCCGACATACCCGACTGCTTCGTTCCTATTCCCGGACAGGAAAGGGTGTATTGGATAAAAGACAAGGGATGGAGAACAACCAGCGGAGGGGGCTCTGCAGCGCTCTTCTGGAACAATGATGCGTCCAACAGTGCCATTGTCTACTCGGTAGACAAACCGGAGATGATACGCTCTTCGAGAGTGGATAATGAGGGCGGCTCCTCAAGATACCACATCACACCGGATTATCCCTCTGAGGACTCACTCGAGGTCTATGCCGAAATTCCTGGACAGGGTAGCCGCAATCCCGCCAAAATTTCTACAAGATACCTCGTCAATCCTGGATACTTCAACTTCTCCATCAATCCCAAAGAGGGTGTGGTGAACGAAACTTGCTGGATTATTCCTTATGTCAAGATTCCTGATTCAAGACTCGACGACTTCGAATATGTCTATGCCACCGTGGATAATGATGCGGCTGTATATGTGGAGAACGGTGATGCTATCTACACCGGAAATGTCAACGATATCGGAAGCTATATTGAATGGAAATGGAGTGAACCGGATGCAGGCGGTAACCAATATAAAATCATCACGGGTATCTTCCCCAAAATTTATGGTATACAGGCCGGACAGGAGGCTAACGTCACCATACATATAAGAAGTAAGATTTATTACGACACGGAGGCTACCTATCATGTCAAGGTAATTGCACTCGATGATGACCTGTTCCACTGGGAAATGAACGATGTGGCCGGAAGGGACGACGGCGAAATGAAAACCATCACCATGTTCCAAGGCGACTTCATACACATGCCGGGCATCGTGGGCAACCCCAATGGAAACGACGAGTTCTCAAAGGCGGAAAGCTATAAATATCTCTATTCTATCGAACAGGGTAAAGTGGTGCTCAACAAGGATGCTTACTTCTATCGCGAGGGTATAGCCAACTATTTCTTCACCAATAGCCCCACCAATCACTCTACACCGCTTATACCGCAAAACGGAGCGGCAACGAACCAAACGGCTCTCATCTTCAAGGCTATCGGACTCGGCAACTATTACCGAAATGATACTGTTATCATCTATGGTAACAAACCGGGCGAGACGTATCTCTGGGCAGAAGACGCACAGACGGGCTATGTCTGCACGCCTATCAAGGTGGTCGTAAAACCAAGACAGGACCTCATCAACCAGAAAGCGGAAATCATGAGCTCCATGACGTATCCTTACACATGGGACTTCGAACATATCGATATGACCGATATCAAGCGGGATGCTACCAATGGTGCCGACGGTAACAATGGATCGTATTGGCGTAAGAGATGGGATAAGGACAGCCACGGCGTGCAGCATGAAAAACAATACTACCAGTGGAATGCTCCTTTCAATGCCGATTACGATGATAAGGACAACAACAAAGTGGGTACATCGGGCATGGGACTCCGTCAAAGATGGTTCAAGGATGTGGCTGCCAATGGTCAGTATATGCACCTCTTCAATGGACTCATGTTCAACATCGCCGGACTGGAATACTGGCAGCAGAAATACACCCGACTCAATGTGCACGAAGACGGTTCGTTCATTTATCTCGAGGGTGGACCGCATTATATCGCCATGCCGGGATTCGGACTCGTGGGAACCGCCACTGTTGCCGATGCAACACGGTCCAAAGGCTCCGTCAGCATGCCTGGATTGCACAACCAGATCAATACCATCGATTTCAATTGTGCCGAGGCTGATTTCAACACAACCTATTCCGGATCGGCATATTCAAATGTGGTGCCGGCCGGATGCGAAAACCACAATGTAAAACTGGTGATCAGCGCCGAGGGACAACGAGCTGACAACGGTTCTGTCATCTATGTGGGCGGTAAGGATATAATCAGCACAGAAATGGGCGTCAACCATATCAATACCAGTCATATTTACAAGACAATCCATCTGGAGTACGAAACCAGGAGAAGCTATGTCATCGACCTTGATCCCTACGACCCCATCTTCCAAGACCAGATTTATCTCTGCTGCGATAATGATGTGAAAATCTTCTGGATGGGCATCTCTTCTGAACCCAGAGACATGCGTAATGACTATGAGGTGTTCACCTACTCGTATCCTAAGGATATGGACATGGACAAGACCAATCAGCTCATGGAACAGTGGGCTAATACCGGCGACGAAACGGGCGTCTCTACCGATGAGGGATATACTCCTGCTAACGGAATGGGTATTGAAGACGTGGGATTCAAGGCTTACTATGCATCAGACTACACCAGCGATGAGGATAAACTCACCCTTACGGAAATACCCAACTATAAGTTTGCTGCAGCTGAAGGCGTACTCGTCTATCCCACCAAAAAGGTAGAGGAGTTCGGCGACCTCAGTGCCCTCTCCGGTATCGTAAGCAAAACCGTCAAGAACAAGAAGGTTACACAGGTGGTCATGGAGAATGGTGAACCGAAGGTGGATCCTGCCACCGGACATTATGTCTATGAGGATAAGACGTACGATTACACGTATTACTACCTGCCCACCTTCTTCATCGCCAATGCGCAGAACATGAACGATTATGACAGCAATCCCGAAGCTTCCGATGGCGTGAAACGTGGAAAGGAACCGTCTCTCAACGAAGGCGCCAGCAGAGTGGAGGAAACCGACGGTATGCCGCACAATGCGCTCACCAACAAACTTGACCAGTCGGTTTGGTCGACTCAAATCGCACTCGACTATGAGGCCGACGGATACAAGTGGGTGTCGCTCGGACTTACCAATGAGTATATCGGACGTTACCTCACCATCGACGACGATGAGGATGTGCACAAAGTGATGACGGGATACCTCGAAAATGCCGACGGACAACAATATGAGCAAACCAGCTACTACGACCTTATCGGACCGGATGTGGTGCGCTTCTATCGTGCCAACAAGGCGGGCACCATGAAAGGACGTAGGTCGTACCTCAACCTCACATGGAAAGAATACAACGTCGATACGTATGGCAAGAGTGGGGTCAGCAACGGCGAGGTCACGGCAAAAGCGGTGAGAATCGTATTCGACGGCGCTGAAGAGGATGCTGTGAGAGAGGTGAACGGTGTCGCAGAACAGACCAACTACGACGATGCCTGGTACAATCTCAACGGTATGAAGGTCAAATCTCTTACCAAAGGTATCTATATCCACAATGGAAAGAAAATTGTTGTAAAATAATCCCTTAACTACGACGAAAATATGAAAAAAGCATATGTATTACCGCAAACCAAGTCGCTCAAGCCTCTGTCCAATGAATTGATGGGTAGCGGGCTCGTAGGGTCAGAGCAGACTTCCAATCCCGAAGATTGGAATGCCAACGAGGGATTTCTCGATACGGAGGATGCGAATCGGGGCAAAGACAACCAAAAAACTTTCAACGTTTGGGAACGGTCGTTGTAAACCTGCATATCCTAGAATAGAGGAAAGAAGAGAGCTCAGTAAAGGGCTCTCTTCTTTTCTTTGATGAACCAAAACAAAAAATAAAGACAATAATTTGGGAGATTGAATAAATAATACTATTTTTGCACAAATTTTGTAGATTGTTTCCGCAAGGATTTGCTGAAAGGGCAGACAGTCTCATTTTCTTGAATATAATTAGTTTAAATACAATTCAGATGAAGAAATTTCTTTTACCGCTCGTCGTCATCATGATGATTATGATGACTGGTTGCAACTCTTACAAGCAGGTGCCTTATTTCCAAAATGCTGACTCCATCAGCTATGCTGCGTCAAAAAAACTTTTTGATGCCAGAATCATGCCCAAAGACATTCTCACAATTACTGTAAGAACAACCGACCCGCAAGCTGCTTCACCCTTCAACTTAGTCGTTAACCGGACGCTTAGCTCTTCGGGGGAATTGTCCGGATCTTATGGATCCATGATTCCGTATCTCGTGGAAAACGATGGTACCATAGAATTTCCTATTGTAGGAAAGATTCATGTGCAGGGACTTACAAAGAATGAAGTTCAGGAACTCATACGACAGAAAATAGCTCCATATCTTGCAAAAGAGGAGAATCCTATCGTAAAAGTGATGCTTACCAGCTACAGAGTCACTGTCATGGGCGAAGTCTCAAAACCTTCGGTGGTAAGAGTGGAAGGTGAAAAAATGTCTATTCTGGAAGCGATCGCATCTGCCGGCGACCTCACCATCTATGGAAAACGTGATAATGTCCTCCTTATCAGGGAAAATGCTGATGGACAGAAAGAAACCCATCGTATCAATCTGAATGACGCTAATCTCATCAACTCTCCTTACTATTATGTACAGCAGAATGATGTGATCTATGTCGAACCCAATGCCACCAAGGCTAAAAACTCCAGCATGGGACAGTCTACTTCTATCTGGATCTCTGTTATCGGCTCGCTCGTTTCGGTAATCTCGCTCGTTTACAATATCGCAAAGTAAATGTGTGGCATTGTTGGCTATATTGGCCACCGACAGGCATACCCCATCCTCATCAAGGGACTTAAAAGACTTGAATATAGAGGATACGACAGCGCTGGAGTCGCTCTTATAAATGATGACAACGTCCTTGGTGTCTACAAGACAAAGGGAAAGGTGGCGCTGTTGGAAGATTTTTGCAACGATAAAGACACTACGGGTACCGTGGGTATTGCTCACACCAGGTGGGCAACCCATGGAGAACCGTCTTCGGTCAACGCGCATCCGCATTATTCTGAATCGCATAACCTGGCCATTATTCATAATGGCATTATCGAAAACTACGCCGACTTGAAAAGAAAACTCATTGCCAATGGAGTGCATTTCAAGTCTGACACCGACACCGAAGTACTTGTCCAACTTATTGAGTATATAAAAAATCTCAAAAAGGTGGATCTCCTGACCGCTGTACAGCTCTCCCTGCAGCAGGTCATCGGAGCTTATGCTATCGCTATACTGGACAAAAACGACAAAAACCAGATTATAGCAGCAAGAAAGCAGAGCCCGCTGGTCGTCGGAATCGGTGATGGTGAATTCTTTATTGCAAGCGATGCCAGTCCTATTGTCGAATACACTGATAAAGTGGTGTATCTTGATGATGACAACATTGCAGTAATCCGTCTCGAGGAGGAACTCAAGGTGGTGAATGTGGCAAACATGGTCTTGCACCCGGAAGTGAAAACCATCGATATCAACCTCGGACAGATTGAAAAAGGTGGATTCCCGCATTTCATGCTCAAAGAGATTTTTGAGCAGCCGGTCTGCATCACAAACTGCATGAGGGGAAGAATCAACGTGGAGTCGGACAATGTCACGCTGAGCGCTATCATCGACCATAAAGAACGTCTCCTTAATGCAAGGCGTATGATTATTGTGGCATGTGGAACTTCATGGCACGCCGGACTCATCGGAAAGCAGATTATTGAAAGTCTTTGCCGCATTCCTGTCGAAGTGGAATATGCGTCCGAGTTTAGATACCGAAACCCTGTCGTCAATGAAGATGATGTCGTTATAGCCATCTCGCAGAGCGGCGAAACGGCTGATACGCTGGCCGCTGTGCAGTTGGCAAAAAAACACGGTGCCTTCATCTATGGCATCTGCAATGCTATCGGTTCCAGCATACCAAGAGCCACGCATACGGGTACTTATATTCATGTGGGGCCTGAAATTGGTGTCGCTTCAACAAAAGCTTTTACCGGACAGGTTACTGTGCTTACCATGCTGGCTTTGGCGCTGGCCAAGGAAAAGGGTACAGTTGCCAATGATGAATATAAGAAAATAGTAGGCGAACTGAGTCGTATCCCGGAAAGAATGAAGGATACACTTCTGCTGAATGAAAGAATTGAACGGCTCAGCCGTGTATATACTTATGCCAGGAACTTCCTCTATCTCGGAAGAGGGTATAATTACCCCGTAGCACTGGAGGGAGCACTTAAATTAAAGGAAATCAGCTATATCCATGCTGAAGGGTATCCGGCCGCCGAAATGAAACATGGACCTATTGCTCTCATCGACTCCGATATGCCTGTGGTGGTGGTGGCCACTCACAATGCCATGTACGAGAAAGTGCTGAGCAATATTCAGGAGGTGAAAGCAAGAAAAGGACATGTTATCGCACTCGTCAGCAAAGGCGACAACGTTATCAGCAAGATTGTTGACCATGCCATCGAATTGCCTGATACTATCGAGTGCTTGGAGCCGCTACTGGCCACCATTCCCCTTCAACTCTTAGCATATCATATTGCTGTTTGCAAAGGCAAGGATGTGGATCAGCCCAGAAACTTGGCTAAAAGTGTCACCGTTGAATGATTTGATAAAGGGCGTCCTTTTTGAGGATGCCCTTTAATTTCTTAAGATTGGTTCCATTTATTATGTCGAGGCGTTTTTTGATTTCTAATCACTATATCCAACAATGAAAGAGCAGGACAACATCACGAAAGGGCTATTGCTTTATCTCAAAGAGAAGGAAAGAGAAAAAAAGAAATTGGCCAACCGGCTGCCTGATGGGACTGTTCTCAATCATGGCAGGTTTAATATCATTAAAGCCATCGCTTCTGGTGGATACGGCATCACTTACCAGGCTGAACTCCTGCCAGAAAAACGTATTGTCGTACTAAAGGAATTCTTCTACGAAAAGGGAATGCAGCGGAAGGGCATTCAAGCTGTTCCTACCGACAATGAAAAGACTGTGGCTGCCAAAATGGGATTCATACGCGAGGCTGATATCCTTCAAAATTTGAACCATCCTAATATCGTCCATTTCATCAATGACAGCTTTTTCGAGGAGAATGGCACTGCTTATTATGCCATGGAGTTCGTTGAGGGCGAAACGCTGCAGCATATAGTACAAAGCAAAGGGCCGCTGCCGATAAAGGATGTGGAAACTTATTTCTGCCAACTGGCCGATGCGCTTAAGCATCTTCATGACCAACTAATTATCCATTATGATATCAAACCGGCCAATATCATCATCCGAGAAAAGGATAATAGGCCCATCCTCATCGATTTCGGCGCCGCACGGCGGTTTAAGAATGAGAGTGAGGTTATTGTTGTCAAAGATACGGTTCTTACAGACCAGTTCGCACCGCTCGAACAATATATCTTCGATGGCTTCCTGCGATTCAACCCTTCTTCCGATATTTACTCCCTGGGGGCTTCCATGGCAATGCTTATCACAGGAGAAAGACCTCATCTTTGCCCTACCTTACTGGAGGAGGGATTGCCTGATTTCCCCGAATCGACACCGGACCGACTGGCCGAAGCCTGCAGGTTCGCCCTTCAGCCAAGACTCAAAGACAGACCCAAGAATGTGGAGCAACTGATGGCATGTCTTAAGGGCGACAGCTGGGTTCATCAGAAATCATCCGTCACCCCTGTCTCTCAATTGCCTCCAAGGAAAGTGCAAAACCCGCTGCCCGACAAACATGTGCAGGTGGGAGAGCTCTCTTTCGATTTGATTTTTGTCGAGGGGGACGAATTCTTTATGGGGGCGACAGCCGAACAGGAACCTTTGGCCTATCCGGAGGAAAAACCGGTACACAAAGTGAGGGTCGGTAGTTTCTGGATGGGAAAAACCACTGTCACACAAAAACTGTGGCAGACCATCATGCACAATAACCCTTCATTCTTTAAAGGGGATGACTTGCCGGTCGAGATGGTAGCTTTCGACGATTGCCTCAACTTCATCCTTTGCCTCAACAGGCTCACAGGCCTTTCTTTCCGCCTGCCCACAGAGGCGGAATGGGAGTTTGCCGCACGAGGTGGAAAACTGGGAAGGGCATTCAGATTTGCCGGTGATAATGACATCGATAGGGTGGCATGGTTCTGGCGCAATAGTGGAAAAGGACATATTTCAGGCGATTGGAATAAAAATATGCTCCGTGATAATCAGGGCACCACGCATCCTGTAGCCATGAAGAAACCTAACGAATTGGGACTCTACGATATGTCCGGAAATGTGTGGGAATGGTGCTCTGACATCTACATGGCTTATCCTAACCTGGATAATGCGCAGCTGCCTCCAACAGCACAGAAAAGGGTATTCAGGGGTGGGGGATGGAACAGTTTCGCACGCTATTGTCGGGTCTCTCACCGATATGACTGTCCGCCATCGGCCAAAAGCAACAGCCTGGGATTCCGACTCGTTATGGACTTCTAATATCTTAGCATTCTCTAGTTTTATTAATCTTTATCTAAATATATGGCAAACAAAATCAATGTGGCAATCTTTGTGTCGGGAGGTGGAACCAACTGTGAGAATATCATCAGGTTCTTTGAAAATTCACAAAAAGTGAATTGCGCGCTCGTCGTGAGCAACCGGTCCGATGCCTACGCGCTCGTAAGAGCTGAAAAACTTGGAGTCCCGGCTGTGGTGGTGAATAAAAGCGAACTCGCACAGCCTGATGTGCTCATGACGATACTCAGGCAATATGATATCCAGTTCATTGTGCTGGCGGGATTCCTGCCGCTTATCCCCGATTATCTTATCGAGGCCTTCCCCAAACGTATCGTCAATTTACATCCTGCCCTCCTTCCTAAATTTGGCGGGAAAGGTATGTGGGGACATCATGTGCATGAGGCGGTGAAAGCGGCTGGCGAGACAGTGACGGGTATGACGGTTCACTATGTGTCGCCGGTGTGCGACGGCGGAGAAATCATCGCACAGTTCAAGACGGAACTCTCTCCTGACGATTCGGCGGAGGACATCGCAGCCAAAGAGCATGTCCTCGAAATGGAACATTATCCGAAGGTAATTCTGGAGGTCATCGAGAAAACTTTCTGAATGCTGAAATTCAGATGATGTTTATAACAAAAGGGGGAAAGTGTTCGCTTTCCCCCTTTATTGTTGCACTAACTAACGAATCGCGGTTAGCGTCCGTTTATCATCACTTTCTTTCCATTCACAACATAGATTCCGCGAAGACCGTCAAGGCTGGTGGCGCTGCTGCGTACCAACTTGCCGTCTATCGTGTAGATGTCTATCGGCTGCTGACCGACAGTCAGCTCGTGAATGTCAGTGGTTACCAGGATGGTGGCACTCACTGGCTTTGACTCCTGACCGTTGGCATAGACAGCACTCACAGAGAAAGTGCGCTCACCCACCTCTATCAGGTCGGGACTGACATGGTAGGTCGTCACGCCGCCTTCAACAGTGGCCAGAAGGGTGCCTTCGTAGTAGATGTTGTAGTTTTTCACCGTACCGCCGTTGTAACGGAAGCTCACATCGTCAATCATCACGCCGAAGATGTCGGTAGAGGTATGGCGGATGGCGAAATACTTGGTGCCTTCGGGCATCTGGGCAAAGAGCTGGGTCCACTCAGTGGCATCGGTCAAATATTGCTCGATCAATTCGAAACTCTCTGGCTGATTGTCGGTCGACGAGGCCCAGACCTCAACACTCTCACTGCCATACTGATTGGTAATGGCGCGAAGGTAGAAACTGATTTCCTGGGCACTGCCGGGCAACTCGGGAGAGATGAGCCAATGGTCGGCTGCGGGCAACTGTCCGCTGGCATCGGCCTCGGAAGGACACATGGAGAGCATTACCTGCGTGCCGCTGTGGCCTACCTCATCGGTAAAGCCGGCTTTTGCCAGGTCGAAAGGTATCCATGCCGTGGCTTCGTACTTGTTATCATAAACCACACGGGGGTCTTGCCAACTGTAAACTCCCAGTCCATTACCGTCATAGAGTGTCCATTCGCCAATCACTCCGTGATGCTCGGTCTCGTTGATACCGCCATCGCTGAAGGTGGGGAAGGCTTCTGTGTCGTCAAACTCTTCCACATAGTCAATCATCTCTACCGTGGGAGCCTCCCAGCTGAGGTCAACACCTGCTCCGTCCTTGTCGGTGGCGGTCAGTTGCTCCGGGGATTTGACGGTAGGTTCCTTGATGAGATAGTGGGTCTCGGCGGCGTTGTCTTCGGGCACTTGCTCGTCGGCGTAGGTCACTTCTGCCTTCAGCGTCTTCTCCATGCCCGACTCGAAAATGCTGGCCGATAGGTCAACAGTATATCGCGCGCTCTGGAAGGGGGCAAGGACGGTGGTCACTGTCTCGCTGAGCAATGCTTCACCATCACTGCTGATAGTCACTGTATAACCGCTGGCGGCTTGCTCACCCCAGTTGGTCACGGTGGCGGTGGCGATGCCTTGCTTGCCTGCCTGCAGAGCGCTCGGAGCTTCAACACTGACGGCAAGATTGTGCTCGTAAAGGTCTACAATACGGATATTGTCAATCATCAGACCATCGCCCTCGCTGAGTATCTCGCCGGTCCAGTCGTCTATCTCGGTGGGAGTCTCAATGTCGAAAACCAAACTGATCTGGGCATAACGGCCTCCCTGCAATACCTTCAAGGGTACTTTTACGGTACTGAATCCATTGTCGATCGAATAGGTGCCCAATAGGGTGGTGGGGGCGTTGCCGTCGGTTGAACCCATCACACTAACGGTGCCTACACCGAAACCGGCGGCATCGAAAAGCAGGGTGGGATTGAGGGCATCGTTCAGATTCAGCTTGCCCGACAGCATGTCCTGAGTGCCGGCTTCAGAACTGACGAGAACTACACTCATACCGTCGGTGTCGGTGCTCGTCTGACTCTTGAGAACAAGAGCGTCGGTGGTCCACAGATAGTGGATATAGCCCTCGGCGAATCCTTCCACCACAGGCAGGTCATAAGCCTTGCCAACCAGCAAATGACCCAAAGAGCCTTCTTCGTTCTCACCGGCTTCATTAGCAGTCTTCACTGCCCAGTACTTGTAGAACTGCTCTCCTTCATCTGTATTGTACTCTATTTCATAGCAGTCGGCATCGCGGAGCACGGCAAGGGGCTCGCTATCCAACGTGTAGCCATACCATTCTTCTATGGTGTTGTAAACCATGTAGTCTACAAGGGCGGGATTCACATACTGACCGTTCTTGCCTATGGTGCCTACCTTGTCCCAGGTGAGCAGCACGCTGCTGCCTTGGTCTACAGCATTAATAGTGCTGTAGTCTACATCCATAGGCATGTCGACACCGATGTAAACGCTCACGGCAACACTCTTCTTGCCCATGCCGGTAATATTGTAGCATACCGCACTGTAATTATAGGTGCCGATAGCGGGTATTGCTTCGTCTACATAGGTCACGGTGCTGCCGGGGGCCACTTGTGATACCTCGCCGACCAGTTCACCGTCGCGGTATATTTCAATCTTATCCAAAGCCTCGCTCAAGGCATCACCGCCGAGGGTGGTGCCGGGAGCTGTCACTTCGATAGTGGCTCGCAACAGACCACCAGCATCGGCCACCACACTGAGTTCGGGGGCGGCGGGGGCGGTGTTCTCCGGACCTACTTCTACACGGAGCTCATGAATCCACAACTCATACAAGTCGGGATCAGAGATGCAGTGGATGGCTACATAGTAGCGTCCGTCTTCAGGAGCGGTGTAGAGCTCGTCGAATGTCTTGTGATCTTCGTCGGTCACAACGGCGTCTTCTATCACTTTGTCGGTCAGCCCCTCTACGGTGGGGCTCTTGCCTACCAACACCTCAAAACGTTCGGGATAACCCATCGAGCCGGCATCCACTGTTATAGTATAGTTCTTTCCGCCTTCAAGTAGAATGGGCGAGGAAATGAGGTAGTCGTCGGCTTGATTCTCTGAGTGGTAGGAGTAGAAAGCGTAACCGTAGTCACTGTTCCAGTTCCAAGTGAAATAGTCGTCATTGGCGTCAATGCAGGTGAACTGGTTGAAGGTGTTTTCATCGCTGAAGTCGGCCACATAGGGCACTTCCATCACCTGGAGCAGATTGATGCTCACCACCTCGCTCTTCTCTCCCTGACCGTCGGCATTGTAGGCTATCACTTGGTAGGTGTGAGGACCGGCTACAAGGTCTTCGGCATTGTCGGTGTAGGTGACGACGGTGCCGGGGGCTACATCTTCGAAGGAGGTAATCACACTGCCATCGCGAAGTAGGTCGATGTGGGTCATGTTCGAGGTGAGGGCATCACCCATGATGTTGTTCGTCGGAGCGGTGAAGCGGACATAGGCGATGGGAGAATTCTCGTCGGCAGTCAGTGTGAGGTCGGTCACGGCGGCAGGCGCTGTCTCCACAATTTCTTCTACCAGGAAATTGTCTACCAGCAGCACGTTGTGATAGGCTTCCGTAATACAGTGGATGCCGAAACAGTAGTAGCCGTCTTGCGATACACGCACATCATCGTTCTGCACGGCCTGGTACTCTTCCCAGTCTACCATCGTCGACGGAATCACTTCCTGTGTCATGGCTTCTGTATCCACGGCTTTGCCGAGGAAGACTTCCATCTGCTCGTTGTCATAGTAACAGTGGGTGTCGATGGAGAAGCGGTAGCGCTTGCCGGCTTCAAGCTTGATAAGGGGGGAGAGAAGCCAGTCGTCAGCGGCATTGTCGTTGTCGTAGTAGTAACGGCCTTGCTGCTCATAGTAGCGCCATGTATGGTCGTCTTCATTGGCATTCACCACGGTGAACCATTCCCAGTCGTCGCGGGTGTCAAAACCGTTGGTGTAGGGCAGTGTCTCTATGGGGGGGAAGAAATCCGAGGGTTGAAGCGTAATGTCGTCTATCCATACCTCGTCGGCAATGTCCTCAAGGGCGGAGTTGGCCAGCAGTATGTTCTCCGAGGTGAGAAGTTGCTGCGCTGCATCGTAATGCATGACGAAGTCGCAGAGGTCGCTGCCGTCGCTGCCCACACCGTAAACGGGAGCGTCGCCACTGGTGCTCAGGGTCTGCAAACCGCTGAAGGTGACGGTCTCGCCGTCAATGGTGCCTTTCATCCAACTGTCGGGATAGGCGGCGATAAGACCTTTCACATAGACGTCCTGACCGTCGAAACCGATGGTTACTGTGCCTTTGAAGAAATCGATGGTTTCATTGCGGTATTCCTCACCGGTGTAGCGGGTGTGCCCTTTGGAATTCCAAGTGGTGGTAGAAAGACCGGCGGGAGGAGTCGCAGTACTTACCGGCAGCGGGGTATAGTCGTGGTCGTAGGTCCACACACTCTCCCAGTCACCTGCAAAGGAGAAACTACCGTCGGCATCCCAGAACACGCCCATGAACACGTAGCTCGACGTGCCTTCAAGGGTATAGGTGCCGGCTTCATCGTCCACGGTAAAGGTGAAGTGGTCGGAGTAACCGTCGTAGCGGCTGTAGCCCATATCGTTTATACCCCAGTAGATACTGCAGGTCTCGTCGCTTACGGGACTGTAATACACCGTCTGTCCGATGGGTACAGAAAGGGTGTTGCCCTCTCGGGTACCTTTCACCCATGTGCCTTTAGGCATTCCGGATACAATGTTGCGGATGTAGACGGTGCCGTCTTCGCATTCCACAATCTGTATGGTGCCGCTCTGGTCTATGTCGGACATAACCTCGTGGTTTACATCGCGAATGCACCTGCCGCTACGCGTGTATACTTTGCGCACACCTTCTCCCGGTTGAACAATGATACCGTGCTCATCTACTTGCTCTCCGGCTGTGAGCAGCAGCGACGAGCGGTAACTCTTGGCGGGTTGGGTAAAACGGGCAGAGCAGTCGGCAGTTTTCCGCGGCTGAGACGGCTGAAGGGCAAAACGGAAGGCCTTGCCGGATGAGGGCACTTTAGTGGCCTTGCTGTTTGTGCCAGGCGTGGAATGTTGGGGGGCAGACGGTTTCAAGGTGGTTTGATGAGCTGTACGAGGCCTGCTCATACTGCTTACCTTTGGGGCCGATTGCTTCTTGTTGATGTCTTGGGCCTGTAAGGGCAGACTCAACAGTGCAATGCCAAGAACCGCTAATAGGGTTGTTTTCTTGATCATAGTCTTGTAGTTATTGTTAGGGGGGAGATTACAAAGAGCGTATACTGATGGCGAAACCGCCGGCACGGGCCATACGGAGCTTCAATACGCTCTTGGAGGTTACTTTCTTCTTCGTGATGGTATACGACTGCGGATTCGTCTCATAGTCGGCATCGGGGCCGTCGGCATAAATGGTGGCCTCGTATTTCACGCCTTTCTTCAAGAAGTCGAGCTTTACAGGTACCGTACGGGCGTTCTCATCCGTTATGCCGCCTACATACCAAACATCGTGGGCTGTGGCTCCGTCAAGGTCTTTCATTGTTGCGCCATCATGAAGGGCATACACATATTTGGCAGCGCCACTGAGCATGTCTTTCTTGCCGTCCTTCAAAGTGGCTACACCCTCGGCCGACTTGTTAAGGGACGACAGTTTTGGATGGCGGGCGGTCACAATGTAGGCTCCGGGCTCGGCGGCCAGATACAGGCTCTTGTCCCAGTCCACGGCAACGTCCTTGATAAACTGGAAAGCGTCCATGAAGCGGGCGTAGTTCTCGGGAAGGTCGGCGGCCATCTGAAGTGGGGAGTAGAAGGTCACATAAAGGCCCAACTGGTTGCACAGGGTGTGGTGCATCTTCTCATTCCAGCCGCTGGTCTTGCTAAGGTCCATCTCAAAGATACCGGGTGTGAAGTCCATCGGACCGCCTTGCAGACGGGTGAAGGGGAATATCGTGGTGTGGCCGGGTTTGATGGTGGAACGGAACTCGGTGCCCATGGCGGCCTCGTTGCCTATCATATTGGGCCAGGTGCGGCAAAGACCGGTGGGACGGACTGCTTCATGACCATTCACCATGATATGGTGCTTGGCGGCTTCCGTCACGGCATAGTGGTAGTGGTTGATGATGGGCTGGCTGTAGTGGTACTCGCCGTAGGGGATAATCTTGCCTACATAGCCGCTCTTCACGGCATTATAGCCGTATTTGTTCATCAGTTGGTAAGCTTGCTCCATCCAGCGCTCGTAGTTGACCGTCGAGGAGGAACTCTCATGGTGCATGATCAATCGGATGCCCTTACTGTGGGCGTAGGCATTCAGAGCGGGGAGGTCAAAGTCGGGGTAGGGGGTGATAAAGTCGAAGACAAAGTCTTTCTGCTTGCCGTACCAGTCTTCCCAACCTTCATTCCAACCTTCTATCAGCAGACCGTCGAATCCGTTGGCAGAGGCAAAGTCGATGTAGCGACGCACATTCTCATTGTTGGCACCATGCTTGCCGTGGGGCTTAGAATGGGCGTAGTCGGTCTTGCCCAACTGAACCGAGGGATACTCATCGGTATATGACCACTGGGTCTTGCCGGTAATCATCTCCCACCATACACCCATGTATTTCACTGGGTGTATCCACGACACATCGTCCAGAGCACAGGGGTCGTTCAGGTTCAGAACAAGACGGGAGGCAAGCACTTCTGTGGCGCTGCCGCATACCATCACACTGCGCCAGGGACTCTTGCAGGGAGCCTGAAGACGGCCTTTCACACCTTCGGCATCCGGCGTAAGCCAGGTACGCAGCACAAAGGTCTGCTCATTAAGGTCGAGATTGGTGGTGGGATAGTCGAGAACGGCGGCCTCGTGGATGTTGATATACAGGCCTTCGGCGGTCTTCATCTGAAGGGCGGTCTGAACACTCGTCGGGGTGGCGGTGGTGTGCGGCCAACCGCCATGCTGGCGAATCTCAGGGGCAAGAGCACGTACTTCTGACAGTTTCGACTCCGTGGGGTTGAATTCCTGCGTGCTGTAGTCGCCGGGAATCCACCAGGCGGTGTGGTCGCCGGTAAGGGCAAACTCCGAAAGCTCCTCGTCTACCATGAAGTAGGTCAGGGCATTGTCCATCGGGAATTCATAGCGGAATCCTAATCCGTCGTCATAAAGACGGAAACGGATATTCATACGGACTGGTTTCTTGCCGCTTTCTTTCGAGGGCTGTTCCAATTTTACAAACAGCTCGTTGTAGTGGTTGCGGATGCTGGCTTCCTCACCCCAAACGGGTTGCCAGGTCTCGTCGAAGGTGCTGGTCTCCGAACCCGATAAATTGAAACCGCGGTCCAGTTGCTGGCCGTCTTTCAATTTGTAGCCTAAACGGGAGGGTAGAAGCACGGCGGCACCAGAACGGGTGAGCGTATATTCGGGTACGCCTGACACCACCGCAAATTTCATTTCTAGCTGGCCGTTCGGGCTCTTCAGCACAAGTGCATCACCAGGAAGGGTCTTTTCTTGAGCTAAAAGGGGAAACAGCAACAATGTTGACAAAAAGGTTAATAATAATTTCTTGTGTTTCATGTGACTGTCAATTATTGGTTTGAGTTTGTTGCTTTTAACACACAAAAATAGCTTTTTTATTCCAATTATCATAAAAAAACATTCGAAATCATGCAATTGTTTCCCAAATAATACACATTGTTTTCTTTTTAAAATAATGTTTTATGCCTTTTTTTCCATCATCCTGCACTTCTATTTATAAAATAATGTATCTTTGCACAAAACCATTAATAATTTGGCCTATGTATTATCTGCTCATCGTATTGGTAACCGCCGGGGTTTTCTTCTATCTGTACAGACTGAAAAAACTCAATATACCCGACACACCCGTTAAGGAGGAAGTCTTCACGCCTCAAAAAAAATGGGTCTTCAATGGCATTCTCGATATCGACTGTCCGCCAGACTCCATGACTCCATTTGATGATTTTCCAGCCGAACTCTCATTGAGGGTGAAACCTGGCTATATGCATTACGACCTCATGCTCAACGAAAAGGTGGACGACAAATTCCTGGGGCTTTTCCCTGTGGTGGTGAAAACCATGGCCGACGGTTCCATCTGTGTGGAAGTGAAAGGAACAGTCGTGGCATCTCTTCCTCCCGGACAGAATAATTTGTACCAGCAACTGAAAGCAAAAGGTGGTCAAGCCGATGACGCTTACGCATTCATCGCTAAACGTTATACCAAAAAACAAATCGTTGAGTTTTTCGGCGAAGTAGCGTTGATAGTTAATAAATAATCCTCAAAAGGAAAATGCTGATAGAAGTGGGCTAAGTGGCAGGTTCTATACGTACGCCGATATGGGTGCCCTCGCCAAACTCTTCCATCAGGCGGCTCTCTATGTGCTGCACATGGGCATAGGCTTCTTTCAGAGGGGTGTTGCCGTCTATGCCGATGCGAAGTTCTATGGCTGCATTCGAACCGATACGGCGGGTCAGCACTTGGTATACATCCACCACATTCTCTTCCTGGCGGGCTATCTCGGCTATACGCGACTCCACATCCAATGGCAGACTCTTGTCGGTAAGCTGATAAAATGAGCCCTTCACGAAAATCCAGGCTATCTTCATAATGAAGAAAAACACAATGATACAGGTGATGGGATCCATAATACGCCACTTAGAACCCAAGAACATGGCGCCGGCTATGCCAAGGGTGGTGCCTATCGAGGTCAGCGCATCGTTGCGGTGCTGCCAGGCACGCACCATCAGCAGTTCCGACGATACGGCCTCACCGCGACGCGACACTATAAGCCATATCACGGCTTTAACCACTATGCTGACCAATGCGGCTATAAGGGCTATCATACCGGGGCGGGGAATGGAAAAATCAGAAAAATTCAATACCATGCGCTGTATGGCCAGGTAGAACAGCATGATGCCCAATATGAATAGCACAATACCGGTAACACCTGCTGCAAAAACGGCCACACGACCATAACCGTAGTCGTGCTCGTCATTCTTGGGTTTCCGCTCCATGCGAAGACGGTATAGAATCAGTAGGTCGGTCAGATAGTCCGACAGCGAATGCACGGCATCGGCCATCATGGCCAAAGACATGCCCAAGATACCCGCTACCAGTTTAAAAATAACCAGCAAGCCGTTCACCAGACTGCATGAACGGGCCGTACTGTATACCACCTTCTCCCGCTTCGATTTGTCGATGGACTGCTGCGCTTGTTGCGGGCTTTCCTGCCGTGTATTGTCTTCCATATAGCTGATGTCTGTTAATATAAAACTGGGGGTGGGAAACAATTGTGTCCGCCCCTACAAACGGGATGGCTCGTGCTCATCCAAATGCAAATTTAAATATTTTTTTTCATTTCCTATCCCTTTAATCAAATTTTTATCGCTTATTCTATGCAAAAATGGGATGCATCGGTCGATACATCCCATTTTGTCTGCATTAGCGGGTGAATTTTATTTCACAGCCACCTTCTGACCGTTCACAACATAGATGCCAGGCTGAAGTCTCTTCAGGTCCTTCGACGACATCTGGCTGCCTACCATAGCTCCAGAGAGGGTGTATACGTCAACACGCTCATTGGTCGAAATGATGTCTTTGATACTCAATACGTCACCGGCTGCGAGATGGCGGGTCAGGAGAGTCTGAGGAGTGGAACCGGTAATTTCAATGTAGCAACGGGTGGCAAAGAAACCATTGGTGCCTTTGTCTACCTTGGTGAAAGTGGCTTCACTGTTATCTTTGGCCAAAACACCATACAGACCTTCACCGGTAAGGTGGGTCTGGGCACCGCACATGGTCACCGTCTCGCCATTGCCGCGGGCAATGAAGGTAACGGAAGGCTTCGAAACTTCTATCACAGCGGTCTTGGCAATTTTCTTGTTGCAAATCTCACCGCTGAAGTGGAGGATATAGGGCACATTGGCCTCAATACCCTGCGACTTGCAGTCCTGGAAATTCAAGGTCATGGTGTTGCCGTTGCTCTCTACGCCTACAAGACGCTCCAACTTGCAATCGCTGCCGAATACTTCATTCACTTCACTCTCTGTCATCGAAAAAGGAAGATAGAGGGTGTTCCAGCCCGTGAAAAGCGTACGGTAGGCGGTCACATCACACTCCTCACCGGCATACTTCTCAAGATTGGTGCCGTTGTAAGTGCTTAAACTCAACTTCTGCTGGGCCTGTACTGAAAGAACCGACAGGGCCATAATGGCGATAATGTAGAATTTCTTCATAATCCTTTATTATTTTAAGATAAATACGTTTCTTCTATCGCTTGTCGGGCCTCTTTATAGGCTGACAACTTATCTAACCACAAAGATAGAATAAACATTCAAAAAAACAAAATTTTATACCGTTTTTTAGCCTTATTGACCCGTTATTTTCCACTTTTTACAAAAAAAATCAAAATAAAGCGGGTTTTATAACCTTTCTTCTTTTTTTTCTATTATTTTTGTAGTTTAAATAAACCAATCATTCAGAAAAATGAAAAAAATCGTATTATCCTTCTTGCTGATACTCGTGGCTCAGCTTTCGTTCGGACAAACTGCTTCCGATTTTGTCAACGCCTTCAAAAACAATCCCGCATGCCAGTACATGCCCATCTCTAAAGAAATGGTACCCTTGGTTGCTGCACAGGCACCCGCCGACCAGCAGGCGATCTTTAAAAAAATTGAAGGCATGGATTTGATGGTGTTCGCCAACACCGACGACACTCTTAAAAAGCAAATGAAAGGAGCACTCGCAAAACTCGACGCAAATTATACAAAGCAGGAAATGGATGAAGCGGGTGGCAAGGCTATTATCTATTTTAAAATTGAAAACGACATCGTAAAAGAGATGCTGGCTTATGCCGAGCAGGGACCCATGACCATGTGTACTACCATAAAAGGTTCGTTTTCTCTCGATGAAATATTGGCTTTGGCAAAAGGAATGAAATAACAAACTTTTTTATATCATAAAGCGAAGGGCCCGGATCTTTTCTTTCCGGGCCCTTCGCTTTATATTTATAGGTTCTTCTTACTCGGCATACCATCTCGGGTCGCCAATCTGATTGCTCACATGCTCCGAGGCTGTTGGGGTGAAGTCTCCTCCTTCAGCATCCTCAAAGAGGGGATCACCGGAGATGACATTGCCGCTGGTGTCGTAACCGTCGTAGTTCTCATCGGCACCGTTGTACCAATAGCAGTTGTGGTCGAAAACGGCGGTCGACTGATTGCTGCGACTGCCAAGGAACCTGCGGGCGGTCTCACCACTGCTCACATTCACAAAGAGGCTCTTCTTCATCTGCCAGTCGGAGGTGTTGCGGCCTGCAAAACCGCTGTAGTTGGCAAACTGTCCTTCCTTGCAGACATTATAGAAGGTGCTGTTCAGAATGTTGACGGAGTTACGCTCGTAGCCGCCACGGTCGCAACGATAGCTGTTGGAATACTGAATGAGGTATTTCACATCGCCGGGGCCTTTCTGATAGACGGTGCTGTTGCTGATGGTCAGGTCGTTGATGCCGCCGTTGCGCATATCCACAAGGGCAATGCCTCCCACATTCTCGGAAGCAAGCTCGAAAAGACAGTTGTCCACTTGAACCACACCCAGACAATAGGCCGTGCCGTTGTCGCTGATGATGACATTCGACAAACCTTTCACATCACAATTCCGGATGACAAAGGGCTTCATGATGTTGTAATAATTGCCGGAACCGGTGGCGCCCTTCAACTCTTCATTGGGCGTGGACGACAGGGTTACCAGGGGCTTGCTCGAATTGCTGGCATTGAAGTGGACGTTCTCAAGGGTAAAGGCGTTGCCTACTATGAGAGTGGCGTCGCCCATGGTAATCGTGGCGCCGGCTCCCTGACCCTTGATGCCGAAACGCACGTCATTGGGCACCTCGATGTCTTTCGATAGGGTGTAGTTGCCTTCTGAGAGGAGGATGTTCACATGCTTGTAGGTCTTCAGCATCTCTTGTGTGGTGCTCATAGAAAACACATTGCTCAGGTCGATGCCTGATGGTATCGGGCCGAGTGTCTCGGCGGCTTGCTCAAATTCTACACTGATAACATCACTTGCGGGCACAGTGTATTGCACACCGCCTTTCGTCGTAACGGTCATCTCATAAGTCTGGGCAAACGATACGCCCGATGCGAACAGAAGAGCGGCCAATAATATATTCTTCTTCATTGTAAATGAATTCATTAGGGTTTATTTGATCATCTTGATGCTTTTCTTCTCACTGCGCAGGATATATACCTTGCCGGAAGGCAAACGGCTCATGTCTACTGTGGCATGACCCTGACCATCGGCAGTAGTCGTATCCAGCAACTGTCCGTCACTGCTGTAGATGCTTACCAGGCTGCCGGGACGAAGACCACGGTAGTAGGCGGCATCCGTACCGAATGTGGTGCCTTCGGCCTGCTCTTCTATCGAGTCGGTGATGGGCTCTACTTCATTGTCGGCCTTATTCACAATCTTGAAGTAGCACGACGACATGGCAAAACTCACCTGGGCCGAATCGCCGACACTCACGGTGAACTCCTCACCGCTGGTGGTCACCTTGGGATAGTGGCTCACCTTGAAATAGGTGGAGTCGGTAGATAAATTGTCAAGCACAAGAACGTACATTGACGTTTCTTGTGCCTGACAGGGGAGCACCGTGAGTAACAGTAACCCGAATAGGGCTGATAGGGTGCTTTTTCTCATAATGCAGAAGGTGATTATTTCACAATGTATTTCTTGCCGTTCTCAACAACGACACCCTTGTATTGGCTGTCTACACGCTGGCCGGCAAGATTGTAGCGGACAGCGGGAACAGTAGTTGAAGTAGTGCTCAACTCGCTGATACCGTCAGCAAAATTGAACTCATAACCACCGAAACCAAGCTGTGAGGAGAGTTGGAACACATAGTAGCTCTCTCCAGCCTCAACATCAAAGGTGAGCCAACCCCAGAAGGCCTGGTTGCCGGCGTCAATCACGAAGGGCTTCGTGTCTACACCGTTCTCGTCGAGGCAGGCGTTGTTGTGGCGCTCAAGCATCTCCTCTGCAGTGAAGAAAATCTGATACTGTTCGTAGATGACGTTGCCCTGATTGTCTACCTTGGGTTCGCCGGTCTCCGGGTCAATCACAGGGGTGTCATAATTGGCGCGCTGGCCGTTCACATAACCTTCTGCCTGATAGTCTACACCGTACTTCATCGGGGCACCGGTGCTTTCTTTCACAATCACAGTCTTGCGGTTGCCTTTGTTCACCCATACCTGAACTTTCAGCGAACCACTGACACTCGGGGTGAACTTGTAGTAAAGACCATACTTGGGAAGACCGGTCTCACCACCCTCGTAATCGATGTAGGTGTAGGCGGGACGGTACACACCGGTGGGCTCGCCGTCAGTATACACTTCTTCTGCATAGATGTCGGCATAGGCATTGCCCTGACCGGCAACAAAATAGAGTTTGGTGCCGGCAGCATCATTGATGTCGAGCTTGTTGTTAGCGTTCTTCCAGGTGATGTCGCCCATCACAATCTCTGCAGCCTCATACCAGTGCTTCTCGGCGTCTACAATCGCACCGGGTACCACTTCTGTAGGAGTGGCACTGCCCACGGCCTCTACTGTCATGTGCTCGGTGGTGATGTTCACAACCGAACGGCCGGTGGTTCCTACGTTGGTGGCCACACCATTCTCGTCGACCACAGAGGCAAACTCAGTGGCGAGATTACCCTCGGGAGCGGAAATATAGCTCTCGGTCTGGGCGTTCATACTGGCAGCACATACGGCTGCTGCAACAAGAGTAAAGATTTTTTTCATATTGATTGTTTTTAGATGATGAATGTTTGTTCGAATTCTACGATTTTGAATAGTTTGTTTGATTTTTACCTTAAATCCGTTTCAGCCACAAAATTACACTTATTTTTTAATAAAAAAAAGCGGAGACCGTTTTTTTATATCGGTCTCCGCCTTTTTTTAGGTTTTTTCCTTATTTTTTAATTGGATAAGGGGTCAAATGTTCCATTCGAACCGCCATTGTTGTAGTCACCCCAGCCGATGGTCTGAGGAAGACTCTTGTTGGCGGAGGCGGCGCTGGTGGCCAAGCCAAGGAAGTAGTACTTCGGGAAGAACATGATGGTCTCGTCCACATGATTGGCATCACGGGCATCGCCTTTCTTCAACTTGCGAACCAGATTCTGCTTGTACCATGCGGCAAGGGTAGAGAGCTGCGGACCAAGCTCCTGACGGAGGTCCACAGCCACGGCGTCACGGTCGGCCTGGGAAATCTCCTTGAGCAACGGGTCGCTGTCGTAAGTGGTGCCGCCTACACCGAACTTGTCGGCTACACGGTATTCCATGTTCTCACGGCGCTGACCGTTCATGGGCTTGAAACCGAGCCAGGTGCAGGTGTTGCCGTTCCATCCGGTAAGCTTCCAGGTAGCAGGGGCGCCATCGGCCGATGCGGTGCCGCCGTCGAAGAGCATCCAGCGGCGAAGGTCGTCAAAACGCTTGCCTTCATAGGCCAACTCTATCTGACGCTCGTAGAGAATGGCACTCATACAGGTGGCTTGGTCGCTGGCGAGATTGGCCTGAAGACCATAGTTGTTGGCAGCTGTGTATCCGGCTCTGGCGCGTATCTGCTTCAGATACTCCACTGCCTCGCCCATCTGGCCGGCACCACAGGCGGCCTCAGCCAGATTCAGCAGCACTTCTGCATAGCGCAATTCGATAAACTGGGCGCCGCTGAAGGCAAAACCACCGTTCTTCCAGGTACCGTCCCAGGTATACAGGGGGCTCTGGTTCACATCGAAATCGTCCGAACGCTTGCGAACATAGATTCCTTGCTTGCTCGACAGCAGATTGTCGGCACCGTAGGAGTTGCCACTCTCGGCATTGCCCTGATCGTTCAGGTCGGTATACCATACATAGTTCCAAAGGATATAGTCGCGGCCGGTGTTGTAACTGGGATTGTGCGAGTCGGCCTCGGTGGCGTCACCGCTGTAGGCCCAACGGAAACCGGGGAAGGCAAAGGTGCGGTAGAAACGGGGATCTCTGCCCACAAACGGTACCTCGGCATCGTATACACTGTCGGAGGATTCAAGCTTGGTATAGGTCTGGCAGGAGGCGGGACGCTTACCGTCGGCCATCGGGAACATGTCTATCAGCATGGCAGAGGCATTCTTGCCGGAGCCGGTGGCGTTCTTCGGACGGATGCCACGCTCCCAGTCGTTGTTCTTTTGGGTGTCGAGGCCGTCGCCGCTGATGTTGTTGTACAAGGTCACGAACACGGCCTCGGGATTGCGGCCGGTCTGACAGAACATGGCGGCAAAGTCGCTGGCATTCACATTGTTGCCAGTGTGGTAGAGACCATAGCCGCAAGCGTTGATGGAGTCGAGCTCGGCCTTCATCTGTGTGTAGGCTTGCTGCCAGCGGGCGGCGTCGTTGCCGCGGTTGAACAGCGGACTGGCCCATAGCAGTAGAGCGCGGCCTTTCACGGCCAGACAGGTGCCGGTGGTCACACGGCCATAGTCGCTGCCGCTCCAACCGCCTTTCATCGTGCGGGCGGCCAACATGCGTGCGGCGTTGTCAAGGTCGGTGAGGATGAAGTCAAAGCATTCCTTGGCACTCGAACGGGGAGTGACCGATTCTTCCACAGGGTCTTGGGTCTCTGTCACGATGGGCACGCCACCATACCACTTCACCAAGTTCAGATAACACCAGGCACGGAAGAAGTAGCACTGACCCAGCAGGATGTTCTTCTCTTCATCGGAGAGGGTGCCTCCCTGAATGCCTTGAATGCAGTCGTTGATGTTGCGGATACGGCCGTATACCGACTCCTGAATGTTGCTCTGGGTGCCCATGAACCAGTCGGGAACGGCATTGCCGGTACCGGTAGAGGTGAGCTCGGCCTCGGGATTCACAAACAAACCGAAACCGCTGTATTCCTCCGTACACTTTGACAGCACATCGTTCGAACCGGCTGATGGGTATTTCCACAACGTTCCGTCTGTCACATTGGCGGTGGGAAGCGACCATGAATAGATGTCGTTCAGACGGCCGTTCGCTCCGCTGTAGTAATTGTAAATGTCGGCATTCACATTGTCATAATTGCGCTTCTCCTCAAGGAAACTGTCGCTGCAGGAGGCTAAAAAACCGGCGGCTAAAACAGCGCAACTGATATATTGGATTGTTCTTTTCATTGCTTTAATCGGTTGATAAGGTTTACGCGCTTAGAAACTCAGATTCACACCAACAGTGAATTTACGAAGGGTGGGGTAGCTGCCGTAGCTGCCGGCCATCGGATTCATAAAGTTGTCGGGATAGGGATTGTAGAAATTGATGAGGTTCTGACCGGTCACGTTCACACGGGCATTCTTGATACCTATCTTGTTAACCCAGGCTTTCGGAAGGGTGTAGGCAAGCGTCAGACGGTTCAAGGTGAAGCGGGCGGCGCTCACTCGCCAGAAACTGCTGGCCACACTGTTCACCGACGAGTAGGCAAGGTTCGGATACTGGGCATCGTGATTGGCGGTCATAAGGAGATTGCCGCTGCCATCGTAGATGTCCTGGTATACGTACATGTTGTCGGGATTCCAGAACGAGGGCATGTTGCAGTATTCAATGTCGCCCTGAGGACTCAGCGCCTGGGAGGGAACGGTGGTGTAGCCGCCCCAAGAGGCACTGAACTGGGCTGTAAGGGCAAGACCCTTCCAGTCGGCGCCAAGGTTCAGAGAGAATCCATAGGGATTGTTGCGCTTCGACAGCTGAACCTGGTCGTTGTTGCGGTCTACGATGCCGTCAGGACCGGCATAGGTGCCGTCGGGCTGCTGGGCACCGCGTACATCCTTGTAGATAAGCATACCGGGACGTACCTTGTCCTTCGTCAATCCCATATAGGAAGTGATGCCGTAGCGGTCGAAGTATTCTTCGATATCCTGGAAACTGCGGAACATGCCGAGGCACTGCATACCCCAGGAACCCATGTCGGTGCGGTGACCGCGGGTGAGCTGACGGTAGATGTACTCGTCTTCCCAGTCCATCACCAGCACTTTGTTGTCCGACATGCCGGTGTTCAGCGTCACATGGTATTTCAGGTCTTGACCTATCTTGTCACGCCAAGTCAGTGAGAGCTCCCAACCCCAGTTGTCCATCTCGCCGAGGTTCACGGCGGCACTCTGGGTTCCTACGGTCGAGGGCACGGTCTGCATGATGTTCATCAGCATCTCGCGGTTCCACTCACGGTAGTAGTCGAACGTCACATTCAACTTGCGGTTCAGGAACATAGCGTCGAGACCGATGTTCATCTTGTACGACTTGTCCCAGTGTACGTCGCGGTTCACAGCTGAGTTGTTCTTGTTGATGGTGATGCGGTTGCCCGACTGATTGCCGAGCCCTTCACCGAATACGGTGCCGCGGTTGGCATCCTGGGCATAGATCTGCATCCATTGCCAGGCGGCGGTGTTGTCGCGACCGGTCAAACCGAAGGAGGCGCGGAGCTTGAGGAAGTCCATAAACTTCACCTTCTCCTGGAACCAGTTCTCTTCCGAAATCACCCAACCGGCACTGGCGGCAGGGAAGGTGCCCCAGTAGTTCTCAGGGGCGAATTTCGTGGAGGCATCAGAGCGGAGAAGCAACTCAAGAAGGTATTTGTTCAGATAGCTGTAGTTCAAGCGGCCAATGTAGGAGAGCGTTCCCGACTCGCTGCGGGTGAAGGTTCCCGAAATCTCACCGGTGGCTGAGTTGTACTGGCCGGTGGTGAACTCGTAGGGGGCCTCGCGCTGGGTGGTCTGGTACTCGCTCTCGGCTTCCGACTTCTCAATGGAGAAGAGGGCGCTTACATGGTGGTCGCCGAAGGCACGGTCGTATTGGGCCGTGAAGTTGATCTGATAGTTGTCGGTGCGGGTCGAAGAACGCGACAGATAGTTGCCGTTGCCCAAAGTGATGGCATTGAAATTGGTCACATTGAGATAGCTGTCGTCCTCACCGCCCACGGGGGTATAGAGGTGGTGGCCGCTGCCGTAGCGGTTCACCATCTGATAGAGGGTGTACGACGAGCCGTACTCATTGCCCTTGTCGGTGTTGATGCTCTTCGAATAGGAGAAACGGAGTTTCAGACCTTTCAGAATCTCACTCCAACCGAAATCGTAGCTGATGCTTCCGTTGATGTTCAGGTTGGAGTTCATATTGCGCTTGTAGTCACCGTTGTTCTGAAGGATGTCGAAGTGATAGTTCTGGTTCTGGTTCTTCTGACCGTTGCTCACACCGTAGGCGGGAATGCCGTAGTCATCCACGTATTCGGGCATGTAGTAGGGGCGGGTGAGCAGCAGGTTGTAGTCCTTCTCGGCGTTCGAGCCTCCCACTTTTACAAGGGGGGTGTTCTTCTTGCCGTAGTCGCCGGATACTGTCAGGTTGGCACCCAGCCACTTGCTTACCTTCACATCCACACCGGAGCGGAAGTTCCAACGGTCGTAGTCCAGACGGCCGAGGTTACCTTCCTGGTCGAAGTAGCTGATGCCGGCAAAGTAGTTCACCTTGTCGGTGGCACCGCTCACGTTCACACTGTGCTTCATCGTCGAACCGGTCTCCCAATATTTGTCCAGAAGGTCGTAGTTGAGCGACTTCATGGCTTCCAACTCGTCGGCCTGGAACAGCTCGGTCGTCTTGTTCAGCGTGGTGTTAGTGGGGTCGGCGGCTTTCATGGCATTGAAAAGACGGCCGTAGTTGTAAGCGCTCAGCATCTTCGGACGAGATACCTCGTCGGTGAAACCAAACGTACCGCTGTAGCTGATGCTCGGAGCTCCCATGCGGCCTTTCTTCGTCGTCACGAGGATGACACCGTTGGCGGCACGGGCACCATAGACGGCTGCAGAGGCGTCTTTCAGCACAGAGATGCTCTCCACTTCTGAGGGGTCGAGGTTGTTGAAGGCTTCAGCACCAAGGTTCTGACTGCTGTTGCCCACTTTGATGTCGTTGGGGTAGATGTAGCCGTCTATCACAAAAAGGGGCTGTTGGGCGGTACTGCCCACCTCACCGAGCGAGTTCACATCGCGGATGGTGATACGGGCGTTCTCACCAGGACGGCTCTCACCACCGCTCACACTCAGACCGCCAACAAGACCGCTCAGCGTACTGGCAAGGTTGCCGTTGGCCAGGTCTTGTATCTCGTCAACAGGCACCGAGGCAACAGAACCGGTAAGGTGGGCTTTCTTCTGGGTGCCGTAACCTACCACCACCACTTCTTCAAGGTCGTTCTTGTCTTCCTTGAGCTGAAGCTTGCCGCCGGGAGCCACTGTCATGGTCTCATAGCCGATATAGGAGATGACTACTTTCTTGCCTTTGGGAACTGACAGACTGTAGTTGCCGTCAAGGTCGGTCACAGTGCCGGTCTTGGTGCCTTCAACAAGCACCGAGGCTCCAATCACGGGCTCGCCGTTCTCGTCTACCACATTACCGGTCACCACGGTCTCCTGAGCCATGGCGGGCAGGGTGAGAAGGGCAAACAATAGCCCTAAAAGGATATGTTTCATTGATTTTTTCATCGTTCGCTGTGTTTAGGATTATTGTTAAGGTAACCATCGCGGATCACCGGTCTTCAGACTCACCTGGGTAGCACCGCTGATGGTGAAGTCGCCGGCAGAGGGATTCTTAAACTGGGGGTCTTCCTTGATATCGGTGCCCGAGGTGTCGTAGTTGCCGGGATCGTCAAAGGTGCCATCGGCCCTCATGTACGTGTTGTTCATAATCGTGCCGGGCTGACCGGTACGGCCGTGGAGGAAACGGCGGGCAACACCCGACGGACTGCAGTCGTAGAAGATACAGTTGGTCAGGTTCCAGTACGAGGTGGCCTTCGACTGCATACCGTTGTAGTTGCCCCACTGGCCGTTGTCCCATGTCACATGGTAGAAGGTGCAATGGTCGTAGGTCACACTGTTGGTCTCAAGGTTGATGTCCTTGGCACGGTACATACCGGCTTGATAGAAGTACTTGATGTCGCCGGGGTTGTCAGGCGACTCATAGAAAGTACTGTTCGTGATGGTTAGGTCGTTGATGTGACCGGCCTTGTTAGTCCAGAACACACCGCCGCTGATGGCTTCGGGGGGAGTGAGACGGACCACGCAGTTGTCAACAAGGAAGGTGATAACGGCGGTCTTGCTCTGCTGGTCCCAGAAGAAGTATTTGTTCACATTGTCGAAATTGCAGTTCAGTATGCTCACAGGCTCTTTGATGAGCACAAAACCGGTCTCGTCGGGAGCAACGGTCGATTCCTTGCTGAAGGCAAAGACACCGGCGCTGGAGCCGGCACAGTCGAAGTCGATGTACTTCACCGAGAAACCGGCCGAGAAGTTCAGACTGGCCTTGTCGCCCGTGTAGCGGATCTTGGCGTGATTCACCTTGCTCGTACTGCGGAGCGTCACGGTGTTGGCGTCAAAGTCTACCACATCGGAAACGGTGTATTCAGCACCGCCCTCAAGGTCGAAGTTCAGATTCTTGCCGATAGAATCGGCTGGCAGCGCATGCGACTTGAAGTATTCTGCCAAATCAGTACCGGCCGGAATGGTCTGGTAGGTGGGGGTAAAGGTGCTGAAAGGCTTCTCAGTGACCTCGCTGGCCTCGGCATTGTTGTAACGCGTGTTGCCAAGGGTCTGGATGCGGAGCAGGTAGTTCATGTCTTCCTC
This sequence comes from uncultured Prevotellaceae bacterium, assembly GCA_902777645.1. Lineage (GTDB taxonomy): Bacteria > Bacteroidota > Bacteroidia > Bacteroidales > Bacteroidaceae > Prevotella. The sequence goes on along the minus strand of CACYUZ010000016.1, from coordinate 2,336 downwards.
TCTGCTCACGGCCATCGAACAGCCGTCTATCACACTGTCCTTCACCAGGGCTTCTTCCATGTTGCCCTGGTCGTAGAGTGAAACGAGATAGCCGCCGGCTCCGTCCACTACTTTCCATGAGATGGTCTGCGTCTTGCCGTCAGCGCTGGGCGTGATCACGATGCCGTCGGCTGCCGGAGAGGTCAGCGTCGAGTTCGTCACCGTAGAGCGGAACGTCTCGTCGTCGTAGCCATCTTCAGCACAAGACCACAGCATGGAGACCCCTGCACACAGCAGAGACAACATGATGAGGCTCTTGCCTTTTACTAAATGATGCTTTTTCATAATGTTGAATGGTTAGTTGTTATTTTATTTAGGTTATTCATGCTGGAATATTTTCTTTAAGTAGGCCACATTGGTGCCGAAATTGTAACGGACATCGCGCGTTCGGCCGGCATCGCGCGAGCGCTCCACCACGAGCCAGCCCTTCCAGCCCATCTTCTGAAGCGTCTTGCGCACTTTCACCATGTCCACACGGGGGTCGCGGTCAAGTGTGACACTGTCGGTCAGACTGGCATGAATCTGGCAAATACGGTCGCGACCAAGTCTTTTCAGCTCTTTGCAGATGTTAAGGCCTTTGTCGGCGGCATCTTGCATGTTGAAGTATACCTTGATGCCTTCACTGCCTATCTCTTTGAGAAAAGCCTTGTCATAACGGGCATCCTGACCCGTGCGGATGCCTATCGTGACACCCCATGATAAGGCAAGCTCACCGGCACGGCGCAGACGGCGGACCATCTCGTCGTGTTCTTCTCCTGGTGATATCCAGGCCTTGCCGCTGCCTCCCAGTGGAAGAAAGGCTACACGGGCGCTAAAGGGCTTCGTCAGTCGCAGACAGTCTAATATAAGCTCCTCATAATTGGCCCTTTCCAATAAGTTCTGTGCGAAAAAACCCGACATGGCTATCGAGGGCACTGCCACGCCTTGCTCCTTAGAGGTGCTGAGAAATGTCTGAAGGGTTGACTCGTCGCGCAGCTTGTTGTCCCATAGCACACGGTAGCCTAAGCCGCCTATGTCCATCTCCACGCCGTCGGCACCTATCTCCTTGGTCAGGGCAAATTCGCCCAACTTCTGGCGTTTCAGTATCATCCAGTCGCATACGCCTATTTGGAAGGGAGCTCTCTCCTGACCAAACAGGGTAACGGGGTAAATAAGCAAAATCAGCAACAGACTCGATAGGACTCTTGCTCTCATCTTGGAAAATTAGTTTGTTTTTTTGTAATATTACACCTTAATGACGTTTGGTCCTCGTTTCTGTAACCTTATTTGATTAAATTATATAAAATTGAAATGGATTGAAATACTTTTTCACTCCACGTATATTAAAAAAGGCCTCAAACGAAAGCGTGCTTTCAAGTTTGAGGCCTTTCTTAGAGGTTGCCAGACAATAGGGTGGCAACTAATAATGTACGAGTGATTATCGGATGAGGGGATTCTTCCTAATCGGGTCGCAGGTAAGGTCGCAACCCAACTTCTTCAGAATCTTGCGGTCTATCTCACTCAGCATCACTGTGCAGTGCACTTGGCAGCCACGCAGCCGGGGTAGACTCTCCAAAGCCCGACGGCAGTTCTCATCGTGGGGAGAAAGGACAGAGAGGGCCACCAAAACCTCGTCGGTGTGAAGACGGGGATTCCTGCCGCCAAGATAATCTATCTTGGTCTTCTGGATGGGCTCAATCATACTCTGGGGTATCAGCTTCACTTCATGGTCAATGCCGGCGAGATGCTTGGTCACATTGAGAAGAAGGGCCGCACAACAGCCAAGAAGCGCACCCGACTGGGATGTGATGATGGTGCCGTCTTCCAACTCGATGGCTGCACACGAATGGCCGGTCTTCTCCTTCCGCTCGTTGGCGGCTACCGTCGTGCGGCGGTCGGCAGTGGTGATTTTCAATTGGTTGAAAAGCATCTGTATCTTATGTACCTCGCTGTCGTTGCAGGCTCCGTCGGCCAACTTGTTGGTGGCGGCATAATAGCGCCTGATAATCTCAGCTTTCGATGCCTCGCAGCATACCTGGTCGTCAGAGATGCAGAAACCTACCATGTTCACACCCATGTCGGTGGGTGACTTGTAGGGGTTCTCGCCATAGATACCTTCAAACAGGGCGTTGAGAACAGGAAATATCTCTATGTCGCGGTTGTAGTTGATGGCCACCTTGCCATAGGCATCCAAATGGAACGGGTCTATCATGTTCACATCGTTCAGGTCGGCAGTGGCGGCCTCGTAGGCTACATTCACCGGGTGCTTCAGGGGAAGACTCCAAACAGGGAAGGTCTCAAACTTGGCATAACCGGCA
>CACYUZ010000015.1:0-68358 GCA_902777645.1 uncultured Prevotellaceae bacterium | reverse complement strand
GTTGTTGTCATTTTAATGTTTACCGAAGTGATGTCTGATTTGCTGAATGCTCTGCATGAGATACTTGTAGGCAGTATTCGGGTTCAGTCCCAGCCGACGGGCAATCTCACTGACGGTCAGGTCATCGTCGAAGCGGAGGTGGAAGATGCTGCGGTGCGGTTCCTCCAGTTGCTCGTCCACGTAAGTGGCAATATCGTCGAGTCGTTCCATCCGTTTGTCAATGGGTTGCAGGGCGGAATCGTCTTCTAAGGGCATCAATCTCTTCACTTTGTCGTGAAGATGCATCTGTCTGATTCTGTTCAGGCAGGCGTTGCGCACGGCAGTCAGCAGATAATTGTCATTCTTAGGTGGAATGTCGCTGTCTGCCACACGCAAGAAGACATCCTGCACCAAGTCCTCAGCCTCTTCGTCATCGCCCAACAAGACACTGGCCAGATGAATCATTTCGCTGTAGTTCTGGCGGAAAAGCTGTTCGATAAATTGCTTTCGCTCAGCCAACTCCAAGCGAGCTTGGTAGGCACTCGCTGAATCGCAATTTTCAAGTGTTCTCTTATCAAGCATATCAGTCTATTCATATTCGTGCCCCATTTTTGAGGCATGTCTATATATAAGACACTTCAGACCCATCATTTTTTTACGGAAAAGCCAACTATTTTCATTTTTTCTTCATGTTTTCTTGATTAATTGCAAAATTTGGGTGCTCAGGTACTGAAATTCCTGCTGTCTAACCCTCTTCCTGTTGAAAAACCGCCAAAAGAACTGAATATTCACATAAGTTTTATAACTTTGTACCCGAAAGAATAAGTTTGTCCAATCCGCCAATGAATAGCCTTTGACCGCCTCAGACCGTGCGGTTTATTTGGCTAAAAATAGTTAAGAATTGCATAAGTTGTTGATAATCAATTACAAGCCTAGTTTTCAACGAGGAAGAGTATTAGAAGAAAAACAAGCGATGAAGCATCAAGTTTCATCGCTTGTTTCTTTTTATTCAGCCAGTTTGTTTAATTGTTGTTGTGAGTCCTAATTGTCTATTTTGTTTGTCGAAAATCTGTTTTTTCCTATTGCAGAGTAGTGATTATTTGGAATTGACTGCTATGTAACTTCTCAGCGCCTCGACATATGTCTCAAACGCTTGACGTCCCTTGTCAGTGATGCGGCAGATGGTGCAAGGGCGCTTGCCTTTGAAGGTCTTCTCTACCTCGATGTAGCCCGCTGTCGATAATTTGTCGACCTGCACACTCAGGTTGCCTGCCGTAGCTCCCGTTTGTTCCTTGATATAGGGAAACTCGGCTTCCTCGGTGCTGATAAGCAGCGACATCACGGCCAGGCGCAACTCGGAGTGTAGTAGTGGGTCTAACGGCTTGAACATGGGTTACGAGTTTTTTAGTTTCATGCCTGGGAGCGTAAGACCGAAAAATGCAAAGAGGAAAACGGACAAGCAGGGGAACAGAAACTGTGCTTGGCCGACGGTTGCCACGGACGCTCCCATCCGCGCGAGAAGCATAGAGCTGAGACCTGCATAGTCGCATACGGAAACCACCAGGGCTGCTATGATGCCAAACCACACCAACCACTTGCTTTTCAGAATGTGCCCGGTTATGGTGACAGCCATACCCATCAATAGGATGATGATGGGCGTGATGTCCACCCGGTGGGTAAGGTAGGCCGTCGGATCACTCACCGAAAGGGCCAAAATCTTGTTCCACAGAAGGGCCGTCAGAAAGAAGCCGAGAACGAAGACCGCAAACGTCCACCATGTCTTCCCTACAAGCGACCCGATGAGCGTCGATGGTACATGCTCACTTTGTTTGTGGATGTTGCGCATTGCCAGCCAGATAATGACAGGCAGCGCAAACCATAGCAGATGGCCTAAAGGCGAGAAGCCAGTATTCACGAGAAACAAGTTGGCGATGGCAACGACGACCGCCATGCCCATCGTGCAGAGGCCTGATACGAAGAGCGACTGTCCAGTGGTCTTCGAAACAGCCCGACGGCTGCGCTCTATCTGCTCCGTTATAATCTCCAGACTGCGCTCGGCAGTCATGTTATTCTTTTCTTCCATTGTCGTTTCATTTTTAATCTACTTTTGATTACTACTCTCAGGCCTTGTCCGTGCTCCTGCAGAAAGCACATCAAAGGCCAATTGTGTCCGGTTCACGTTGCAAATATAGACAAGTTTATGATATAAACCAAATTATATCGTAAATATTTTGTTTTAGAAGCTAATATTTAACATTTAGTAAGAGATAGTGTAGATGTAATAGGGTGATTTTATTTTTATTGGAGTTGTTCGTCGAACCATGGCGTAAATAGTTTCAATCAATAATTCTCTCTTCTTATATACCTCAGTAGGAAACGGCCATCTTTAATCCATGATTTACTCTTCATCTACTAGCTTTTCCTATTTCGTCTCAGAACAGACCGGTCTGGTTCTTAATCGTAAAACGTCTGTCGTTTCAGCCATTGTTTGAAGAGAGAGTCGTTGAAAGAAATCTCCTGTCCGTCCACGTTGATGAGGTCTTTCTTGAGCAAAGCCTTTTTGACAGATTGCACATTGGCCGAAGACTCCAGGCGATACTTCTTTATGACATCTTTCCGGCTGAATCCAGTGGTCACACCATTGGCCAATGCGCGGAGGAAGTTCAGCTGAAGCTCGGTTAATTGCTCAACTTCCCTTTGGAAGAACACCTTGTTCTGTTCCAGCAGATCGTCGATGGCTGCCGTGACATCTTTGTTGGTTACTACCTTGTCGGTCTTATACCACACTACCCATGCCAAGTGCTGAACGTATGAGGAGAGGTTTTCCGTTGCCTCACAAATCTTAGAGGCTAGTTCAGGAGAGATTTTCTTGCCCGTTTCTTGGAACTTTGCACAAATGAATGGCACCCATTCTTCCGTGGGAATCTTTTTGAGGAACATCATGTCGCCAAACTTGTAGAACGGGTTAGCTTTGTCATTGAAGATGTTCTCCATCAGGTGTTTCTTGCTGCCAAACATACAATAAGTGACGTTCTGCTGATGCTGCCAAACAGAACGTAGCTTCTTTTGGAACTTCAGCGTGTCGTCGAAATCTGCTATCTGCTGGAACTCATCCAGACATATCACTAAGTGGACATCCTTTTTTTGAGCTATCTTCTCCGGCAACTGCAAGATGTCGGTTTCGGTATCGTCCTTGGGATTCCACTCAAACGACAACGAGAAGTCGTTCATTGGGTCGGAGCCAAATGAGAACTTGGGAGAGATGTTGGAGAGAAAGTTTTTTGCCGTCTCCACCCACTCGTCAAGTCGTGAGGATGTCTGCTTGATGACAGCCGAAGCAAAGGCGTGGTAGAACTCGTATTCCGACTTACATTGGAAGATGTCGATGAAGACGGGCTTGATGTCAGGCCTGTTAATATCTGCGATAACTTTCTTCACGAGCGAAGTCTTCCCCCACCGACGAGGTGAAATGATAATCGTGTTAATGCCAGGCGTAAGATTGGCATGGAGACGCTTGGCGTCTTCTGTCCTATCAGTAAAATATGTTCCCTCAGCAGCCTTGCCAAAGACAAATGGATTCTCTATAGCCATATATTCAATGTTTTCTGTGTGCAAAGATATGAAATAAAATTATTACTAACAAGTTTATTACTAACAAAGTTGTTACTTTGACATTTCACACCTCATTCCAATAAAAACTTTTTTATTTCCAAACTCTCTAATGTTTTTTATTGGTGTCTGCCTAAAGATAATAGGTAAAACTGCCTTTAATATCAAACAGAATTAATAGAACACACCTTAAATGTTGTTTTGTCATATATAATCACATGGATGTTACAATGTGGTTACAGCTGCGGTCTGCAACCGGATTGTAATACGATTCGATGTGCCGTAAACCGTCCAATGCGTAATTTTGCCGAAAAAACAAGACTATGACGCAAAATTACGTGATGATTGTGATGAAGCTGCTCGGTGCCTTGGGCTTGCTGATCTATGGTATGAAGATGATGAGCGACGCGCTCCAGAAGATGGCGGGTCCCCAGTTGCGCCACATCCTGGGACGCATGACCACCAACCGCCTCATGGGCATGCTCACCGGCTCTTTCGTAACCTGTGCCGTGCAGTCGTCGTCGGCCACCACGGTCATGACGGTGTCGTTCGTCTCGGCCGGACTGCTCACCCTCTCACAGGCCATCTCGGTCATCATGGGAGCCAACATCGGTACCACCCTCACGGCGTGGATTATGTCGCTGGGCTATAACGTAGACCTTACCAATGTGGTATTCCCCGCATTCCTGGTGGGCATCGTGCTCATCTACCGCAAGCGGTTCCGCTTCGTGGGCGATTTCCTCTTCGGCATCGCCTTCCTCTTCTTCTCGCTCGTCATGCTCAGTGCCACAGGCCGCGAGATGGACTTGGAGCACAACGAGACCGTTGTGGCCTTCTTTGCCTCGTTCGATACCGGCAGCTATTGGACCATCCTTTCCTTCTTGGCCATCGGCACCCTCATTACTTGTGTAGTGCAGTCGTCGGCCGCCGTGATGGCCATCACCATCCTGCTCTGCTCCACGGGTGTGCTGCCCATCTATCTGGGCATCGCCTTGGTGATGGGCGAGAACATCGGCACTACCGCCACTGCCAACTTGGCCGCTCTTGGTGCCAACACGCAAGCCCGCAGGGCCGCTTTGGCGCATCTCGTCTTCAACGTGTTCGGCGTGATATGGGTGCTCTGCGTGTTCTATCCCTTTGTCGACTTTGTCTGCCACTTGGTGGGCTACGACCCGAAAGCGGGTGGACAGACTGCCCTGTTGCCGGTGGTGCTGGCCATGTTCCACACTTGTTTCAATGTCACCAATACTGCCATTCTGATAGGATTCATACCGCAGTTGGAAAAGCTGGTGTGCTGGTTGCTGCCGGAGAAAAAGGAGGAAGTGGCCGGTGATTTCCACTTGCAGTATATCCATGCCAACCTGATAAAGACCCCTGAGATAGCGGTGCTGCAGGCCGAAAAGGAAATATCGCGCTTCGCCGACAAGGTGGGACAGATGTTCGGCGAGGTGCGCCAACTTTTCACCGAGGACGACAACGAGACGTTTGACGACCTCTACGCACAGATTGAACAGGAGGAGGACCTGTCCGACCAGATGGAGCTGGAGATAGCCCACTTCCTGGAGCAGGTGAGCAACGACCATCTGAGCGATGTGACCAAAATGAAAATACGGCAGATGATGCGTGAGATAGGCGAACTGGAATCTATCGGCGACGCCTGCTACAATCTGGCACGCACGGTGAACCGCCGCCGACAGTCGGGACTCCGCCTCAGCGATGTGCAGGACAGCCAGTTGGCAGATATGATGACCTTGTGTGAGAAGGCTATCGAACAGATGCGGTTTACCATGCACGGCCACCGCCGCCAGCATACTATCGACGAGACTTACCATCTGGAGAACGGCATCAACCAGATGCGCAACCGCCTTAAGACCGACAATATACGGGCCGTGAACGAACATGAGCACGACTATGCCACAGGAGCCATTTTCTCGGATATGGTGGGAGAGTTGGAAAAGCTGGGCGACTATGTGGTCAATGTGGTGGAAGCACGTCTGGGAAAGAATGCCATTGGTGTGGTGTAATGCGGAGGTTAACATTTTGTAGTACGGTAAGTTACATTTGTATTACATCGGCTGCGTGTAATGATATTGTAACCGGTTTTCCTTGAAAAAAGGGGTGTTCGATGTTAATTTTGTACCACAGCATAAACTAATTGATACAAGAAAGATGAAAACAATTAAAATCCTTACCATGACCCTGTTGCTCGCATTCCAGGCAGTCGCCTGCAGCGGAGGCGACAAAGTGATAACGGTAGAAGCGCTGCCCGCCGCTGCGCAGACACTCATAGGAAAGTATTTTGGCGGCAAGCAGGTATCGCTTGTGAAAAGAGACAAGGAAGGCCTGAAAACCTACTATGATGTGGTGATGGCCGATGGTGTAAAGTTGGAATTCGACAGCAAGGGCGAGTGGAGAGATATAGAGGACAAACAGAACGGGGTGCCGGCCGAACTGGTGCCGGCCGAAATAAGCGCCTATGTGGCCCAAAACTATACCGGACAGCGAATCCTGAAGATAGACCGTACGCGTACAGGCTTTGAGATTGACCTTGCCAACGGGCTCGAATTGACTTTCAACAAACAGTTTAAACTGACCGATATCGACGATTGAACACTTGAGTTATTATAATAAAAACCCAACGACAATGAAAACAATCAAAATCCTTATGTTGGCACTCCTTGCAGTGCTGCAGCTCACATCTTGCAGCTCCGACGATGACGATGTGGTTATCAACCAGACCGACCTGCCCGCTGCGGCACAGACCTTCCTGAGCGAATACTTCAACGGACTGCAGGTGACACGCGTGGAGAAAGACGATGAGAATGGTTCCGACCGCTACGATGTGTATTTGGCCGACGGCACAGAGGTGGAATTTGACCAAAGTGGAGCATGGACAGATGTAGACTGCAAGACCAAAGCGGTGCCCGCTGCCATCGTGCCCGAGGCAATAGGCAGATACGTGGCCGACAACTATGCATCTCTCTCGATAGTGCAGATAGAGCGTGAGAGCTATGGCTATGACATCGAACTGTCAGACGGCCTTGATATCCAGTTCGACCGCGATTACAATGTGATACGCGTTGGCGACTGATCACAGTCGGCTATTCCTTCAAGGGCACCGCCTTCAGGGCTGTGCCCTTGAAGAGTTTATTGTAAACGAAAAAAGGTTGTAGCGGAATAATAATCATTTTTTCTTAACTTTTGAGGAAACTGTCGCTTATTTGTCTTATTTTTGTGGCTGATTATGGATAAAAAACGGATTTTGATAGTTGACGATGAGCAAGACCTGTGCGACATCCTGGCCTTCAACCTTGAGGTAGCCGGCTTTGAGACCGACTGCGCCTATTCGGGCGAAGAAGGACTGCAGAAGGACCTGCAGACCTACGACCTGTTCCTGCTCGATGTGATGATGCCCGGCATGTCGGGCTTTGAGATGGCGAGGCGGCTGAAGGCCGACCGGCGCACCGCCCATCTGCCCATTATCTTTCTTACGGCCAAGGATGAGGAAGATGATGTGTTGCAAGGCTTCGGCATAGGAGCCGACGACTATGTGAAGAAACCCTTCTCGGTGAAGGAGGTGATGGCAAGAGTGAAGGTTGTATTAAACAGGAAGCAGACTGGTGCTCAGCCCATCGGGCACCTTTCTTACAAAGGTCTGGCGGTGGACAATGTGGGCAAGACCGTCACCATCGACGGCGCGCCTGTGGTCTTTACACGCACGGAGTTCGACCTGCTCTGTCTTTTCCTGCAGCACCGCGGAGAGGTGTTCTCCCGCCAGCAACTGCTCGATGAGGTGTGGCCGAAAGATGTGATTGTGACCGAACGCACGGTCGACGTCAATATCACGCGCCTTAGAAAGAAGTTGGGTGCCTATGCCGCTTGTATAGTCACCCGGCTGGGATTCGGCTACACTTTTGAGGAGTTGGAACATTAATGGCGTGAGCGATGAAACAGATGACCGAGGGACGAAAGATGTGGATGAGTGTGATGGCGATTTTCATCGTGTTTGCCGTCACTTTCATCGTGTTCGACGACTTCGACCGCAAGTCGATGCCGCTCGACGAGGCCGGCGAACGACATCTGCTCGTCTTCGCCCTTGTGGTCATGGCAGGACTGGGATGGCTGCTCTATGGCTATGCCAGGCGTATGGACGAGCGCATCAGTAGGCAGCAGCAGGAAAAGCACAGCCAGCTGAGGCGCGAACTGACCCAGAACATCGCCCATGAGCTGAAGACACCCGTGGCCAGCATCCTCGGCTATACCGACACCCTCCTGGAGAACCGTAACATCTCAGAGCAGACACTGTGGCAGTTCGTCACACGCACCAATGCGCAGGCCCGCAGACTGACGGCGCTGTTGCAGGACCTCTCTACACTCAACAAGATGGACTATGCACCAGAACTGTTGACCAAGGAGAGAATTGATGTGTCGGCCCTGGTGGCCGATATCGTGCTCGAGACGGAGAAGAGACTGACCGACCGGCAGATGACTTTCCGCAACTGCCTGCCCAACGATATCAGTATACAGGGCAACTGGCAACTGCTGTACAGCATCTTCCGAAACCTGACCGACAATGCCGTGGCCTATGCCGGCAACGGCACCTTCATCCAGCTCTCCGCCGAACGGCGTGGCGACTTCTGGCATTTCACTTTCAGCGACAATGGAGTAGGGGTGGATGCTGCCCATCTGCCGCGGCTCTTTGAACGTTTCTATCGGGTAGACAAGGGCCGAAGCCGAGACATGGGCGGTACCGGACTGGGACTGGCCATTGTAAAGAATGCCGTGACCCTGCATGGAGGCCAGATTTCTGCCTGCAACAATCCCGGAGGTGGCCTCCGCTTCGACTTTTCCCTCAGAAAATAACGCTCCCCAGCCAGTTTGCAACCGAGTTGCACATTTCATGCCTTACCTTTGCACCCGACATCCGGATAGAGCCGATGTCTTTCAACAATAAAAGTAAGGCAATGACACACCATCATCATCACGAATCACAAGCGTGCTGCTGTCAGGAGCAGCACGCCCATCATCATGACCATGAGCATCATCATGACCATGACCACAACCATCACCATCATCACGAAGAGGGCAGTCTGAGGCGCCAGGTGCTGCTTATAGCGGCCACCACGCTGCTCCTCATAGCCGCGGTCGTAGTGGAGAAGACTTGCAGTCTGCCCACCTGGCAACTGCTGCTGGTCTATCTTGTGCCCTATCTGCTCATAGGCCACGACACCCTGAGGGAGGCCGCCGAGGGACTGGCCCACGGCGATGCCTTCGACGAGCACTTCCTTATGTCGGTGGCCACACTCGGCGCACTGGCCATAGGATTCCTGCCGGGAGCGGAGAATCAGTTTCCCGAAGCGGTGTTCGTGATGCTCTTCTTCCAGGTGGGCGAACTCTTTGAGGGCTATGCCGAGGGCAAGAGCCGCGACAGCATAGCGCACCTGATGGACATACGTCCCGACGCGGCCCATGTGGAGCGGCAGGGTGAAGTGCAGACCGTGGCACCCGACCAGGTGCAAACCGGTGAGACCATTGTGGTAAAACCGGGTGAGAAAGTGCCGCTCGACGGCGTGGTCCTTGAGGGGCATACCTCACTCAACACCGTGGCACTCACGGGCGAGAGCGCACCGCGCGATGTGGCGGAGGGCGACGAGGTGGTGTCGGGCTGTGTCAACCTATCGGGACTCATCAAGGTGAGGACCACCAAGTGCTATGGCGAGAGCACCGTGGCCAAGATTATCCGCCTGGTGGAGGACGCCGGACAGCACAAGTCGAAGAGCGAGGCCTTCATCACACGGTTCGCCCGTATCTACACCCCCATCGTGGTGGGAGCCGCAGTGCTGCTGGCCCTGGTGCCGCCGCTCTGCTCGGGCCATTTCGCCGCCGCCTTCCCCACCTGGCTCTACCGCGCCCTGATGTTTCTCGTGGTGTCGTGTCCCTGTGCGCTCGTCATCAGTGTGCCGCTCACTTTCTTCGGCGGCATCGGAGGCGCTTCGCGTCGGGGCATCTTGGTGAAGGGGGCCAACTATATCGATGTGCTCTCGCGGCTCCATACTGTGGTGTTCGACAAGACCGGAACCCTCACACACGGACAGTTTGCCGTAGAGGCCGTACATCCAGACCTCTGCGATGAGCGCCAACTGCTCCATCTGGCCGCCCATGTGGAACATTTTACCACACACCCCATCGGAGCCGCCTTGCGCGACGCCTTCCCCGAGGAGGCTACCGACGGTTGCTCGGTCACCGAGGTGGAGGAGGTGGCCGGACAGGGCATAAGGGCCCGGGTGGAAGGCCGCATGGTGTGCGTGGGCAATACCAAGATGATGGATGCCGTGGGAGCGCATTGGCACGACTGCCACTGTGTGGGCACCATCATTCATGTGGCCATCGACGGCACCTACGCCGGACATATCGTGATTAATGACCGCGTCAAGGACGACAGCGCCGAGGCGGTGACCCAACTTGCCGCACTGGGGGTGGAGCGCACCGTGATGCTCACCGGCGACCGCCACGAGGTGGCGGCCGATGTGGCCGGAAAACTCCATCTCACCGACTACAAGGCCGACCTCCTGCCGGCCGACAAGGTGGAGCAGGTGGAACGGCTGAAGAGGGACACACCGCAGGGTGGCTATCTTGCCTTCGTGGGCGACGGCATCAACGACGCACCCGTGCTGGCAAGGGCCGATGTGGGCATTGCCATGGGGGCTCTGGGCAGCGACGCCGCTATCGAGGCGGCCGACGTGGTGCTCATGGACGACAAACCCTCAAAAATAGCGCTGGCCGTGCAGATAGCACGCCGAACCCTGTCGATAGCACGTCAGAACGTGTGGTTCGCCATCGGTGTGAAGGTGGCTGTACTCCTGCTGGCGGCCTTCGGACTCGCCACCATGTGGATGGCTGTCTTCGCCGACGTGGGCGTGACCGTGCTGGCCGTGCTCAATGCCATGAGAGCACTGCGTGCGTAGGACCATGTTCCGCATCGCTCAATAACTGAAGAAAAATCCCGCCTGCAGACAATAATTGCAGGCGGGATGCGTTATACATACGTGCACAGACTGAAATTATTGCTTGTAGGTGTACTGCTCCTCATGTGCGGAAAGGCAATGGGGCAGTACGATGTGTCCTTTAGTCACTATTGGACAATGGAACCCTATTTCAATCCGGCTGCCGTGGGTAAACTGCCTAAAATCAATGTCTCCGCTGCCTATGCCCTTAATTTCGCCGGATTCGAAAACAACCCCAAAACCATGTATGTGGGTGGCGATATGCCCTTCATGCTCGGAAATGTCGTCAACGGCGTGGGACTCTCCCTGCTCAACGACCAGATAGGTCTCTTTACCCATCAGCGCCTCGTGGCACAGTATGCCCTCAAAAAACGCCTCTTCGGCGGTACACTGAGCGTGGGCGTGCAGGGAGGCGTAATCATGGAGAACTTCGACGGCAGCGAGCTCGACGTGGCAACCACCGGCGACCCGGCCTTCTCCACCTCAGAGGTGAAAGGGCAGGCCCTGGACCTGGCCGCGGGCATCTACTACACCCACGGACCGTGGTATGTGGGACTCTCGGCGCAGCACCTCACGGCACCGCTCATCGAGCTGGGCGAGACCAACGAGCTGCAGTTAGACAGAACCTATTATTTCACAGGTGGATACAATATTAAGTTGAGAAATCCGTTTCTTACTATACATCCCTCCGTCAGGGCAATGACCGACGGCGTGGCCTACAGGGGCGACATCACCACGCGCCTGTGCTACACCAACAACAAGCGGGTCATGTATGTGGGAGCCGGGTGGAGCCCCACCAATTCGGTGACTTTCTTCCTCGGAGGAAAAATACAGGGCATCGAACTGGGCTACAGCTACGAGTTCTACACCTCCGGCCTGAGCATGGGCTACGGCAGCCATGAGCTCTTCGTGGGCTACCAGATAGATGTGGAATTGCAGAAAAAAGGAAAGAACAAACATAAAAGTGTGAGAATACTCTAAAATATGAATAGAAATTTTTGTATGGCAGTTGTATGCGCTGTCTCCCTGGTGGTGGTCACCGGATGCATGGGCGGCAAAGCAGCCTCTACTTCAGGCAGAGGAGGCGAGGTCGTAGGCGTGGGAGGCGGCAGAAGCTTCAAAGAGCCGGCGCCATACGGCATGACCATGGTGAAAAGGGGTTTCCTCAGAATGGGTATCGACCAGAAAGACACCCTCTGGGGAAAGGAAACTCCCGTGAAAGACATCTCTGTCGATGGCTTCTGGATGGACGAGACCGAGGTGTCCAACTCGCAGTACAAACAGTTTGTCTACTGGGTGCGCGACTCCATCCTGCGCGAGCGGCTCGCCGACCCGGCCTACGGCGGCGACGACTCGTACAAGATAACTGAAGACAAGAACGGCGACCCCGTGAAACCTCATCTCGACTGGAAAAAGTCGCTGCCCAGAAAACCCAACGAGGATGAGCAGAGGGCCTTTGAGAGCCTCTATGTCACCAACCCCGTGACGGGCGAGAAAATGCTCGACGCCAGCCAGATGAACTACCGCTATGAGATATACGACTATACCACGGCTGCTCTCCGGCGCAACCGCCTCGTGGCTTCGGAGCGCAACCTCAACACCGATGTGGTGGTCGACCCCAACGAGGTGGTCATGATATCCAAAGACACGGCTTATATCGACGATGAGGGACGCATCGTGCGCGAAACCATCAACCGCCCGCTGTCGGGCCCCTGGGACTTCCTCAATACCTATATCGTGAACATCTATCCCGACACCACCTGCTGGGTGAACGACTTCCGCAACTCCGACAACGAGATTTACCTGCGGAGCTATTTCAGCAATCCTACCTACAACGACTATCCTGTGGTGGGGGTGACATGGGAACAGGCCAACGCCTTCTGCGCATGGCGCACCGACTATCTGCTCAAGGGACTCGGACCGGAGGCGCGCTACGTGCAGCGCTACCGCCTGCCCACCGAGGCTGAGTGGGAGTATGCCGCAAGAGGCAAGGACGGCACCGAATTCCCATGGGAAAACGAAAGCGTGAAAAGCGGCGACGGATGCTTCTTCGCCAACTTCAAGCCCGACAAGGGCAACTATACCATGGACGGCAACCTCATTACCAGCCGTGTGGGTATCTACTCGTCCAACTCGAACGGACTTTTCGATATGGCCGGCAACGTGGCCGAGTGGACCAGCACCGTCTATACAGAGGCGGGTGTCGACGCTATGAACGACCTCAACCCGCAGCTCGAGTACAAAGCGGCTCTCGAAGACCCCTACCGGCTCAAGAAGAAGAGCGTCAGGGGCGGCTCTTGGAAAGACCCGGAGTCGTACATCCGCTCGGCATGGCGCTCCTGGGAATACCAGAACCAGCCGCGTTCCTATATCGGATTCCGCTGCGTGAGAAGTCTGGCCAGCTCTTCGACCGTAAAACAAAAAGGTAACAGTAAGAAAAAATAAACCATGACACAATACAGCAAATACAATGTCATATACCGTCTGCAGAAGTGGATGGACAGCGTGCCGGGACAGACGTTCCTGAACTACGCATACAGCTGGGGCGCATCGGTCGTGATTGCCGGTACGCTCTTCAAACTTACCCACTTGCCGGGTGCCAACCTCATGCTTTTCCTGGGTATGGGCACCGAGGTGGTGGTGTTCTTCCTCTCTGCCTTCGACCGGCCTTTCGACAAGACCACCGACGGTATGGAACTGCCCACACATGTGCGGCCGCAAACCGAAGAGGGCGATGATGACCTCTACGATGAGGAGGGCAACCTGGTGGAAGCTCCCGAAGGACAGCACGTGGGCGTGCAGGGACCCGTCGTGGGTGGTGGTGGAGGCACCATCATCCTGGGCGGTGGCTCTATGGCCGGCACACCTGCCGGTGAAGAGGGTGTAGCCGCCAGTGGTCCTGTCGTCGTGGGTGGCGGCGGTGGCGGCGTCGTTATCGGCGGTGGCGGTGGTGTCATCGGAGGTGGTGTCATCGGTGGCGGCGGAAGTGCTGCCGGTGGCGTGACACCGGGCATGGAAGGTGAGCCGGCAGCCGAGGGCGATTGCGCACCGGCCGTGGCAGCCGTAGGCCCCGTGGGGGCTGGCGGCGTAGGCTTCAACGGCAACGCCTGGGTGGCCGAACAGAAGAAGATTACCCCCGAGATGGCCGACGCCACCGACAAGTATGTGGAGGAACTCAAGAAACTGACCGAGATGCTGGAAAAGGTGAACGAGCAGAGCGCACGCCTGGCGCGCGACTCAGAGGAGATGGAGAACCTGAACCGTACGCTCACCGGCATCAGCAAGGTCTACGAAATGCAGCTTAAAGGGGCCAGCCAGCAAATCGGCACCATCGACCAGATCAATGAGCAGTCGAGAAAGATGGCACAGCAGATTGAACAGCTCAACAAGATCTATGCCCGCATGATCGAGGCCATGACCGTGAACATGAGGGCCGCCACCCCAAGGGCTGCTGCCGACGACAACACTATCGATTAAGAACAAGCCTGAAAGAACAGTAAAATGGCTATAAAGAAAAGACCTGTATCACCGAGACAGAAGATGATCAACCTCATGTATGTGGTGCTGATGGCCATGCTGGCCCTCAACATCTCCAGTGAGGTGCTCAACGGATTCTCTGTCATCGAGGACAGCTTGAAGCGAAGCACCGACAACTCCTCCAAGCAGAACCTGGCCATGCTCGCCGACCTCGATGAACAGATGAAGTCGAATCCGGCGAAGGTGAAGGAGTGGTTCGACAAGGCCACCGAGGTGAAGGAGATGAGCGACTCGCTCTTCAACTTCGCACAGGAACTCAAACTGTCGATTGTGAGGGAAGCCGACGGAGAAAAAGGCGATATAGCCAATATCGTGAACAAGGACAACCTCGAGGCGGCCAGCCATGTGATGCTCGCACCGGGAGTGGGAAAGGGCAAGTCGCTCTACAACGCCATCAACTCCTTCCGCACCCGCATTCTCGCTATGGTGAACGACCCCGCACAGCGGGAAATCATCGGTGGCAACCTCTCGACCGACGTGCCCAAAAACGCCAAGGGACTGGGCAAGAACTGGCAGGAGTATATGTTCGAGGACATGCCCGTGGCAGCCGCCGTCACCCTGCTCTCCAAACTGCAGAACGATGTGCGCTATGCCGAGGGTGAGGTGCTCCACTCACTGGTGGCCAACATCGGCATCAAGGATATCCGCGTGAACAAACTCGATGCCTTCGTCATACCCAACAAAACCACGCTCTATCCGGGCGAGCAGCTCACCGCCAATATCGTGATGGCGGCCATCGATACCACCCAGCAGCCCGAAATCTATGTCAACGGTACAAGAATCAACACCCGCAACGGCACCTACACCTTCTCGGCAGGCGGTGTGGGCGAACACCAGTTCAGCGGCTATATCCTGATGCAGAACGCCGACGGCGAGACACTGCGGCGCGACTTCACCCAGAAGTACAACGTCATCTCACCGCCCAGCGGAGCCACACTGGCCGCCGACCTGATGAATGTGCTCTATGCCGGATTCAAAAACCCCATCAGCGTAAGTGTGCCGGGCGTGCCGCAGAATGCCGTGTCGCTCTCCATGACGGGTGGCTCGCTCTCCTCGACGGGAGGCGGACACTATATCGCCGTGCCGGCTGCCGTGGGACAGGACGTGACCTTCACCGTGTCGGCCACCGACCAGGGCAAGAGCCGCACCATGGGACAGTTTGTCTTCAAGGTGCGCAAACTGCCTGATCCTACCGCCTATATCGCTGTGGGTACCGACCGCTTCAAGGGCGGCGGACTGAGCAAGGCGTCGCTCATGGGCGTGAACAGCCTCAAGGCGGCTATCGACGACGGACTGCTCGACATCGAGTTCAGGGTGGTGAGCTTCGAAACCGTCTTCTTCGACAATATGGGCAACGCCGTGCCGCTGGCATCCAACGGCGCCGCCTTCTCTGAAAGACAGAAAGAATATTTCCGCAAACTCTCGCGCAACAAGCGGTTCTACGTGTCGAGGGTGTCGGCCATCGGTCCCGACGGCATCACACGCACGCTGCCACAGGCCATGGAGATTATCGTGAAATGACGGCGAGAAGATAAATAGGTAAAACAGAAGAAAACAACGTAGCAACTGACAATATGAGACGCATATCCCTTATCCTGCTGTTGATGTGCCTGGCCATGCAGATGGCGGCACAGCCTCAGGCACGCAGAAAACAGCAACAGGAAAAGAAAACACAGTCGAACGCCAACAATATGACCACCCGGGCGCGCATCGCCTTCCCCACCATGGCTCCCATGTCGGAAGACGTGGTGTGGCGGCGCGATATCTACCGTGAGGTCAATCTGGAGGACAAGGCCAATGCCGGACTCTACTATCCTGTGGAGCCGATGGGCACACAGATGAACCTCTTCACCTATCTCTTCAAGCTGATTCTGCACGGCGACGTGAAGGCCTATGAGTACCGGCTCGACGGCAATGAGGTGTTCACCGACTCGGCACGCATCAAGACAAAGGCTTTCCTCGACAACTACCACATCTATTACGAGCGCCGCAACGGTAAGGTGTATATCGACAATAGCGATATCCCCTCGAGCGAGGTCACGGCCTACTATCTGAAGGAAAGCGCCTACTATGACCAGGGTACGGCCACCTTCCACCGCAAGGTGGTGGCACTCTGCCCCATCATGAAGCGTACCGACGACTTCGGCGACGGCACCACGGCCTATCCGCTGTTCTGGGTGAAGTACGACGATGTGTCGCCCTTCCTCAGCAAACAGACCATGATGACCAGCGATGTGAACAACGCTGCCGTGATGAGTGTGGACGACTATTTCACCATGAACATGTACAAGGGCAAGATCTACAAGACCACCAACATGCTTGGGCGGACCCTCGCACAATATTGCCCCACCGACTCGGCCATGGCCAATGAGCAGAAGCGCATTGAGCAGGAACTGACCGACTTCGAGACCAGTCTGTTCGGCAAGAACGAGCAGAAGAACGACTCTACCGACAGCATCGCCGCAGCAAGCAAAGAGGAGAAGAAGGCTGCCAAGAAGAGCGCCAGGAAAACCCGACGCAGCGGCGGTGAGAAGAAAGTGAAGAGCTCGCGCTCCGACCGTCCGTCCTCATCGGGTGTGGCACCCGCAAGGGTGTCGGTGCGCAGAGAGCGTCATTGACATCATTTTAACATCACCCCCGCCTATGAGAAAACGTCTTTTCCTACTCCTGTTCCTGGTGGCACTCATCGCTCCCATGGGTTGTCATGCTCAGGTGAAACTGGGCCTGAAGGGCGGTTTCAACTTGACCCGCCTGGACATGAACGAGGAGATAATCGACAGCAAGAACCGAAACGGTTTCTATTTCGGACCTACCCTGAAAGTGACGCTGCCCATCTTCGTGGGCTTCGATGTGTCGGCGCTCTATGACCGCCGCGAAATGAAGGTGGGCGACGAATCTAAGAAGATAAAACAGGAAATGGTGACCGTACCGCTCAACGTGAGGCTCAACCTGGGCAACGAGCGCCAGATAGCCGGTGTGGTCTATGCCGGCCCGCAGATAGCATTCAACATCGGCGACCGCCATAAGGTGGTAGATGAGGCCCGTGAGTGGAAATTCAAGGAGTCCAACTTCAGTCTCAACTTCGGCGCCGGTGTCATGCTGGGCGGCGTGCTTCAGGCCACCATCAACTATAATCTTGCTTTGGGCAAGACGGCCGAGGTGAACAACGGCGTGGTGAGCGATGCGCTGCACCAACTGGAAAATATCGAAGCCAAGACCAATGCATGGCAACTGGGACTGGCCGTCTACTTCTAACCTGCATGTAAGAATATGAAATATGCTGGCTAAGTTATGAGCAAGTTTGCGGAGGTCCTTCTGCCCCTTGCCGTAAAGGGAACATTCACATATGCCGTGCCCGACGGACTGACATCGTCTGTAGGGTGCGGCTTTCGTGTGTCGGTACCTCTGGGCAAGTCGAAAATCACCACCGGCATCGTGGTGGAACTGCACGATAGGGAGCCTGCGTTCAAGTGCCGTTACATCATTGCTGTCATCGACAGCCATCCCATGGTGCTGCCCCAGCAGAGGCGCTTGTGGAAGTGGATAGCCGACTACTATATGTGCACAGAGGGCGAAGTGCTCTATGTGGCGCTGCCCGCCGGTCTGAAAAACGAGGAGAACTACCGTCCCCGCTACGAGACCTGTGTGACACTGACCGATGACTACCGAAACGAGGAGGCCCTGCACCGGGCCCTCGACTCGCTGCACCGCTCTGCACAGCAGCAGAAGGCTTTCATCTCTTTCCTCTCACTCTCTCACTGGGATACGCTCGAAGGCGATACCTGCAGGCAGGAACCGGCCGATGTGACGCGCGACGAACTGCTCAATGCCTCGCTCTGCCGGCCCGCAGCCATAAAGGCGCTTGTAGACAAAGGCATCCTGGCGCTCTATCAGCGCGAGGTGGGGCGCATCGGGGGCTACACGGGCGAGCAGGTGCCGCTCAAACCGCTCAACCGCTGGCAGGAAGATGCCTACAACAGCATTCTTCTGCAGCTGTACCGGAAGAATGTGGTGCTGTTGCATGGGGTCACCTCCAGCGGAAAGACAGAAATCTACATCCATCTCATACAGAAGACCCTGCAGGAAAAGAAACAGGTGCTCTACCTCCTGCCGGAGATAGCGCTCACGGTGCAGATTACCCACCGGCTGCAGCGGGTGTTCGGTGATGAGCTGGGCATCTACCACTCCAAATACAGTGATGAGGAAAGGGTGGAGATATGGCAGAAACAACTCTCCACACAGCCCTATGGGGTTATCCTGGGAGCCAGGAGCGCTGTGTTCCTGCCTTTTCAGAACCTGGGCCTGGTCATTGTCGACGAGGAACATGAGACATCGTTCAAACAGCAGGATCCGGCGCCGCGCTACCATGCCCGGTCGGTGGCCATCATGATGGCGGCCATGGCCGGAGCGAAGACCCTGCTCGGAACGGCCACCCCCTCGATGGAGAGCTATTACAATGCCGAGACGGGCAAGTATGGCCTCACTACGCTGACCCACCGCTATCAGGACCTCTGCCTGCCGGAGATAGAGGTGGTGGATGTGGCCGACCTGCGGCGGCGCAAGATGATGACGGGGCCTTTCTCGCCCCAGCTGCTGGCGGCCATACGGGCTTCACTGGCCAACAAGGAGCAGGTGATTCTCTTTCAGAACCGCAGGGGGTTCGCTCCGATGATAGAGTGCAAGACGTGTGGATGGGTGCCCAAGTGTGAGCACTGCGATGTGTCGCTCACCTATCACCGCCGCATGAATGTGCTCACCTGCCATTATTGCGGGGCTACCTACCGGGTGCCGGCGGCCTGTCCGTGCTGTGAGGAGAAACAGCTGCGCGACGTGGGCTACGGCACGGAGAAGATAGAAGACGACATACGCGAACTCTTCCCCAAAGCCTCCATCAGCCGCATGGACCTCGACACGGCCCGCACCCGCTCGGCCTATGAGCGCATCATCAACGATTTCTCCGCCGGCCGCTCCAATATCCTTATCGGCACACAGATGGTGAGCAAGGGCCTCGACTTCGACCGTGTGGGGGTGGTGGGCATACTCAATGCCGACAATCTATTTCAGAAGCCCGATTTCAGAGCTTATGAGCAGGGCTTCCAGATGATTGTGCAGGTGAGTGGACGAGCCGGCCGCAAAGGCAAGCAGGGCAAGGTAATCCTGCAGACGAAACATCCCGATATGGAGCAGATACGACAGGCGGCCGCCAACCAGTTTGAGGCTTTTTACCAGCAGGCGAAGGGCGAACGGGCCTACTTCCGCTATCCTCCCTTCAGCCATGTGGTGTACATCTTCCTCAAACACCGCGACGAGCCTGTGATAGAGGCCGCAGCCACACAGTTGGCCGCCATGCTGCGCCATGTGTTCGGAGAGAGAATCCTGGGACCCGACAAACCACCCGTGCAGCGGGTGAAGACACTCTTTATCAGGAAAATCGTGCTCAAGATGGAAAAGGGCCAGGACATGAAAAAAATGCGGGAATGCCTGCTTCAGGCCCGCGAGGCCCTTGTGCAGGATTCCCGATTCCGTATGGTGCAGGTCTTCTTCGATGTCGACCCGCTATAGCCGTTTCTCTTAGATTTTAATCTCCACGCCTACGCCGACCACTTTATTGGTGCGGGTGTAGTCGTTGTGGGTCGAATGGTTGGTGACAACCGGAGCTACGTCTTGCTTGTAGGTGTCGTAGTTGGTCTGGAAGTAGGCGGCATTCACTTTCACCTTGTCGGTGATCTGGTAGCCTATACCCAGGCCGAAAGTGTAGCTGCTCACCACAAACGACATGTCGTTCATGTATTCATCGCTGAGACCGTAGTTGGTCTTCTGAAGACCGCCGCTCACCTGCAGCTTGTCGGTGACGTCCCATTCCACACCGCCGTTCACCTCCCAGGTGTTGCCGTCGAGCTTCTTCTCCTCATGGTTGTACCAATGGGCCGACTTGTCGAAGAACAGGTGGTAGCCGGCTCCTACGCGCACAGTGGGCAAGATAGACCATTGGGCACCTACGGAGAGCAGGGCGGGCTGGTCTTCAGGCACGCTGCTGCCGTCGCGGTATTTGTTTACGGCGGCTATCTGGTGGGCCTCTTTCACCGTAGAGCTGTTCTTCATGCGCATACGGGTCTTGAACTCATATTTGGCGGCAAAGTTGAAGGCGCCTGTCTTGTAGTCGACACCGACAATGGGGGCTATGCCAACACCGGTCTGGTCCGACATCAAGCTCACTCCCTCGCGGTAGGTCTCCAAGGTCTGCAGACTGGCCTGGGTGCCCTCCAGTTGGGCCTTGGCAGCCTGGGCTTGTGCCAACTGCGTGGTCAGGGTCTCCGGAACCGGCACACCGGCGGCTTTATACTGGGCGATGCCGGCTTCCAGCTGGGCAATGCCTTCGGTGTATTGCATGATGCCGCCGGCTATCCTGGCATTGGCATTGTCGAGGAAGGTGCCGAAGGGAACGGCACCGGCAGCGGTGTTCACCATGATGTTGCTGAGTCTGGCCTTGTAGGAGGCGGTTCCGTAGAGCAGGCGGGCTCCACCATATATAGAGAGGTTCTCGGTCACCTTATAGGCGGCGCCAAGGGTGAAACCGAAATAGTATTGCTTGCCGCGCATGTAGCCGTCTACATCGTAGCCGGTGGCTCCAAGCGGCTGCAGCGAACTGGCAATGGCTGCCACGGCGCTCTCGAACGAGCCGATGCCGTTGGAGAACTCGCACTTGCCGCCGCCGCCGGTCACGGCAATACTGGCCTGAAAGCTCCAGCGGTCTTTGTTGTAGGCAGCCTGGAGCGAAGGAATAATGGGGGCCACAGCCTTACCCTCGAATTCTTTGATGGTCTTGCCGTCATTCCTCATGCCCAGCGCGAAGTCGGGGTTGGTGGTCGTGATGGTGCGGGTCTGTCGGGCATACTGCCAGTTGAAACCTATATGGAAGCCTTCGTTGAGGAAGATGACGCCAGCTGGATTGGTGTAGACACCGTCGAGTCCGATGGCCGCATCGCGGGCCGGATTGCGCAGGAAGTGAACGCTCTGATTGGTGTTGGTTAAAATACCTCCCGCAAAGACAGGGAATGAGATAGTGGAAACAAAAATAGCAATGGCTAATTTTAATTTGCTCATAATTTTAAAAAATGTTTATGAAATTGTTTGCAAAAGTAAGAAAATTGTTCTAAATTTCGGTTATTAGGCTGTATGCTTTAACATCCGTTAACCGAAAACCTTTGCAAACAATTTCCTACACTCCTATTACTCCTACACTCCTAAACCTTGTCTACACTCCTGTTTTCATCGGCGCTCTCGGTTTCTCCTGCCGGTTCCTGCTCTGCAGGCTTTGTGGTGGCTTTGGGATACTGGATGCGGGTGTGGTACATGGCCTTCAGCTTCTCGATGAGCACTTGCTTGGCCAGTGTGATGTCGCGGAAGGTGATGGGGCTTTCGGCAAAGAAACCCTCCTGCACCTGGTTGTCGATGATGGTGTTCACCATCTTGCTGATGTTCTCTTCGGTGTATTCCTTGAGTGAGTGCGAGGCGGCCTCCACCGAGTCGGTCATCATCAGGATGGCTTGCTCACGGGTGAACGGGTTGGGACCAGGATACATGAAAACCGACTTGTCGACCACTTCGTCGGGGTGGGCATTCTGGTATTTGATGTAGAAGTACTTGGTGGTGCCCAGTCCGTGATGGGTGAGTATGAAGTCTTTTATCACATTGGGCAGGTTGTATTGCTCGGCCAGTTTCTGCCCGTCGAGCACATGGTTGATGATGATGCTGGCACTCTCTTTCTCCGTGATGTTGTCGTGCGGATTCACACCGGTCTGGTTCTCGGTGAAGAAAACGGGATTGTTCACCTTGCCGATGTCGTGGTAGAGGGCACCCGTCCTCACGAGCGAGGAGTCGGCACCAATACGGTTGGCTATCTCGGCGGCCAGGTTGCCCACGTTGATGGAGTGGGAGAAGGTGCCCGGCGCCACCTCGCTCAGACGGCGGAGAATGCTGTTGTTGGTGTTCGACAACTCGATGAGGGTGACGTTGGAGGTGAAGTCGAAGGCTTTCTCCACCAGTGTCATGAGCGGGTAGGCCACCAGCGACAGGATGCCGTTGAAGAGGAAACTGATATACCCTTGGGCTTCGCGTCGTGTAGGCACAAAGCGGAAGGTCTGCATGAGCTGTTCTATATAATAGGTTATCGCCATGGCCAGGGCCACGAGAATGGCGGTCTTGAGTAGTTGGGCACGGCTCGACATGTCTTTCAGACTGTAGATGGCCACCATGCCGCCCACAAGCTGTGTGGTGAAGAACTCGAAGGGATAGGTGAGCACGATGGTGCTGATGACGAGCAGGGTGACGTGGGTGATGAAGGCGGTGCGCGAGTCGAAGAACACCCGCGTCATGATGGGCACGATGGCGAAGGGGAGTATGTAGACATCGATGGGGGTATAGCGCTGAAAGAGCAGTGCCATCAGCGGAAAGATGAGCAGCAGCGTGTAGAAGAGCAGCATGTGGCGCAGCTTCACGGTGTAGTCTTCCTTGAAGAGGTTCAGGTAGACGGTGAGCAGGCCCAGGAAGAGCATCACAAGAAGTGCCTGCCCCAGACGCTTGGTGAGCACCTGCTTGCCGATGAGCTCCTCGCCCTTGAGCTTCTCCTCAAACGACTTCAACTTCAGGTAGGAGGTCTCGTCCACTATCTGGCCGTGGTCTATTATTTTCTCGCCTTTGGCCACATCGCCCGCATAGCGCGCTATGGTGGCGAACTTGTCTTTCAGCTCTGTCTCGCATTTCTCCTCGTCGCGTTCCAGGTTGGGCACCAGATACTCTTCTATGCCGAGCGCCTTGAGCGCCTCTTGCTGCTGCTTGATGTGCTCGTCCATGAAAAGCTGGTTGTAGAGATGGCTCAGCACCCACAGGTCGTTGATGTCGATGGTGAGCACGGTCTTCGTCTTGCCGTTGGTCTCTATCACGCTTATCTCCGTGCCGCCGGTCACCTTCGCCTTCTCATCGTCGGAAATCACTCCCTTCGAGTAGAGCGAATGGAGGCGGCGCTTCAGCGGGTCGATGAGTGCCAGCAGCTCGGGCTTCTCGCTCCTCTCGATGGCTGCCGCAATGTCGGCCGATACTTTGTCGGCGGTGTTCTCGTTGAGGTTGTAGTAGGGCTTGAACTCTTCCAGTATGCTGAGGCTGTCGGCCCTCACGTCTTCCTCCGAGCGGAGAATGGGAAAACTCTGGTCGGCTATCACAGCGCTGCCCGACCAGGGCTTCTTCTCCTCATAATTGGGGAGTACGGCTCCCCGCTCCTTGGGCAGGAAACAATAGATAAGGTAGCTCACTGCCACGATGAGCAGAAACTGTATGAAGTAAAGACGCTTCTTGCTGCCGTTGTATAAAAATCCCATAGCACAATAGTTTATATGGTTTCAAACGGCGAAGATACAAAAAAAATCGGAAAATGATGGCGGGTTAGGAGGATAAGAGTGGAAAAAGCGCCAAAAGCAGTCGATTTTAGAAAATTATATGTAATTTTGCACAAAATTGCAAATCATGACAGAAAGAAAAGTAAGAGTAAGATTCGCTCCGAGCCCTACAGGACCGCTGCATATTGGTGGTGTGCGTACAGCACTTTTCAACTATTTGTTTGCCAAGCAGCATGGAGGCAGCATGGTGCTACGTATTGAGGACACCGACTCCAACCGTTTCGTTCCCGGGGCCGAGGAGTATATCATAGAATCGTTCAAGTGGCTGGGCATCAAGTTCGACGAGGGCGTGTCCTTCGGCGGCAAATATGGACCCTACCGGCAGAGTGAGCGCCGTCCTATCTACAAGAAGTATGTAGACCAGCTCATCAGCGAGGGAAAGGCTTATTATGCCTTCGACACCCCGGAGGAGCTGGATGCCAAGCGCAAGGAGATAGCCAACTTCCAGTACGACGCCCGCACCAGAGGCATGATGCGCAACTCGCTCGTGATGTCGGCCGAGGAGGTGGAGAACCTTATCAGCGAGGGACACCAGTATGTGGTGCGCTTCAAGGTGGAGCCGGGTCGCACCGTGCTGGTGAACGACCTGATACGCGGCGAGGTGCGCATGCAGAGCGACATCATCGACGACAAGGTAATCTACAAGAGTGCCGACGAGCTGCCCACCTATCACCTGGCCAACATCGTCGACGACCATCTCATGGAAATCACCCATGTGATACGCGGTGAGGAGTGGATACCCAGCGCACCGCTGCACGTGCTTCTGTACGAGGCTTTCGGATGGACCGACACCATGCCGCGCTTCGCTCACCTGCCCCTGCTGCTCAAGCCGGAAGGAAAGGGCAAACTGTCCAAACGCGATGGCGACCGCCTGGGATTCCCCGTCTTCCCCTTGGAGTGGCACGATCCCTCTTCGGGCGAGGTGTCGTCGGGCTTCCGCGAGAGCGGCTACTTCCCCGAGGCCGTGGTCAACTTCCTCGCGCTGCTGGGATGGAACCCCGGCACCGAGCAGGAAATCATGTCGATGGAGGAGCTTATCTCACTCTTCGACCTGACCAAATGCTCCAAGTCGGGCGCCCGTTTCGACTATCAGAAGGGCATCTGGTTCAACCATGAGTATATTCTCAAGAAGAGCAGTGAGGAGATAGCCCAGCTCTTCGCCCCCATCGTGGCCGGCTATGGCGCCGAGGAGCCCATGGAGCGTATCGTGAAGGTGGTGGCCATGATGAAAGACAGGGTCAACTTTGTCAAGGAACTGTGGCCGCTGTGCTCGTTCTTCTTCTTCCCGCCGCAGAGTTATGACGAGAAGACGGTGCGCAAGCGCTGGAAGGAAGACTCGGCACAGGTGATGGGCCAGCTGGCAGAGGTGCTGGAAGGCCTCGACGACTTCTCGCTCGAGAACCAGGAGCGGGTGGTGATGCAGTGGGTGGCCGACAAGGGCTACAAACTGGGCGATGTGATGAATGCCTTCCGATTGGCTCTCGTAGGCGAGGGCAAGGGACCGGGCATGTTCGACATCTCCGCCTTCCTGGGCAAGACAGAGACCCTCTCCCGTCTGCGCAGGGCCATTGAAGTCTTGAAGTAAATAGTTAAGGTGGGAATACTGCCTTTAATATCAAACAGAATTAATAGAACTCACCTATTCCGGAATCTACGTGTACAACATCATAATTTATGCTTATCTGATTGGAGTGGCTGTCTATAGCCGCTTCAATGAGAAGGTGCGCAAGATGTGGCGCGGTGAGCGCGACGCATTCTCGGTGCTCAAAGAGAAAGTGGACCCCAAGGCTCAGTATGTGTGGTTTCACGCCGCCTCGCTGGGCGAGTTTGAACAAGGACGCCCGCTGATGGAGAAGTTGCGCGCGGCGCATCCGGAATATAAGATTCTGCTCACTTTCTTCTCACCCTCGGGCTATGAGGTGCGGAAGAACTACGAGGGGGCCGACATCATCTGCTACCTGCCGCTCGACACGCCTTTTAATGCGCGCAGGTTCCTGCGGCTCATACGGCCCGTGAAGGCCTACTTCATCAAGTATGAGTTCTGGTACAACTATCTGCACATTCTCAAGCACCGGAATGTGCCGGTCTACAGTGTGTCGAGCATCTTCCGTCCGGGTCAGATCTTCTTCCGGTGGTATGGCCGGCAGTATGCCCATGTGCTCAAGTGCTTCACCCACTTCTTCGTGCAGAATGCCGAGAGCAAGCAGTTGCTCCGCACCATTGGCATAGAGAATGCCAATGTGGTGGGCGACACACGGTTCGACCGTGTGCTGCAGATACGTGATGCCGCCAAGGACTTGCCGCTGGCCGAGGCTTTCGGACGCGACTACAAGGTGTTTGTGGCGGGGTCGAGTTGGCCGCCCGATGAGGAAATCTTCATCCCTTATTTCAACCGGCAGTCTGAGTGGCGCATGATTATCGCTCCGCATGTGATAGGCGAGGACCATCTGGCCAAGATAGAGCGCATGGTGGAGGGTAAATGTGTGCGGTACACGCAGTTGAAGGATGCGGCCGAACTGGCCGACGCCCGCTGCCTCATCATCGACTGCTTCGGCCTGCTCTCCAGTATCTACCGCTATGGGCAGGTGGCCTATGTGGGCGGTGGCTTCGGTGTGGGCATACACAATGTGCTCGAGGCGGCCGTGTGGAACATGCCTGTGGTGTTCGGACCCAACAACAAACGATTCCAGGAGGCGCGTGCCCTGCTCAAAGCCCAGGGTGGCTTTGAGATAAACGGTGTCGACGATTTCGGTAAAATAATGAGTCGCCTGGATGGCGAGGACGGTTTCCTCGGCCAGGCAGGCGACAAGGCGGGTGCTTATGTAAGCGGACAGTCGGGCGCCACAGACGTGGTCCTGGCCTCGACGGGCTTCTGACGGCTATTTCTTCTCAGCGTCTTCTTTCAGATACCATTTCGAGTAGGCCACATAGTGGGCGGCGAAACTCTCGGCCTGGTCGGGGCTGGTCTTCTTGAGGAATTTGGCGGGCACGCCTCCCCATATCTCATGGTCTCCTATCTTGGTGCCCTGCAGCACGAGGGCTCCGGCGGCTACGATGGCTCCGCGGCCCACCTCGGCGTTGTCGAGCACGGTGGCTCCCATGCCTATCAGGGCTCCCTGCCGTATGGTGCAGGCATGCACGGTGGCGTTGTGGCCGATTGAAACGTCGTCTTCGATGATGGTGGGGCCGGTGTCGTGGGTCACGTGCACGCAGGCGCCGTCTTGCACGTTCACGCGGTTGCCCATGTGTATATAGGCCACATCGCCGCGCACTACGGCGTTGAACCAGATGGAGCATTCGTCGCCCATTTCTACTTCGCCCACGATGGTGGCGTTCTCGCTGAAATAGCATTCCTTACCCCATTTGGGCGTAAGGCCTTTGATTGATTTGATCAGTGCCATGAAATCAGTTTGTTGTGTGGTGTAGGTTGTCTATTACTTTGCTTATTCTCTCCAGTCCCTCGAGCATTTGGCTGCGGGGGCAGGCTATGTTGATGCGGATGAAGTCGCGTCCGGCCTCCTCGCCGTACATCGTGCCGCTGTTCACCAGCACGTCGCCTTCCTCCAGCAGCCGGCGGGTCAGCGTGTCGGCGTCGAGTCCGGTGGGGGCGATGTGCAGCCACACCAGGTAGGTGCCCTCCAGGCGGGTGACGGTGAGCTCCGGGTGGCGCTTGCCGAAGTGGTCGCGCAGGGCCTGGTAGTTGTCGTTGAGGTAGAGGCACAGTTGGTCTATCCACTCGCCGCTCTCGTTGTAGGCGGCGATGAAGGCTTCCACGCCCATCGGGTTCACGTCGCAGGTCTCGTTGATGTTCACGGCGCGGTCTATGCGCTCGCGGAGGTAGGGATTGCGGCAGATGATGTTGGCCACCTGCAGTCCGGCGGTGTTGAACGATTTGGAGGGGGAGTTGCACACGATGGTGTTCTCCTCGCAGGCTTCCGAGATACTGGCGAAGGGGGTGAAGTGGTGCCCCGGCATCACCAGTTCGCAGTGTATCTCGTCGGCTATCACGCGCACATGGTGGCGCAGGCAGATGTCGTGGAGGCGCTCCAGCTCTTCGCGGCTCCACACCCGGCCGGCCGGATTGTGGGGGTTGCAGAGCAGGAAGGCGCGCACCTTGGGGTCGGCGGCGCGGCGCTCGAAGTCGTCGAAGTCGATGTGGTAGGTGCCGTCGGCGTAGACAAGCGGGCTGTCTTCCACCATGCAGCCATTGTTGCGGATGGAGGAGAAGAAGCAGTTGTACACCGGGCTCTGTATGAGCACCTTGTCGCCCGGCAGCGTGAGGGCCTTGATGACGGCCGAGATGGCGGGCACCACACCGGTGGTGTAGATGACCCACTCGCGCTGGATGGTCCACTGGTGGCGGCGGGAGAACCAACCGGTGAGGGCCTCATAGTAGGCGTCGCTCACCTCGCAGTAGCCGAACACCCCGTGCTCCACCCTGCGGCGCAGGGCCTCGATGATGGGTTCGGCCACACGGAAGTCCATGTCGGCCACCCACATGGGCAGTGTGTGGGGCCCGCACTCGGCGGTGTCCCATTTCACGCAGCCTGAGCCGCGTCGCTGCGGACTGTGGTCGAAGTCGTAGGTCATGGTTTTCGGGTGATGATTTCGCAGTCGGCGGGACCCTTGATGTTCTCGTCGATGATGATTTCGCCGTAGCCGTCGGCCACGATGCGGCCGCTGGCGGGGTTCTTCACGCTCTTGATGGTGCCGCGTATGTCGGCCTGCACGGTGGAGTATTCGAAGGCACGGTCGCATTCGGCGTCGAAGGTGCAGTTCTCCAGCACCAGGTTGTGGGCGTAGCAGAGGGGCTGCTCACCGCCTATGTGGCAGTTCACCAGGCGCAGGTTCTTGGAGTGCCATCCCAGGTACTCGCCGTCGAGCACGGAATCGTAGATGGTCACGTCTTCCACCTCCCAGAAGGCGTCTTTCGTCACGATGTGGGCATTGTGTATCTCTACGTTCTTCACATATTGGAACACGTACTTGCTGTCGCTCTCCAGTCCCTCCACACGGATGTTTCGGCTGCCCATGAAGGGGTAGGTGCCCTCGTGCAGTTTCACGTTCTGAATGGTCAGGCCGTCGATGTTCCAAAAGGTCTCGTCGGCGTCGTTTATCTTTACGTCGCGCAGGGTGAGGTTCTTCATCTCGCGGAAGAACTTCGGACCGTCTATCACGCAGTCGGTCATCACCATGTCGTCGGAGTACCAGATGGCCGACCGGGATCCGGGGGCAAAATAGCAGTTGGTGATGACACTGCCCTTCACATGCCAGAAGGGATACTTGCCGTAGAACTTGCAGCCGTCGGCCTCGATGTCGCTGCACTCTTTGATGCCCGACTCGCCTTCGGTGATGATGACGTTTTCCAAACGCAGGTGATGCGACTCGAACAGCGGCCGCTCTCCTCCAAAAGATTGATTGCTGATTGTTTTCATTAGTTGTTTGTTCTTGACTGGCTGGTCGCCAAATTCGGCTGCAAAATTACGATAAAAAAATGAGAAAGGCGAAGGACCGTTCCAGCCGTTTGACTAAAAATATATAAAAGGTGTCCATGCCCGGAGAGACACTGCCCGTTCCGTCAAAAAAAACACCTGCCAGCGCGCTGGCAGGTGTTTGGAATAGTCGGTTACGAATGCTGATTAGAGATTCGGGTTGATCTTGCTCCACTCGCTGATGGGAGGAACGATGTTCAGCGTCACCAGTTCGTCGCGCATCTTGCACAGGTGCTCGTAGCTGGCGTCGAGCTTGGCGTTCTCCTCGGGAGTGCCCTGGGGCACCTCGTAGTGGGCACCGTTCTGGTCGAGTGTGGTCTTCATGGCCATCATGATGTGGTCGTACTTCTCGTTCTGTACGTAGGTGCCTACGGGGAAACGGAAGGGCTCGCCGCCCATGACCGAACGGATCATCTCAACGGAGAGATAGGCAGGGCTCTGGAAGGAGCTGCGTCCGCGGAGTTCGATAATCTTGGCGCCGCCCTTGGTCACAGCAGTCTTCATTTCTTCCCACTCCTCGGCGGGGAACTCGGGGGTACCGATGATGTCGGTGAGCTTGCGGCCGGCTATCACCACGTGGCTGCCGAATACGGCCATCTGCTCGCCGTGGCCACCGTAAGTGGCGCAACCGGTAATCTCGTTCTGCATCACACCGAACTTCTTGGCCAGTGCGCTCTGCAGACGGGTGGTGTCAAGACCGGCGAGGGTGGTCACCTGGCAGGGTTTCAGACCGGAGTAGAGCAGGGTCACCAGACCGGTGAGGTCGGCGGGGTTGAAGATAATCACCACATGCTTCACATCCGGGCAGAATTTCTTGATGTTCATACCGAGCTCCTCGGCTATCTTGCAGTTGCCGGCGAGAAGGTCCTCACGGGTCATGCCAGCCTTACGGGGTGCGCCGCCCGACGAGATGATGTACTTGGCATCCTTGAAAGCCTCTTCGGCATCGGTGGTGGCAGTGATCTT
The DNA here is from genome assembly GCA_902777645.1 of uncultured Prevotellaceae bacterium. Classification (GTDB taxonomy): domain Bacteria; phylum Bacteroidota; class Bacteroidia; order Bacteroidales; family Bacteroidaceae; genus Prevotella. The sequence goes on along the minus strand of CACYUZ010000015.1, from coordinate 38,319 downwards.
GGCATTGTCAAAACCGCTCTGGCGCATCTCCTCGGCCACACCCTCGGGTGAGAACACGTCGTAGAGGCAGAGGTTGTCGGTGAGACCCATCATCAGGGCTGTCTGAGCCATGTTCGAACCAATCATGCCAGCTGCGCCGACGATGGTCAGTTTCTCATTCGTAAGAAATTTCATAATGTTGATAGTATTAAATTGTTGTTGGTAATGTAATCTGTTGCAAAGATACTTTATTATTTATAATCAGCCAAATATCTTTGGAAAAAAACTTTTTTGGGGCACCGGTATCGTGATGTGTCTTTTTTTGCTTATTTTTGCAGTATGGCTGAGGACAATTCCATAATCACTCCTCATGGTGCCGCTTCACGGCAAAACCATCACTTCGTGGCGGGTGGAGGCACCTGTACCTGCTCCACGGTGAAGCAGCACGGGCGGCTGTTGCTCAAAAAACAACTGTTGCCCGAGAAGGCTGCCGACCAGCGGCACAGGCAGGCGCTGGAGAAGGAGTTCGAGATAGGCTATGCGCTCAACCATCCCAACATCCCCCGCTATCTGGAATGGCATGATGACTATATCCTGATGGAATATGTCGACGGACTGACGCTGACTGATTTCGTCCATCAAAATCCTGCCTATTTCAAACAGCGAAAGCATGTGAGGCAGTTCCTCGACGAGTTGTTGTCGGCAGTGGATTATCTTCACCGGCATCAGGTGCTGCATCTCGACCTCAAGCCCGACAACATCATGATGACCCATATAGGCAATCATGTCAAGCTGATCGATTTGGGCTATTGCTATCAGGACGGTTTCCCCTTCTCCACAGGCGGAACGCCCGGATATTCCGCTCCCGAAAAGGAGAAAACGCCCGCCTCCGACATCTATTCCTTGGGGCGTATCTTCAGCGAACTGGGCATCGCAAGCGACCGTGTGGTCAATAAATGCCTGAGAGACGAGGCGACGGAGAGGTATCAGAGCATTGACGAACTGTCGGCGGCATTACGGCGTAGGAGTATTTTTCGGCAGGTGCTTATGCTATTCATTATGTTGCTGCTGGGCATGGCGGGATGGTGGTGGAGTAGGGGAGAAACACCACAAGCAGAGCCGGTTCCGATGGCCATGGAGGAAAATGGAACCGAGAAGGCTATGCCCGAAGACACATTGTATGAAATAGTAAACCGATCTGCCGTTTCGCCTCCGGAATCGGCTCGGGAAGAAGTCAAGTCGGCATCGGATGATGGCAATATTTCTGCTACCAGGGTAGACAGTGTGGGGGTCTTAGAACAAGACGATTCAGAACAGGAAGATCTTTTAGTAAAGAATCAGATGAAGACCCTTCCGCTGTTCCAACACGTTACGGATTCTATCTTGACCGAACTCAGGCAATTTGTCGCCAATGACCGTATGCCGTATCAGTTGGGTGGACTGGAGGCCTATCGACAGGCATACGAGTCCTTGAAAAACAAAGCTATAGAATGTGGAAAAAGAAGCGACAAGGTGCCCTTTTGGATTCGCAGCCATTGGGAAGTGTACAGTGGAAAGCCCAAACCTTATAACTTGTACGACAACTATCTTTATGAGCAAATGGCCTCTATCGAGGCGACTTTTCAAGCCCGTGTGGCCAACTTTAAACCCCATTCGCAATAAAAACTATACTATGATACTTGATCCCTATATCCAAAAACTGATTCGAGAGCGATTGGGCTGTGCCCTATCTCGACCCTCTGAGTTTGAAGCCCTGGCCCTTGATATCGAAACGGCCACAGGCGAGCATATCGGTGTGAACACGCTTAAACGCCTCTTCGGCCTCTTAAGCGAGGTGACACCTACAGAGACCACCCTCAATGTGGTGGCCCGCTATCTGGGCTATGGCAGTTGGCGGCTCTTGAAAAAGGCGGTTGATGACAAGAACTCAGTAATCGACGAGGACACATCCGCCGTCTATCCCTCCGACTTGCTCGAGGGCACAAGGATTACCGTCTGTTATGAGCCGCATCGCAAGCTTCTTTTAGTGGTCGAGGCCGACAGCCTGTGCCGGGTTGAGGAAATCAGCGGGGGCAAACTGCAGGTGGGCGACCGGCTCGATGTGCCCGCTGTCTTCCCTGCTCAGCCCTTCCATGCCAAGCGACTCTTGCGCGGAGGCCAGGACCTGGGCAGCTATACAGGCGGCATAGAGGGCGGTGTCACCTCCGTCGGGGTGGAAGAATAGCCCTGTCGATTTCATCCATCCCGTCCATCTTGTGCGGTTTTTCTTCTTTTTCTTTTGTTGCAAGCAGAAAAAAGATTATGTTTGCAGTGTCTATTGTGACATCCCAGGTTCCATCCATTACATGGACAACAAACTTATTCATTTACAAAAAAAAATCAGCTCACGATGAATGTACTTTCAGAAATAATTCTTATCTTTGTGCCGCTGTCCTGAGACAGGGACAGTGAAACATTGAGGAGAGCTATAAGCTTTAACCCGTCTGAGAATCTGGAAAATTCTAAGAAGCCAAAAGAGCAGTGCCAAGCTCGCTTGAACACTGCCTTGGCGAGAGAATTTCGCCATCGGCAAAATTCACTGTGAAAGGGTAAAAGTCTGAAGGCTGCTTCTCCTGTAGTGCATATATATGCTGCCAACTCAAGGTATGGCCAGTTCACATATATTCCTACAGGTGTGAGCTGATTTTCATTCTTTTTTCACGGGTTTTTCCAGAGCCTTCAGACGAGGAATGTCAAGAAGGCTCACACCTCGTGTGTATACGTGACTAAACATAAATGGAAAACATTTGAACTTAACGCTACAATGATGAGTCATAAAGAATTCTATTTGGATTTGGCAAGAAGCCAATATGCATATCAAATTAAAAGGATAGTGCGATAGAATAATGTCTAATAAAATAATAATAATGCTGTATGAAAAAGATTATTTACTTCTTTTTGATGGTTGTCTTAACTATGGCTGTGCCGGGTATTTCATTTGGCGCAACTGATAACCTTCTACCTACAAAAAATTCTCAACAATTCACTAATTTCAAAGTTACGGCTTCTTCCTATGTCGCTTCATATTCCTACAAGGGAAATAATTTGAAATGTTGGAAAGTGAATAGTGAAGGTGGCACACTGAAAATAGAAGGTAATGCTAATGTTTCGAAAATAACAAAAGTTATATTACACGTTCTTTTTCCAACAAAAACTTTAAAACCTTCGTCTGGTAAATCAGTGCTAACGATGGATTTTTCCTCTTCCCCGCATCCCGATTTTTTTATTTATACAATATCAAACGTGAATAAGAAAAGCCTCACAGTAACCAATACTTCTTATTCGGAATACGATGACTATTATTATTACGAAAATGGGATTGATTTGCTTATTTGGAGAATAGATGTGGAGTATGAGGCCATACCAACTTACACAGCCAATATAAATGTGCCAAAAAATGGTAAACTCTACTTCGTGAACAGTGTTGGCAGTACTACTAGTCAAGGCACCTCCAAAACTGGCATCAAAAAAGGCGAAACAGTATACTTCCTTGGGGTTGCAGATGGCAATTGGGGTAATAATCTCACAAATGTCACCTGCACAACGAAATCAGGAAAAAGTGTGACAGTGAAAACAGAAGGAACCAAAACCTTTTCTTTTGTCATGCCGGCAGAGAATGTGACAGTGACGGCAAAAATCAGTTATAAGATCAAAGTCACCCAACCTAAAAATGGAACTATCAAATGCTCAAAAGATTTTGCCTTGAAAGGAGAAACTGTACAACTTTCTGTTACACCAAGTACAGGCTATACTTTAAAATCATATACTGTAAAAGATGCAGATGGCAACAATGTAACCGTCTCAAGCAATGGACAATTCAAAATGCCTGAGGCAGGCGTTACCGTAACGGCCACATTGGTACAAGCAACCTATACTGCAACAATTGTTGTTCCGCAGCCCACAGACAAAGCATGGTTCTCTTTTGACACGACAAGTGATACAGAACAAGCTGTTTTGATGAAGTCATATCATTATGGAGACAATCCGTTTTTTACTGCTAAGGTGATAGACGACAACTATTATCTCTATGATATATCATGCACTACAGCTTCTGGCAAGGATGTAAAATTATACAAAGGCCGATACAATACCAATAGACCAGATATATATGACTTCACCATGCCTGCAGAGAATGTAACGATCACAGCCAGGGTCGATAAACTTATGAAACTCAAAGCCAATCCCAATCCGGAAGCTCCGTCCGACTATTACACCACATTCTTCAGCAACGATTGTAATTACACCTTGCCTGATGGTGCAACAGCATACATAGGAGAGGTAGCAGGAAGTGATCTTAATCTGAAAGAGACGGGCACTAATGTGATACCTGCTTCTACGGCTGTCGTCATAAAGGCAAATATAACACCTGTTACGCTAATTCCTACAACTGAGGATGCGACCGTGGAAAAAGGAGAACTCCTCGGATATGATGAGGAAACTTCGTGTGAGCCTCGTAGCGTATATGTGCTAAGTGCTCTTAATGGTAAAATGGGCTTCTATCTCTATAAGGGAACGACGCTTGGGGCGAATAAGGCCTTTTTACCAGGAAACGCTGTGCAAGCAAACGTCAATGGTCTTACGTTCTTGTTTGGTGAAGAAACAATTATGGAGCCCGTTTTCACAGAACCTGAAAATACAAAAGCTCCAATGTACAATATTAGTGGTCAACGTATAGCCCAACCTACAAAAGGTTTGAATATTATAAATGGGAAAAAAGTTTTTATAAAATAAATTGTAACATGGAAAAACGTAAATACACCTCGCCCCAGATGGAAATTGTTCAGTTAGATACTTCAGAAATACTTGTGGCAATAACTGAGTCTGAAACTGATACCCAGTGGGCTCCTAGCCAAAACTATGATGAAGATTCCAACGATTCTGAAGGAAACAATGATTATGATATAAAGAGTTCTGGCTATAGATCTGGACGTGTTTGGGAGTAACAGGGAAATTGGGCGGAAATACATCTTTTTTGTAAATCAACTAAGCGTAAGAGGGCACATCAATTAGCGATGTGCCCTCTGGCGTTCACCATATCATTATAGGTTTTATAGGAAGGTCTTGTGGGGCAGATTGATGTGGCAATAATGATAATGATTTTGCTCAAAAGTGAACATGGTTCACAACTTTGTGGTCCACAAGTTTGTGAACCTTTGTTCTTGCTTGTTTTTTGTTCCTGTCGGGTGCTGTTTTTTGAGATGTGGTTCTAAGCAAAATATAAAAAAACAGAGAAATATTTGTTTTATAATAAGATTATAATTATCTTTGCATAATGATTGATTAACGTCCATTCTGCAAATAAGATGATCACCAACCCATTTGTCACCAGCGGCTATGTTTCTCCCCATTACTTCTGCGACCGTGTGGAAGAAACCAGTTTGTTGACCAGCACCCTCACCAACGGCAATCATGTGGCTCTCATATCACCGCGGCGCCTTGGGAAAACAGGATTGATATATCACTGCTTCAACCAAGATTTCATCAAGGAGGGTTACTATGCGTTCGTTGTCGACATTTATGCCACGAAGAATCTACAGGAGTTTGTGTTTGAACTCGGAAAAGTTGTCTTGGGGACGTTGAAGTCAAAAGGACGCAAGGTCTGGGAGCTGTTCCTGAACACGCTGAGCTCACTCCGCGGCAGTATCTCTTTCGACATCAATGGCAATCCGGATTGGGGTATTGGGATAGGGGATATCACTGTGCCTGAAATCACACTCGATGAAATTTTTACTTATCTTGAACAGGCCGACAGGCCTTGTCTCGTCGCCATCGATGAGTTTCAGTCCATCATCCATTATCCTGAGAAAAATGTGGAGGCCATCCTCCGCACCCGTATGCAGAAATGCCGAAATGTGTGTTTTGTCTTTGCCGGCTCGCAGCGGCACATGATGTCGGAGATGTTTCTCTCGCCCTCACGTCCCTTCTATCAGAGCACGAGGCTGATGTCATTGGAGCCTATCGACTGTGAGCGCTATGTGGCATTCGCCCAGGGCCTGTTCAGAGAATATAATAAGGATATTTCCCGTGACACAGTGGTCGCCGTTTACAATCGATACGAGGGGGTGACATGGTATGTCCAATCCGTGCTCAATGCGCTTTTCACCCTGACGGATACCGGCTCCCTCTGCACGCCAGATAGGATGGAGATTGCTATCCGGCAAATTATCGCTCAGCAGAGTTTCGCCTATGAGTCTCTGCTCTATCAATTGCCCGCCAAACAAAAAGAGGTGCTGATGGCCATCTGCAAGGAAAAGAAAGCCACGAATGTCACGTCGCGACCTTTCCTGCAGCGCCACAAATTGACAGCAAGCACCGTTCAGGGCGCCGTCAAGGGCTTGTTGGAAAAAGACTTCATCACCCTCGACCTGGGCATCTACACCCTTTACGACCAATTTTTCGCCCAATGGCTGCTGAAACAGTAATTCGAGCAATATGACCTCAGATACAGAATAATAACTCATAATATAAAAATGAAAAGATTTTTGGTATTGATGACCGCAGCCCTGCTCTGCGGCATGGCCACCGTTCAGGCGGCCGGCGACGAGAAGAACGGACACGCGTATTTCACAAAGGCCCAGTTGCCCAATATGGCGTATATACTGCCGGCACCGCCGGAGTTTGAGTCGGCACGGTTCGTGGCCGACCAGTCGCAGTATCTCTGGGGCAAGCTGATGCGGCTCGACGAGGAACGCTGCGCACAGGCCAAGCGCGATGCCGTGTACAGCATGGCTACCATCATCGAGGAGTTCGGCGGCATCTTCGGACTGGAGATTACCAAAGAGGATACGCCCGAGATATACAGCATCCTGCAGGATGTGTGCGCCTCGTGCGACAGCATCTACTCCGATGCGAAGGTCTACTTCAACCGCCAACGGCCCTACGCCTATTACAACGAGGGCACCATCGTGCCCGAGAAGGAAGACAAACACCGCTATGAGGGCTCATATCCCTCGGGACACACGGTGCTCGGTTGGACATCGGCGCTGTTGCTGGCCGACATCAACACTTCGCCGGAGGCTATGCAGGGCCTGTTGACCCGTGGCTATGAGTTCGGCCAGAGCCGCGTCATCGCCGGCTACCACTGGCAGAGCGACGTGGATGCTGGCCGGATGGCCGGCACCGTGCTCTACCATATGATACGCAACCACGAGCGCTTTATCGGCCAGTTGGAGAGGGCGCGCGCGGAGTTTGTGGCCAAGACGAGCGGTGTGGAGAATGTGGGCAGCCCGGCCAATGCCATGCCGCGTGAGGGCTCCACCCGTGCCTACCGTATCGACGGCACACCTGCCACCGACTACACCAAGGGCGTCGTAATCATGAACGGACAGAAAACAGTGAGAAAATAAGGAGCAATGACAATGAAAAGCACCCAGATTAATGACCGGCTTGGGGCGCTGCGCGCATGGATGAGCGCCCGCCAGATAAGTGCTTTTGTATTCCCCAGTACCGACCCGCATCATGGCGAGTATGTGCCCGACCACTGGAAGGGCCGTGAGTGGATTTCCGGCTTCAACGGCTCGGCCGGCACGGCAGTGGTAACCCTCCACGAGGCGGCGCTGTGGACCGACTCACGCTATTTCATAGCCGCCACGCAGCAGTTGGACGGCACGGAGTTCGTGCTCATGAAGGAGCGTGTGGCCGGCACTCCTACGTTGGCGGCATGGTTGGCGCAGGTGCTGGGCACAGAAGGGCCGGCCCGCGTGGGGGTCGACGGCATGGTGCTCTCCGCCGCTGAGGCCGACGACCTGCGGCGGAGTCTGGCTGCGGAGGGACCGCTTACGCTGGTCACCGATGCCGACCCGCTCGAGGAGATCTGGACCGACCGGCCTGCCGTGCCGCTGCATCCCGTGGAGGTGCATACGCTGTGCTATGCCGGCGAGACGGCCGAGGCGAAAATGGAGCGAATCCGCACCCGGTTGGGAGAGCTGCATGCCGACGGCATGCTGGTGTGCTCGCTCGACGACATTGCATGGACACTCAACCTGCGCGGCAGCGATGTGCACTGCAACCCGGTGTTCGTGGCCTATCTGCTCATCGCTCCCGGCCGCACGGTGCTCTTCACCGACCGCAGAAAGGTGGACGGGGAGGTGCTCCGCTATCTCGACGGCATCGGGGTGGAACTGATGGACTATGAAGCGGTGAAAGCTGAACTGGCCTGCTATGATGGCGATGCCCTGCTGATGGACCCGGCCGAGGTGAACGAGGTGCTCTTCCGTACGGCCGAAGAGAAGGCGATGGCCGCCGCTTCGCCCGTGCCAGGGATGAAATCGGTGAAGAACGCCACTGAGATAGAGGGATTCCGCCAAGCCATGCTGCGCGACGGCATCGCCATGGTGCGTTTCCTCCACTGGCTGCTGCCCGCTGTGGAAGCCGGAGGCCAGACAGAGATGACCGTGGACCGGAAACTGACCGCTCTGCGGGCCGAGCAGCCGCTCTTCAAGGGACTCTCTTTCGACACCATCGCGGCCTATGCCGAACATGGCGCCATCGTGCACTATGAGGCTACTCCGGAGACCGATGTGCCGCTGAAGCCGGAGGGACTGCTCCTGCTCGACTCGGGCGCACAGTATCTCGACGGCACCACCGACATAACACGTACCATTGCCCTTGGACCGCTGACCGAGGAGGAACGCCAGGTCTATACCACGGTGCTCAAGGCGCATATCCAACTGGAACTGCTCAAGTTCCCCTCCGGCGCCAGCGGCACCCAGCTCGATGCCGTGGCCCGCAAGGAACTGTGGCGCGAGGGACTCAACTACCTGCACGGCACCGGCCATGGGGTGGGGGCTTACCTCAATGTGCACGAAGGACCGCACCAGATACGGATGGAGTATAAACCCGCCCCCATGGTAGAGGGTCTCACCGTGACCGACGAGCCGGGCGTGTATGTGGAGGGACGCTTCGGGGTGAGAATAGAGAACACCCTGCTGGTAACACCTTATATAAATAACGACTTCGGCACATTCCTGCAGTTCGAAAGTCTCACGCTGTGTCCCATCGACCTGACCCCTGTAGACCTCGGCCGACTGACCGACGAGGAAATAAGTTGGCTCAACGGCTATCACCACATGGTCTATGAGCAATTGGCACCGCATCTCGACGAGGATGTGCGCCAATGGCTGAGGAAAAACACCCTTCCGGTGGCGAAATAACTGTTTTTCAATACAAAACAATAAAAAATCTTTCAAAAAACTTGTCGGATAAGTAAATTTGATGTAATTTTGCACCCACATTTCCGAAAACGCGAAAATTTAAGTCTAACAATTAAAATATTACACAAAAAAGTATGATTATTGTACCAGTTAAAGATGGTGAGAACATCGAGAGAGCATTGAAGAAGTTTAAAAGAAAATTCGAGCGGACAGGCATCGTGAAGGAGTTGCGCGCACGCCAGCAGTTCACCAAGCCCTCTGTCCTGAAGCGCCTCAAGATGGAAAAGGCTATCTATGTGCAGAAACTGAGAAACAACGAGGAATAAAATTTCCCGGAAAATTTGGCGGTTTGGAGAATAATTAGTATTTTCGTTGCCGAAACAGACGGTTTAGGCGACAATGCTGATTGAGGATTTTCTGAACTACCTGCTCTATGAGCGCAATTACTCTGCGCTTACTGTGCATAACTACGGCGACGACCTCGCGTCGTTCGAGTCGTACTTTAAGGGTTTGGACAATCAGCTCTCTTGGGAGACAGTAGACTCCGATGTCATCCGCGACTGGATGGAGAGCATGATGGATAAAGGAAACGCTGCCACATCAATCAATCGGCGATTGAGTGCACTGCGTTCCTTTTTTCGTTTCGCACTGGCCAGAGGACTCGTCGGCCACGACCCGGCGCATCAGGTGCGGGGACCCAAGAAACAGAAGGTGCTGCCGCAGTATGTGAGAGAGAGCGAGCTGGACTGTCTGCTCGACAACACGGCCGAAAGAGATGACTTCACGAGCGTGCGCGCGCGTACTATTATTATGATGTTCTACGAGACGGGACTGCGACTCTCCGAACTCGTGTCGCTCGACGATGAGCAGGTCGACCTCGAGAAGATGGAGGTGAAGGTGACCGGAAAGCGCAACAAGCAGCGCGTGGTGCCCTTCGGCCAGGAACTGCGGGAGCAGATAATGAAATATGTGGACCTGCGCGACCGCAGCGTGGCAAGAGAGGACAACGCCCTGTTCGTAACGCCAAAGGGCGGGCGCATGAACGCTTCGCAGGTGCGCTATCTGGTGCAGAAGGAAATCGGAAAAGTGTCCACCCGCAAGAAAAAGTCGCCCCACGTGCTCCGGCATTCGTTCGCCACCGCCATGCTCAACCATGACGCCGGAATAGAAAGTGTGAGAAAACTGCTCGGGCATGAGAGCCTGTCGACGACAGAGATCTACACCCACACAACCTATGAGCAGTTGAAAAAAGTATATGACAATGCCCATCCCAGGGCTTAACCTTTAAAAACAGGAGGTAACTATGGAAATCAAAATTCAGTCGATACACTTCGACGCTACTGAGAAACTGGAAGCCTTTATCCAGAAAAAAGTGGAAAAACTGCAAAAATCGTTCGAAGACATTCAGAACGTGGAAGTGCAATTGAAAGTAGTCAAACCGGCCACCTCGCTCAACAAAGAAGCCAGCCTCACCGTGGCAGTGCCGGGACAGACACTGTTCGTGGAGAAAACATGCGATACATTTGAGGAAAGTGTAGACCAATGTGTCGATTCTATGAAGGTGCAACTCACCAAATTCAAAGAAAAACTCAGAAATCGATAAAAAAAACACGAAAAATTTTGGTGGTTAAAAAATAATGCGTATCTTTGCAGCCGTTTAAGAGACATCACCCGTTGATAGCTTAAACGGCTGCAACGATTTAGCTCAAAAAAGAGCGGTCTCAAGAACAAGGGTGGTTTCCAGAGTGGCCAAATGGGGCAGACTGTAAATCTGTTGGCTTCGCCTTCGGTGGTTCGAATCCATCACCACCCACATCAGTAGAAATACTCCTGCGGAAATAGCTCAGTTGATAGAGCACTAGCCTTCCAAGCTGGGGGTCGCGGGTTTGAGTCCCGTTTTCCGCTCATGCAATGCTGTAATAGCTCAGTGGTAGAGCACTTCCTTGGTAAGGAAGAGGTCCTGAGTTCAAATCTCAGTTACAGCTCTACTGATTCGTGTCAAGAGAAGCAGAAAAATACACGATTATTCATTCATATCTAAAATAGTAAGAAAAAGCAATGGCAAAAGAGAATTTTGTGCGTACTAAACCGCACGTAAACATCGGTACCATCGGTCACGTGGACCATGGTAAGACTACCTTGACCGCCGCCATCACTAAGGTGCTTGCCGAGAAGATCGAGGCTAACAAGGATAAGGTGAAGTCTTTCGACCAGATTGACAACGCTCCCGAGGAGAAGGAGCGCGGTATTACTATCAACACCGCTCACGTGGAGTATGAGACCGAGAAGCGTCACTATGCTCACGTTGACTGCCCGGGCCACGCCGACTATGTGAAGAACATGGTTACTGGTGCTGCTCAGATGGATGGTGCTATCCTCGTGGTGGCTGCTACCGATGGTCCTATGCCTCAGACCCGTGAGCACGTGCTGCTCGCCCGTCAGGTAAACGTGCCCCGTCTGGTTGTGTTCCTCAACAAGTGCGACATGGTCGACGACGAGGAAATGCTGGAGCTCGTTGAGATGGAGGTTCAGGAGATTCTCGCTCAGTATGAGTTCGAAGATGACACTCCTATCATCCGTGGTTCTGCCCTCGGCGCCCTGAACGGTGTTGCCAAGTGGGAAGACAAGGTTATGGAGCTCATGAACGTTGTTGACGAGTGGATCCAGGAGCCCCCGCGCGACATCGATAAGCCCTTCCTTATGCCTGTTGAGGACGTGTTCTCCATCACTGGTCGTGGTACCGTGGCTACCGGCCGTATCGAGACTGGTGTCGTGAAGGTTGGCCAGGAGGTTGAGCTCCTCGGTCTCGGTGAGGACAGAAAGTCTGTGGTTACCGGTGTTGAGATGTTCCGTAAGATCCTCGACGAGGGTCAGGCTGGTGACAACGTGGGTCTGCTGCTCCGCGGTGTTGACAAGAACGAGATCAAGCGCGGTATGGTGCTCTGCCATCCGGGTCAGATCAAGCCCTTCAAGCGCTTCAAGGCTTCTATCTACGTGCTGAAGAAGGAAGAGGGTGGCCGTCACACTCCGTTCGGCAACAAGTATCGTCCTCAGTTCTACCTCCGCACCATGGACTGCACCGGTGAGATCACTCTCCCCGAAGGCATTGAGATGGTGATGCCTGGTGACAACGTTGAGATCAATGTTGAGCTCATCTACGCCGTGGCACTGAACAAGGGTCTCCGTTTCGCTATCCGCGAGGGTGGACGTACCGTGGGTTCCGGTCAGATCACCGAGGTTTACGAAGACTAATCAATTAGATTGACTATAGGTTCCCGCAACCTGGTCAGCAGACTGCGGGAACTTTTTTACGGGAATAGCTCAGTTGGTAGAGCATCGGTCTCCAAAACCGAGGGTCGTGGGTTCGAGTCCTCCTTCCCGTGCTAAACAATAATTGTTATGCTGAAGAAATTCATTAATTATTGCAAGGATTGTTACGACGAACTTGCGCATAAGACTACATGGCCATCTTACAAAGAGCTGACCCACAGTGCAATGGTTGTTTTATCTGCTTCCCTAGTCATTGCCGTGGTGGTGTTCTTGATGGACGTGGTGTTTAAGAACTGCATGCACTTTATCTATTCATTGTTTTCTTAAAGAAAGATGAGCCAGACCGGAAAAAATTGGTATGTGCTGAAAGCTGTCAGCGGAAAGGAACTCAAGGTTAAAGAGTACATAGAGGCTGAGCTTAAGCACAATGAACTTTTGAGCCAATATGTTTCGCGTGTGCTTGTCCCTACGGAGAAGCACACTATTCAGCGTGCCGGTAAGCGAATCTTGAAAGAGAAAGTGTCACTGCCGGGATATGTGTTCGTCGAGGCCGAGATGAAAGGTGATGTGGCGCACGACCTGCGCTTCATGCCCAACGTGCTCGGTTTCCTGGGCGGACTCGACAATCCCTCGCCGGTGAAGCAGTCGGACATCAACCGTATGCTTGGCAATGCCGAAGACAAGGAACTGGAGGATGAGACCATCATCCCGTTTGCTGTCGACGAGACTGTCAAGGTGACGGACGGTCCTTTCAGCGGTTTCTCGGGCATCATCGAAGAGGTGAACAACGAGAAGCACAAGCTGAAGGTGATGGTCAAGATCTTCGGACGGAAAACTCCGCTCGAACTCAGTTTTATGCAGGTTTCAAAAGAGTAATACTTGGTTACGCAGGCGGTTGCTCTTTTATAAAATCAATTATTAACAAATAAGACAATGGCTAAAGAAGTTGCTGGATTAATCAAATTACAGATTAAGGGTGGCGCTGCAAATCCTTCACCTCCCGTAGGACCGGCCCTTGGTTCAAAGGGCATCAACATTATGGGATTCTGCAAGGAGTTCAACGCCAGGACCCAGGATAAGGCAGGCAAGATTCTTCCTGTCGTTATCACTTATTACAACGACAAGTCTTTCAGCTTTATAATCAAGACACCTCCCGCCGCTGTGCAGCTCATGGAGGCAGCCAAGATTAAGGGTGGTTCGTCTGAACCCAACCGCAAGAAGGTAGCTTCTGTGACTTGGGATCAGGTAAAGGCCATCGCAGAGGACAAGATGAGCGACCTCAATTGCTTCACCATCGAATCTGCCATGAGACTTATCGCCGGCACTGCAAGAAGTATGGGTATCACTGTAAAAGGCGACTTCCCTGGTGAATAAATCTTAAACTTCAATTAAGAAAATGAAGAAACTGACAAAAAATCAGAAATCAGTAGCCGATAAGATTGAAGCAGGTAAGGTATATACGCTGAAGGAAGCTGCCGAGTTGGTTAAGGAAATCACTACCACCAAGTTTGAGGCATCCGTCGATATCGACATGCGTCTTGGTGTGGATCCCCGTAAGGCCAACCAGATGGTTCGCGGCGTTGTGTCGCTGCCCTGCGGCACTGGTAAAGTGGTGCGCGTGCTCTGTCTCTGCACACCCGATGCCGAGGCTGCTGCTCTCGAAGCAGGTGCTGATTATGCAGGTCTCGATGAGTACATCGAGAAGATAAAAGGTGGATGGACCGACATTGATGTGGTTATCACCATGCCCTCATGTATGGGCAAGGTAGGTCCTCTCGGACGTATTCTCGGTCCGCGCGGACTCATGCCTAACCCCAAGAGCGGTACTGTTACCATGGATGTGGCCAAGGCAGTGCGTGAGGTGAAACAGGGTAAGATTGACTTCAAGGTCGACAAGACCGGTATCTTGCACGCCTCTATAGGTAAAGTAAACTTCACACCGGACCAGATTTTCCAGAATGCCAAGGAGTTTATCTCTACGGTAATCAAGCTGAAACCCGCTGCTGCCAAAGGTACATATATCAAGAGTATCTTTATTTCGAGCACGATGAGTCGTGGTATCAAGGTAGATCCGAAGTCTGTCGAATAACCTAAATCGAACGTGTAAAAAATGAAAAAAGAAGTAAAAGATACTATTATTGTTGAGCTCGGTGAGAAACTGAAGGAGTATCCGCATTTCTACCTGGTCGACGTGACCGGACTGAATGCCGCCGACACCAGCGCTCTGCGCCGCAAGTGCTTCAAGAGCGAGATCAAGATGGTGGTGGTGAAGAACAAACTGCTCCACAAGGCTTTCGAGGCTTCGGATATCGACTTCGAGCCTATCTACCCGGCTCTCAAGGGCAACACCGCCGTGCTGTTCACCAAGACAGCCAATGTGCCTGCCCGCATGCTGAAGGACTATACGAAGCAGGGCATTCCCGCCCTCAAGGCTGCCTATGCCGAGCAGAGCATCTACATGGGTGCCGACAAGCTCGAGGAGCTGGCTTCGCTCAAGAGCAAAGACGAAATGCTGGCCGACGTTGTGGCTCTGCTGCAGTCGCCCATCAAGAACGTCGTTTCTGCTCTTCAGTCAGGCGCAAACACCATCCATGGTGTGCTGAAGACTTTAGGCGAGCGTCCTGAATAATTTTCAAAGTCAAAAAAACAACTTTAGTAAAAACAATTAAAAATTTTAATACAATGGCAGATATTAAAGCACTTGCCGAGCAATTGGTAGGTTTGACAGTGAAAGAAGTGAATGAGTTGGCTCAGGTCCTCGAGGAAGAGTATGGTATCAAGCCCGCAGCTGCTGCTGTGGCCGTGGCTGCCGCTCCCGGCGCCGCTGGTGCTCCCGCTGAGGAGGAGAAGACCGAGTTCAATGTGGTGCTCGCTGAGGTTGGCCCCAACAAACTGAAGGTCGTGAAGGTCGTGAAAGAGGCTTGCGGTCTTGGTCTGAAAGAGGCTAAGGAGCTGGTCGACGGCGCTCCCTCTACCCTGAAGGAGAATGTCTCCAAGGACGAGGCTGAGAACCTGAAGAAGACCATCGAGGCCGAGGGTGCCAAGATTGAGCTGAAATAATCACACGAATCACTAAGGCCGGGATGCTCGGCATCCCGTGCCTCTTCTGGATATTTTATTTGGTTAAGAGTCTCTCAGTAGGGGATTCTTAACCATTTTGTGTCTTTTAATGTTGTGCCTCCATCAATAGGAAGGCGAAATCAAATTAGCTATTTAATGACTTCTAAAATCGTCGACAACAGAGTTAACTTTGCCAAAGTGCAGAATCCGTTGCCCACACCGGATTTTCTCGATGTGCAGTTAAAGTCGTTTAAGGATTTCCTCCAACTCGACACGCCTCCTGAGCTCCGCAAGAACGACGGACTCTACAAGGTGTTCTCGGAGAATTTCCCCATCACCGACACGAGGAATAACTTCGTGCTCGAGTTTCTTGATTATTTCATCGATCCGCCCAGATATTCCATAGAGGAGTGCCTGGAGCGCGGCCTCACCTACAGTGTGCCCCTCAAGGCGAAGATGAAACTCTACTGCACCGACCCTGAACATGAGGATTTCGATTCTGTCATTTCGGATGTCTTCCTGGGCACTATACCTTACATGACCAGCAACGGCACCTTCATCATCAATGGTGCCGAGCGTGTCGTGGTTTCGCAGCTGCACCGCTCGCCCGGCGTGTTCTTCGGACAGAGCATGCATGCCAACGGCACACCGCTCTATTCGGCCCGTATCATTCCCTTCAAGGGCTCGTGGATAGAGTTTGCCACCGACATCAACAATGTGATGTACGCCTACATCGACCGTAAGAAGAAACTTCCTGTCACTACTCTGCTGCGCGCCATCGGCTACCAGTCGGACAAGGACATCCTCGACATCTTTGAGCTGGCCGAGGAGGTCAAGGTGAACAAGAAGAATCTGAAGGAGGTATACGGACGCAAACTGGCCGCCAATGTGCTCAAGAGCTGGTTTGAGGACTTTACCGACGAGGATACCGGCGAGATTATCTCCATTGAGAGAAACGAGGTGATACTTCCCCGCGACACCGAGATTACGGAGAAGAACGCACAGGATATCCTCGACAGCGGCAACCCCATCATCCTGCTCCATAAGGAAGACGACATGGCCGGACGCTACTCCATCATCTTCGAGACACTGAAGAAAGACACCACCAACTCGGAGAAGGAAGCTGCGCAGTATATCTACCGCCAGTTGCGCAATGCCGAGCCGGCCGATGATGCCAGTGCCCACGATCTGATACAGAACCTCTTCTTCTCCGACAAGAGGTATGACCTGGGCGAGGTGGGACGCTACCGCATCAACAAGAAACTGAATCTGAGTTCGGAAACGGATGAGCGCATCCTGACGAAACAAGATATTATTGAGATTATAAAATATCTCATCCAATTGGTCAACTCGAATGCCGTGGTCGACGATATCGACCACCTCTCCAACCGTCGCGTGCGCACGGTGGGCGAGCAGCTGGCTTCGCAGTTCTCCATCGGTCTGGCCCGCATGAGCCGCACCATCCGTGAGCGTATGAACGTGCGCGACAACGAGGTGTTCAAACCGGCCGACCTTATCAACGCCAAGACGATCTCGAGTGTCATCAACTCCTTCTTCGGCACCAACCCGCTGAGCCAGTTCATGGACCAGACCAACCCGCTGGCCGAGGTGACCCACAAACGCCGCCTCTCCGCACTGGGTCCTGGCGGTCTCTCCCGCGAGCGTGCCGGTTTCGAGGTGCGTGATGTACACTACACACACTATGGACGCCTCTGTCCTATCGAGAGCCCTGAAGGCCCCAACATCGGTCTTATCTCCTCGCTCTGCGTCTATGCCACCATCAACGACCTCGGCTTCATCGAGACACCCTACCGCAAGGTGGCCGATAAGACCGTCGACCTGGTCAACGACGATGTGGTGTATCTGACTGCCGAGGAAGAGCAGGGCCACTATATTGGTCAGGGCAACGCTCCCTTGAGAGAGGACGGCACGTTTGTGCGCGATATGGTGAAATGCCGCCTCGACGCCGACTTCCCCGTAGTGGAGCCCGAGAAAGTGGACCTCATGGATGTGTCGCCCCAGCAGATAGCCTCTGTGTCGGCAGCACTCATCCCCTTCCTCGAGCACGACGACGGACACCGCGCCCTCATGGGCTGCAACATGATGCGCCAGGCTGTGCCGCTGCTCCACAACGATGCACCCATCGTGGGCACCGGACTGGAGAAGCAGGTGTGCGAAGACTCCCGCACCATGGTGGTGGCCGAAGGTGAGGGTGTGATCGAGTATGTCGACGCCACCACCATCCGTATCCTCTACGACCGCACCGAGGAGGAGGAGTTCGTCAGCTTCGAACCCGCCCTCAAGGAGTACCGCATACCCAAGTTCCGCCGTACCAACCAGAACATGACCATCGACCTGCGACCGATCTGCGAGAAGGGTCAGCATGTGCATGCCGGACAGATCCTCACCGAGGGATATGCCACCGAGAACGGCGAACTGGCGCTCGGACGCAACCTGCTTGTGGCCTATATGCCCTGGAAGGGATACAACTATGAGGACGCCATCGTGCTCTCCGAGCGCCTCGTGCGCGAGGATATCCTCACCAGTGTGCATGTCGACGAGTATCAGCTCGATGTGCGCGAGACCAAGCGCGGAATGGAGGAGTTCACCAGCGATATCCCCAACGTGAGCGAAGAAGCCACCAAGGACCTCGATGACAACGGTATCATCCGTGTGGGCGCACGCGTAGAGCCCGGCGATATCCTCATCGGTAAGATTTCGCCCAAGGGCGAGAGCGACCCCTCGCCTGAGGAGAAGCTGCTCCGTGCCATCTTCGGCGACAAGGCCGGCGACGTGAAGGACTCTTCGCTCAAGGCCAATCCCTCGCTCAGCGGTGTCGTCATCGACAAGAAACTTTTCCAGCGTGCCGTCAAGACGCGTGAGTCGAAGAAACAAGACAAAATACTCCAGGCCAAGATCGACGAGGAGTACAAGGCCAAGAACGACGACCTGCTCGACATCCTGGTCGACAAGCTGCTCCAGCTCACCAAGAATCACAATTGCCAGGGCGTGAAAGACTACACGGGCGCCGAGGTTATCACCAAGGGCACCAAGTTTACCGCTGCCCGCCTCAAGGACCTCGTCTATGAGGGTGTGCAGACCGGTGGATGGACCGAGGACGAGCATACCAATATGCTCATCTCGCAGCTCATCATGAACTATATACGCAAGTTTAAGCTCCTCGACGCTGAAATGAAACGCCGCAAGTTTGCCATCACCATCGGCGATGACCTGCCCTCAGGCATCCTCCAGATGGCCAAAGTGTATGTGGCCAAGAAACGTAAAATCGGTGTGGGCGACAAACTGGCCGGACGCCACGGCAACAAGGGTATCGTGTCGAAGGTGGTGAGAATGGAAGACATGCCGTTCCTCGAGGACGGACGCCCCGTAGACCTCGTGCTCAACCCGTTGGGCGTGCCCTCGCGTATGAACCTGGGACAGATCTTTGAGGCCATCCTCGGCGCTGCCGGCAAGAAACTCGGCGTGAAGTTCGCTACCCCCATCTTCGACGGTGCCAAGCTCGAAGACCTCTCCGAGTGGACCGACAAGGCCGGACTGCCCCACCTCTGCTCCACACACCTCTACGACGGTGAGACAGGAGAGCGCTTCGACCAGCCCGCAACAGTGGGTATCACCTACTTCCTCAAGCTCGGACACATGGTGGAAGACAAAATGCACGCACGCAGCATCGGTCCGTACTCGCTCATCACCCAGCAGCCCCTCGGCGGTAAAGCACAGTTCGGCGGACAGCGCTTCGGTGAAATGGAGGTCTGGGCACTGGAGGCCTTCGGCGCCAGCCATGTGCTCCAGGAGATCCTCACCATCAAGAGCGACGACGTGGTGGGCCGCAGCAAGGCCTACGAGGCCATCGTGAAGGGCGACCCCATGCCCACACCCGGCATACCCGAATCTCTCAACGTGCTCCTGCACGAACTCCGCGGACTTGGATTAAGCGTCAAACTCGACTAAACGTATAGAACATGGCTTTTAAGAAAGATACAAAGATTAAGAACAACTTCACGAAGATCACTATCGGACTCGCATCGCCCGAAGAAATCCTCGAGAATTCGTATGGTGAGGTGACCAAACCCGAGACCATCAATTACCGTACCTACAAACCCGAGCGCGACGGCCTTTTCTGCGAACGCATCATCGGTCCTACCAGAGACTTCGAGTGCGGTTGCGGTAAGTACAAGAGAATACGCTACAAAGGCATCGTGTGCGACAGGTGCGGCGTGGAGGTGACCGAGAAGAAGGTGCGCCGTGAGCGCTCCGGACACATCGAGCTGGTGGTGCCCGTGGCACATATCTGGTATTTCCGCTCGCTGCCCAACAAGATAGGCTATCTGCTCGGACTCCCCACCAAGAAACTCGACTCGGTGATCTACTATGAGAAATATGTAGTCATCCAGCCGGGTGCCTTCGAGGGATATGTCAATCCGGAAACCGGTGAGGCAAACGGCTCGCACCGACTCGACCTCATCTCCGAGGAGGATTATTTCGACATCGTGGAGAACAAACTGGCACAGGCCGGTATCGACAACAGCAAACTGCCCGACACCGACCCCAATAAATTCATCGCCAAAATGGGCGCTGAGGCCATCTACGACCTGCTCGCCTCGCTCGACCTTGACAAACTGGCCGAGGAACTGCGCGGACGCGCCAACACCGACTCCTCGCAGATGAGAAAGACCGAGGCCCTGAAGCGCCTGCAGGTGGTGGAGGCTTTCCGTGGCAACAAGGAGGAGAACCGACCGGAGTGGATGATTATGAAAATCATTCCCGTCACACCGCCGGAGCTCCGCCCGCTCGTGCCGCTCGACGGCGGACGCTTCGCCACTTCCGACCTCAACGACCTCTACCGCCGCGTCATCATCCGCAACAACCGCCTCAAGAGGCTCATGGAGATCAAGGCGCCCGAGGTGATTCTGCGCAACGAAAAGCGTATGCTGCAGGAGGCTGTCGACAGCCTCTTCGACAACTCGCGCAAGAGCAGCGCCGTGAAGAGCGAGTCGAACAGACCGCTCAAGTCGCTCTCCGACTCTCTCAAGGGCAAGCAGGGACGCTTCCGTCAGAACCTGCTCGGTAAGCGTGTCGACTACTCGGCCCGTTCGGTCATCGTCGTCGGCCCTGAGCTGAAGATGGGTGAGTGCGGACTTCCCAAACTCATGGCTGCCGAGCTCTACAAACCCTTCATCATACGCAAGCTCATAGAGCGCGGTATCGTGAAGACCGTGAAGAGCGCCAAGAAAATCGTCGACCGCCGCGAGCCCGTCATCTGGGACATCCTCGAGAATGTGATGAAAGGCCATCCCGTGCTGCTCAACCGTGCTCCTACACTTCACCGTCTGGGTATTCAGGCTTTCCAGCCCAAACTCATCGAGGGCAAGGCCATTCAGCTCCATCCGCTGGCATGTACCGCCTTCAATGCCGACTTCGACGGCGACCAGATGGCTGTGCACCTCCCGCTGAGCAATGAGGCCGTGCTCGAAGCCCAGATCCTGATGCTCCAGAGCCACAACATCCTCAATCCTGCCAACGGAGCGCCTATCACGGTGCCCTCGCAGGACATGGTGCTCGGTCTCTACTATATCACCAAGATACGTCCGGGCGCCAAGGGACAGGGACTCAAGTTCTATGGTCCTGAGGAGGCCATCATCGCACACAACGAGGGCCGCTGCGACCTCCATGCTCCTGTACAGCTCGTGGAGCGCGACAAGGACGGCAATGTGCTCACCGACGAGAACGGAAACACCCGTTTCATCGAGACTTCCGTGGGACGTGTCATCGTCAACGGCATCATACCCGATGAGGTGGGCTTCGTCAATACCGTCATCTCCAAGAAGAGCTTGCGCGACATCATCTCCAATGTTATCAAGACAGTGGGATTCGCACGTGCCTGCGAGTTCCTCGACGGTATCAAGAACCTGGGTTACCGCATGGCCTACCTGGCCGGACTCTCGTTCAACCTCGACGATATCATCATTCCGCCCGAGAAGGCAGAGCTCATTGAGAAGGGTAACCAGGAGGTGCGTCAGATCTCTGACACCTACAACGCCGGTTTCATCACCGAAAATGAGCGCTACAACCAGGTTATCGATACCTGGACTCATGTAAACAACGACATCAGCAACATCCTGATGAAGGAGATGGCCGAGGCCGACCAGGGCTTCAAC
Organism: uncultured Prevotellaceae bacterium; assembly: GCA_902777645.1. Lineage (GTDB taxonomy): Bacteria > Bacteroidota > Bacteroidia > Bacteroidales > Bacteroidaceae > Prevotella. The sequence goes on along the minus strand of CACYUZ010000015.1, from coordinate 16,643 downwards.
GCCGTCTATATGATGCTCGATTCCGGAGCCCGTGGCTCGAAAGACCAGATCAAGCAGCTCTCCGGTATCCGCGGTCTGATGGCCAAGCCTCAGAAGGCAGGTGCCGAGGGCGCACAGATTATCGAGAATCCTATCCTCTCCAACTTCAAGGAGGGTATGTCGGTGCTCGAGTACTTCATCGCATCGCACGGTGCCCGCAAGGGTCTGGCCGATACCGCCATGAAGACGGCCGACGCCGGTTACCTGACACGCCGACTCGTCGATGTGTCGCACGATGTCATCATCACCGATGAGGACTGCGGCACGCTGCGCGGACTCAACTGCACTGCCCTGAAGAGCGGCGACGAGATTATCTCCACCCTCTACGAGCGAATCCTGGGACGTGTCTCCGTGCACGACATCATCAATCCGCACACCGGCGAGATTATCGTCAACTCGGGCGAGGAAATCACCGAGTCGGTGGCGCAGGCCATTGAGGACGCCGGCATCGAGAGCGTGGAAATACGCTCAGTGCTCACCTGCGAGAGCCGCAAGGGTGTGTGCATGAAATGCTACGGACGCAACCTGGCCACCAGCCGCATGGTGCAGAAGGGCGAGGCCGTGGGCGTGATTGCCGCTCAGGCCATCGGTGAGCCGGGCACCCAGCTTACCCTCCGTACGTTCCACGCCGGTGGTGTGGCCGCCAATGCCGCCGCCAATGCCGCCATCGTGGCAAAGAACGACGCACGCATCGAGTTCGACGAGCTGCGCACGGTTCCTTTCGTAGAGAATCCCACCGACGCACCCCGCGAGTGCAAGATGGTGGTGAGCCGTCTGGCCGAGGTGAGGTTCATCGACCTCAATACGGGCATCGTGCTCTCCACACTGCCGGTGCCCTATGGAAGCTCTCTCTATTATGAGAACAACGCCGTGGTGAACAAGGGTGATATGATTGCCCGTTGGGACCCCTTCAATGCCGTCATCGTGAGCGAGTTTGCCGGTAAGCTGAAGTTTGAGAATGTGACCGAAGGCGAGACCTATAAGACCGACCATGATGAGACCACCGGTCTGGAAGAGCGTATCATCACCGAGGCCAAAGACCGTAACCTCGTGCCTACCTGCTACGTGCAGGACGAGAACGGACAGACGCTCGGCACCTATATCTTCCCCGTGGGTGGACACATTCAGGTCAAGGATGGTGAGGTGATCACCACCGGTACCACGCTGATCAAGATTCCGCGCACTGCCATCAAGGGCGGTGATATCACCGGTGGTCTGCCCCGCGTCACCGAGCTCTTCGAGGCCCGCAACCCGTCGAACCCCGCCGTGGTGAGCGAAATTGACGGTGAGGTGACCATGGGACGCGTGAAGCGCGGTAACCGCGAGATTGTGGTGACCAGCAAGACGGGTGAGAAGAAGACCTACCTTGTGTCGCTCTCCAAGCAGATCCTTGTGCAGGAGCACGATGCTGTGCGCGCCGGAACACCGCTCTCCGACGGTTCCATCACCCCCAACGATATCCTTGCCATCAAAGGCCCCACCGCCGTGCAGGAGTATATCGTCAACGAGGTGCAGGATGTGTACCGCCTGCAGGGTGTGAAGATCAACGACAAGCACTTCGAGGTCATCGTCAGGCAGATGATGCGCAAGGTGCAGATTGTGGAGCCCGGCGACACTACCTTCCTGGAGCAGGAGGTGGTCGACAAACTCGACTTCGCCGAGGAGAACGACCGCATCTGGGGCAAGAAGTATGTCGTGGACCATGGCGACAGCGAGACCATACGCGACAACCAGATTATCTCCGCACGCAAACTGCGCGACGAGAACTCCAGTCTGAAGCGCCGCGACCTGCGCCTGGTGAAGGTGCGCGACGTGGTGCCCGCCACTTCCACCCAGATACTGCAGGGTATCACCCGTGCCGCACTGCAGACCAAGAGCTTCATGTCGGCCGCTTCCTTCCAGGAGACGACCAAGGTGCTCAACGAGGCTGCCATCCGCGGCAAGGTGGACTATCTGGAGGGCATGAAGGAGAACGTGATCTGCGGACACCTTATCCCGGCAGGTACCGGCCTGCGCCAGTGGGACAAGCTCATCGTAGGCTCGAAAGAGGAGCACGACCGCTTCCAGGCCAACCTGAAGAACGTGATTGACTACCCTGAAGGGCAGACCGTGAAAGAAGACAACTAATTGTATGAACCGGCGGCAAGACGGGAGCGGTGTTGTGCCGTGCCGTCTTGCCGCTTTCCTAACCAATAATCATCATTATGGAAAATGAGAACAAACCGCAGGGACAACAACTGCAGGTAGAAGTGGCGCCCGATGTGGCTGCCGGCGTATATTCCAATTTCGCCCTTATCGCACACACCAAGACCGAGTTCGTCGTCGACATGGCTTCCATGATGCCCGGCGTGCCCAAGGCTGTGGTGAGAAGCAGGGTCATCCTGGCACCTGAGCATGCCAAGAGGCTCGCCATGGCGCTGCAGGAGAATATCATGCGGTATGAGAAACAGTTCGGACGCATCGAACTGCCCAACCAGCAGCCCCGAACCGTGGCACCCTTCAACATCGGAAAGGGCGAGGCTTGATGCATGTATCCAGCCGATAGGGTGGGGGAAACCCCGCACCACAACCCATGCGGGCCGGCCTCCGAGGGCCGGCCCGCATGCCGTAAACGGCACCACACCTCTGGCCGAAAAAAGAAGTATCAGACCAATATGGCGTGTTAATTCTTGTCAAAAGTGTTACGGATAGTTAAATTAAAACCACTTCGACTCTTTTCGAAAAGTAATAATTAGGTTTATCGATACAAATTTTGTACCTTTGCAGCCCAAAAAGGTGTGGTGTGGCCATGCCGTAAGTAGTTGAAAACTATAATACAACATATATAATAATTAAAAACAAAAAGCAATGCCTACTATTTCACAATTAGTAAGAAAAGGCAGAAAGGCGCTTGTCGACAAGAGCAAGTCACCCGCTTTGGACGCATGTCCGCAGCGTCGTGGTGTATGCGTGCGCGTGTATACGACAACCCCGAAGAAGCCTAATTCGGCAATGAGAAAAGTTGCCCGTGTAAGACTGACCAACCAGAAGGAAGTGAACTCCTACATCCCCGGTGAGGGCCACAACCTTCAGGAGCACAGTATCGTTCTCGTTCGTGGCGGACGTGTGAAGGACCTCCCCGGTGTGCGTTATCACATTGTTCGCGGCACTCTCGACACCGCAGGAGTGGCCAACCGCACCCAGCGCCGCTCAAAGTATGGTGCCAAACGTCCCAAGGCTAAGAAATAAATAACCGGAGAAGGTTATTCTGACGCCCATATTAAAAACCGTTTTGCTGGAGATTTGTTAGAAGGTTGAGTAAATGCTCTCGAGTGAGCGTTGAAGAAAACACGACAGCCCCACGCAGAAATTATTTCAAACAATAAAATGAGAAAAGCAAAACCCAAGAAGCGCGTGATCCTTCCCGATCCCGTCTTCAACGACCAGAAGGTCTCAAAATTCGTGAACCATCTTATGTACAGCGGTAAGAAAACCGTGTCGTACGAAATCTTCTACAACGCTCTTGATATCGTGAAGGCCAAGATGTCGAAAGAGGAGAAAACTCCCCTCGAGATCTGGAAGCAGGCTCTCGACAACATCACCCCGCTCGTGGAGGTGAAGAGCCGCCGTATCGGTGGTGCCACTTTCCAGGTGCCTACCGAAATCCGTCCCGACCGTAAGGAGAGCGTATCGATGAAGAACATGATCAACTTCGCCCGCAAGCGCGGTGGAAAGAGCATGGCTGAGAAGCTGGCTGCCGAGATCATGGACGCATACAACAATCAGGGCGGCGCATTCAAGCGCAAGGAAGACATGCACCGTATGGCCGAGGCCAACCGTGCTTTCGCCCACTTCAGATTCTAAATTGGCTTAACAGGTAAAAAGATTATGGCAAAACAAGATTTACACTTGACGAGAAACATCGGGATCATGGCCCACATCGATGCCGGAAAAACCACCACATCGGAGCGTATCCTGTTCTACACGGGCAAGACGCACAAGATTGGTGAGGTGCACGACGGAGCCGCCACGATGGACTGGATGGCACAGGAGCAGGAAAGAGGTATCACCATCACATCGGCTGCCACCACCTGCTACTGGGAATGGAACGGCAAGAAGTTCAAGATCAACCTTATCGACACTCCGGGACACGTCGACTTCACAGCCGAGGTGGAGCGTTCGCTGAGAGTCCTGGACGGTGCTGTCGCCACCTATTCTGCCGCCGACGGCGTGCAGCCGCAGTCTGAGACCGTGTGGCGTCAGGCTGATAAATACAATGTGCCGCGTATAGGATACGTTAACAAAATGGACCGTTCGGGCGCCGACTTCTATGAGACCGTGCAGCAGATGCGCGATATCCTGGGAGCCAATCCGTGCCCCGTTCAGATACCCATCGGCGCCGAGGAAAACTTCAAGGGCGTGGTCGACCTCATCAGGATGAAAGCCATCCTGTGGCACGACGAGACCATGGGCGCCGAGTATGATGTGGAGGATATACCCGCCAACCTGGTCGACGAGGCCCAGGAGTGGCGCGAGAAGATGCTCGAGACTGCCGCCAACTACGACGACGACCTCATGGAGAAATTCCTCGAGGGTGAGGAGATTCCCGAAGAGCAGATTATCGCCGCCATCCGCAAGGGCACCGTGGCCATGGAAATCACTCCTATGGTCTGCGGAAGCTCCTACAAGAACAAAGGCGTTCAGCCCCTTCTCGACTATGTGTGCGCGTTCCTTCCCTCGCCCCTCGACACCGAGGACATCGATGGTGTGAACCCTGACACCGAGGAGCAGGAGACCCGCAAGCCCTCCGAGGATGAGCCCACCTCTGCCCTGGCATTCAAGATTGCCACCGACCCCTATATGGGACGCCTGGTCTTCTTCCGTGTCTATTCGGGCAAGGTACAGGCCGGCTCTTATGTCTACAATCCCCGCTCTGGCAAGAAGGAGCGCATCAGCCGCCTCTTCCAGATGAACTCAAACAAGGAGATTCCCATGGAGTCGATCGACGCCGGCGATATCGGCGCCGGCGTAGGCTTCAAGGATATCCACACCGGCGACACGCTGTGCGATGAGCAGCATCCCATCGTGCTCGAGTCGATGACTTTCCCCGACCCTGTGATCGGTATCGCCGTGGAGCCCAAGTCGCAGGCCGATGTCGACAAACTCGGTATCGGTCTCGCCAAGCTCGCCGAGGAGGATCCTACCTTCACCGTGCGTACCGACGAGCAGAGCGGTCAGACCATCATCTCGGGTATGGGCGAGCTTCATCTCGACATCATCATCGACCGTCTGAAGAGAGAGTTCAAGGTGGAGTGCAACCAGGGCAAGCCGCAGGTCAACTACAAGGAGGCTGTCACCAAGACCGTCACCAACATGCGCGAGGTCTACAAGAAGCAGAGTGGTGGTCGAGGCAAGTTTGCCGACATCATCGTCAACGTAGGACCTGTAGACGACGACTTCAAGGAGGGCGGACTGCAGTTCGTCAACGAGGTGAAGGGCGGCAATATCCCCAAGGAATTCATACCCTCTGTGCAGAAAGGCTTTGAGACGGCCATGAAGAACGGCGTGCTCGGCGGCTACCCCGTCGACTCGCTCAAGGTGACGCTGCTCGATGGATCTTTCCATCCCGTCGACTCCGACCAGCTCTCCTTCGAGATTGCCGCTATCCAGGCCTACCGCAATGCCTGCCCCAAGGCCGGCCCTGTGCTGCTCGAGCCCATCATGAAACTCGAGGTGGTGACACCCGAGGAGAGCATGGGCGATGTCATCGGCGACCTCAACAAGCGCCGCGGACAGATCCAGGGCATGGACGAGGCCCGCTCTGGCGGACGTATCGTCAAGGCCATGGTGCCCCTGGCCGAGACCTTCGGCTATGTCACTGCACTGCGCACCATCACCTCCGGCCGTGCCACCAGCTCTATGGAGTACGACCACCACGCACCCCTCTCGCCCTCACAGGCCAAGGCCGTGCTCGAGGAGGTGAAAGGACGCACCGACCTGCTGTAAGAACATTTTGGAGCGATGAGGCGCTGCTTAGCGTATGACTCTTAAGCAGCGTACCTCTCCGCCCCGTAACATTAATCAAAAATTAATAAAAACATGAGTCCGAAAATCAGAATCAAACTGAAGAGCTACGACCACAAATTGGTCGACAAGTCGGCTGAGAAAATCGTCAAGGCCGTCAAAGCTACCGGTGCCGTGGTGAGCGGTCCCATCCCCCTCCCCACCCACAAGCGCATCTACACTGTCAACCGTAGTACTTTCGTCAACAAGAAGGCACGTGAGCAGTTCCAGCTCTCCGACTTCAAGCGTCTTATCGACATCTACAACTCTACCTCCAAGACTGTCGACGCCCTGATGAAGCTCGAGCTTCCCAGCGGTGTTGAGGTTGAGATCAAGGTATAGTACCGCCCGCGCGGAAAAAGCATACGGCCGGTGTTTCCATCGTGAAACACCGGTTTTTTTGTGCCGTGCTGATGGTGAAGGACCACTCTCCGTAGATGCTTCGCCGTGCTGACAGAATGCCGACTACCGGCGGCCGCTGCCGGAACTCACTGTCAGAATGATAGCTGCAGTTGCGGGGAGTGAAAAAAATAATTAAAAAAACTTGCGTGATTCAAGGAAAAGTCGTACCTTTGCACCCGCAAAAGTGTGTATTGCGCTGGCTCTACGGTTATCAATACCCTGGTAAAAAGCAACTTAGCCTTCAATTGCGAAGTAGTTACAGTTTCTTTTTAAGTGGTATTTTGGGCCTCGGAGTTACGGGTGAGACACTTAAAAAGAAACAATATATTCACATTTTTATTTAATTCAAAACTGAAATGCCAGGATTATTAGGAAAGAAAATCGGAATGACATCCGTTTTCAGTGCCGACGGTAAAAACATACCGTGCACTGTTATCGAAGCTGGTCCTTGTGTTGTGACTCAGGTGAAGACTGTCGAGAAAGACGGTTACAAGGCTCTCCAACTGGCCTTTGGTGAGGCAAAGGAAAAGAACACCACCAAGGCTATGATGGGTACCTTCAAGAAAGCCGGCACAACACCGAAAAAGCACTTGGCCGAGTTCAATTTCGACGAGGAGTACAACCTCGGAGATGTCCTTACTGTCGAGATCTTCAACGACGCTGCTTTCGTTGACGTTGTCGGCACATCCAAAGGTAAGGGCTTCCAGGGCGTCATGAAGCGCCACGGATTCGGCGGTGTGGGACAGCAGACCCACGGCCAGGACGACCGCGCCCGCAAACCGGGTTCAATCGGTGCCTGCTCCTATCCCGCAAAAGTGTTCAAGGGAATGCGCATGGGCGGCCACATGGGATGTGACCGTGTCACTACTCAAAATCTGAAAGTGTTAAAAGTAATACCGGAGCACAACCTCATCCTCGTAAAGGGTTCTGTGGCTGGTTTTAATGGTTCAACCGTCTTAATCAAGAAATAATGGAAATTAACGTATTGAATATCAAGGGTCAGGAGACCGGAAGAAAGGTTACGTTAAACGAATCTATCTTTGGAATTGAACCGAACGACCACGTCCTCTACCTCGACGTGAAACAGTATCTGGGCAACCAGCGCCAGGGCACTGCCAAGGCCAAGGAGAGAAGTGAGCATGCCGGTTCTACCCGTAAGCTCGGACGCCAGAAGGGCGGCGGCGGCGCACGCCATGGCGATATCAACTCGCCCCTGATGAAGGGTGGCGGCCGCGTGTTCGGTCCCAAACCCCGCGACTACCGCACCAAGCTCAACAAGAAGGTGAAGCAGCTCGCACGCCGCAGCGCACTCACCTACAAGGCTCAGGAGAATGCTATCATCGTGATCGAGGATTTCACCTTCGAAGCACCCAAGACTAAAGAATTCATAAATATTGCTAAAAATCTTAAAGTCGATGGTAAGAAGCTGCTCATGGTTTTGCCCGAATCGAATAAAAATGTATATTTGTCGGCTCGAAATCTGCAGCGTTCCGAGGTTATGCTCGCATCATCACTCAATGCCTACAAGGTGTTGAATGCTGATGTTCTTGTCGTGACCGAAAATTCACTTAAGGTTATTGACGGTATCTTAACTAAATAAGGAGACACTAGAATGGCTTTTATTATAAAACCCGTGGTCACTGAGAAGATGACCAAGACGACAGAGAAGCGCCCCAACCGCTACGGATTCATCGTCAGACCTGAGGCCAACAAGATTCAGATCAAGGAAGAGGTGGAAAGCCTCTACAATGTGACTGTGGTCGATGTGAACACCATGTTCTACGCTGGCAAGCGCTCGCGCCGCTTCACCCGTGCAGGGCTTATCAAAGGCAAGACGAGCAGCTTCAAAAAGGCTATCGTGACGCTGAAAGAGGGCGATACAATTGATTTTTACAGCAACATATAATAAAAAATGGCAGTACGTAAATTCAAGCCGGTAACCCCCGGCCAAAGACACAAGATTATTGGTACGTTCGAGGAAATTACTGCATCCGTACCAGAGAAGTCTCTCGTTGTTGGTAAATTGTCGACTGGTGGACGCAACAACACCGGTAAGATGACTGTTCGCTACAGAGGTGGCGGCCACAAGAGAAAGTATCGTTTCATCGACTTCAAACGAGAGAAGGATGGTGTTCCAGCTGTAGTGAAGACGATCGAGTACGACCCCAACCGGTCGGCACGCATCGCTCTGCTTTTCTACGCTGATGGTGAAAAACGCTATATTATTGCTCCCAACGGACTCGAGGTGGGCACCACGCTGCTCTCTGGCGCAGAGGCTGCACCTGAGGTGGGCAACTGCCTTCCCCTTGCCAACATCCCCGTGGGTACCGTGATTCACAACATCGAGTTGCGTCCCGGACAAGGAGCCCTTCTGGTCCGTTCCGCTGGTAATTTCGCTCAGTTGACTTCACGCGAGGGTGACTACTGCGTCATCAAACTCCCCTCAGGAGAGACTCGCAAGATTCTCAGCGCCTGCAAGGCTACCGTTGGTGCCGTAGGCAACTCCGACCACGCACTCGAGCAGTCGGGTAAGGCAGGTCGCACAAGATGGTTGGGCCGCAGGCCTCACAACCGCGGTGTCGTGATGAACCCCCACGACCACCCCATGGGTGGTGGCGAAGGACGTCAGTCTGGTGGACATCCCCGCTCACGCAAAGGCTTGTATGCTAAAGGTCTCAAGACAAGAGCTCCCAAAAAGCAGTCCAACAAGTATATCATCGAGAGAGCAAAGAAAAAGTAACAAGTTAAACAGAGCAAATTATGAGTCGTTCATTAAAAAAAGGTCCATATATCAACGTATCGCTCGAGAAGAAAATTCTCGCTATGAACGAGAGCGGCAAGAAGACCGTCGTGAAGACATGGGCTCGCGCATCAATGATTTCTCCCGACTTCGTGGGACATACCGTTGCTGTGCATAACGGAAACAAATTTATACCTGTTTACATCACCGAGAACATGGTGGGCCATAAGCTGGGTGAATTCTCACCTACACGCAAGTTTGGTGGACATGCCGGCAACAAGCGCTAAACAGGCTAACATTGAATCAAAACAAATAATATAATGGGAGCAAGAAAAAGACTTTCGGCTGAAAAAAGAAAAGAAGCCCGCAAGAGCTTGTATTTCGCCAAGCTCAATGATGTGCCTTCCTCACCCCGCAAAATGCGCTACGTGGTCGACATGGTGCGCGGTATGGAAGTGAATAGAGCCCTCGCTGTGCTCAGATTCTCTAAAAAAGCCGCCTCTGCCAACGTAGAGCAGCTCCTCCGCTCGGCTATCGCCAACTGGGAGGTGAAAAACGGACGCAAGGCCGACGACGGCGAACTCTATATCACCCGTATCTTCGTGGATGAGGGTGTGACATGGAAACGCATGAGACCGGCACCCCAGGGCCGTGGTTACCGCATCCGCAAGCGCAGCAACCACATCACCTTGTTCGTAGACAGTAATAATAATGACGAAAACAATTAAGCAGAATGGGACAGAAAGTTAATCCGATAAGCAATCGTCTGGGTATCATCAGAGGTTGGGACTCCAACTGGTTCGGTGGCAAGAACTTCGGTGACAACCTGGTTGAAGACCAGAAAATCCGCAAGTATCTCAACGAGCGCCTGGCTAATGCAAGCGTGTCGCGCATCGTCATCGAGCGCACGCTCAAGCTCGTCACCATCACCATCTGCACGGCTCGTCCGGGTATCGTCATCGGTAAGGGCGGACAGGATGTCGACAAACTGAAGGAAGAGTTGAAGAAACTCTACAACAAGGAGATTCAGATCAATATCTACGAGGTGAAGAAGCCCGAGCTCGACGCCAACATCGTGGCTCACAACCTGGCCCGCCAAGTGGAAGGCAAAATCGCCTACCGCCGTGCCATCAAGATGGCTGTGGCCAACACCATGCGCGCAGGCGCCGAGGGCATCAAGATCCAAATCACAGGCCGTCTGAACGGTGCTGAAATGGCCCGCAAGGAAATGTACAAGGAGGGACGTACTCCGCTCCACACCTTCCGCGCCGACGTAGACTATTGCCAGGCCGAGGCACTCACCAAGGTGGGTATTCTCGGTATTAAAGTGTGGATTTGCCGCGGTGAGGTATACGGTAAGGTGGACCTCGCGCCCAACTTCGCTCAGGACAAGCAGCAGGGCCGTCAGGGTGGCGGACGCCGCAACGACCGGGGCAACCGCAAGAGAAACAATAACCGTTAAAAAAGTAAGAAGAAATCATGTTACAGCCCAAAAGAGTAAAATATAGAAGACCTCAGGACGGACGCGGCAACAAAGGCAACGCCCACCGTGGCACTCAGCTGGCTTTCGGCTCCTTCGGCATCAAGACCCTTGAGGCCAAATGGATTGACAGCCGCCAGATTGAGGCCGCTCGTGTAGCCGTCAACAGATACATGCAGCGCGAGGGTCAGGTTTGGATCCGCATCTTCCCGGACAAACCCATCACACGCAAGCCTGCTGATGTACGTATGGGTAAAGGTAAGGGTGACCCCGCAGGATGGGTGGCACCCGTCACTCCCGGACGTATCCTCTTCGAGGTAGAGGGCGTGAGTTTCGACATCGCAAAGGAGGCTCTCCGCCTCGCAGCACAGAAACTGCCCGTGAAAACCAAGTTTATTGTCAGACGTGATTACGATAAAAACGCATAAGCTATGAAAACTGTAAATTTGAAAGAAATAGAGACCAGTGAGCTCAAGGAGAAACTCGAGGCTGAAGAGGGACGTCTGCATCAGATGAAACTCAACCACGCCGTTGCTCCGCTTGAGAATCCTTCGCAGATCAAGCTGTTGCGTCGCGACATCGCACGTATGAAGACCGAATTGCGTCAGAGAGAACTTAACAAATAACAATGGTCCAGATGGAAACTAGAAATTTAAGAAAAACCAGAACAGGTGTGGTCATCAGCGACAAAATGGAAAAATCCATTGTTATCGCAGCTAAGTTCAAAGAGATGCACCCCATTTACGGTAAGTTCGTCCAGAAAACGAAAAAGTACCATGTTCATGACGAGAACAACGAGGCCCACGTGGGCGACACCGTGCTTGTCATGGAGACACGTCCCTTGAGCAAGACCAAGAGATGGAGATTAGTTCAAATAATTGAAAAGGCCAAGTAATTATGATACAGCAGGAATCAAGACTCACAGTATGCGACAACAGCGGTGCCCGCGAGGCTCTTTGCATCCGCGTGCTCGGCGGTACAGGCCGTCGCTATGCCAGTGTCGGTGACATCATCGTGGTGGCCGTGAAAAACGTCATCCCCTCCAGCGACTTGAAGAAGGGTGCCGTTTCCAGAGCTCTTATCGTCCGCACGAAAAAGGAAATCCGCCGCGCCGACGGCTCCTACATCCGTTTCGACGACAATGCGTGCGTTCTCCTCAACAATGCCGGCGAACTCCGCGGCAGCCGCATCTTCGGCCCCGTGGCACGCGAGCTGCGCGCCGTCAACATGAAGGTGGTCTCATTGGCACCCGAGGTGCTTTAAATCTTAAACAAGTATTAATTCAATGGTAAAGCTACATATCAAGAAAGGCGACAACGTCGTTGTGATCTCCGGTGAGGATAAAGGCAAGACGGGCAAGGTGCTGAAAGTACTCGTTGAGAAACAGCGTGCCATCGTAGAGGGTGTGAACATCGTGTCAAAGAGCACAAAGCCCTCCGCCAAGAACCCTCAGGGTGGTATTCAGAAGGTTGAGGCTCCTATACACATCTCGAATCTCAGCCTCATAGATCCCAAAAGCAAAAAAGCTACCCGCGTCGCCACTAAGGTCGTCGACGGCAAGAAGGTCAGAATCGCTAAAAAATCCGGAGAGGAGATTAAATAATGGAAACAGCACAGTTAAAGAAAGTATACAAGGAGAGTATCGCTCCTGCCCTGAAGAAGCAGTTCAACTACCCTTCTTCCATGCAGGTGCCCGTCCTTAAGAAAATCGTCGTGAACCAGGGTCTCGGTGATGCCACACAGGACAAGAAAATCATCGATGTGGCCATCAACGAGCTCACCACCATCACTGGACAGAAGGCCGTCGCTACCTATTCAAGGAAAGACGTGGCCAACTTCAAGCTCCGTAAGAAGATGCCCATCGGCGTCATGGTGACATTGCGCCGCGAGCGCATGTACGAGTTCCTCGAGAAACTCGTGCGCGTGGCTCTTCCCCGTATCCGCGACTTCAAAGGTATCGAGAGCAAGCTCGACGGACGCGGCAACTATACCCTCGGTATCGAGGAGCAGATCATCTTCCCTGAGATCAATATCGACACCATCGACCGCATCCAGGGCATGAACATCACCTTCGTCACCTCGGCCAAGACCGATGAGGAGGGATATGCATTGCTCAAGGCTTTCGGTCTACCGTTCAAAAACGCTAAAAACGCATAAATCATATGGCAAAAGAATCAATGAAGGCCCGTGAGGTCAAAAGAGCCAGAATGGTGGCCAAGTATGCTGCCAAGCGTGCTGAACTGAAGAAGATCATCGCCACAACCGACGATCCCGCTGAGGCCTACGAGGCTGCACGCAAGCTCCAGAGCATCCCGCGCAACGCCAACCCCATCCGTCTGCACAACCGCTGCAAGATTACCGGACGTCCCAAAGGATACATCCGCCAGTTCGGACTCTCCCGTATCCAGTTCCGTGAGATGGCTTCCGCAGGTCTCATCCCCGGTGTGAAGAAGGCAAGCTGGTAACAGAGAAGCAAAGCTCATTTTTATTTAATATTGTCGGGGCAGTCCCGATTAATTAAACAATTAATTTTTTATGACAGATCCAATAGCAGATTATCTGACGAGGCTCAGAAACGCCATTATGGCCCACCACAGAGTGGTGGAGGTTCCTGCCTCCAATTTGAAGAAGGAAATCACCAAAATCCTCTTCGAGAAAGGCTACATCCTCAACTACAAGTTCATCGAGGATGGACCCCAGGGCACTATCAAGGTGGCCCTCAAGTATGACCCCGTGACAAAGGCCAACGCCATCAAGAAGCTCCAGAGAGTTTCCTCTCCCGGACTCCGTAAGTACACGGGCTACAAGAATATGCCGAGAGTGATCAACGGACTGGGTATCGCCATCCTGTCCACCTCTCAGGGAGTTATGACCAACAAGGAGGCAGCCGACCTCAAGATCGGCGGCGAAGTGCTCTGTTATGTTTACTAATTGAAGGAGGATACGATATGTCTAGAATAGGTAAATTGCCCATCGTCATTCCTGCAGGAGTGGAAATCAAACAGCAGAACGGTATCGTTACTGTAAAAGGACCGAAAGGTGAACTCACGCAGAAAGTAGACCCCTCCATCTTGATGAAAGTCGAGAATGGTGAGGTGATTTTCGAGATCGATGAGAACAGCCCTGTCAATGTGAAGCAGAAGCAGGCGTTCCACGGTCTGTATCGCTCCCTCGTTCACAACATGGTGGTCGGTGTAAGCGAAGGCTTCAAGAAGACCCTCGAGCTCGTCGGTGTAGGTTACCGCGTGTCCAACCAGGGCAACATCATCGAGTTCGCTCTCGGTTATACACACCCCATCTTCATCCAGCTTCCCGCCGAGGTGAAAGTGGAGACCAAGTCGGAGAGAAACCAGAACCCCATCATCATGTTGGAGTCGTGCGACAAGCAGCTGCTCGGACAGATTTGCGCAAAGATTCGCTCGTTCCGCAAGCCGGAGCCTTACAAGGGCAAGGGTGTGCTCTTCAAGGGCGAGGTGATCAGAAGAAAGTCGGGTAAGTCGGCATCAGCCAAGTAACTTTAATAATTTGAGATTATGACTACGAAGAAAATTGAAAGACGAATCAAGATAAAGTACAGAATTCGTAAGAAGGTGAACGGTACTGCCGAGCGTCCCCGCATGAGTGTCTTCCGCAGCAACAAGCAGATTTACGTGCAGATTATCAACGACCTTACCAGCAAGACCCTCGTCTCTGCTTCTTCGCTCGGCCTCGAGGCCATGCCGAAGATCCAGCAGGCTCAGAAAGTGGGCGAGATGGTGGCTGAGAAAGCCAAGGCTGCCGGCATCACCACTGTGGTGTTCGACCGCAACGGTTATCTCTATCATGGCAGAGTGAAGGAACTGGCTGACGCAGCCCGTAAAGGTGGACTTAATTTTTAAACGATTATGGCAATAGATAAAGTAAAAGTCAATAGTGACGTAGAGTTAAAAGATCGCCTCGTGGCCATCAACCGTGTCACCAAGGTAACGAAGGGTGGCCGTACGTTCACGTTTGCTGCCATCGTCGTGGTTGGCGACGGTAACGGTGTTATCGGTTACGGACTTGGAAAAGCCGGTGAGGTGACCGCCGCTATCGCAAAGGGCGTTGAGTCGGCCAAGAAGAACCTCGTCAAAGTGAATGTGCTCAAAGGTACCATACCTCATGAGATTGAGGTGGCCTACGGCGGTGCCAAAGTGTTCCTCAAGCCTGCTGCTCCCGGTACCGGAATGGTGGCCGGTGGCGCTATGCGTGCCGTGCTCGAGAGCGCCGGCATCACTGATGTGCTCGCCAAGTCGAAGGGTTCTTCCAACCCCCACAACCTGGTGAAGGCCACCATCAAGGCCCTCAGCGAGGTGCGCGATGCCTATACCGTGGCCGGTACACGCGGCATTCCCATGAGCAAAGTGTTTAACGGTTAATATTACGGATATGGCAACGATAAAGATCAAGCAGATTAAGAGTAAAATCGGTTATCCGAAAGACCAGAAGCAGACCCTCGAGCGTCTCGGACTGCACAGAATCTCACAGGTCGTGGAGAAGGAAGACAATCCCAGCATCCGCGGCATGATTCAGAAAGTTCACCATCTGGTGGAAGTAGTTGAGTAATAATTTTGAAATTCGTACAAAAATGAAATTGCATAATTTAAAACCCGCTGCCGGCTCCACTCATTCACGTCGCCGTATCGGACGTGGTCCTGGCTCCGGACTGGGCGGCACTTCTACCCGTGGTCACAAAGGTGCCAAGTCTCGCTCAGGTTACAAGAAAAAGGTAGGATTTGAAGGTGGTCAGATGCCTCTGCAGCGCCGTCTGCCGAAGGCTGGCTTCAAGAACATCAACCACAAGGAGTATTTCGCTGTGAACCTCTCCACCCTGCAGTCGCTTGCAGAGCAGAAGGAACTCACAAAAATCGGTGTGGCCGAACTGAAGGCTGCCGGACTTACCAATGGTAAGGAACTCGTCAAGATCCTGGGCAACGGCGAACTCAAGGCCAAACTTGAGGTCGAGGCTCACGCTTTCTCTAAGACTGCCGAGGAGGCTATTAAGGCAGCTGGTGGTACAATAACTATAATTTAAGTAAATGAAAAAGTTTATTGAGACACTGAAGAACATCTGGAAGGTGGAGGATTTGCGTCAGCGAATCCTCATCACCATCCTGTTTACAGCTATTTACCGTTTTGGTTCGTTTGTCGTACTTCCCGGCATCGACTACAACAAGTTGGAAAACCTGCAGCACCAGACCGAGAGCGGTCTGATGTCGCTGCTGGATATGTTCTCCGGTGGCGCATTCTCTAACGCGTCGATTTTCGCTTTGGGAATCATGCCCTATATCTCTGCATCGATCGTGATGCAGCTTCTGGCAGTGGCTGTGCCTTACTTCCAGAAAATGCAGCGCGAGGGTGAGAGCGGACGCAAGCAGATCATGTGGTACACACGTATCCTCACGGTCGCCATCCTGGTGTTCCAGGGACCGTCTTATCTCATCAACCTCCGTATGCAGTCGGGCGGCGCGCTTGCCAGTGGTCTCTCCTGGTCTACGTTCGTCTATCCCGCAGTGGTCATACTTGCCGCTGGCAGTATGTTCATCCTCTGGCTGGGTGAGCGTATCACCGACAAGGGTGTGGGCAACGGTGTGTCACTTATCATTATGATTGGTATCATCGCCCGCCTGCCGCAGTCGTTCTTCCAGGAGGTCACATCGCGCTTCACCGCCATCACCAGTGGTGGTATCGTGATGTTCATCATCGAGTTGCTCATTCTCTATGCTGTGGTGTGCGCAGCCTTGCTCCTGGTCCAGGCCGTACGCAAGGTGCCCGTGCAGTATGCACGCAGAGTACAGGGCAACAAGACCTATGGCGGAGCACGTCAGTATATTCCTCTTAAGCTCTTCGCCGCAAACGTGATGCCTATCATCTTCGCACAGGCCATCATGTTCATACCCCTCGCCATTGTGCAGTATTCCA
>CACYUZ010000014.1:0-68472 GCA_902777645.1 uncultured Prevotellaceae bacterium | reverse complement strand
GAGCATCACATGATACATGATTTTACCGATGCTCATGCCGGGATAGTCGATGAGCACCAGATAGGCCGTGAGGATGATGATGAGCACGGTGCCTATCTGCTCCAGAAAACTCTTCAGACCATTGAACAGAAAACTCTGCTTGCGCGTGTTGAGCTGCAGGTCGGTCATGTTGCGCTGCAGGTCGGCCTGGCGGTTGGCCTCGATGGTCTCGCGGTTGAACGACTTAATCACCGAAATGCTCTCAATGATGTTCAGGATGCCCTGGCTCACGGCCTGGTGTCCGCCGAAGATGCCGCGGCGGCCTCCCTTCATGCGCTGCGCCTGGATGTAGGTCACATAGAAGTAGAGCGGCACGATGCAGAGGGCCACCAGTCCCACATAGACATTGGCCATGAACATCAGGCCCAAGGCCAGCACGGCGCTGGTGAAGAGCGGCAGAATCTCGATGAAGAAATTGTTCACCGTGTTGCTCAGACTCATGATGCCACGGTCTATGCGCGACTGCAGTTTGCCTGTTTCATTGCCCTCGGCGGTAAAGAAGGCCATGCGGAAGGAGAGCATGCGCTCCACCACCCGCAGCGAGAGGTCGCGGCTCACCAGGATGCGCATGCGCTCGCCGTAATAGCGTTGGAAGAAGGTCACCACGGCGCCTATCACCTCCTTGCCCAGGAGGATGATGCTGATGGTGGTGAGTATGCGCACGGCGCTGCCCCAGGAGAATTGGGGTTCCTGTATCAGGGCATTGATGGCGTCGACGGCGCGGTCGAGCACCACGGCGTTGACCTGTGCCATGAGCGAGCCCACCAGGGTGAGCACCAGGGTGATGCTGATGAGCCACCGGTAGGGCAGCACAAAGGGCATAATGTTCTTGAGCAGGTCATAGATGTTCATCTTGCCTGTCTCTGCGGGCTGTTCTTTCTGCATTTTCTCCGTTGTTTTCTTTCTGCCAGACGTAGTTTGTAGATGCCTTTCGGCGGATAGACATTACAAAAATAAATTTTTTTCCACAATTTGATGTCTTTCTTCAAAAAAACTGCCTCTCATCCACCTTCTTGTGCCGTTACAGGCTACATGTCGCTTCGAAGTGTCAGTAATCAACCGATTTTTATTACTGTGTCCTTCCTCTCTTAATTAAATGGTTCGTAACACGTGCCCTGCATTATGCCGCTCCTTGCCAAAGGGCTCTAAACCTATCACTACTATCATTCCTAAATAAAAGCGCAACCCCCATTTATCAATCCATATTTTTTAATTTTTAATCTTTAATTTTTAATCTTTAATCTCTCCCTCAGTTCCTCTTCCGTGCAGGCGATATCGGAGAACAACTTGTACATGAGCTCGGGCTCCTGCCTCTCGGGCAGGTAGACAATCACCTTCTTGCCTCTGCCGGCAAACCATCCCGCCTCGGTGTGGGCACTGCGTCCGCAGGGCAGCACCAGCACACAGGTGTCGCAGGCCGTCATGGCCTCTATGTCGTTGGCAAACTGCCGTTCGGCCATCGGGCAGTGCAGCTGCTCGCGGTACTCTTGCGGTGTCCACTCCATATAGCGCTCGTCGACATTGCTCCATTTGAATCCGGGGTCGCCCGAAGGCGGATTGCGGAAGTCGTAGACATCATGTCCCCATGCGCGCAACAATGCCACCACCCGGGGGTAGTGCTCATTGCGCCAACTGCTTGCCACATAAATTTTTCTCATAGATGATGGGATGGGTTGGTAGGTTGGGTAATGATTTTTTTGAAAAAGTCACCACGCCTCCAGGTCTTCGCCGTCTTTCACCTGACGGGCGATTTCTTCGGGCAGGTGGGGGAAGAAATGCAGGCCGGTGACGCGCTCCACCTCACGGATGGAGTTTACGTAGAGGTCTTTCTTATGACTGCCGTCGGTGTTGCGGCAGATGAAGCCGATGCCCTTGGGATCGCCCTCCAGGCACAGCACCACTTTGAAGAAAGCCTCCGGCACCACAATGCCCGCCTCGCCGATGACAGAATGCTCACGGTTCAGCAGAATGGGGCCGCACACGATATACACACTGCCGTAGCGCTTGGCCCAGGTGCGGCAGGCCATCTCTATCTGATTCCACACACCGCTGTTCAGGTCGGTATGCTGCGGGCAGATGTTGGAGAGCAGGAACGACTCGTACATGGCCTTCTCGTCCCACCGGTTGTCGCCCGCGGGGCACATGTGCCCGCGGCTCCAGCCGCTGCCTCTGAAGTCGCTGTTGGTGGCGCGGGGTGCCGGCACGTCGAGGTCCTCATGGAAGGCGTTGCCCGGCCGCCGGCACTTGCCGTCGGTATGGTCGGCGGTAAGTTGCCATGCCACCCAGTTGGGCATGCGGGTGTCCTGGTTGTAGGACACCACATAGGCCTTGCGGTAGAGTATCTGTTCGGCCCTGTCGCTCAAGGGAGCGGGCAGGTCGATGTCAGGGCGCTCGTAGTCCGTCTCTCCGGTTTCTTCCGGCTCGATGGCCGTCACCGTGCGTTGTGCCGGTTTTCCAGTTTCCTCCACTTTCAGCGCCACGGCGGTGCCGTCGGTCGTGGCGGGGTGGGAGGGCCTTCTGGCGCAGCTGGTGCACAGCAGCAGGAGGCATGCGGGCAGGATGCCTTGGAGCAGGTATTTATGGGCAGTCTTCAGCATGGTGTCAGGATTCGGTTAAGTTGTCTTTTGGTTGGCGGGCCGTACGGGCCTCTGCCTCCATGTCGCGGCGGCTCTTGCTCTTGGTCACCAGCATCACCCCCGAGAACACCAGCACCACGGCCAGTCCCTGTGTCCAGCGCAGCAGGGCGATGCCCGTGGCCACGCTCACTATCACCGACACCAGTGGCTGCACATAGTTGTAGATGCTCACTACGGTGGGGCGCAGCGTCTTCTGTCCTATCATGGTGAGGATATAGCCTATATAGGTGCCGAAGAGCACCACATAGGCCGTTTCCCACCAGGTGGAGGAGGGCACGCCGGCGAAGTCGATGGCCGCCACATGGCGCAGGGAGAACGGCAGAATCATGATGGTGGCCCAGAGAAACATCCACCGGTTGATGGTGAACACGCTGTAGCGGCGGATGAGCTTGTAGCAGGTGGAGAGATAGAGGGCGAAGGAGAACTGCGCGCCGATGCACAGCAGGTCGCCGCCCAGGTTGCCCACCCGGTCGTTGGCCGCCGAAGCGCTCGAGAGGATGAGCGTGACGGCGCCGCAACAGCCGATGGCCACTCCGAGCGCCTTCTTGGCCGTGATGGGCTCCTTCAGAATGAGAGCGGCCAGCACCATGGCGAAGATGGGCATGGAGGTGGTCACGATGCTGGCGTTGATGGGCGAGGTGAGGCTCAGCCCGATGGTGTAGCAGCACTGGTTGGTGACCAGACCGAGCAGTCCGGCGCCGGCAAAGCGCAGGCGGTCCTGCCAGGGCACCCGCTCGTGCTTCACAAAGGGTGCCGTGAGCCAGAAGAGCAGACAGCCGCCCACCACGCGGAAGGTGACCATGTCGATGCCGTCGATGCCGTGGGTCATGGCATCCTTGCCCAGCGGGGCCATCAGTCCCCAGAAGGCGCAGGCCATAAACATGCACAGATGGGCTATAAGGGGGCGGTTTTGTTTCATTCTTTCTACCTTGTTGCTTTTGTGCTGCAAAAGTACTGTTTTGTTGCCTATTTTTGGTCTCAAGTCTTAAAAAATATGGATATTATTTGAAAAAAAGAAAGAAAATATTACCTTTGTGAAGTTAACGATTACTACCATGCAGAAATACGCCGACTACATAGAACAGATTGAGATTGACTCGCTGTGGAGCGGACGCCGCCACATCGTGTGGAACCTGGACCGCCGTGTGAACATCCTGAGCGGCACCAACGGACAGGGCAAGAGTACCATCATCAACAAGGTGGTGAAGGGCCTCGCGGCAGGAGGCGAGTACCACAGCCACATGCTCAAGGGCGTGCACCTGAAGGTGTCGCCCAGCGAGGCCAAGTGGATACGCTACGACGTGATCAGGTCGTTCGACCGGCCCCTCATCAACCTCGACGCCATGAGCCGCATGGACCTCAGCCTGGCCACGGAGCTCGACTGGCAGCTCTTCCAGTTGCAGCGCAAGTACCTCGACTACCAGGTGAACATCGGCAACCGCATCATCGGGGTGCTGCAGGAGGGCGGACCCGACGCCGCGCAGAAGGCGCAGGCGCTCTCCAAGCCCAAACAGCGCTTCCAGGACATGATGGACGAGCTGTTTGAGGACACGGGCAAGAAGATTATCCGCACGGAGAATGAGATACGCTTCACGCAGATAGGCGAGACGCTGGTGCCCTATCAGCTCTCGAGCGGCGAGAAGCAGATACTGGCCATCCTGCTCACCGTGCTCGTGGAAGACCAGGAGCACTATGTGCTCTTCATGGACGAGCCGGAGGTGAGCCTGCACATAGAGTGGCAGAAGAAACTCATCGACATGGTGCTGGAGCTGAACCCCAACGTGCAGCTGATACTCACCACCCACTCGCCGGCCATGATCATGAACGGATGGATAGACCGGGTGACGGAGGTGTCGGACATCACTGACAGATTCTAATACATGAGCAAGAGACTGAAGGACAACCTCTCGTCCGACTGGTTCAGCGCGGCCAACAGCCTCCGGTCGAAGAAAGCCCGAAGACGCATCGTAGCCTATGTGGAGAGCTACGACGATGTGTTCTTCTGGCGCACCGTGCTGGGTGATTTCGAGGACGAGACGCGCTACTTCGAGGTGATGCTGCCCTCGAAGGTGAATCTCTCGAAGGGCAAGAAACAGGTGCTCATGAACTTCATCGGCGAGCACGTGGGCGAGGACATGATAGCCTGCGTCGACGCTGACTACGACTACCTGCTGCAGGGCAGCACAGCGCTCTCGCGCAAGGTGCTGGAGAGCCCCTATGTGTTTCATACCTATGTCTATGCCATAGAGAACTACCAATGCTATGCGCCCTCGCTCCACGAGGTTTGCGTGATGGCTACTCTCAACGACCGCTCCATCTTCGACTTCGAAACCTACCTGCTGCTCTACTCCAAGGCCATCTTCTCGCTCTTCGTGTGGAGCATCTGGTATCATCGCTATCCCGGCAACGGCAGTTTCAACATAGCCGAGTTCAACAAGGTCGTGGTGCCGGGCCACTTCACCATCAAGGCGGCGCCCGAGCTCATCGCCAAGGTGAAACGGAAGGCCAACCGCAAGGTGATGGAGCTGCAGCAGGACAATCCCGACGCCAAGGAGACCTATCTGGCGCTGAAGGAGGAGGTGAAGAGCCTGGGCGTGACACCGGAGAACACCTATCTCTACATACAGGGTCACCACCTCTTCGAGACCGTGGTGCAGCCCGCCGTGCAGAAGGTGTGCGACACCCTGCGCCGTGAGCGCGAGGTGGAGATACGCAGCAAGGCTATCCACGCCACACAGATGCAGAACGAGCTGTCGTGCTATCAGCACAGCATCGAGTCGTCGCTCGCCATGCTGCGCAAGAACACCGGCTTCCAGCGCTCGCCGCAGTACAAGCAGCTGCAGCGCGACATCCAGCATTATCTCGACCAAATGAAGACTCCCGCCTCTGCCGCCACAGTGACGGAGCAGAAGCAGGAGCCTCAGCAATGACCGGTAGTTTGGCCCGTTTGGGCTAAACGTAGGTCTCCAGAAATTTTACAGTGCCCGTAATCTGCAGGCTTTGCGTGCTGGCCGGCACCAGCAGGGTGCTGCCGGCACGGAGCAGCGTCTCGTTGCCCTCATTGTCCACCGCCTTTCCCTCGCCCTCGAGCGTCACGAGAATCACGAAGCTGTCGAGCTCGCTGTAGTCGAGCAGCATGGGCTCGTTGAGGTCGTACACGGCCGTGTGGAAATAGTCGCAGTGTACCAGCGACACTCCCTCGTTCTTCATCGGCACATACTCCGTGCGGTAGTCGGACTGCACACGGTAGTCGATGCACTCGGCGGCCAGGTCGGTGTGCAGCTCGCGGTAGTGGCCGTTGGCATCCTTGCGTTTGAAGTCGTAGATGCGGTAGGTCACGTCGCTCGTCTGCTGTATCTCGGCCAGGAAGCAGCCGGCGCCGATGCTGTGTATGCGGCCGGCGGGCAGGAAGAAGCAGTCGCCCTCGTGCACCTCATAGTCGGCTATGGCGTCGACGATGGTGTCGTCGGCCACCATCTGCTTGTACTGCTCGGGGGTGATGGCTTTTTTCAGTCCGGCGTGCAGATGGGCCTTGGGGTCCGACTTCATGATGTACCACATCTCCGTCTTGCCGCGGTGCTTGCCCTGGCGGCGGGCTATCTCGTCGCTGGGATGCACCTGGATGGAGAGGTCGCGCTGGGCATCGATAAACTTGATGAGCAGCGGAAACTCGTCGCCGAAGCGGCGGTAGTTGTCCTGGCCCACGAGCTGGCCTTTCAGCTCTTTCACCAGTTCGTTCAGATGCCTGCCTTTGTAGGGGCCTTCGGCCACAACGGTCTCACTGCCCTCCACGCCGGAGATTTCCCAACTCTCGCCCACCTGTTTCTGGTCGGTGTGCAGCTGTTTGAAAGGAATGATTTTGTCGCCGCCCCAGATGGTAGATACGAGCAGCGGTTCAAATGTTAAAGGTTGCATTTCTTTTGGTTTGTATACAGTTTATATTCCGGTAGCATGCCGGCTAATTTTCTTTCCAGAATGAGGTGGTGAAGAGCACCACCACGGTGAAGATTTCCAGACGGCCCATGAGCATGAGCAGCGAGAGCAGCCACTTCACGGTGGCGGGCAGCACGGCCCACGACATAGAGGGACCGATGTCCAGACTCAGGGTGGGACCCACGTTGCTGGCGCAGCTCAGGGCGATGGTGATGGAGTTGGTGCTGTCAACCCCCGTCAGGATCATGCAGAAGTAAGTGATGAGGCACAGCAGCGTATAGGCGGTGAAGAAGGCCAGCAGCGACACCTGGTAGGAGTAGGAGATGGTGTTGTCGTTCACCTTCACGGGCAGCACGGCCCTGGGGTGCAGGATGCGCTTTATCTCGTTGCGCAGGATGTTGAGCAGCATCACCATGCGTATGCTCTTGAAACCGCCGCTCGTAGAGCCCGAGCAGCCCCCCAGGAACATGCAGAAGCTCAGGATGACCCAGGTGATGTGGTGCCACTTGGCGGCATCGTCGTTGAAGATGCCGGTGGTGGTAATCATCGAGGTGACTTGGAAGAGGCTCACGCGGATGGCGTCGATGGGATGATAGCCGTTCTCGTGGCACAGCACGATGGTGATGAGCAGGGCCGCGCCCAACACCGCGAAGAGGTAGAAACGGAACTCCGTGTTCTTTACAAACTGACGTATGCGGCCTTTGAAGAGCGTGGTGTAGAGCAAGGTGAAACTGGTGCCCGAGAGAAACATGAACACGATGGCCGTGTAGTCGATATAGGGGTTGTGGAAATAGCCGGTGCTGGCATTGTGGGTGGAGAAGCCGCCCGTGGCCGTGGTGGTCATGGCATAGTTGAGACAGTCGAAGAGTCCCATGCCGGCCAGGTAGTAACAGACGGCGCAGCCAATGGTGAGCAGGAAGTAGATGCTCCATATCCACTTGGCCGTGGTGCCCAGGCGGGGGTGCATCTTGGCGCGTATGGGACCGGTGGCCTCGGCCGAGAACACCTTCACGTTGCCGCCCACGAGCGAGGGGATGATGGCGATGGTGAAGAACACGATTCCCAATCCGCCTATCCACTGGGTCATGGTGCGCCAGAAGAGCGTGGCATGGGGCAGCACCTCCACATCGTCGATGATGCTGCAGCCGGTGGTGGTGAAGCCGGAGATGGTCTCGAAGTAAGCATCGGTGAAATTGGTGATGGTGCCGCTCAGCATGAAGGGCAGCGAGCCGAACAGACTGAAGATAATCCAAGTGAGGGTGACCAGCAGATATGCCTCGCGGCGGCCCAGTGTTCTGTCGTCGCCGCGGCCCAGGCGTCGGAATCCCACGCCGCCCAGCACGGTCACTGCGATGGAGATAAGAAAGGCCAGCATGTCTTTCTCGTGCAGGTAGATGGAGAGGCCAAGACACCACATCATCATGGCCGCCTCGATGAAGAGCAGCGTGCCGATGATTTTGTATATAATCTTGAAGTTGATCATCGCTTGCCGGTGCCGTTATTTGAAGAATTTCTCTATTTTCGACATGTTGATGTCGTGGCAGAACACCACCACCGAGTCGCCGGCCTGTATCTGCGTGCCGCCGCTCACCAGCTGGCCCTCGCCGTTGCGCACCAGACCGCCTATCGTGGTGCCCTTGGGCAGCCCCAGTTCAAACACCCGCTTGCGCGTCACCTTCGAGTTGGGCATGGCGGTGAACTCGGCCACATCGGCGTTGGCCGACATGAGGAAGTGGATGTTGTTCACGTCGGCGTCGAGCATCATCTGGTAGATGTGGCTGGCGGCCAGCGCCTTCTTGTTGATGATGGTGCCGATATCGAGACTCTCGGCCATGCTGGCGTAGTCGAAATTCTCCACCATGGCCACCGTCTTGCGCACACCCATGCGCTTGGCGGTGAGGCAGGCCAGGATGTTGGTCTCGGCGTTGCCCGTCAGGGCCACGAAGGCCTGGGTGTTCTTGATGCCCTCCTCCAGGAGCAGTCCTATGTCGCGGCCGTCGCCGTGTATCACCATGGCGCGGTCGGTGTCGATAATCTCGTTGAGCTGCTCGCAGCGGGCCTCGTTGGCCTCGAATATCTTCACTTTCATGTATTCCGGCATCAGCGTGGTGGCGCGTGCCGCAGTGGCGCCTCCGCCCATGATCATCACGTTTTTCACGTCTACATAGTGCTCCTTGCCCACAATCTTGCGGATGAAGGGTATGTAGTTGCGTGTGGTCATGAAGTAGGCGATGTCGTTGAGCGAGAGCACATCGTCGCCGCGCGGTATGATGGTCTCGTTGCCGTGCTTGATAGCTACGATGTGATAGGGCGACTCGGGCTTGCACAGGTCCTTGAGGGGCTGGTTGAGCACCTGGCAGGTGTCGCGCAGCTTGATGCCGAGCATGATGAGGGCCCCGTCGTGCACTTCCCAGCGCTGCCGCACCCACGACATCTTCAGTCCGTTGGCGATATCATAGGCAGCCAGGTTCTCGGGGTTGATGAGCGAGGTGATGCCCACATTGTTGAACACGCTGCGCAGTTTGGGGTCGGTATACTCGAAGTTGTCCACCTTGGCCACGGTGCGCTTGGCGCCCAGGGCCTTGGCCAGCATGCAGGCGTTCATATTCAGGTTCTCGTCGGGGGTGACGGCGATGAAGAGGTCGGCGCCGTTCACGCCGGCGTCTTTCAGGGTGCGAAGCCTTGACGCCGAGGCCTGTATCGTCATGAGGTCATAGTCGCTGTTGATGCTCGAGAGCCGTTCCTCGTCGGAGTCGATGAGCACGGTGTCGTGGTTGTTGCGCGACAGCAACTTGGCCAGATGGGTACCGATGGCGTAGGCGCCTACAATGATGATTTTCATGACCGTATGATGGCTTGGTAGATAGATTCGGGGTCGATGCCGGTGATGGCCTGCAGCTCGGCCACGGAGCCGTGCTCCACAAACTCGTCGGGCAGTCCAAGGCGCACGATGGTGGGATGGTGGCCGTGGTCGGCCATCCACTCGGTCACGGCGCTGCCGAAACCGCCGGCGCGGCAGCCGTCCTCGAGGGTGATGATGCGGCCGAAGCGGGCGGCCACCTCTTCGAGCAGCCGCTCGTCGAGGGGTTTTACGAAGCGCATGTCGTAGTGGGCCACGCTCAGGGGATTGCCTTCCTCGCGCAGGCGGTTGATGACGCGGGTCACATGGTTGCCGATAGGTCCTATGCTGAGCACGGCCACATCGGTGCCGTCGGCGAGGCGTCGGCCGGTGCCCACCTCAATCTCTTCGAGTGGACATTGCCAGTCGACCAGTTCGCCGCGGCCGCGCGGGTAGCGTATCACGAAGGTGCCCTTGTCGGGCAACTGCGCCGTATACATGAGCCGGCGCAGCTCGTGCTCGTTCATGGGCGATGCGATGGTGAGGTGGGGGATGGGGCGCAGGAAGGCCATGTCGAAGGCGCCGTGGTGGGTGGGGCCGTCCTCGCCCACCAGTCCGGCGCGGTCCAGACAGATTACCACGGGCAGGCGCAGCAGGGCGGCGTCGTGTATGATGTTGTCGTAGGCCCGCTGCGAGAAGGCGCTGTAGATGTTGCAGAAGGGCTGCAGACCGTCGGAGGCCATGCCGGCCGAGAAGGTCACGGCGTGGCCCTCGGCGATGCCCACATCGAAGGTGCGTGCGGGCAGGGCCTCCATCATGATGTTCATGGAGCAGCCGGTGGGCATGGCGGGGGTGACGCCTACGATGCGGCTATTCTGGCGGGCCAGCTCAAGGAGGGTGTGGCCGAACACGTCCTGGTATTTGGGCGGAATGCCCGTCTCCTCGCTGTGTATGCGCTCGCCGGTCTCCACATTGAATTTGCCGGGGGCATGCCACACGGTGGCGGCCTTCTCGGCGGGCTCGTAGCCCTTGCCCTTGATGGTGTGCAGGTGGAGCAGTTTGGGGCCCTTCATATCCTTCAGCTGGCGCAGCAGGCGCACTATCTCTTTCACGTCGTGGCCGTCGAAAGGTCCGAAATAGCGTATGTTCATGCCCTCGAACACATTCTGCTGATGGCTGATGGCCGACTTGATGGCGTTGTTGAGGCGTATCAGGCCGTGGCGGCGGTTGTCGCTGAGCATGCCGCGGCGGTTGAGCCACTGCGAGAGCTGGTAGCGCAGGTCGTTGTAGGTCTTGTTGGTGTTGAGATTGAGCAGATACTGCTGCATGCCGCCCACGGAGTGGTCGATGCTCATGTCGTTGTCGTTGAGGATGATGAGCATGTCGTTGTCGCTCGACGACACATTGTTCAGTCCCTCATAGGCCAGACCGCCGCTCATGGCGCCGTCGCCTATCACGGCCACCACATGCTGTGTCTTGTCTTTGCGCAGCTTGGCGGCCACCGCCATGCCGAGGGCTGCCGAGATGGAGTTGGAGGCATGGCCGCAGGTGAAGGTGTCGTATTCGCTCTCCCGGGGCGAGGGGAAGGGCATGAGTCCGTGCAGTTTTCGGTTGGTGCAGAACCGGTCGCGCCGGCCGGTTAGTATCTTGTGCCCGTAGGCCTGGTGCCCCACGTCCCATACGATGCGGTCGTGCGGGGTGTCGAGCACGTAGTGCAGGGCCACCGTTATCTCCACCACTCCGAGACTGGAAGCGAGGTGTCCCGGATTGACCGAGAGCTCGTTCACAATCATCTGTCGGAGTTCGTCGCACAGTTGGGGCAGCTGCTCCACGCTGAGCTGGCGCAGGTCGGAGGGCACGTTGATGCTTTCGAGCAGTGACTTTTTGTTGTTTTCCATTAATCAGTGGTTCTTTCTGCAATTGTGTTGATTGCTCCAACTTGCAAAAATAAGAAAAAAATCCGACTTCGGCCTTCTTGCCGCTTCTTTTTTTCAAATGGTGGTGCGCAAATGGACTTTTTTGGTGCTGCTGACGCAAATAAGAGAGGGGGAGCGCCCTTTCTGGCCTCCCCCTCTTGTAGGTATGATGGCGGTGCCGCTGTGCGGCCTGCCGTGCTTGTTACTCGTCCCAGATGGGTGACCGGTCGTCGCCCTCACCACTGTCGAAGATGCCGCTGCCGTTGGCCTGTCCCATGCCGGCGTCTACCTTCTTGCTGGTGGATATGTCGATAAGGCCCGATTCTGTGTCAGCGTCATAACTGTTCATGAGCATTGCGGCCACTGATAACACCTCGGTAGCGGGCTGTAGGTATGTCTTTTTCTCTTTCATGATGCGAATGATTTTTCGTGGGGGTTATTTTACGGTCTCCAGGCGTCCGTTGTGTACATAGATGCCTGCCTGCTGCGGTTGGCTGATGCGCTGTCCGCCCAGGGTGTACCATCCGGCACGCTGAGCGGCGGTTTCCTCGCGGCGGAGCTGGATGATGCCGTCTTCCTCCTCTTCGTAGATGATGGTGAGGTTCGACAGATGCTCCACCTCGCTGGTGGGCACCTGGAGGTAAGCGCGGTTGGCTCCTAATGTGCCGCCTGAGGTGGGGTAGAATTTACCTTCGTAAAGCACGAAGTTGGTCTTGTCGCCCTCGGTCTCGCCTATAGTGGTGGGTTCTGTCACACCCACCAGCATGTTGCTCTCATAACTACCCTCGAGGTCTATGTTGCGGAGAAGGTAGGCTTCGGCCGACATTCCTTCGGCCGGATGAATGAGGATTCCCTGGTTTGCATAGATGTTAAACACACGCTTTATGTATACCGAACCGTTTTCCAGATGGGTGGGCACGTAGAAGAGCATGTTCGGATTGTCTACGTCTTCGAAATTCTGCTTGCCGCAGAATGTCACCAAGTCATGTTCAAGCGAGAAATGACCATATACCTTAGCGTCGCCGAAAACCTGATCGCCAACAAGTTCGGCCGGCAGGCGGACTTCAACATCGGAGGAAAGGTAATCGCCCATTGCGGTTTCATCCCAATCATCCGAATCGAACTCTCCTGTAAAGCCGTCTATATCTATTTGTAAAAGTTGATTGTCTTTTCCTATTGTCTTTATCAGTCTAAGGATGTTGGTGGTCGACATGCCGCTTCCCAAGTTCAACAGTTGCAGTGGAACATCCTCTCCAAAGACACCGGATTCAAATACAGGATTGCCACCGTCGATAATGAGCTCATCCAGATTGGTGGCATACAAAAAGGCCCCGGTCTTCACTCTTGTCACAGAGGCCGGGATGGTAAGCGATTCAGGATTGGCACCCCATACCAACCCGCTAATCACCGTGTTGTTGTCATCCTCGTATTCGAAAACATCGTCATCAGCGAATGCCCCTTGCACCCATGCCAGCAGGGCAACAAGCAATAGTAAACCTTTTATTTTCATCATTGTTGTATATGTGTCGAAATATAAAAATCGAAAAAATAGTCGAAGAGAAAGCCTTTTTATAAGGAATACTGAAAAACTCGGTAAAGGTAATGATTTTTGCGTAATTAAGGTTGGTTTTGAGCATATTTTTGTATTTTTTCACGGAAAAAGCAAAAATATTCATAAATTTGCAACATAAACCAAAATCCTACTGTACTAATGAGAAAAAAGATGATAGTGCTGGCGGCCTGTATGATGGCTACGGCCGCCTGCCTCGCCCAGAAAGCCGACGGAGGCATCTCCGCACAGATGCTCAGTGATATTGAGAAGTCGTATGCCGGCGGGGCACAGAGCAAAGCGCTCTTCAATGCCATCGCCTCCAACTCCATCGACGACCTGGCCAAGAACTTCGCCAATCAGGGCGAGGTGAACACCTACTTCAGCCATGAGACCAAGGCGCAGTCGATACACGACCAGAAGAGCAGCGGCCGCTGCTGGATGTTCAGCGGACTCAATGTGCTGCGTTCCGACTTCGCCCTGCGCACCGACTCGCTCAGCGTGGAGTTCTCGCACGACTATCTCTTCTTCTACGACCAGCTGGAAAAGGCCAACCTGATGCTGCAGGGCGTGATAGACTGTGCCGACAAGCCCATCGACGACATCAGGGTGCAGTTCTTCTTCAAGAGTCCCATCAACGACGGCGGCACCTTCTGCGGTGTGGCCGACCTGGCCGAGAAATATGGTCTTGTGCCCATGGGCGTGCAGCCTGAGACCTATTCGGCCAATAACACCAGCCGCATGGCGCGCCTCGTGGGGTCGAAACTGCGTGAGTTCGGTTTGGAGTTGCGCAAGATGGTGGCCGACAAGAAGAAACCCGCCGCCATCAAGGCCCGCAAGACCGAGATGCTCGGCACCATTTACCGCATGCTGTGCATCACCCTGGGCGAGCCTGTAAAGCAGTTCACCTATGCCTTCAAGGACAAGAACGGCAAGGCCATCGGTGAGCCGAAGACCTATACCCCGAAGGAGTTTTACGAGCTGACCGTGGGCCACAACCTGAACGGCTCGTTCATCATGGTGATGAACGACCCCCGCCGGCCTTACTACAAGACCTATGAGGTGGAGTACGACCGCCACACCTACGACGGCCACAACTGGAAGTACATCAACCTGCCGATGGACGACATAGAGCAGATGGCCATCGCCGCCATCAAGGACGGCCACAAACTCTACACCTCCTACGATGTGGGCAAGCAGTTCGACCGCAAACGCGGCTATCTCGACACCGAGAACTACGACTACGGATCGCTCTTCGGCACCACCTTCCCCATGAACAAGGCCGAGCGCATCATGACCTTCGACAGCGGCTCCACCCACGCCATGACGCTGAGCGCCGTAGACCTGGATGCCGACGGCAAACCGGTGAAATGGAAAGTGGAGAACAGCTGGGGGCCGGCCAGCGGACAGAAGGGCTGCCTCATCATGACCGACCGCTGGATGCGCGAGTATATGTTCCGCCTTGTGGTGGACAAGAAGTATGTGCCGGCCAACATTCTGGAGATGGAGAAGCAGAAGCCGGTGATGGTGATGCCGGAGGACCCGCTCTTCCAGGAAGATTTTTAAGTCCAGCCCGGTTCATCCGCAAGCACAAAAAATCCGTAGACTTGATGGTCTGCGGATTTTTTTGTTGTAGGTCTGCATTTAGGCTGGCCCTATAGGAACACACCTTTTTTATTGTAGGTTGACAATATAGCCGGGGTTCTGTGCCATCTGGTCGTTGAGGTTCATGGCGCGCTGCGGGATGGGGAACACGATGGTGTAGCGCGTGGTCTCCTCCTTGGGATTGGCGGGCCGTGAGGAGTAGGGCAGGTGGTAGCGGTCGAAGCGGATGAGGTCCTGGCGGCGCCATCCCTCCCATGCCAGTTCCATGAGCCGCTCGTCGAGCAGGTTGTCGAGGGTGGCCTTGCGGTAGGGCATGCCCACCCGCTTGCGCACCTGGTTCAGTTCCTCGTCGCCGTTGCGTCCGCTGCGCACTTTGGCCTCCGACTTCATGAGCAGCACGTCGGCATAGCGGAAGAGCACGATGTCGTTGTTTTGCAGTTTGCCGTCGTTGTAGGCGGTGCGGTCCACCTCATATTTTGCCATGCGGGCGCCGGCGGTCTTCTCATAGGGGCTGCCCGTAAGGTCTATCTTCACCGCCAGGGGTTGGTACACCAGCGGTTCGCCATTGTCCAGGTATACGGTTCTGCCGTCCACAAGCACGGTGTCGGCGTAGAAGTTGTAGGCGAAGCGCCTGTCCACCTCGCCGGTGCCATAGCCATAGGTGAGCACGGTGCTCACCGTGGCCGAGATGCCGTTTTCGGCTCCCAGTCCGAGCGCGCTGCCATGGTTGTAGTGGCGCGAGCGGAACAGGTTGCTGAACTCGTTGGCATAGAGGCCCTTGTCCATCGGTATGGTGAAGATGTTCTCTATCGACTCCTCATTGTATATGGAGAAATTCTCCCGGTAGTCGGTCTCGAGCTGATAGCCGGCTTGGGTCACCTGGTCGCAGTAGTAGATGCAGGCGTCCCAGGCAGTCATCTCGCCCAGTTCACCGCAGGGGAGCAGGATGTCGCTGCCTGCTTCGCGCTCATCGTCGGTCCATACGTCATCATACCATATCTCAGCGTTCAGAGCCATTTTGGCCAGCACAAAGTCGACCACCGGCCGGGTGATGCGTCCGTAGTAGACCCCCTCCTGGTTGCTGCGTTCGGAGGAGAGAAAGCGTCTGCTCTCTATCAGGTCGTTCCATGCGTTGTTGAAAATCTGGCTGCGCGAGAGCTGTCGGACACTGTACATGTCGATTTCGGTGTCGGTCACGTAGGGCACGCTGCCGAAGAGGTCGAGCAGATAGCAGTAGTAGATGGCCCTGAGCGCTTTCACCTCGGCCATATAGGCCGACAAGTCAAGCGGACTGACCAGATCGCGGTGGCTGTCGAGCAGGTAGAGCGAGTAGTTGCACAGCACGATGACCTTGTAGAGATAGTTCCAGGTACCCTCGAGGATGGTTTCGGTCGGTGTCCAGGAGTGGGTGAAGAGGCTTTGCCACAGGCCGCCGTCGTACCAGTCGCCGCCGCGGGTGGGCAGCAGGGCCTCGTCGGAGGTGAAGGTCTGCAGGTCGTACACCCCGCGGGTGGTGCCTTGCAGTCCCTCGCAGTCGTTGTGGCCGCCTATGTAGTTGTAGAGGTTGGCCACGGCGTTCAGGTAGAGTGCGTTGGCCGAGTTGATGGCTTCCTCTTCTTCTATTCTGTCGCGCGGGTTTTCGTCGAGGCACGAGGAGAGCAGTGTGAGCGCAGCTATGATAAAAAGATATTTTCTCATGGTTTTTCGGGGGTTGATGAATTTAGAACGAGATGCTCATGGCGATACTGTAGGAGCGGTAGGGCGGATAGCTGCGCTTGTCGTCGATGCCCAGCGTGCTGCTCACCACATAGCTGTTGATCATGGGGGTGAGTCCGCTGTAGGAGGTGATGGTGGCCAGGTTGTTTATACTCAGGGCCACGCGCAGCGAGTGGATGTGGCGGGCGTAGCGGCGTATGGGCACGTTCCATGCCACGGTCAGGTAGTCGAAGTTGAGGTAGTCGCCGCTCTCCAGCCAGTAGTCGGTGGCGGTCTGGTCGTAGATGTTGCGCTCCGGGGCTCCGCGCATCACGTTGTAGTCGGGGAAGGAGGCCATGTTCATGTAGGTGAGTGCGGTGCCGTTGTATATCTTGTGTCCGAAGGCGCCGTTCATCTGCAGGGAGATGTCGAAGTCTTTGTATCTGAAGCTGATGTTGGAGCCCAGGGTCCATTTCGGGGTGGCCTGTCCGGCTATGTATCGGTCGGCATTGTCGGCGGGATTGATTTCCCCGTCACCGTCCAGGTCGGCTATGTCGTAGTGATAGCGGCCGTTCTGGTCTTGTGAGAGTCCGGTGCAGTGGGGCAGGTAGAACACGCCGAGCGGCTGTCCCACTATCTGGTACACGATGTCGTTGTTGCCGCCATGGAAGCCGGCGCCGTTGAGCGAGCCGATGCTGGTGGTTTCGTCGGCGCTCATGTACTGCCCCTTGTAATAGCCCGAGAGCGAGAGGAGTTTGTTGCGTTGATAGGCGAGGTTCATGTTCACGTTGAGCTGCATGTCGCGGGTCTCGATGGGGGTGATGCCGAATCCCAGCTCCAGACCCTTGTTGAGCATGGAGCCCAGGTTGGCGAGCATCTTGCTGTAGGCGAAGGGCGGCACGCTCACATCGTAGAGATAGAGCATGTTGCGTGTTTTCGAATAGTAGTATTCGGCGGTCATGACGAGTCGGTTGTTGAACAGGCCCAAGTCCACGCCGATGTTGTTGCTGCTGCGGGTCTCCCATTTCAGGTTGGGGTTCACATTGGCCACATATCCCAGTGTCACGGTGGGCATGCCGTTGTTGGGCACGATGCCCACGGGCATGAAGCGCTGGAGCGAGTTGTAGGAGTCGATGCCGCCCAGGTTGCCGGAGATGCCGTAGCCGGTGCGCACCTTGAGCAGGCTTATCTCTTGGACATCTTTCATGAATTTCTCAGCTTTCACGTCCCATTCGGCCGAGATGGAGGGGAAGAATCCCCATCGGTGGTGCTTGCCCACCATAGAGCTGCCGTCGGCGCGTGCGTTGACGGTCACCTCATACTTGCCGTAGAACATATATTTGGCGCTGCCCATGAACGAGGCGAGCGAGGGGCGGTCGTAGTTGGAACCGGTGCCGCCGTAGGGCCGCAGCGACCCTGCCTGCAGGTTGTCATAACCGAATTCGTTGGTGTTGAAGCCTTTCACGGTGGTGTAGAAACCGCGGCGTGTGCTTCGCTGGTATTCGGCCAGTCCCACCACCTCTATGCGGTGGTCGCTGTTGAAGTCCCACCAGTAGTTGATGACGGCGTTGCCGAGCCAGTCTTCCGACTTCCTCTCACCGCGGAAGGCCTGTCCCTGTCCCCATACCCAGGTGGGCAGAAACTGCGCATTCTCGTTGCTGGTGAACGAGTAGCTGCCGAAGAGGATGAACTGCAGGTTGGGCCAGATGTTGTGGGTGAGCTTCAGGTGGGTGTTGAAGTTGAGGTTGCGCTCATGGTCTTGCTCATGGAGCAGGGCCAGCGGGTTGTTTATCTGCGAGGCGGTGGAGTTGCAGTCCCATCCTCCGCTTTCATTCATGCCGGAGGGGTAGGTGGGGTTTTGTGCGGCAGCCGAGTAGAAGAGTTTCTGCTCGTCGAAGATGTCTTTGTTGGTCTGTGATGAGCCGAAGACACCCATGTCGACGACCAGCTTGTTGTCGAAGGCTTTCTGCGTGAGGTCGAGCTTGGCCACGAAGTTTTTGTATGAGTTCATCCGTATCACCGTGTTGTGGTCCATCACACCTATCGAGGCGCGGTAGTTCGACTCGTCAGAGCCACCGCTGAACGCCATGTGGTGGTTCTGCACGAAGCCCGTGCGGGTGATGGCATTGGTGAAGTCGGTGTCGTAGCCGCCGTCGATGCTGTAGAGCCCCAGTTGGGCGGCTGTGTTGAGATAGCCGTCGCGACGCAGCATCTTCATGTTCTTGTATACATCCTCGGCGCCCAGGCTGCCATCGTAGGAGATGTGAAACTGTCCGCTCTTTCCCTTTTTGGTGGTCACCTCTATCACACCCGAAGCGCCGCGCGAACCATACTGGGCCGTCTCGGCGGCATTTTTGAGAATGGTGAAGCTCTCGATGTCGGCGGGATAGATAGAAGAGAGCGTGGCCAGGTCGGCCGACACGCCGTCGATGATGACGAGCGGGTCGTTACCGCCGGTGAGCGAGGTGGTGCCTCGCACGCGCACGCTGCTGAGCATGGCCATGCGGTTCTCGCCGCTCGACACGTTGACACCGGCGGCCTGTCCGCTGAGGGCGCTCAGCGAGTTGGTCACCAGTCCTTTGTTCATACGCTCCTCGGTCACTTTGTCGGCACTTCCCAGGTTGATGCCGGTGGTGGTGAGTATGGTATCGGAGGCTACTATGCGGTTGCTGATGTCTTGTGCCTGTAGGGGCAGCGCTGTGGTGCAGAGCGACAGGAAGGCAAGCTTGCGGATATTTCTTTTCATGGGTAGAAAGTGATGTTTCATCGGTAATAGATAATGCAAAAGTAGTAAAAAACTCTTATATCAGCAATTTTTTTCCTATATTTGCGCACTGTAATCAAATAGTTGAAATGATGACAAGCAACCTCAATTATAAATTCCTTTCGGCAAGCCTGCTGCTGGCCGTCCTGCTTCTTGCTGCTTCGTGTGGGGGTGGGAGAGAGTCGGCAGGGTCGGCGGAATCGGACGACTCGCTGGCCACAGTGAAGGCCGTGCAGGAGATTGTTGGGCTCATGAAGAGAGACTCTCTGGGCAAGGCCGACTATGACCGGATGGTGGAGTTGCTTTCGGCCCATCCCGGCACGTTGGAGGCCAACTTCCCGGATAGGGACAGCAAGACACCTTTCGTACAGGAGTCGAAAGACGGGCGGCTACGGCTGTACACGATTGACAACCTGTATCTCTTTGCTTATGCCTTGCAGTATGCCGACGATGACGGAGAGGTGCATGTGGAGAGAGGCCCCTGCAGGGAGGAAGGCTCGGTCCTTCTTATGGAAATGACGCGGCACAATGAGCCCGTTTATGTGATAGGAGAGAATGAAGAAATGGATCCCATGCTGTATGCTACCACTTTCTCGCGGATGAGAGCCTTTCGCATCAAGGAGAAAGGGCTGGCCGGTGTGCCCCTGTTCGACAAGGGCGAGGGCTTGGTAACCGACCGGGTGGTCATGGCAGAGCCCTCGCTGACCTTCAATGCCGGCAATATGAGTTTCCGCGCGATGGTGACCGACCCCGCCCCGCCCTTCGGCGAGAAAGAGATAATATGCAGCTTCGACGGGCGGCGGTTCGACTTCACCGACTCGCTGCTGTATCACCCCTGCCACGTTTCGCTGTCGGGTGCCGTAGTGGAGAAGGCGTTGTTCTACACCAAGGACTACATCGTGAAAATCGACTCGATGAGCGATGGCGACTACCGCTATGCCTCGTGGAAGCGTCCGGCCACGCTCGCCGACAAGCCCCATCTGCTGTTGAGCGGCTTTAAGAACGCCCATACCTACACTTT
Organism: uncultured Prevotellaceae bacterium; assembly: GCA_902777645.1. Classification (GTDB taxonomy): domain Bacteria; phylum Bacteroidota; class Bacteroidia; order Bacteroidales; family Bacteroidaceae; genus Prevotella. Next base: position 48,475 of record CACYUZ010000014.1, on the reverse strand, counting down.
CGAAAACGACGGGTTTGTCTACAAGGTGCATGATGGACAGTATTCGGGCTACAAACTCATCGTGGAGCAGGAAGGCAAGAAAGTGCTGGAACAAAGCGGGCAGCCCAAGGTCGACTATCGGTGAGAGGGGACATGCTCCTGTCCAAAAAAACGGCCCTGCAGGGCTCTTCCGGGTGAAGAGGCTGCAGGGCCGGTGTTTTTTATGCGGTGCGCTGTGCGGCTATACCAAGTGGCTGATGAGCGACTCGCGGTCGCCGGGCAGCATGTCGATGACCGGTATCTCAATCATGGTGTAGCAGCCGGGCTGCTGGCGCATGGAGGCACGGGCCACATTCACCAGTACCTGTCCGGTCAGGGCGGGGTTGTTGATGCTCATGTTGAACTCCAGGCGTTGGTTCTGCGTCTGTCCGCTCACACCCTTGCGCACCAGGTTCACGCCGTGGCCCATGTCGCGCACGTCGTCGACCGACTCCACCTCAAACACGTGGGTCTCGTCGTTGGCGAAATAGGGGTCGGCCTTGATGGCGGCGGTCACCTCTTCGAGTTTGGCGCCCTCTTCGAGCTCCACATACACCATGCGGCGGTGCAGACCCTCGCCCTTGGGAATGGTCATGGAGAGCGCGTTCTTCACACCGGCCTTGGAGCGCACGCACACCGAGTGGCCCATCGACATACCCGGGCCGAAGTTGGTGTAGGAGAGGCCCTTCGGTGCAAGGCTCTGCATCAGGGTGCGCACGATGCTGTCGGACCCCGGGTCCCATCCGGCGGCTATCACCGACACGGTGCCCGTCTGCTTGCAGAGCGGCATGAGCGTGGCGCGGTAGTCGAGGATGCTGGTGTGGATGTCGAAGCTGTCGACGGTGTTGATGCCAAGGGGCAGGATTTTCTTGGCATACTCCTCGCAGCTGCGGGTGGGGGTGGCCAGGATGGCTACGTCGACGTTGTCCAGTTCGGTGATATCCTTCACAACCTTGTATTGTGCCAACTCGGCCGGACAATTCTCAGCGCCCTTGCGGCGCACGATGCCGGCTATCTCAAAGTCGTTGGCGGCCTCTAAGGCCTGAACCGTAAATTTGCCGATGTTGCCGTAGCCTACAACGGCGGCTCTGATTTTCTTCATTTTTTCTTCTTTTATAGGGTTACAATTGATTCTGTGTGCAAAAATACTGTATTCCCGTTAAAAAACTGTCATTTTGACACCGATTTTTTTAATTTCCATACAAAAAGTTGAGGCGGAAAACGTTCCGCCTCAACCAATCGTTTACAGATGCGCTGTTATTGCCGCTTGCCGCCGAAGGTGCCCTTCTGGGTGCTGGTAGAGCTGCTGCCCTGACTGGAGGAGCGGCGCGGGGTGACGCCCGAGTTGCGGTTCGAGCCGCCGTTGCTCCTGCCCGTGTTGCCGTTGCCCACGTTGCGCTGCGGACGGCTGCTGCTGGTGGTGGAGCCTCCGTTGCCGGTGAGCCGGTTGCCGGGTCCGCTGCCGGTCATCGAACTGCCGTTGTGGGGCGGCATGTCAGTGCTGCGCGGCTTGTAGTGGTTGTTGATGGGCTTGTCGTAGTCGCGGCCTTTGTAGTAGCTGCCCGAGATGCGGTTCCGTCCGCCGCGGTAGTTGTTGTAGCCGGTGGGGCGGTCGCGGTAGTACTGCGTCTTGCCGTAGTGGCTGTAGATGCTGAAGAACCACGTGTTGCGTGTGTACTGCACGGGGCGGTAGAAGTAGCTCAGCTCCAGGTAGCGGGCATACTGCCAGTTGGTGAGCACATAGCGGAGGTCGGCGTTGCGGCGGCTCCAGTAGGTGCCGAAGAGGGTGTTGCCCGTCACGCAGAGATAGTAGTCGAGGTTGATTTCGTACACGGCTTCATACTGTGCATAGCTCAGGTCGAGCTCGTAGGCCATCTTGTCGGTCAGGAAGAGTGCCTCGTTGCGGGCCTGTGTGTAGCTCATGGCCGAGACAGCGGTGACTATCGTCATCAGGACTGCCAGTATCATTGTTCTCTTCATAGTCGTATATTTTTAGAGGTGAATAAATAATATGTCTTGTTTTCTGTTCGCAAAGATAAAGCATATTTTCCATTTCTGCAATAGCGGAATGTCTATTCGTTGGTAGGATTTTTCCTATTCTTGCAGGGAAATCTCCCTCAAAGGATATGCCACCGACGGCCGCCACATCGTAAAGGTGGGCATGGGCTTCTCCGTTGAGAAGCGCACCATGACCGAATATAACATTTGTTCATAATTCTGAAGAGCGGAGAGATGTGTCAATAAAAGGCACATCTCTTTGTTTGCCTCTTCCCAGTCCGTCGGTGGGACAGCCCCAACCCCATTCTCCACCATTTTTCGGAAAAAAATGCAATAAACCGGCCGGAGGGTCGTTAATTAATCGTATATATACAAAAAACAACTGGAATGATAGAATATATCAGGGGCGAATTGACCGATCTCACCCCGGCTGTCGCTGTTGTCGAAGCAGCGGGAGTGGGTTATGCGCTCAATATTTCGCTCAATACTTTTACGGCCATACAAAACAAGAAAGAGGTGAAACTCTTCGTGGCCGAGGCTTTGGTGACAGGCGGACGCGACGACTCCTATACCCTCTACGGATTCGCCACACGCGAGGAACGCACCCTCTACGGGCTGCTCATCTCCGTCTCGGGCGTGGGTGCCAACACGGCACGCATGATTCTCTCGTCGCTCACCCCCGCCGAGCTCAGCGAAGCCATCACAACCGGCAATGAACGCCTGCTCAAAGGCGTGAAGGGCATCGGACTGCGCACCGCACAGCGCATCATTGTTGACCTGCGCGACAAGGTGGCGTCGCTCGACCTCGTGCCCGAGCAGCCCGGACTGCCGCTCACCCCTGCCGCACAAATCAACAAGGAGGTGCGCGACGAAGCCGTCGGCGCACTCACCATGCTGGGCTTCTCGCCCGCACCGTCGGCCAAGGTGGTGACCGAGATACTCAAGCAGCAGCCCGACCTGCCCGTGGAGCAGGTGGTAAAACAGGCCCTGAAACAAATAAAGTAAGACATCGACACAAAAATGAAATTCTCCGCACGGATTATAGGCATCCTTCTCTTCTTGTGCGCCATCGGTGTGATGGCGGGCAACGCCCTGTCCGTGCCCCAAGACGACAAGACCCGGCGCAACCGCCAGCAAAACGACGACAAAGACAAAAACAAGAATAAGACCGAGGTGAAGGAGCAACCCATTCTCGAGGAAGAGGAGGAGATACCCGACTCGCTGCTCCATCCGCGGTGGGCAGTGCAGCGCACCGTGCCCATCACCGAGGACGACTTGCAGCAAGGCTCCGCCGACCTGCAGCGCCCTGAGAACATGAGTCAGCAGGTGGTCTACAACGACACCCTCGACCGCTACGTGTTCGGCAACAAGATAGCCGGCACCTATGTCTACTCGCCCATTATGATGACTTACGACGAATACTTCAAATGGAGCGAGCAGCAGGCCATGCGCGAATTCTTCCGCAGCAAGAACCAGCAATTGGCAGAGAGCAAGGGTAAGGAGAAATTCGACTTCACCGACATGCACTTCGACCTCGGTCCGGCCGAGAAGATATTCGGTCCCGGCGGTGTGCGCATCAAGACACAGGGTACCGCCGAGCTTAAGTTCGGCGCCACCTTCAAGAACATCGACAACCCCTCGCTGCCCATCCGCAACCGCAAGACCACCACGATGGACTTCGACGAGAAGATCAACCTGAGCGTGAACGGAAAAGTGGGCGACAAGGTGAATATGAACCTCAACTACAACACCGACGCCACCTTTGATTTCGATGCACAGAGCCTCAAACTGAAATATGAGGGCAAGGAAGACGAGATTATCAAACTCGTGGAGGGCGGCAACGTGTCCTTTCCCGCCAACTCCTCGCTCATACGCGGTGCCAGCTCGCTCTTCGGTCTGCGCACCGACCTGCAGTTCGGCAAACTGAAGTTGCAGACGGTGTTCTCGCAGAAGAAGTCGTCGTCGAAGAGTGTCTCCTCGAAGGGCGGCGTGCAGCTCACCCCCTTCGAGATAGATGCCGCCAATTATGAGGAGAACCGACACTTCTTCCTCTCTCATTACTTCCGCTCCAAATACGACGATGCCATGAAGACGCTGCCCAACCTGACCACCGGCATCAAGATAAACCGTATAGAGATATGGGTGACCAACAAGAGCGGAGCCGCCAACAACACCCGTAACATCGTGGCACTGCCCGACTTGGGCGAGGGCAATGGTCCCATGCCTCCCGCCAACAATGCCAACGGTCTCTACCAGCAGCTCACCACCACCTACAACGAGGCCCGCAACATTGAGGAAACATCGACCGTGCTCGATGCCGCCTTCGTGGGAGGTGCGGACTATGAGAAACTGCAGAGCGCACGCCTCCTCCAGTCGTCGGAATACACCGTCAACTCCGCCCTTGGCTATGTCTCCCTTAACCAGACCCTGCAGACCGACCAGGTGCTGGCCGTGGCCTATGAGTATACCTACGGCGGCGTGACCTACCAGGTGGGCGAGTTTGCCAGCGATGTGACCGATGTGAGCAAGTGCCTCTTCGTGAAGTCGCTCAAGAACACCAGCAACAACCCCCAGCAGACCAACTGGGACCTCATGATGAAGAACGTGTACTACCTGTCGTCGTCGGTGGAGAAAGACAAGTTCCGTCTCGACATCAAGTTCCAGAGCGATACGGCCGGCGTATACATTACTTATATACCCGAGCCCCAGGTGAAGAACCAGACCATCATCAAAGACATCGATGCCGACCGTCTGGACAACAACATGAAGGTGCACTCCAACGGCTATTTCGATTATGTGGAAGGCTACACCGTGTCAAGAGGACGTGTGTTCCTGCCCAAGGCGGAACCCTTCGGCGACTTCATGCTCAAGTTTCTCGTGTCAAAGGGCGTAGACCTGGCCACGGCGCAGAAATATGCTTTTACTGAGCTCTACGACTCCACCAAGACCGTGGCCAAGCAGATAGCCGAGAAAGACAAGTACATGCTCATGGGACAGTATCGCGGCAATGCGTCAAATGTCATCTCGCTCGGTGCCTACAATGTGCCGCAGGGCTCCGTGGTGGTCACCGCGGGCGGTGTCACCCTGACTGAGGGCACCGACTATACCGTCGACTATTCGGCCGGCGAGGTGACCGTCATCAACCAGAGCATCCTGGATGCCAACACGCCGGTGAGCGCCTCGTATGAGAGCAACACCGACTATGGACAGGCCCGAAAGACGATGGTGGGCGTTAACTGGGAGTACGACTTCACCAAGGACTTCCAGATGAGCGGTACCTTCCAGCACCTGTCGGAGCAGGCGCTCACCACCAAGGTGGCCATGGGTTCCGAACCTCTCAACAACACCCTCTGGGGTGTGAACCTCAACTGGAAGAAAGAGAGCCAGTGGCTCACCAATATGCTCAACTACGTGCCCTTCCTGCACGTGACGCAGCCCTCCAACATCTCGCTCAAGGCCGAGTTCGCCCAACTGCTGGCCGGACAGAGCCACGGCACCCAGGACAACGCCTCCTATCTCGACGACTTCGAAAACAGCAAGAACGCCTACGACATGTCGGCCCCCACCTCATGGATTATCTCCAGCGTGCCCACCATGTTCAGCGAATACAAGGACAAGACCACCCTGGCCAGCGGCTACAACCGAAGCCTCCTGTCGTGGTATACCATCGACCCGCTCTTCACCCGCCGCAGCTCGTCGCTCACACCCGGACACATCAAGAGCGACCTGAACCAGCTCTCCAACCACTATGTGCGCGAGGTCTTCGTGCGCGAGCTCTATCCCAACCGCGACCAGAGCAGCTACAGCGGCGCCACCTCCACACTGCCGGTGCTCAACCTCGCCTACTATCCCTCCGAGCGCGGCCCCTACAACTTCAACCCCGACCTCAATGCCGACGGTACCCTTAACAACCCCGCTGCCAAGTGGGGCGGCATGATGCGCAAACTCGACAATCCCGACTTCGAGATGGCCAACATCGAGTATATCGAGTTCTGGATGCTCGACCCCTTCATCTACACCAAGGACAAACCCGACGCCCAGCAGTATGGCGGCGACTTCTACATCAACTTGGGCGAGGTGAGCGAGGATGTACTCCACGACGGCAAGAAATTCTACGAGGACGGTATGCCGGTAGACGGCTCCAGCAGCTTCACTTACACACAGTGGGGAAAAATACCTGTCAAGGCGGCCAACACGGCCTATGCCTTCGCCACCACCTCCGGCTCGCGCGAGAGGCAGGATGTGGGCTTCAACGGCCTCACCGACGAGGAGGAACGCACCTTCGAGTCGTACCAGGAATTCCTTACCGCCATTCAGGGAAAGGTGGCCCCCGAGGTGTTCGACAGTATCATGAACGACCCCGCCAACGACGACTACCACTACTTCCGCGGTTCCGATTTCGACCAGATACAGGCCTCTATCCAGCACCGCTACAAGCGCATCAACAACCCGCAGGGCAACAGCCCCGACTCTGATACGCGCACCGAGAGTTACGACACCTCGTACAAGACCACTCCCGATGTGGAGGACATCAACCAGGACTTCACGCTCAATGAGTATGAGAAATACTACCAGTATCACGTTTCTATCCGCCCGGAAGACCTCGTGGTGGGACAGAACTTCATCGTAGACAGCCGCGTGGGCTCCGGTACCCTGCGCAACGGCGACCACTACGACGTGACCTGGTATCAGTTCCGCATCCCCATCGACCAGTTTGAGCAGCGGGTGGGCGCTATCAACGACTTCACCTCCATACGCTTCATGCGCATGTTCCTTACCGGATTCGAGAAACCCATCGTGCTCCGTTTCGGCAGCTTAGACCTGGTGCGCGGCGAGTGGCGCGTCTATACCCAGAACCTCACCAACAGCGCCTCCAACTCGGGCTATATGTCGGTGAGCACCGTCAACATCGAGGAGAACAACGACAAGGAACCCGTCAACTACATCCTGCCGCCGGGCATCTCGCGTGTGCAGGACCCCACGCAGCCGCAATTGGTGGAGAGCAACGAGCAGGCCCTCAACATGGTGGTGAGCAACTTGGGCACCGGCGAGTCGAAGGCCGTGTTCAAGAACACCAACCTCGACCTGCGCCAGTACCGCCGCCTGCAGATGTTCGTGCATGCCAACCACACGATTGACAATGCCACCAACCTGACCGACAACCAGCTGGCGGTGTTCGTGCGACTGGGCAGCGACTACAAGAGCAATTACTATGAGTATGAGGTGCCCCTCAAGCTCACTCCGGCGGGCCACTACGACAAATACTCCGCCAACGACAAGCGCATCGTGTGGCCGGAGGAGAACATGCTCGACATACCCCTCTCCATGTTCACCGCCGTGAAGAAGGAGCGCAACAAGGCCAAGGCCGAGGGCAACGCCTCCTACAACCAGCTCTTCACCTCCTACGACGAGGACAATCCGGCCAACCGCATCAGCGTGATGGGTAACCCCTCGCTCGGTGAGGTGAAGACCATGATTATCGGTGTGCGCAACCTCTCGGCCGACCCCAAGTCGGGCGAGGTGTGGGTCAACGAGCTCCGACTCAAGGAGTACGACAACGAGGGCGGCTGGGCCGCACAGGGCAACCTCAATGTGCAGCTGTCCGACTTCGGCTCCGTCAATGTCACCGGCAAGTATGAGTCGGACGGCTTCGGCGGCCTCGAGGAAGGCGTGAGCCAGCGCAGCACCGACAACAAACTCAACGCCAGCCTTACCACCACTTTGGAACTGGGCAAATTCTTCCCCGAAAAGGCCAAGGTGTCGGCACCCCTTTATTATTCGGTCACCAAGGAGCGCAAGAGCCCCAAGTACAACCCGCTCGACACCGACATGCTCCTCGACGATGCGCTCGAGGGAGCCAGCCGCCATGAGCGTGACTCCATCGAGTCGATAGCCGTGAGCAAGACCACCGACACCAACTTCTCGCTCACCGGCGTGAGGGTGGGCATACAGACCAAAGGACACCCCATGCCCTACGACCCGGCCAACTTCTCCTTCTCCTACAGCCACTCGCACCGCAACACCAGCGGCGAGACCACCGTGTATGAGAACGAGGACCAGTGGCGCGGCTCACTGGCCTATACCTGGACACCGGTGTTCAAGGCATGGGAACCCTTCAAGAAACTCATCAAGAGCAAGTCGAAATACTACGACATACTGAAACGCTTCGGACTCAACTGGCTGCCGCAGAACGTCACGTTCAATACCGACATCATGCGCAACTACTACGAGCTGCAGGAGCGCGATATGGAGAGCCTCGAAGATTCGCAGCTGCCGCTCACCTTCAGCGAGCAGTTCCTCTGGAACAGGGAGTTCTCTTTCCGTTGGGACCTCACCAAGAACCTGCACTTCAACTTCCAAAGCGCCACCCATGCCGAGATAGAGGAGCCCTATACCCCCATCAACAAAGACCTCTATCCCGACCAGTATGATGCTTGGAAAGACTCTGTGTGGACCTCCATACGCAACTGGGGCGCCCCCCTCGACTACAGCCAGACTGTATCGGCTTCCTACAAGTTGCCGCTCAACCTGATACCCATCTTCGACTGGGTGAATGTGGATGCCTCCTACAACGGCACCTATGGATGGGTGCGCGGCACCGACCTTGAGGACGGTACCTCGCTGGGCAACTCCATCTCCACCAAGCGCAACTACAATCTGAACGGTTCCTTCAACCTGCAGAAACTCTACGACCACGTGCCCTTCCTCAAGGCCACCAACGACCGCTTCAGCAAGAGCAAGCCCAAGAAGGCCGTAAACAACAAGGTACAGAATCCCAAGAAGACCCCGGAGACCAAGGCAGGTGCCAAAGAGGGTGACGGAAAGGACGATGCCAAGGGAAAAGGCGACGCCAAGAACAAGGGCAAGGACCCCAAGGCCAATCTGCCCAAGAACAAGAAGAGCTTCGAGAAAGAGATTACCATCAAGGCCGACACCTCGATGGTCATCACCCACGGCAAGAAGACCAAGCGCTTTGAGTTCTCCGCTAAGACACTCGACGGCAAGCCCATACACATCCGGTACAAGAAATTGGACGACAACAAGATTCAGGTGTACAACCCCACCGACTCGACACTGAAGTTCAAAATCACCGTCACCCCCAAGGAACCGCTCGACGAGAAGGGATGGTACCGCACCGCACAGAGCGTGGCACGCGTGCTCATGATGGTGCGCAATGTGAGCCTGTCGTACCGCAACCAGTATTCCATGGGTCTGCCCGGATTCATGCCCACCATCGGCAATGCCTTCGGACAGCGGCGGGGCGACATCATGGCGCCGGGCCTCGACTTCGGATTCGGACTCATCGACGACGACTATATCGAAAAGGCCCGCGAGAGAGGATGGCTCCTCTCCAACGAAAGTGTGGCCACCCCTGCCACCACGAGCCTCACCGAAGACCTGCAGCTCAAAATGACCCTTGAGCCGGTGCGCGACTTCAAGATTGACCTCAATGCCTCGCGCAATGTCACCAAGTCCAAGAGCGTGCAGTATATGTATGCCGGCAACCCCACCACACAGAGCGGCTCCTTCAATATGACCACCATCGCCATCAAGACGGCCTTTGCCAGCAGCGGCGACGCCAACAACGGCTACTCCTCGAAGACCTTCGAGAAGTTCTGCCAGTCACTGCCCGCCTTCCGCGAGCGGGTAGAGGCGCGGTACGCCAATACGGTCTACCCGCAGGGAACGGCATTGGCCGGAAAGACCTTCAATCCCGAAAACGGTGGGGTGGGGGCCTACAGCGCCGATGTGCTCGTGCCTGCCTTCCTGTCCAGCTATACCAGCATGGGCGGCGGCAGTCTTGACATCTTCCCCACACTGAGCCGCTTGCTGCCCAACTGGACCGTACGCTACAGCGGACTGGGCCGCCTGCCCTGGTTCAGCTCGCTCTTCAAGAGCGTGAATCTGAACCATTCGTACAAGTGTCTCTATGCGGTGGGCTCCTACGCCAGCTACAGCACCTGGATGGAGTCGACCGGCGGCCTGGGATTCATCACCGACGCCACGACCGGCAATCCGGTGCCCAACAGCATGTTCAATGTATCGACGGTGAGCCTTACGGAGAACTTCGCCCCGCTGCTCGGTGTGGATGTGACCCTGAACAACAACCTCACCTGCAAGTTGGAGTACAAGACCACCCGCCAGCTCAGCCTCAGTATGACGAGTGTGCAGCTCAACGAGACCACCAGCAAGGACTGGGTCATCGGTATGGGCTATAAGATAAACGACTTCAAACTCTTCGGCGGTGGCGGCACGTCGCACCGCAAGGTGAAGGGCGGAAAGAAGAATGCGGGCGACAATGACGAGAATGCGTCGAAGAACCAGAATACCAATAACAACCGCAACGGCAAGGGCTCCTTCAACCATGACCTGAACCTGCGCTTTGACTTCTCCTACCGGCAGCAGGCCAACATCACCCGCGACATCGCCTCTATGACCAGCTCTGCCTCCAGTGGCAATACAGCGCTGAAGTTCTCCTTCTCGGCCGACTATACGCTGTCGAAACTCATGACCATGACTTTCTATTACGACCAGCAGACCAATACGCCGCTCCTCTCGGCCAACAGCTATCCCACCACCACCCGCGACTTCGGCCTGAGCCTGAAATTCTCGCTGACAAGATAAGAAGGAAAGAGATGAAATATTAAATAATTAAGAAGCCTCATACCGCTTTTGGAGATACGGTATGAGGCTTCTTGTTTTTTTCTTTAATCTTTAATTTTACCTATTCAATTCCCCTTCCAGCCATACTTGCTCAACCAGTGGACGGGTGTAGGCATAGGGGATGTAGGCAATCGAGGGGATGGGTTTGGTGAGCTGCAGGTTGGCTTTCTTGCCCACGGCGATGGAGCCGTAGTCGGCGCTAAGATCCATGGCGGCGGCACCGTTCAGTGTGGCGGCGAGCAGGGCCTCTTCGGGCAGCAGTCGCATCTGTATGCACGCCAGCGATACCACAAACTTCATGTCGAGCGACGGGGTGCTGCCGGGGTTGCAGTCGCTGGCCAGTGCGATGGGCAGTCCGCTGTCTATCATCTTGCGGCCCTGGCCGTAGGGCATGCGCAGGAAGAATGAGGTGCCGGGCAACAGGGTGGGCATGGTGACGCTTCCCTTGAGCAGGCGCAGGTCGCCGTCGCTGGCACTCTCCAGATGGTCTACCGAGAGGGCGCCGCAGGCCACGCCCACTTCCACCCCGCCGCTCGAGGCGAGTTCGCAGGCATGTATCTTGGGCCGCATGCCATAGCGGGCTCCGGCCTCCAAGATGCGCCGCGTCTCTTCGGGGGTGAAGAACCCCTCGTCACAGAACACGTCGATAAAGTCGGCCAGCCGCTCTTCGCCCACAGCGGGTATCATCTCGCTCACCAGCATGTCTACATAGTCGGCCTGCCGTCCTGTATAGGCGCGTCCCACCGCGTGTGCACCGAGGAAGGTGCTTACAATCTTCACCCGTGAAGTCTGCTTCATGCGGCGAATCACCCGCAGCATTTTCAGCTCGTCGGCTGTGTTGAGTCCGTAGCCGCTCTTTATCTCCATGCAGCCGGTGCCGCAGGCCACCGCCTCGTTTAGCCGCTGCATGGCCTGTGTGTAAAGCTCGTCCTCGCTCATCTCATGCAGACGGTCGGCACTGTTCAGGATGCCGCCTCCGCGGCGGGCTATCTCGGCATAGGAGAGTCCGCATATTTTGTCGACAAACTCCCCCTCGCGCGGTCCGGCATACACCAGATGGGTGTGCGAGTCGCACCAGGCGGGCAGCACCGTGCCCTGGTGGGCGTCGAAGTGCAGCTCGGCCTCCGGGAGCTCAGCGCCCATTTGGCCGAAACCGGCTATGCGGTCGTCTTCCATCAGCAGCCAGGCGTTTTCCACTACTCCCAGGCGGCGCATGTCCTGTCCGGCGGCGCAGCGCCACTCCTTGGGCTGCACGCCGGCCAGGAAACGAATGTTGGTGATAAGGGTTTTCATTCGAGTGGGTATTTACGGAGAAACTCCACCGACTTGGCGATGTGCGGATACATCACCACATCGTGGTCGATAAACGGCACCTCCTTGCGGTAGGCGGCATGGATTTCCTCCAACAGAGGCGAGGTGTGCAGCGGACGGCGGAAGTCGAGCGCCTGGGCGGCGTTGAAGAGTTCGATGGCCAGCACGCGCTCCGTATTTTCCATCACGCGCAGCAGTTTGGTGCCGGCGTTGGCGCCCATGCTCACATGGTCTTCCTGTCCCTGCGAGGTGGGTATGCTGTCGGCCGAGGAAGGCATGCAGAGCGTCTTGCTCTGGCTCACGATGGCGGCCGAGGTGTATTGGGTGATCATGAAACCGCTGTTCACACCCGGTGTGGCCACCAGAAAACTGGGCAGGCCGCGGGTGCCCGACACCAGTTTGTAGGTGCGGCGCTCGGAGATGCTGCCCAGCTCGTTCATGGCGATGCACAGGAAGTCCATGGGCAGCGCTATCGGCTCACCGTGGAAGTTGCCGGCCGAGATGATGAGGTCTTCTTCGGGACAGATGGTGGGATTGTCGGTGGCCGCATTGATTTCGATGTCCACCACCGACTTCACATAGGATAGCGTGTCTTTCACGGCCCCGTGCACCTGGGGTATGCAGCGGAAGGAGTAGGGGTCCTGCACATGGGTCTTCGGGCGTGTTATCAGTTCGCTGCCGCGCAGCAGTTCGTTGATGCGCACGGCGGTGGCAATCTGTCCCTTGTGGGGCCGCACCAGATGCACGGCCAGGTTGAACGGCTCCGGCCGGCCGTCGTAGGCCTCGAGCGAGAGGGCGGCTATCACGTCGGCCCACTGGGTGATACGCTTGGCCTGTATGAGCGACCACACGGCGAAGGCGCTCATGTTCTGGGTGCCGTTGAGCAGGGCCAGTCCCTCTTTCGAGGCCAACTGAATGGGTTCCCATCCCATCTTGGCCAGTATCTCGGCACCCGTCATGCGCTGTCCCTGATATTCCACCTCGCCCAGTCCCAGCAGCGGCAGGCACAGGTGGGCCAGGGGAACGAGGTCGCCGCTGGCGCCTACTGAGCCCTGTTCATAGACGATGGGGCAGATGTTGTAGTTGAAGAAGTCGATGAGCCGCTGCACGGTGACCAGCTGGCAGCCGGAGTGGCCGTAGCTCAGCGACTGCACCTTGAGCAGCAGCATGATGCGCACCACCTCACGGGGCACGGGTGTGCCCACGCCACAGGCATGCGACATGACGAGGTTTTTCTGCAGCTCGGCCAGTTGGTCGTTGCCGATGCTGATGTTGCAGAGCGAGCCGAATCCGGTGGTCACGCCGTAGATGGGCGCCTCGCTCTCGGCTATCTTGTGGTCCAGGTATTCGCGGCAGCTCAGGATGCTCTTCTTGGCCTCCTCGCCCAGTTCCAGCCGGTAGCCTTCGTTGATGATGCGGTCTATCTTGTCCTGTGTCAGGTGTCCCGCACTGATATAATGTGTTTTGGTCATAGTATGGCTGATGTGTGTGTTTGTGGATAGTGGTTATTCGGTCAAGGCGCGCTCTATGATGGCGTCGTCGGCCATCTGCGGCAGGGTGACGGTGAGTCCCGGTGTGCGCTGCATCTCGCGCCGTATGGCATCGATGGAGCCCTGGTTGCGGGCCCAGCTGCGGCGTGCTATGCCGTTGTTCACATCCCACAGCAGCATCTCGCGCACGCGGCGGTCGCTCTCCTCGGTGCCGTCCACCACCATGCCGAATCCACCGTTTATCACTTCGCCCCAGCCTACGCCGCCGCCGTTGTGCAGCGACACCCAGGTGGCCCCGCGGAAGGCATCGCCTATCACGTTCTGCACGGCCATGTCGGCGCAGAACTGCGAGCCGTCGTAGATGTTGCTCGTCTCACGGAAGGGAGAGTCGGTGCCCGACACGTCGTGGTGGTCGCGTCCCAGCACCACGGGCGCCTTGAGGCGTCCCTCGCGTATGGCCTGGTTGAATCCCAGCGCTATTTTGGTGCGGCCCTCGGCGTCGGCATAGAGGATACGGGCTTGTGAGCCCACCACCAGGTGGTTGCGGCCGGCCTCCTTTATCCAGTGTATGTTGTCGTCGAGTTGTCCGATGATGTCGGGGGTGGCGGTGCGCCGTATCTCCTCCAGCACCTCCACGGCTATGCGGTCGGTTTCGGCCAGGTCGGCAGGGTCGCACGAGGTGCACACCCAGCGGAAGGGGCCGAATCCATAGTCGAAGAACATCGGACCCATGATATCCTGTACATACGAGGGATAGCGGAACCGTCCGTCGGGCAGCAGGATGTCGGCGCCGGCGCGGCTCGACTCGAGCAGGAAGGCGTTGCCGTAGTCGAAGAAGTACATGCCGCGCTCGGTGAGCCGGTTGATGGCGGCCACCTGACGGCGCAGCGAGGCCTGCACGCAGGCTTTAAACTGCTCTGGCTCGTCGGCCATCATGCGTTTCGACTCCTCGAGGGTCAGTCCTACAGGATAGTAGCCGCCAGCCCACGGGTTGTGCAGCGAGGTCTGGTCGCTGCCCAGGTCCACACGGATGTCCTCGTCGGCGAGGCGCTCCCACAGGTCCACCACGTTGCCCACATAAGCCATCGACACGGTGCGTTTCTCTGCCACAGCCTTTCGTATGGCGGGTATCAGTTCGTCCAGGTCGTGGTGCATCTCGTCTACCCATCCCTGCTCATAGCGTTTCTCGGCGGCCTTGGGGTTGATTTCGGCCACCACGCTCACCACACCGGCTATGTTGCCGGCCTTGGGCTGTGCGCCCGACATGCCGCCCAGTCCGGCCGTCACGAAGAGCATGCCGTGGGGGTCGGTCTGTCCCTCCTTATAGCGTTTGCGGGCAGCATTGAGCACGGTGATGGTGGTGCCGTGCACGATGCCCTGCGGTCCGATGTACATATACGAGCCGGCCGTCATCTGTCCGTATTGGCTCACGCCGAGGGCGTTCATGCGCTCCCAGTCGTCGGGTTTCGAGTAGTTGGGTATCACCATGCCGTTGGTCACCACCACGCGCGGTGCGCCGGGGTGTGAGGGGAAGAGTCCGAGCGGATGTCCGGAGTACATCACGAGGGTCTGCTCGTCGGTCATCTCGCTCAGATATTTCATCGTTAGCCGGTATTGTGCCCAGTTCTGGAAGATGGCGCCGTTGCCGCCGTAGATGATGAGCTCGTGGGGATGCTGTGCCACACGCGGGTCGAGGTTGTTCTGTATCATCAGCATGATGGCGGCCGCCTGGCGCGAGCGGTGCGGATACTCGTCGATGGGCCGCGCGTAGATATCGTAGTCGGGGCGGTAGCGGTACATGTAGATGCGGCCGTAGCGGTGCAGCTCCTCGGCAAACTCCGGCGCCAGTTGTGCGTGCAGGTGCTGGGGGAAGTAGCGCAGCGCGTTGCGCAGGGCCAGCCGTTTCTCGGCCGGTGTGAGGATGTCCTTGCGCTTGGGAGCATGGTTGATGTCGGGGTCGTAGGCCTTGGCCTGGGGCAGGGTATCGGGAATACCCGCTCTTATCTCATTCTGAAAAGCTTCGTTTGTCATGGCAGGATGGGGTTTTATTGTGCGTTGATTACTTTTTCTACAATGGCCATTATCTGGCGTTCCTCCTCGTCGGCCCGGCACATCAGCTGTTCGGCTTCACCAATCAGCTGGGCAGCCTTGTCGCGGTCTTTCAGCGAGGCGGCGTTGATTTTCACGTTCAGTCCGGCGCCCAGCACGGCGGCACGGGCAGCCAGGGCACCCACACCGGCGTCGCTCACACTGTTGGGGTTGCCGGTCTCGGCCATGGCGCGGCACAAGGCGAACACCTGGCTGGCGGCCTGCATGGTGCGCAGGGGCACTTCGGCGGCATAGAGGGTGGCGGCCTGTATGGCGGCGGAGCGTGCGGCCTTGTCGGCCTCGGTCTGTTTGGGCATGCCGAAGGCCTCCATGATGCGGTTGAAGGCCTGGGTGTCTTCATCCACCAGTGCTATGAGCTGGCTCATGAGGGCCTGTCCGTTGTCGGCGTGGCGGGCGAACTCCTCCCAGCGGTCGTCCCATCCGCGCTTGTGACTTGACAGGTTGGCCACCATGGTGCCCAGTGCGGCGCCCAGTGCGCCCATATAGGCGGCGATGGTGCCTCCGCCGGGGGCGGGACTCTCGCGCGAGGTCTCATAGGCGAAGTCCTTTACGGTCAGGTCGGCCAGATTGCTGCCGTTCTGGTGGTCTTTTTCCAGCAGCATCTCTATCACTTTCTCCTCCGGGCGGAAAGGCCGCAGGTCGGAGAGCCCGAGCGAGTGGATGGCGATGTCGATGATGTCTTTCTCGGGTATGCCGGTGGAGCGCTGCTGTTTCTCCAGGAAGTAGCGTCCCGCATCGATGAGGGTGCTCTTGGGGATGAGGCCCACAATCTCGGTTCCGGTGACACGTATGCCGCGGTTCTGTGCGCAGCGGCACACCTCGTCGAAGGCCACATGCAGCGGTGTCTGTCTGATGTCGGTGATGTTCATCGACACCTGGGCGATGCCGTATTCGTCGATAAACCATCCAATGGCCTTCGTGCCTTTCAGGGTGCCGGGCAGCATGATGGGGTTGCCGTCGGCGTCTTTCAGCGGTTTGCCGGTGAGCAGACCGCCCTCGCGCTTGGGCCGTCCTTTCTCGCGCACGTCGAAGGCGATGGCGTTGGCGCGGCGGGTGGACGTGGTGTTCAGGTTGAAGTTGACGGCTATCAGGAAGTCGCGCGCACCCACTGCGGTGGCGCCTGTGCGGGCTATGTCGTCGTCCATGGGGCGAGCGCCGAAGTCGGGCTCCTTGCCGGGTGTGGTCAGCTTTTCGGCCAGCGCCTCATACTCGCCCTCGCGGCATACGGCCAGGTTCTTCCGCTCGGGAATCTGTGCGGCCGCCTCGTAGCAGTAGGTGGGTATGCGCAGCTCGTCGGCTATGCGGCGTGCCAGGGTGCGTGCCAGTTGGGCGCACTCTTCCAGGGTGATGCCGCTCACGGGTATCAGGGGCAGTACATCGGTAGCTCCCATGCGGGGATGGGCACCATGGTGCTGCCGCATGTCGATGACTTGTCCGGCCTTGCGCACTGCCCTGAAGGCGGCCTCCATCACAGGTTCGGGTTCACCCACGAAAGTCACCACGGTGCGGTGGGTGGCCTCGCCGGGATCCACATCGAGCAGGCTCACGCCTTTCACGCGCTCTATCTCATCGGTAATCTGTTTGATGACTGCAGGGTCGCGGCCCTCGCTGAAGTTGGGCACGCATTCGATAATTTGCTTTTTCATTGTGTTTTTATCGTATTATTTAGGTTATATGTCAAGTAGTGGTGTGTTCTGCTCATTCAGGTGAACCACCTGAAAAATAGCCTCAAAAGGCTTTATGCTGCAAAGTTAGTTTTTCTGCATAAAAACTGCAAATATTTTATATAAAAAATGTTGCTGAAAAAGTGTGGAGAATTGGTGGGAATGCACTATTTTTGTAAAACAAAAAGAAAAAATCATTTATTGTGTAAAAAATACGCAGAAAGATTTGCGGATTACAAAATAAAACTCTACCTTTGCGTAAAAAATACACAACATAACAATACAACACAGCATTTTAACTATGAGAAGAAGTAGACAACCATCTCGGTAATATCGTCATCATAAGATGAAGGCAATGAAAAGAAATCGTTTCCGATATGCCGGATGAGCAATGTCAAACCTGTTTGAACATTGCCGTGGCAAGAAAAGGTCGGATGAAATCCAACCCATTAAACTGGCAAATAATGGAAGATAAAAACAAATTATACACCTATGAGTATCCCCGTCCCGCAGTGACGACCGACTGTGTGGTATTTGGTTATGATTTAAAAGGAGGACTTTCGGTGTTGCTGATTGAACGCGGCGCCGACCCCTATAAGGGGCGCTGGGCGTTTCCCGGCGGATTCTTGAATATGGACGAGAAGGCAGACGACGGTGCCGCCCGCGAACTGAAAGAGGAGACGGGGCTTGACGTGGACAAAGGTGCCCTGGAACAGTTGGGCTGTTTCTCCGACGTGGACCGCGACCCGCGCGGACGAGTCATCTCCATCGCCTTTTACGCTCTGGTGCAGAAAGCGGCTGTCAAAGGCAGCGACGATGCGAGGTGTGCGCAGTGGTTTCCCATCAGCAGCATCCCGCAACTGGCCTTCGACCATGAGAAGATTCTTCTCCAGGCACTCAAGCGCTTGAAAACGGCGCATCTCCTTCCCTTTTGAGAATGAATGGATGAATGATGGACCTTAGAATATACGATGAAAATGAGAGCTATCATACTCAACCAAGGGTCAGCTGTCTATAAAGTTGACAGGGATATTCCCAAACTGACAAGTCTTTACAATGTACTTGTAAAGGTCTATTATGCAGGAATTTGCAGAACCGACATCGCCATAAGAAAAGGTGCCGTTCCTGCCAAAGAAGATGTCATACTTGGACATGAGTTTTGCGGGAAAATAGTCGGCTTCTTGAATGGAAAAGAAGAGATGGGCCATTGGCGAATAGGCGATGTGGTCAGTGCCAACCCTATGTCATTTGGCAGTAAGGGCGACAAAATGTGCGGCAAAGACTGCGACGGCGCATTTGCGGAGTATATTGCCGTTCCAAGCGGAGCGTTGGTATGCCTGCCACCCAGTCTGCTCTCACCTTACGGTGCCTTCCTGGAACCTGTCGCGGCAGCACTTGCCCCCCTGAAATATGTAAATGGGCTGACTTGCATATACGGCGGGAACAGAATAGCGGAACTGACCTGCCAGGTGGCCAGGGTGATGGGTAATCGCGACATTGAAAGAATAACCCGAACAGCCGACTTGCAGAAAGACCATTATGACTGCATTATAGAAACGGAACCCTTTGATATCGATGCCTATGTCGATGCACTTAAACCCAATGGAGTGCTGGTGGTGAAATCCCGGTCCTATTCTCCCAGTTCTTTTACGGCAAATGCCATTGCCATGAAGGAGATATGCATACAAGGGGCACGATATGGAGACTTCAATGTGGCCAGCCATATTCTGACGGCAGCTGCCAACCATGTGACTGACACCCTCGATACGGACAAACTGTTTGGGAATACCTATGACCTTTCCCAATTTGAAACGGCCTTTGCAGAAGCAGAGCGTATAGGAAGTAAAAAGATTTTCTTCAAAACATGTGCGGAATAGTAGGAATTCTCGACCGCGAGGCCATGCCGGATGCAGGCAGTCTGTCGGCAGCGCTCGACACGCTGAAACTACGCGGTCCTGATGACTGCGGCATGTGGCAATACCAAAACGTAGCCTTGGGCCACAGGCGATTGTCCATTGTCGGTGTGCGGCACGGACACCAACCCATCAGTTCTCCTGATGGAAGGGTGATCATTGTGGTCAATGGAGAGTTTTACGACTATAAAAGACTGAGACAGACGCTTTCTTCCGACTATGCCTTCCAGACCGATTCCGACAGCGAGCTGCTGATACCCCTCTATCTGAAGTATGGCCTCGAGGGTATGATGGAACACCTGAGAGGCGAGTTTGCCTTCATCCTGTATGACAAAAGGGAGCGCTTGCTGGTAGCAGGACGTGACCGCTTCGGCATCAAACCCTTGTGTTGGTGGGATGATGGCAGACGAGTGATTATAGCATCGAAAGCAAAAGCCATCCACGCCTGTGGTGTAAAGTCCGAATGGGATGAATACAGTCTGATGCAGGCACTGTCGATACAGTACCAACCAACAGACCGCACCTTTTTCAAGGGCGTACGGCAGTTGGAGCCTGGCCATCTGCTTGTATGGCAAGTCGGTTGCGGGAGGAAGGACATCACTTATTGGGACATGAACTATCCTTCCGGCTGCGATGAGGAGCAGCTCACACCAAGAAGGGAGCAACAGTATGTGGATGAATATCGCGCCTGCCTGCAGCAGGCTATTCAGCTGCGGCTTCAGGGCGATGTGCCGGTATGCTGTCATCTCAGTGGCGGGCTCGACTCCAGTTCCGTTGCAGGTATCCTGTCTGCCATGACCAGCGAGCCGGTTCATTGTTTCTCTATCGTTTTCCCTCAGACGGGCGACGAATACGACGAGAATCTCTTCGCCACAGAGACCACCAGCCACTGCGGGGCTGTCTTGCACAGAATAGAAGTAAGCCAGCACGACATTCTCCACTATCTTCCGGAAGCAGTCTTTCACAGTGAGGGACTGGCTGTAAACGGTCATCTGTCATGCAAATACCTCCTTAACAAGGCCATCCACGAGGCTGGGTTCAAAGTGGCGCAGACTGGCGAAGGTGCCGACGAATGCCTGGCCGGCTATCCCCACCTGCGAAAAGATCTTTTCTCCATGTTGCCGGCAGAAGAAAAAGAAGCACTTACCAGCCAACTCTACCAAACGAATCTTGCCATAACGGGAACGGAAATCGCAGTAGGCGATACGCTCAGTTGTGACAAGATGGCCGAACGGCTGGGCTTTGTCCCGTCGTTTCTGGCAGCCAAGGCCAGCATAGGACACAAAATGTACCGGTTGCTCCATCCTGACATGCTCCGCAGTTGTGACAACTACGATTTCATGGACGAAATGGCCACACATCACCGGATAGAGACCAAACTTCGGGATGTACATCCCGTAAACAAGTCACTCTATCTGTGGAATAAACATGCGCTCAGCAACTATATACTCGGTACTCTTGGCGATGGCTGTGAGATGTCGGCCTCGGTTGAGGGACGACTGCCTTTCCTCGACCACAAACTTTTTGAGTATGCGGCCCAACTGCCCATGCAGATGAAGATCAAGAACTATATCAATGAGAAGTATGTGCTCAAGGAAGCAGCTCGCCCATACATTACAGACCGTATCTATCGAAGACAGAAACATCCGTTCCAAGCACCTCCGTTGACCCGATATTTCAGCAAGTCTGAGTATGAAAGGATTTACGATGAGCTGACATCCGACAGTCTGATGGGAACAGGCATCTTTAACAGAACTGCTGTTACGGACCTGCTTGTATCTCTTCCCTCCATGAGTGTGTTGGAGCAGACCGCCTACGAGCCTGTGTTGATGCTTATGCTGACTATTTATTATATGAATCAAAAACTAATGAACTGAAACGATGAAAACGGGCAAGAACGACAAATGGTGGATAGACTTCTTTCAGAACGACTTTACAGAGGTGGTGCTCAACCAGCAGGCAGCAGAGACAGTGCACTTCATGCAACAGATAGGACAGTTGCTTCCGGGGATGAAAGTTTTTGACCAGTGCTGCGGCAAGGGCTACCTGTCGCATGAACTGGATAAGGCGGGACTTGAGGTCACGGGCATCGACATCTCCACGCCTTATATAGAATATGCAGAAAAACATCTTGCTTCTGCCCACGCCGAATTTGTGTTGGGTGATGCGGAGACATTCCTCCGTCCAGAGCAATACGACATCTGCATCAATTGGAACACCAGTTTCGGCTATCACGAGGATGATGACCTTAATGAAAAGATGCTGCTCGCGTTTAGCAACAACCTGAAGCCTGGCGGGCAGTTCTTCTTCTCCACCATGAATCCACTGTTCATCAACAAACATTTCCAGCGGTTCATTGTCAAACAGGTGCCTTCGGGCGACAGTACCATCATTACAATACGAGAGAGCTGGATAGAGGACGGCATGATGAAATCAGATTGGCTTATAGTCTATCCAGATGGTCACCGTGAAACGGCTTTCGGACAGACAAAACTCTACAGCGTAGAACAATTCCGGGCCATGTTTCTGCGTTATGGACTGATGGTAGAACAGGTTTATGGTGACATCGCTCTTTCAGACTACGATGAAGACCATCCAAGCATGATATTATATGGACATAAACAGCGATGACATACTTGCCGTGCTGCACGGAATCTGCGAGGCTTATCCCCATCATGCCGCAGTGGCGGAAGGAGACAACAGCGTGCTCACCTATCAGCAACTTTGGCGGCAAGCCCTGCAGGTGGCAGAATACATCAACCGGCACAGTGGGTGCAATTGCTTCGTAGGAATCAACCTGCCCAAATCCACAGCCTATATCATCAGCATGATAGGCTGCTGGATGTCGGGGAAAGCATTTGCCCCTATAGGCACTGATTTGCCTCCATCCCGCCGGAAATTCATTTCCGGCCATGCCGATATCACGCTTTGTATAGACGAGGACACCTTTCGCGACACCATGTCGTGCCCCATGGCAGCAACCATAGCCCCGTGCCGGCCCGACAATCCAGCTTACATCATCTACAGTTCTGGAACAACGGGTAAGCCCAAAGGCATTCTTGTGGGGCATTCCGGACTCTGCAACCTGGCCCGGTGCCAACGCCAGGCCTTTTGTGTGAATCATGATTCGCGTTACCTGTTCTTCCTGTCTGTCAACTTCGATGCTTCCATCTCCGATATCCTCGTTACCTTGACATCTGGCGCCACCCTTGTCATAGAACCAGTGCAAGGGGAAAAACTGTCGGCCATGTTGTTTGAGGTGGTGAGAAAGCATGGCGTGACACATACCGACATTCCTCCTTCACTATTGCGGATGCTGAGTCCGGAGAAATGCCCTGACTGTCTGCAGACCATTGTCATTGGCGGTGAACCGGCCGACATAGAAACCGTGAGACGTTGGAGCCGCCGACTCAGACTGATAAATGTCTACGGCCCAACAGAGGCAACCGTCTGTACCAGCCTGTGCCAGTGTGACACTCAATGGGACTCCCCCCTTTTGGGCGACGTCATCGATGGAACGCATTATTACGTGTATTCAAACGGGCGGTTGGATGCAGAGAATGGCGAGTTGTGGATTTCAGGTGTCGGCTTAGCCATAGGATACTACAAGGACGAAGAACTGACGCGGAGAAAGTTTCCTGTCGTCGATGGCAAACGTTATTACAGGACATCAGACCATGTGCGCATCAACCGCAACGGCAAGTTGGAGTTTGTCGGAAGGCTGGACCGTCAGGTGAAGATACGTGGACAACTTGTAGAACTGGAAGAGATTGAGCATGTGCTCCGCTGTGTCAGGAATGTCGGTAAGGTGGCTGTCGTCAAGAGACCCGTTGGCCCGTCGAACACAAAAAACGCTCTTGTAGCCTTTATACAGCCCGTGGACAACCGGGTAGCCTTGGGCGATATGGAACAACAGCTTCGGCTTTGTTGCAAGCACCATCTTCCCCAATGGATGGTTCCTACTTTCATTGAGTTGGTCAGTTCCATGCCGCTCACCCCATCAGGGAAAACAGACCTGCAGGCTCTTCTCACAATCCCGCTCAAGTGCTCTCAGTCAGCACAGTCAGCCTATCAATATGCCTCAAAAGAGGAAGAAACCATCGCGCATGTGATGTCAGACATCCTCAAACTTCCATCCTTTGGCCCAGACGAAGATTTTTTCCAGTGCGGCGGTGATTCGCTCGACACCATCCTGTTGATAGCAAAGTTACAGCAGTTGGGCATAGCCGTTACGGCCGACGAAATTCATCAGTGTCCTACCCCGCGACAGTTGGCCCGGATGGGCATTGAAAGCACCTCTATGTGCACACACTCCTCCCATCTTGAGGGTGAGTGGCAGTACTCCTGCCCCCCTGGCATGGCTAAGCCTGCTGACACTGCGGCAAGCACAATGCTTGTGACGGGGGCAACCGGCTTTCTGGGTTCACACTTGCTTGGTGAATTATTGGCCAGGGAGCAGGGCGAAAAGATAAGATGCCTGGTAAGATGCACGTCGCCCGAAAACGGAAAAGAAAGAATCAGAGAAACCTTTCTCAGATATGGTCTCGCCCCCCGTTCACTGATGAACGTAGAGATAGTTTGTGGCGATATCACCCAACCTTGCCTTGGTCTTTCAACAGATGTCTACAGGCGGCTTTCTGAAGAAGTGACCACTGTGCTCCACTGCGCAGCCGTTGTCAATATGCTGGCAAATTATGACATGCTGAAGGAAGCCAATGTCACCGGCACAAGAAACATCATCGATTTTTGCCTGACGGGTGCCAGAAAAGTCCTGCACTATGCTTCCACGCTTTCTGTCTTCGTATCTACCGACAGGAATCGTGGTACGGTGTATGAGAACGACGATTTGAGTATTGCAACCAACATTTATGGGGGATATGGACAGTCTAAATACGTTGCCGAGAAGATGGTTCAGTCCATTCGTCCCGATGGGTGTGATGTGTTCATCTATCGTTATGGCCTGCTGTGCGGCGACACCATTCAGGGCAAGTCAGCTCCTAAAGATTTTCTCGGCATGTTCTTGCGGGGAGCGGGGACAGTGGGCGTGCTTCCCTATGATGCGTCGGATTCCATGGCAGTGGACATCACGCCTATCGATAAAGCGGTACATGCCGTGGCAGACATCATAAGCCGCAACCGACCGGGTGTTTATCATATCGCGTCGGAAATGCCGTTGAAATATAACGACCTTTGCATGGTCATGAAGGAAAAAGGCGTCATCAGCGGCACTATAGCCTATGAAGAATGGCAGAAGAAGGCCAGCCATTTTGCCGGCCATCCCGATGTGCAGGCTCTGCGCATGGCAATTTGCCGGATGGACCCAGCGCTTTTCAAACAAATGAGGTATATGGACCTGTTTCAAACTACAGGCATCCGGTTCGATATGACCAATACCCATGCCTGCACTTCAATACGGTGCCAGCCGGATAAAGAACTTATCAAACTATATATCAGCCAATCTTATGAAGCATTATAATACGGGTTTCGTATTGGGAAAGTTTTGCCCGTTGCACAGAGGACACATGCTGCTCATCCAGCGCGCTCTCGATGCCAGCGACATCGTTTATGTTGTCGTCGACAACATCATGGATGATGTAATACCCGTTGAGCGGCGCATAAAATGGGTGAAGCAACAATATCCGTCAGCCATAGTGCTGACACAAAGCCACCCCCTTCCGCAGGACCCCTCGGAGACCCCTCGCTTTTGGGATATCTGGCGCGAGGAATTGTTGCGCCTGCTCCCGCGTCCTGTTGATGCGGTCTTTGCCTCAGAGCAATACGGGGCGCGGTTGGCAAAAGAACTGTCGGCAGATTTCGTGATGGTGGATTCTGACAGGTCCACCGTTCCGGTCTCAGCTACACAAATCCGTCAAGACCTCATAGGCCGGTGGAAATACCTGGCACCGGCAGCGCAGAACGATCTCCGTAAAACAATCTGCGTCTATGGTCCGGAATCGACGGGAAAATCAACACTGACCAAACAGCTTGCCGAACACTATCATGTGCCCTATGTGGAAGAGTACGCCAAGCAGGTAATCGATGCAAAGAACGGGGATATTTGTTATGACGACATGGAACGAATCGTGAGAGGGCATTTCAATGCAGTTGAGACAGCCTTGAAAGAACCCTCCCCGTTGGTATTTGTGGATACAGACGCCATCATCTCCAAACTATGGTCACAAGAACTGTTCGGTAAAGAGTCACCCCTTATTGAGGAATACATCGCCAGGCAGCATTTCAACCATTATCTGCTGCTTGATGTCGATCTGCCCTGGGTGGATGACATCCACCGCTATCGGCCGAAAGAAAGGGAATCTTTCTTTCGGAAGTGTGAAGACCAACTCGTGGCACGAGGATTGAGCTATACCGTGATTCGTGGTAAAAACGAATGTCGATTGGCAAATGCCGTGGCGTGTGTTGATGCTTTGCTGCACGATTGGTAGACAACTGGCCCGTCATCGCTCGTTATGGCACAAAACGCTTGAAAACTTTTACGCTGCCGTCTGCACGCACCTCTCTCACTATCTGCAGTCCTTTTGTCTGCGGGGGGCAGGGCCGGCCGTCGGGAGTGAAGAAACGACTGCTTTCCTGCAGTTGCAGGGCTGTCTTTTCGATGCCCGCGGGTGTCTGTCCGTCATCGCTCACGAAGATGTCCTTGATGTAGATGGGCGATCCGCCGTACGACCAGAATCCTGCTATGTAGATATGGGCGGGGTCGAGCCGTTTCCCGTCACCGTTCACCATATTGTGCAAGTCGATAGTGATGCGGGTGTCGCTGTTGAAGTCTCTCATATAGGGGGTGGTCCAGTAGTTGTTCTCGTCGAACAACCGGAAGGAGGCTCCGCACGATTGTCTCTGCTTCAGTTCCACCACCAGGTATTTGAATGGCGACAGGTCTGCGCCGGTGGCATACTGCCATCCTCCGAAGCCATACTGTCCGGTGATGAGACATCCAGTCTCCTCATCGAAAGAGCCCTGCTCCCATATGCTGGGGTTGAACCATTCTTCCGTCAGTGAGAAGAGGGGCTCCTCGCGGATTACAGGTCCGTAGTCGTCGCTGTTGATGAGGTCGGAGAACTCTTGCGTGTTGTATTCCTTGAACCAGCGGTAGCAGGGTCTCGGACAGGCCTCGGGGTCGGTGAGGAAAGTGTTGCCGTCGGGAGCATCGTCATCATACCGAGCCAGCAGCTCTCCACCGGTGAAGAGGAGCCAACTCACATTGCACGTCTCATCGGCTATCCGCTTGAAATTGGCACCGAAGCCCTCCTTGCCGGCCTCGCCGGTGGTCGACTTTCCCCAGGAGGCATGGTAGCGCGAGGGCGCCCAGTCCATCTCGGTCACCACGATGGGTGCCATTGCTGCCACCGGTCCTATCTGCGCATCCCATCCCCGCTTGAAGTCGCGGTAGTTCACCACCACATCGTCATCGCCGTGGCCGCCGTTGTACCAGCCCGGGTAGCAGTGCACGGCATAGCCAATGTCGGTTCCCTCGATGGGATACTTGGCGAAACCGGCATATTGCGACTGCCATCCCAGTCCGGGCACCAGGATGATGTTGGTGGCCTGGTGGCGGATGGTGTCGGCGATGGGCTGGAAATACTGCTGCATCTCCTTGTCGCCGGCGCGCGAGCCGTCGCTGTGGTAGATGCCCACGGGCTCATTGGCCAGCTCGTAGAGAATGCGGTTGTTGTTCTTGAGGGTAGGGTGTCGGGCCACATAGCCCCACACCTTGAGGAGATATTGCTGATAGTCATCTCCCACGCTGATGCGTTCTGGGCAGACGCCCGGCGGCCTCATCACCACGTAGAGTCCCCTTGAGATAGCATATTCCGCCATCGGCACGAACACTTTGTCGAGGTAGGTCTTGAACCGTTCGAAGTTGAAAGCCGAGATATCGTTCTCGCCGGTGACGCTTGCTCCGGGATTGTTCGACCAATAGGGGTCCATGTGCTGTCTGACGAAGGTCATTTCCCATCCGGTGTCGATGATGCCGTCGATGATGCCTTTGTTGTAGTTGAGGCAGCCCTCCACGTCGTAGTTGGTCCATTTGGAGCCCTGCTCATTGAACCACGGACTGAAAGTTTGCGCGAAGCCGTGCAGAATGACACGTTTCCCCTCGGAGGTGACGAAGTGAGTGCCTTCGATGTGCAGTTCGGGTATGAGTGCCTGCTGTGCCAGAATGTGTATGCCGATGGTCAAAGCCAGTGCGGCAGTCAGGAAGAATCTTTTCATTTTTATAGTTTTTGCGCTGCAAAGGTAGGCACATCTGTTGGAAACAGTGTTGCGCATTGTTTCACATACTTCATGAAAAGAAACATTGCCTGGTGTTGAGGCCTGTAATGGGGAAGCCCGTGCGGCCGCCTTAATGCTCAAGGGTGGCAGCCGCCTCTTTCTGTGCCTTGCTGTTGATGAGCCGGATGATGAGGTTGGAGGTTTTCTTACCCACCACACTGCTGCCTGCTGCCACGATGGCGGGCACCGTGGCGAGCGACTCCTTCATGGCCTCCCATTTCACCGTCCGCTTGTTGCGTATGCCGGTGAGCGCCTGCTCGCCCTGCTGCAGGTAGGTGCGGGTGATGTAGCCGATGCGCAGGGTCATCAGGGCGTTGACGGTGCCGTCGAGTGCGGAGCCCACCACCACGCCGGGTATCTTGATGCGCCGCAGGATGGAGTAGATGGAGAGCCCCTCGGTGTCGGTCATCTGCGCATCGAACCCGATGTCGTCGGGGTCTACGTTCACCGCGTCGGCATCGGCGGCGTCGCTGGCCACCGCATCGCCCACGGCATCGGCGCTGTCGCTGTGCAGGTCGCCGAAGTCGAACGGGGTCACGGCTGCCGTTTTCATCAGCGCCTCCGACATGGCATAGGTTATCAGCGCCGTGGTCAGGATGTCGCGGTATATCTTGAAGAGCTGTCGGTTGTTGGGCCGGAATCCGGAGGCCAGAACCAGACTCTCTATCATCTTGTAGTTGAGCCACATCACGCTGAGCGTGTCGAAACGGCTGTTCTGCGACACGGCCGTTATCATGAATACCGTCTTGGCCCACTCCCTGATTTGTCCGTTGATGCCCAGGATGCCGTGGTCCTTGTCGCCGTCGTAGCGCAAGGCCACCTCCTGCCGCACCACCTGCAGCAGTTGGGCCCGACTGCCCGAGGCATGGAGCAGATTGTTTTCGAGCGTTTGCCTATGCTCCTTGCGCAACTGTGCGTCTTCTATGAATCCGCAGTGGCCGGCCAGTCGTTTGCCGTAGTCTTTCAACTGTTCCTCGGTGGCCTCTTCGTCGACAGCCAGTGCCGGGAAGGCCGGTGTGTGGTGTATGCGCCACAGGGGCAGTAGCACGAAGTAGGCCAGCACTCCGCCGATAAGTCCGTAGAACACCCATTCCATCCACCACAGATGGCTGACGGCGGCTATTTTCTCTCCCACGATGATGATGTTGCCCGTGACCATCAGGGCCAGCAGCCCCAGGAAGAGGCAAACGATGATGATAAGATTGCGTTTCATATCTGCAGGATTGTTTTTTGCAATGCTTCTTTCAGTTTCTCCAACTCCAGAGTCTCCTCGTCGAAGGCTTCTTTGTCGGCGATGATGTCGTTGAGTACGGTGTCGCGGCTCTGCTGCCAGTAGCGGAGGCAGGTCTCGCCATAATCGGCGGCCGCACTCTCCAGACACAGGTTCACCTGGTCGAGCAGGGGTTTCACGGCACCGCCTTCCTTGGCGATATATCCTTCTGTATGGCCGGAGTCGCCCGCTGCCGATCCGGCCAGGCTTTCGGCCGTCTTGTTGATGTAGCTTACCACATCCTCGGCCGAGTGTCCGCCGAAACGGGCCACAATCATGGGTATCATGGTCTTGTAGGGGATGAGAAGCCTCAGGTCGATACCCTCAGAGAGCGAAACCGACGGAATCGTATCAAGAGCGATGCGCTCGATATCGATTTTCGCTGGTTGCGCGCCGCAAGCTACCACCGCCTCCTTGATATCGCCGATGCGGCTTTTGCAGGCCAGGTAGAGCGCCTCTTCTTTTTGGTCGAGCGACAGCACCCTGCCCAGCGAGGCGGCGATGCTGTTCTCGCATTCGGCGATGAAATCTTCCACGATGCCCCTTGCGGCGGCGTTTCCCGTATGGTTGTTGCTGGTATCGACGAGGGCAATGCGCCGCCGTGCCTCATCGCGCACAATGGCGTTGAGCACTGCATAGTCTACCGTCACCGGTGGCAGACAGGAAAGAAGGTCGGGCGCACCCGCGGTCTTGGCAAACTCGCTCTCAGCATGCTTGTAGCGCTCTGCGAGCAGTGAGCGGCGGGCGGTTTCCTGGTCTATGGCGGCCAGGGTTTTCTCTATCTGCTGTCGGGTGCGGCTCAGGCACACATACAGCCGCATGGCGTCGCGCCGGTTTATCACGCGGTCGTAGAGCACCCCCTCTATCCGCTCGTATTCGGCTGTTTCACGGGCCAGTGCCGGGGTGGCGGCATAGGCCGGCTTGCGTCCGTCGTGCACCATCCCTAAGTTGATGCTGAAGCATTGGCGCTCGTCGATGTTGAAACCCTGTTTGCGTATTTCGTTGATGGCAAACTCCTTCTGGTCCTGTGCTGTGGCGGCCCGTTCCGCTTCCGGCCGCCACCACGACGAGTCGAACACATTGTGAATTAGGCACACCGGCACATCCTTGTTGTTGTCGGCCAGTTTTTTGAGAAACTGTCCCGACACCTTCGAGATGGCCGAATTGGAGCTTTGCACGAAGATAATCAGGTCGGCGCGCTGTGCGATGGTGTCGTATACAGGATTGTCGATGTTGGCATACTCGCCGTCGAAGCCCGGCATGTCGATGATGAACACATCCTGCTTCATCAGTTTGCCGCCCGGGGTGGTGATGGAGGTGAGCAGCGTTTCCGATGAGAGACTCTCTTTCAGTCCGAGTTCCACCTTTTCCTTGATGTTTTCAGGTGTAAGGTCGAACTGGCTCTTCTTGATGCTGTGGAGCGAGGCCTCCTTCTCCATGCCGCGCAGGGTGTCGATGATGGCGTCGATTTGTTCCACCCGGTTGGTGGGTTCCTCGCTGGTGAACACGGTTATTCGGCACTCCTCGCCGGCTCGGCGCTGCGAGATGATGGAGGGGCGCACCGTGCATTCCAGAAAATGGGTAGGACTGACGTAGGCATTGGCTATCAAGTTGACCAATGTGCTCTTGCCCGACTTCACCGGCCCCACCACGAGCACGATGAACGAACCGTTCTCATACTCTCTGGAACGGTTTTCTGCCTTGGTGAGTTGGGCCATGACGGGTGCGATATGGCCGATGGTCTTATTGTATTCACCGGCGAGGCGTGTGATTTCCCGGCTCACGATGGCACTCTTGTTGAGCAACCTGTTTTCTTCTTGTGTCATGGTGAAGGAGGTTTAGGACTGAAAAAAGAGAATAGAGGTTTATCCCAGTTGGAGAGCGGCATTGTCTTGCTGGGTGGTAGTGAAGACTTCCAGCAGCATGGGCCGCTCCTGTCCGTCGGAGAGCAGGGCGTCGATGCCCTGCTTGGCGCTTGTCATGTCGTGGGCCTGCTGATAGCCGATGCCCCACTGTGCGCAGATGCCCTGTGCCGTGGCATGGTGGGCACCTGAAATCACGGTGCTGGCGGAAGGACTGGCCTCCAGACCCGGCAGCCGGCTGAAAATGCCTCCACAGCCGTTGTTGAGCAGTAGGAGGCGGAGTCGGCCGTCCAATAATTCGGGCCAAAGCGCATTCTGGTCGTAGAAGAAACTGAGATCGCCGGTCACACAGAGCACCTTGTCGGGGCTGGCCAAGGAAAAACCGGCGGCCGTGGAAATGCTTCCCTCTATGCCGTTCACGCCGCGGTTGCACCAGATGTGGTGGCGGGCATAGCGGATGCCCAGCCTGACGGCCGAGCTGTTGGCGTAGTGGGTCTGCCAGCCGGTGCCGGAGCCTAATTGCTGCTCCAGATACTGCACCACGGCGGCTTGCGAGTAGGGTAATGTCTGACGGTCCAGCTGTGCCGCCACCTGATTCTCGGTGGTCAGCCACAGGTGTGAGAAGTGGGGCTGCTCTTCGGAGCCGGCCTCATGGGCACACATTTCTTCGGCCATACGGCGCAGCACGGCGGCCGGTGCGCCCTCTATGAGTGCTGTGAGATGGCCGAAGGTGTCGGGCATGCTGCCGTCGGTCTCCACACGCCACTGCTCGCTGTCGTTCAGTGTTCTCAGATAGCGTTTCAGGGGCTTGCTCACCAGTGTGCCGCCCAGATAGACAATCAGGTCGGGTCGGGCCTCGGGCACTGTGCTGAGTCGGGCCACCACCTCGTCGGGATGGGCCACACCGCCCTCCACACCGCTCAGCGCCTCGTGCACAATTATTGCCTCCTGGCCTATGCGGCGCATCACGCCGGGCTCCAACTCATCGGGCGGCATTTGTCCCACTACCACCATCCGGCGGCGCGTCTGCCGCCAGCGTTCGGCCAGCGGGGTGAGGTCGGGAGCGGCTTGTCGGGCGGAGAGGCAGTCGACGATGCGCTCTTGGGGCAGTTGTGGTGTGTTGAAGCCAAAGAGCGGTTCGCTCAGCGGCACATTGATATGCACGGGGCCGCAGCCGCCGCGCCACAGGGCGGTGAGCGCATCGTTGATGAGGCGGTTGGTATGCCAGCGCCCTTCTTCATCGTTGCGTTCGGGCAGTGTGACAGCGCAACGCACCCATCCGCGCAGCGCATCGGGCTGTGGCAGGGTCTGCCCGTCGAGCTGTCCTATCCATGCACCCGGCCGGTCGGCCGATATCACCACCACCGGCACATGCTGGAAGGCGGCCTCCACCACGGCTGGCAGCACGCCCAGCAGTGCGGAGCCCGATGTCACGCACACGGCCGCCGCCTTGCCGGTGGCCTGTGCCAGTCCGAGGGCATAGAAGCCGGCACTGCGCTCGTCGGTCACCCCGTAGCAGTGGATGTGCGGACACTGCTCCAGGTTGTGCACGATAGGAGCGTTGCGGCTGCCCGGACACACCACCACATGGCTCACTCCGTGGTTCACGAGCAGGGCGGTCAGGATGTTTACGCTGGGATGGTCGGAATACATGGTCGGGATTGATACGAATTCTTTCTTATTCTTCCAGAAGAGCCCTCATGGTGTGCAGTTTGGCTTCGGTTTCTTCCCATTCCTGCTTCATCACGCTGTCGGCCAGCAGACCGCCGCCGGCGAAGAGGCTGTAGCCGTCGCTGTCGATGCGCATGCAGCGCAGGCTCACATAGAGATGGGTGCCGGCCTCAGGGTAGAGCGGACCGGCAAAACCGCTGTAGTAGCTGCGAGAGGCATACTCATTGCGCAGGATGAAGTCGCGTGCCGCATCTTTGGGCACACCGCACACCGCAGGGGTGGGGTAGAGTGTCTGCAGCAGGTCGCCCAGGTGGCTGCAGTCGGGCAGTGTGAAGGCGAAGTCGCTGCGTAGGTGCACCAAGTCGCCGGCCCGCATGGTGTAGGGGCCGTGCTCGTGGAGCGAGGTGGCATACCGTTCCAGACACTCGGTGATATAGGTCGACACGAACCGCTGTTCCTGGATGTCCTTGATGCCCCACCGTATGTCGGGATTGCCGTGGGCGGGTGTGCTGTATCCCTCAATCGAGGGCGGCACGTCGAAGTTGAGCTGTTGTCCGGTGAGCCGCATGGTGCCGGCCAGCGACATGGTGCTCCACTCCTTCTCCTTGCCACTGAGCAGTATCTCGGGCGTGGACATGAGCCAGGTGCCGCCGCGGCGGGTCGATATCAGTGCGATAAAGAGTCGCGGATAGGCCTGACAGGCTTTTAGGAACAGTTGCAGGGGGGAGAGACCGGCCTTGAGCGGCTCGCGTGCCTGTCGTGCCAGCACGATTTTTGAGAACTCGCCCTGCAGGATGTGCGAGTGGAAGTTGGCGAAATCGATGGAGTAGTGGCGCAGGTCGCCCTGCAGCGGCCGTTCGGTGGCGGGCCGTCCATGGGTATGGGCACTGATGAAGGCGGCCACGCTGCTCCCCCCGGTCAGTTGGAGGACGGGCAGCGTCACCGTCGTGTCGGGCTGCAGCAGCAGGAAGGGGTGCTGCTTGTCGGCGCTGAAAGGTGCCATCACGAATCCCTCGCGTCCGTTGAGCGAGGAGCAGGAGGGCAGTTCGTCGGGCTCGCCTGTGGTCTGGGCCATGAAAGTGGCCTCTTGGCTGTAAGGCAGCCGGTAGAGAGCGTAGGCTGGCATAGTATTATTCCTCAGATGTTTTCTTGGGAGTGATGATATAGTTGGTCACCTGGACGGTGCTGATGAGCTCGCCGGCGGTGTTGGTGATGTCGACGCACCACACATGCAGCTGGCGTCCTTTCTGCACCAGACGGGCGGTGGCGGTCACGGTGTCGCCCTCGGAGACGGCCTTCACATGACTTCCGCTCACGCTGATGCCCACGCAGATGCGTCCCTCGCAGAGTGCCGATGACCCCACACCGGCCACATTCTCGGCCAGTGCGAGTGAGGCTCCTCCGCTCAGAAAGCCGAAGGGCTGTCGGTTGCGTTCGTCCACCTTCATGCGTGCCACGCAGATGTCAGGCTCGGGTGTGGAGATGAATTCCATTCCCAGGGCGGTGGAGAGGTTGGGCTGCCGCTCCACCATGTCTCTTATTTTATCTACATTCATGTCTTGTTTCTCTTGTCCTTGCTAATTTGTTTCTGTATGGTTGTGATTGTGGTCATTCCATGTGGCGGGTGTCCCACCGCAGCACTTTCGTGTCGTAGGTCATGTAGAGCATGCTACCTTGCAGCCTTATCCGCTCCGGGTCGATAGTGAGGTGTGCCTTGGGCAAGCCGCTCTCATGCACTATCCAGTAGTCGGGCTGTTGTCCGTCCTCATCGGGGAAGAATCCCGTGAGCACATTGTTGTTCCACCGCGCCATGGGCCAATATACGTTTTCAGCCTGGTAGTCGTCTTTTATTTCCAAATCGCGCCCCACCACCAGCATCTTCCCCTTGTCGGTGGTCACGATGCAGTGGTCCTGGTCGTAATGCAGGGGGGTGAGCACCTCATCGTTCTTGCGGAAGGCGTAGAGCGTGTCGGCGGGCATGGAGGTCAGTTGGCCGTAGGCCTTGCTGTCCCAAGGCTTGATGTTTACCACCGAGTCGTTGAGCAATTGGTAGGCCAGTCCGTCGTCGAACATCAGGAAGGCTCCCT
Source organism: uncultured Prevotellaceae bacterium (assembly GCA_902777645.1). Lineage (GTDB taxonomy): Bacteria > Bacteroidota > Bacteroidia > Bacteroidales > Bacteroidaceae > Prevotella. The sequence continues at coordinate 14,126 of CACYUZ010000014.1, read as the reverse complement.
GCGGTGTGATGCAGGCGCGCTCAATGTTGTCTTTTTTCATGGAGAGTTGGCAGAACGACAGTTGCTCTCCGGTTTCTGCGTCGAAGGAAGCGAGGAAGGGCCTTCCCGATTTCTTTACCGTCTGACCGCCCAGCAGGGCGAATCCGTAGTTGAGCATGTAGATGTGCTGCTTGTCTTGGAAGAGCCTGGAGAAAGACGCTGTCCGGGGTGGAAATTCGTATCCCCATATTTTATTGGCATTGGCGTCGAGACAAAGCAGACTGTCACGGTCGGCCACGTAGTAGCGTCCCTCATGGTGCACCACATTGGAGCAGGTGCGCGAGAGTGTGGTGCTCTGAACATAGGGCACATAGTAGGGTGTATAATAATGCATCCCGGCCATGGCACCCATAGCGCCCATGGCCACACCCTGCAGCAGTCCCATGCCGATTTGTGCGAGAACGGCACTGCCGCTGGTCACACCGGTTTTCAGACTGTACTTGAGCATTCGGCCCGATTTGACATCGATAAACTGCAGGTCGTCGGCCACCACGAGCAGGGTGGTATCGTTCACGGTGGTCATGTCGTCCCACCCCCAGTTGGTTGTATGTTTCACCTTGCCTTCCCAAAGCAGTTGGCCGGTTGAGATGCGGTAGGCCTGCACCTTTGAGCCTGTGGCGGTTTTATAGCCCAGCACGATGTCGAGCGAATCGCTCACGAGCAGGGCCTGCAGCTTGATGTCCCACCGTTTCTTCCCGTTTTCGTAGTCGAGTAGGCACAGGTGGCTGTCGCCGGTTTTGGCGAAGAGCACGCCGTGGCGTGTCAGACTGATGTCGAAGAGCCGGCTGATGGCCCTGCGGCGCTGCTGGTCGGTCAGCTTTCCGTAGCCATAGAGCGTGGTGTTCAGGGGTATGCTCCATTTCACCTTGTCGGTGTTTTGGTCATAAAGCATCAGTGTCCCTTTGTCCTCGTCTTCTTTGCGTGGCATGAGCAGCGCCATATAGCGGTTGTCGGGCGATACATAGATGTTGGCCGCTGCCGTAGGCAGACTGATGGCCGCAGCCGTCAGTTGCTCTCCGTCGGGGGTGGTGGCGAAGGTCAGCGTGTCAGTACCTGCGGCTGCCAGTTTCATGGCTGTCAGCCACAGCAGCAATATATGCAGCAGTTTCATGAAGTCTAACCCTCCTAAAAACTTTCCGTCTCTTATTTATTGTCGTAGGCGTGCACAGGATAGTCGACGGTGTAGTGCAGTCCGCGGCACTCCTTGCGTTCTATGGCCCATCGTGTGATGAGGTATCCCACATTGATCATGTTGCGGAGCTCGCAGATGTCCTTGCTGGCCTTGACGCGCTTGAAGAGGGCCTCGGTCTCCTCATAGAGCATGTCCAAGCGGGTCCAGGCGCGTTTCAGTCGAAGGTCGCTACGCACGATGCCCACATAGTTGCTCATTACCTCGCCCACTTCCTTCACGCTCTGCGTGATGAGCACATGCTCCTCGTTGGTCATGGTGCCCTCGTCGTTCCACTCCGGTATCTTGTCGTTGAAGCTGTATTCATCGATGTGCTGCAGCGAGTGGCGTGCGGCAGCGTCGGCATAGACCACGGCCTCGATGAGCGAGTTGGAGGCCAGTCGGTTGCCGCCGTGCAGTCCTGTGCAGGAGCACTCGCCGATGGCGTAGAGGCGGTTGATGCTCGACAATCCGTTCAGGTCTACCTTGATGCCGCCGCACATATAGTGGGCAGCGGGGCGCACCGGTATGTAGTCGGTGGTGATGTCGATGCCGATGGAGAGGCATTTCTGGTAGATGTTGGGGAAGTGGTGGCGGGTCTCGGCGGCATTCTTGTGGGTCACGTCCAGACACACATGGTCTATGCCGTGTATCTTCATCTCCTTGTCGATGGCACGCGCCACGATGTCGCGCGGGGCGAGCGAGAGGCGCTCGTCGTATTTCTCCATGAACGACTCTCCGTTGGGCAGTCGCAGGATGCCGCCGTAGCCGCGCATGGCCTCGGTGATGAGGTAGGCGGGGTGGCTCTCGCCGGGGTTGTAGAGGGCGGTGGGGTGGAACTGCACGAACTCCATGTCCTGCACGGTGCCCTTGGCGCGGTACACCATGGCCTCGCCGTCGCCGGTGGCTATCACGGGGTTGGTGGTGGTCTGGTACACGGCGCCGCAGCCGCCGGTGCACATGAGCGTCACCTTGCTCAGGTATGTGTCCACTTTCTGCGTGTCGGGGTTGAGCACATAGGCGCCGTAGCACTCAATGTCGGGGGTGCGTCGTGTCACCTCGATGCCCAGGTGGTGCTGTGTGATGATTTCCACGGCGAAGTGGTTTTCCTTGACCGTAATGTCGGGATTGGCACGCACGGCGGCCATCAGTCCGCGCTGTATCTCCGCGCCGGTGTCGTCGGCATGGTGCAGGATGCGGAACTCTGAGTGTCCGCCCTCGCGGTGCAGGTCGAAGGATCCGTCTTCTTTCTTGTCGAAGTTGACGCCCCACTGCACCAGTTCCTTTATCTGGCTGGGTGCGTTGCGCACCACCTGCTCCACGGCAGCGCGGTCGCTGATGTAGTCGCCGGCTATCATGGTGTCTTCGATGTGTTTGTCGAAGTTGTCCACGGCCAGGTTGGTCACTGATGCCACACCGCCCTGTGCGAACGAAGTGTTGGCCTCGTCGAGCGATGTTTTGCAAATCATACACACTTTGCCCTTGTGGGCGCGTGCTATTTTCAGCGCATAGCTCATGCCGGCCACTCCAGCGCCGATAATAAGGAAGTCATATTTGTATATCATAGTACGATGATGTATGTGTCGTTCTTGGAAAGTGCAAATTTAAGCAATAATTGCGAAAACGTGCATTTGTGCCTGTTTTTTTGCATTTTTTTTGCGCAAAGCAGTAGGGGCGGGGTCAGAATCCGGTCCACGTCTGCCTCCACAGCTGGCGGGCTATCTCGTCCCACCTGAGGATGGTGGCGCCGAAGAAGTCGGCGGTGTAGCCGTTGAGCATCTGCTCCGCCTTCTTGGGGTCTTGCTGCTGCAGCTGCTGCCAGGTGTCGCTCACGAACGGCAGTTCGCGCTGCCCCTTCTCGATGAAGTAGTCGCGCAGCGGCTCCAGGGTCTTGCGGTAGGTGCCCCAGCGCACGGTGGCCAGCCGGTTGGCCTTGCGGTAGTGCCAGAGGGCGGCGTCGTCGCGGTCGGTGTGCTGTCCGCAGGTCTGCAGCAGCCGGGGCAGTTGGGTCGTGCCGCAGAAGATGGGGAAGCGCGGACTCTCGCCGGGATTGTCGAGTGCCACCCATGCCACGCCGCCCACCTCGTCGGGCAGCCACGACCGCAGTTGTATCACGGTGCTGTAGGCGCACCAGGGCACGCTCACGGTTCGTATGTTTTTCATCACCGAGTCGCCCATGGCGTAGTACATGTTGATTTCGTCGGGCCGCATCCAGGGGTTGGAGAAGGGCGACACGATGCTGTCGGGTTCCGTCTCAACTATTTTCCCCTCTTTGTCTTTCCGTTTGGGGTTGGGCAGTTTGTGGCGGCCACTCAGGTTTTTCGGTGTGCCCTCATAGTAGCTGCCCAGGAGGCGCATCACCTGTTCGGCGCTCACTTTCTGGTCGGGCCGCACACTGAGGGGCAGTTCGGCCACGGTGTCGCAGAGATGTAGCGAGGGAGCCAGCTGGTCCATGATGTACCATTCGCGCACGCTGTAGTTTTTCTTCTCGCCGAAGTAGTTGCCGCCGCTGTACACTTTCCAGAAGGAGAATTCCTCCTTCCCGTCCCACAGTTTCAGTTTCTTGGCCACGTCGAACACGTTGTCGGAGGCCATGTAGCGGTCGGTGTCGGCAAGGTCGAGCCGGGAGATGCGGCTGATGTTGGCCGACACGGCTATCTCGTCGTCTGGAATGCGTACGGCCGCCCACACGCCGCCTGTCTTCTTCGGACCCTCGCCGAACACCTCAAATATCCACACCTCGTTTTTGTCGGCTATGGTGAGGCACTCGCCGCTGTCGCCGTAGCCGTACCGCTTCACCAGGTCGCCCATCAGCCGTATGGCCTCGCGGGCGGTGGAGCAGCGTTCCAGGGCTATGCGCTCCAGTTCCTCTATCATGAACATGCCCTTTTTGTTCTGCAGGGTGTCGCGGCCGGAGATGGTGGTCTCGCCGATGGCCAGCTGTTTCTCGTTGAGGCAGGGATAGGCCGTGTCGAGGTAGCGGTAGGTGTGGCGCACCTGCGGTATCACGCCCTTGCGGTACATCTTGGTGCTGTCTTGAGCGCTCTGTGTGTGCATGCGTCCGTCGTAGATGGCTGTCACGGTGTCGCGCTCATAGTCGCGTGCGGGCACCACCTGCATCCAGGTGCGGTACCAGGAGTCGCAGGTGTGTGAGGTCATGACGGAGCCGTCGGCCGAGGCTTTCTTGCCCACCATGATGCTGGTGCACGACATGGGGTAGCGGGTGCCCCACTGCGGTTCTTCGTTGTCCTGCGCAAGGCTTTGGGCGGGCATGAGCAGGCACAGTGCTGCAGAAAGGAGGAGAGTCTTTTTCATAGGGTATCTGTTTTTTGTTATGTTTCACGTTTCATTTCCGGTACGTTGAACTGTCCCGTCACATACCGGTCGAGGTCGGGTTCGAAGAATCCCTGGCGGCTGCGCACAAAGTCCATGAGGCGGGAGAAAGTGATGTCGTTGGCCAGCAGTTCCGGGTTGCCGAAGAGCAGCAGGTGCTCTCGGGCGCGCGTCATGGCCACGTTGAGTTTGCGGTCTATGATGCAGTCGTCTTCCTCGAAGACATTGCTGGTGAGGAAATCGAGTTGGTAGAAGTGCTGTATGGTGAATCCGTAGAGGATATAGTCGCGCTGACTGCCTTGGAACCGCTCCACTGTGTCGATGGTGATGTCGCGCAGGGCTTCGATGCCGCTCCTCTCGATGTATTTTCTCACTTCGGCTATCTGGTTGCGGTAGGGCACGATTACGCCCACAGTGTCGGTGGCCGAGAAATGGTCTTTCTCCATTTCGTATATCCGCAGCACCGTGGCGGCTATGGCCTGCGCCTCGTGGGTGTTCACCTTTTCCGACACGCTGTCGTGTGGCGGCGCCACGGCTATGAAGGCGATGCGGCGTGTGGCGAGCAGGTTGTCTATGCCGTTGTGCCCCTGTCCCAGTGCGGGCAGCATCTTGTCCTGATGGGGCAGCGGCACCACCTGCAATTGACCGTTGTAAAAGGCATCGTTGGGAAAGATGGCGATGTCCTGGTGCATGCGTCCCTGTTTGGTGAGCATGTACACCACGTCGGGATTGCCGCGGTAGCGCTTGAGCAGGCGCTCGAAAAGCGAGAGGCGGCAGTTGGTCAGGCAGATGTCGTTGAGCAGTCTGTCGTGCACCTCCGATTCCTCTTCCTTCTGCTGCACCACAGCGGGCAACTGCTTGTGGTCGCCTATGAGCACTATTTTGCGTATGGCGCTTCTTCCGTCCTCGTCTGTAGCGCTGAGCACCCCCATGAGGTGAGGCTCCAGAATCTGCGAAGCCTCGTCGATGATGGCCAGGCTGAACTGTTTCACCTTGAAGAAGTTGGCGTTGGCGTTGAAGGTGGAGGTGGTGCCCACGAAGATGCGCGTGCGGGCCACCCTCTCCTTGAGCGCCGTCACAGAACCGCACTCCCGTACCTTGGCGTCGAGCAGATATGGGCGGTAGCGCTCCTCACACGAGAAGCGGCTCCCGATGCGTATGAAGTCGAGTCCCTCCTCCACCAGTTTGCTGCAAATTTCGTCGACGGCGCGGTTGGTGTAGGAGAGCAGCAGCACACTGGCCTCCTCGCTCCGCAGTTCTTCCTTTAGTGTGTTCACCAGTCCGTAGGAGGTCTTGCCGGTGCCCGGCGGTCCGATGATGAGGAAGAGGTCCTGTGCCTGCCGCACTTTCAGGGCCAGGGTGTTGAAAGGGCCGTAGTCGCCCCGCAGGGTGAGCGATGGGTCGGTCAGGGGCGGCCGTTGCAGTAGGAGCAGGTCTCTGCGCTCCTGAGGAGCAGAGAGGAAGGCGTGCATGCCGCGGTAGAGTGCCCCATACGATGACTCGAAGAAGTCGTGCTCGATGGCCCATTTCTTTTTCCCGTTGTGCCAGAACACATGGCTGTTCACCTGCATGGCGCGCAGGCTCAGGGTGATTTGCTCTTGTCCTATCTCCTGCAGGGTGGCACGAAACACCATGGTGCGCCGTGCGTCGGGCTCTGTGCCATCGTCGTAGGGATACAGTATCACGATGTCGCCGGTTCTGAAGTTGGATATGTCGCTGTCGGGTCGTTGGGCGAACCGCAGGGTCACACTTTCCACCCTGTCTTGGCTGTCGGCCGTGGGGCTCACCAGTTCCAGGTCGCAGTAGATGTTGCCGTTGAGCAGTTTGGTGTCCAGCGGACTGTTCCATTTGTCGGCGAATCCGGAGCTCTCCTTGGTCTGGTTGCCCACCTTGGCCATGAGATGTTCCGTGGCCAGGAAGGTCATGAAGCGGTGGTAGTAGGCCCGCTCCAGTGCAGAGGCCCGGTGCAGGGGTTGCAGCAGTAGGGTCAGGTCTTTGCGGGTCCATTCCTCCCAAAGGCGCCCCTTGGCTTTCCGGATGTTCAGATTGTCGGGTGTCAGCGTGTCGAGCACGTTCATGGCGCCGTGGGTGTAGCTGAACTCGGCGGCTACCGTCTCATTGCGCAGTTTCATGGCCTCGAAGATGAGCTGAGGGGCAAAGCCCAGGGGTAGCAGACCGTTCAGATATTTCGAATAGAGCAGGAAAGCGTGCAGATTGCGTTGGTTCTTCTCATACTGCTCGCGGTAGTTGTATCTCAACAGCAACATGTAGAGCAACAGCTGCACATAGTGCTGCTCTTTATGCACAGGGGTGTCGGGGTCTCTTTGCGGCCATCCGCTCTTGCCCGACTTCTGCTCTATCACCACTTTCTGGTCCAGTTGGAGGAAGTCCATGCGTCCCTGCAGCCCCAACATCTCTGAGAAGAAGGAAGGCTCCACCATAATGTCGGTGGCATTGAAGCGGATGTGGTCGGCGTTCAGCAGTTGGGGCAGGGTGGTGGAGAGCAACCGCTGTATGTTGCGCTGCTGGGTCTGTGCCTGGGCGTGGAAGTCGGCGTCGAGGGTGGTGGTGAGCAGTCCCACAGCATTGGAGGCGAAGAATTTATCCATACTCTCCCTGTAGGAAGGCTTCTGTGTCTGCAGTGCCTCGTCGAGCAGTTGGCTGGCCATGTTGCCAAGCATGATGGCCGAGCTGCTGGCGGCCGGTTTTATCTTGTTGATAAGGTGCACCAGGTGCGAGTGGGCATAGGATTCAAAACATCCCGCCACAGCCGAGATGTCGACCAGATAGTCGGGTTCATAAACTATCAGTTCGGGATAGAGTACCCCGTCTTTTTCCTTGGGCCGCACCAGGTTGAGCTGGCAGTCTTCGTGTAGCAGACTGTGCAGGTAGCTCCAGTCCCACTCGCTGTATACGGCGTGCTCGCTGGCGCCCCCGTAGAACACCTTCACCTCCTCGGCGTCTTCCGTGTCGGCGTCGGCGTAGAGATAGGTGGCGTCCCAGCGGTTCACGATGACCCGCAGGTATTCGGCCTTCAGAGCACCCCGCTCTCTTTTGCGCGGTGGCGGAAAGTGTATCTCGAGCAGACTGGGAACGGGCGTCTGGAACACCAGGGCCACAAACTGGCACACGGCTTTCCAGTCGTGTAGGAAATTGGCGGCCATTGTCTCCTCGTCGGTTTCCTGCAGTCTGCGCAGGTGCACACGCGCCTCGTTCACGGTGGCCCGCAGCGCTCTCGGTGCATGGTGCTCTTTGAGCAGGTAGTCGGTCTTGGCAAAGGGGCCGTTGAACCGTACGCCGGCCATCCGGGTCTTTTGGTCGAGGGTGATGAGGAACACACGGTTCAGGGTGCGGTAGGCCATCGCGTAGTGGGGCAACCGCCGCAGACTGTCTTGCAGTTCGCCGAAGAGACTGATGGCCACTTCCTGTTCGTAATATCTTTGTTCTGCCATGGTGCTGTTTTTCGTCGTATAGGGTAGAAGGTCTGGTTAGGGCTTCCCTCCTTAATTCTCTGAGAAATAGTGTGAGTTTTGGCAACAAAGATAGACAATAATCTTCTATTTGTGAATCGTTTTTGTTCAAATCTTCCTTTTTTGCTTTGTTTAGGAGGAAAAGGAGACTGTTTTTTGTCTATTTAAGACCCCTTCCTTCTTCATAAAGGCAGATATCGGGCGTGTTGGTGTGGTTCTTCATCTTGTGGGGCTCTATTTTTTCACGGGGTAGGTTGTACAGTTCGCAAATAATCCTTATTTTTGCATACTGTTCACTTTCATTTTATGTTATTGGGCGACAACACTGGTACAGGAGGAGTGGTTCCCGGCTCTATGCAGCCTGGGGAGTTGCGCTATGCCGTGGTGGATGTAGAGGTGGGAGCCGACCAGCGCATTCACGACATCGGTGCCCTGCGTCCCGACGGTGTTGTCTTTCATGAAGCGTCGCGGAATCGGTTGCTGCATTTTCTGCAGGGCTCCGATTATCTTTGCGGGCACAACATCGTGCACCACGACGCCCTTTACCTCTTTGGCGACAGACCCATCCCCTTTCAATTGGTCGACACACTCTATCTCTCGCCCTTGCTCTTTCCGGAGCGGCCCTATCACCGGCTGCTGAAAGACGACAAACTGCTGACGGAACAAGTGAACAACCCGGTGAACGACTGTGAAAAGGCACGCGACCTGTTGCAGGACGAGATAGCTGCCTGGCACCGGTTGCCCGCTGCCAAACAGCAAATCTATGCATCGCTGCTACGGGGACAAACCGAATTTGAAGGTTTCTTGAGTATGGTTGGCGCTGAGAATGGTTCAGAGGAGTTGTCCGCGCTTATCGTAAGCACCTATGAAGGCAAGATATGCCAGCATGCCGACTTGTCGATGCTCATCGGTGAGCATGCTGTGGAGCTGGCCTATGCCCTGGCACTTGCCGACACCTCCGACTACCGTTCAGTCACCCCGGGATGGGTGCTTCACACCTATCCCGGGGTGGAGCATGTGGTGCGCTTGTTGCGTCATAAGCCTTGTTCCCAAGGGTGCCCCTATTGCAACCGACGGCTCGACCTGCACCACAATCTGAAGGAGCTTTTCGGCTACGACCGGTTTCGCACCTACGAGGGCGAGCCGCTGCAGGAGAAGGCGGCCCGCGCTGCCGTCGACGGAAAATCGCTGCTGGCCATCTTCCCCACTGGCGGCGGCAAGTCGCTCACTTTCTAGTTGCCCGCCCTGATGGAAGGCCGCACGGTGCATGGACTGACCGTGGTCATCTCGCCCCTCCAGTCGCTGATGAAAGACCAGGTCGACAATCTGGCTGAGCGCGGCATAGCCGATGCCGTCACCATCAACGGCCTGCTCGATCCCATCAGCCGTGCCAATGCCATACAGCGTGTGCAGGAGGGCGAGGCCTCGCTTCTATACATTGCTCCCGAGATGCTCCGCTCCAATACGATAGAGCGCATACTCCTGTCGCGCCATGTGGTGCGTTTTGTCATCGACGAGGCCCACTGCTTTTCTTCATGGGGGCAGGACTTCCGGGTAGACTATCTCTATATAGGGCGGTTTATCCGCTCCTACCAGCAGAAGAAGAGATGCCCGCATCCCATTCCCGTATCATGTTTTACGGCCACCGCCAAGCAAAAGGTAATACAAGACATACGCGACTATTTCCGTACCACCCTTGGACTGCATCTGGAACTCTTTGCCTCCTCGGCCACGCGCACCAATCTGCGCTATTCGGTGATTCATGCCGACACTCCCGATGACAAATACCTCAAGTTGCGCTCGTTGGTGGCCGAGGCTGCCTGTCCCACCATTGTCTATGTGTCGCGCACCCGCCGCACCCGTGAGCTGGCCGAGCGCCTGACGCGCGACGGCTACAAGGCACTCCCCTTCAACGGCAAAATGGACAGCGATGAGAAAGTGGCCAACCAGGAAGCCTTTATGTCCGACCAGGTGGGGGTGATAGTTGCTACCTCCGCCTTCGGCATGGGGGTGGACAAGCCCGATGTGGGTCTGGTGGTTCACTACGATATCTCGGAGTCGTTGGAGAACTATGTGCAGGAGGCCGGCCGTGCCGGCCGTGACCCCCATCTCAATGCCCGCTGCTATGTGCTCTACAGTGAGAGCGACCTCGACAAGCATTTTATCCTGCTCAACCAGACCAAACTGAGCATCAGTCAGATACAGCAGGTGTGGCAGGCTGTCAAGACACTCACCCGCCAGCGCAGCCGGGTGTGCTGTTCGGCCTTGGAGATAGCCCGGCAGGCAGGATGGGACGAGTCGGTCACCGATTTGGAGACTCGTGTGCGCACGGCATTGGCCGCTCTTGAACAAGGCGGCTATTTGGAGCGCGGCAACAATGTGCCCCACGTCTATGCCACCGGCATTACCGTGCGCGACGTAGACGAGGCACGGGCACGTCTCATGCAGTCGGCCCTTTTCCATGCCGATGAGGTGGAGAAAGCCGTGCGCATCATCCGCTCGCTGATTTCAAAGAAACACATTTATAAAGCCCAAGGAGCGGAGGCTGAGTCGCGTATCGACTATCTGGCCGACATCCTGGCGCTCACCAAGAGTGAGGTGGTATCGGCAGTAGAACGCATGCGGCAGGAAGGAATCCTGGCCGACAGCCGTGATATCACCGCCTACCTCATGGAGCATGACGACAATGAGAAGAAGGCGCAGGCCCTGCTCAGCCGTTTTGCCCAAATGGAGCGGTTCTTACTGAAGGAAATGCGCACAGGCGAACTGCGCGCCTCCTGTCGCCAGCTCAACGACAGCGCCCTGCACGCTGGGGTGGAAAAATCCACAGAGAAAGACCTTCGCACTCTGCTCTATTTCCTCACCGTGAAGGACTATATCCGCAAGAAGGAAGATGCCGCCCATAACCTGGAGATAAAACTCCAGGCCGACTTGGAGATGCTGACCGAGCGCATGGAGCGCCGGCTCGAGATAAGCCGGATGGTGGTGGAGTGGCTCTACCGGCAGACTGATACAGCCGAGCAAATGGGCGAAAAGAAGGACAAGCACTACCGGCAGGTGCCGTTTTCTGAGGTAGAGCTCCTGCGCTATGTCCAACAGCACAGACAGTCGCTCTTCGTCCGTGCCGGCGACCTTCAACTGCCGGATATAGAAGAGGCACTTCTCTATCTCTCCAAGATAGGGGCCTTGAAACTCGAAGGAGGTTTTCTGGTGCTGTACAATGCCATGGACATACGTCGTCTAAAAGACAACCGCCGGTATCTGAAAGACGACTATAAGATGCTCGACGAGTTCTACCGCCAGAAGATACAGCAGGTGCACATTGTGGGAGAGTATGCCAATCTGATGGTGAGCGATTACCAAGCGGCCCTGCAGTATGTGAAAGACTATTTCCAGATGGACTACCGCCAGTTCATCAACCGCTATTTCAAGGGCGACCGCGTCAAGGAGATACAGCGGTGCATCACACCCGCCAAATGGGAGCAACTGTTCGGCCAACTGTCGCCGCGGCAGAAGGAAATTATCAACGACAGCGAGTCGCACTGCATCGTTGTGGCGGCAGGACCCGGTAGCGGCAAGACGCGGGTGCTGGTGCATAAATTGGCCTCGCTGCTCATGCTCGAGGATGTGAAGCACGAACAGCTCCTTATGCTCACCTTCTCCAGGGCAGCCGCCACCGAGTTTAAGGAGCGCCTGCTCGACATGGTGGGAAATGCCGCCCATTATGTCGATATCAAGACCTTCCATTCCTACAGCTTCGACTTGCTGGGACGTATCGGTAATCTTGAAGAGGTGGACAATGTGGTGGAACAGGCCGCCCGGATGATAAAAGACGGATTGGTGGAACGCAGCAAGATAAGCAAGACGGTGCTGGTGATAGACGAGGCCCAGGACATGAGTGCCGATGAATATGGTCTTGTAAAAGCGCTTATGGAGGCCAATGAGGGGATGAGGGTTATAGCCGTGGGTGATGATGACCAGAACATATTCGAATTTAGGGGGGCAGACTCGCGCTATATGGCCCTTTTGGCGGAGATGCCCTCATCCCGCCTGATGGACATGACCGACAACTTCCGCAGCAGCCGCCATGTGGTGCGGTTTGCCAATGCCTTTGCCGCCTCCATTCACAACCGTCTCAAAAAAGCGCCTGTTGTATCGCGGCGTGAGGAGGAGGGTAGGGTGGAAGTCACCTTCTACCGCTCCAAGGAGATGTATGAGCCGTTGGTGGCCTCCTTGCTCCGCGGCAGGGGACATGGCAGCCAGTGTGTGCTCACGCAGACCAATGAAGAGGCTACCATGATTCTGTCGGTGCTGCGCAGACAGGGTGTCAACAGCCAACTCATCCAGTCGACCGATGGGTTCAGTTTCTGGAAGTTGGCTGAGGTTCGCTATTTTCTCCGTCGTCTCGACGTATCGTCCGATTCGATTATTCCGCAAGAGGTATGGCAGGAGGCCAAGCAGGCCACTTATGCCAAATATGAGCGCAGCCGGTGCCTGCCTTATCTGAAACGTTGTGTGGAGCAGTTTGAGAAGACCAATCAGCATCTGTACCGTACTGACTTCCGCGAGTTTGTCTTTGAGTCGTCGATTGATGATTTTTGTGAGATCAACGAGGGCGAGGTGATTGTCTCCACCATCCATAAGGCCAAAGGACGGGAATTTGACGATGTGTACATGCTCATTGCCAACATCTCATCGGTCGATGACCGCTTGCTGCGTCAGTTTTATGTGGGTATGACGCGTGCCCGCAACCGTCTTTTCATCCACACCAATATGGGATGTTTCCCCCAACGTGAAGCTGATGTCTGCCGTCTCGATGAGCAGTCGTATTCCTATCCTTCGGAGATAGTGCTGCAGATGGGCATGCTCGACGTGAGTCTTGGCCATTCTCTGGCGTTCAAACAGGATGTCCTGGCGTTGCAGCCGGGCGACGCATTATGCTACAACGGTGATGTGCTCTACGACAAAGCCGGACATCAGGTGGCCTGGCTGTCGAACCGTATGCGCGATGCTTTGGCCGATTGGCGCAGCAAGGGTTATCACGTCGTTTCCGTTACCGCTGCCTTTATCGTATCGTGGAAGCCACAGGACGCTGCAAAAGATGAGCCGGAGACCGCTGTGCTCCTGGCTGATATTGTCCTGAAGAAATAATTCCTGTCCGAGCCAGCAAGGGCTGTGGCTGTCTTCTTGTCTTAATTTTTAAATAAAGACAGAACATTTTGTCGTAAAATATGCCTAAAAATGGAATTATTGTTATTTTTGCACAATCATCTCGGATTTATTAACAAAACATAAACTTTATGAGGAAATTATTTACTTTTATTTTTTCTCTTGTTGCCGCTACTTTTTCTGTTTCGGCACAAGAGTCGCCTACCTTCACGCTTCTCGACGCCGATGGCAATGAGCTGGAGAGCGGCAGTGTGATTACTGTTACTGATTGGGCGATGGTGCAGGATGAGGAGACGGGCGAGCTGGTTCCTGCCGGCTATATGGACAGCGGTCTTCAGCTCCGCAAGAACGTGGACGACGGCGTGGGCCTCGGCGCTCAGGTTGACCTGACGGTGATAGACAACGGCACTTTCTACGAGGGCATCGTAGGCATGGCCCGCGAGAGCACCGAGGCCGTGAGCTACGAGACGGGCAAGGGCGACTACTACGGCACCGACCCGCGTCCGGTGAACCTGCACTGGACGCCGGCCTCAGCCGACGCCTACGGTGTTTGCGAGGCCACGGTCCAGTTCAACGTGTATGAGCGTACGGGCATCTTCCCGCCTTTCCGCTATGAGAAGGTAGAGGACGGCCCCGTGGTGACGATCAAGTTTGTGAACGAGGCTCCCCAGTCGGCATCCACCTTCACACTTCTCGACGCTGAGGGCAATGAGCTGGAGAGCGGCAGTGTTGTCACCGTGACGGAATGGGCGATGGTTCAGGATGAGGAGACGGGCGAGCTGGTTCCTGCCGGCTATATGGACAGCGGCCTCCAGCTCCGGAAGAATGTGGACGACGGTGTGGGCCTCGGCGCCCAGGTTGACCTGACGGTGATAGACAACGGCACGTTCTACGAGGGCATCGTGGGCATGGCGCGCGAGAGCGCCGAGGCCGTGAGCTACGAGACG